>CAXXNS010000006.1:0-29740 GCA_963666895.2 Desulfovibrionaceae bacterium | reverse complement strand
CGAATAATAAAGGCAGGAGGGGGCACCATAAACAATCCGACAAACATGGGCATCCAAAGCACCTTGAGAGAACGGCCTCCGAACAAAATCAGGGTGCCCCCGCAAACCGACAGCCACATGGACAGGTAGACAAAAAACTTGAGTGACCCAAGTCTCCCTAAGGCGAAAAATAGGGCCGCGCAGACTAGAATCAAGTACCCCCAGGCCGGTCCTCCACCCACGCCCTCTTTGAACCGATCCCGCACGGTCCAAAACCATGAAGGCCACAATAGGCGGGATAAGATAGCTATGGGAAAGGTCAGGATGGTTCCACTCGCTAAGCAGAAGGGGGATATCGGTCCAATAGAGAAGAACCCAGAGCACGAGGCTACACGAGATCACCAGCACAACACGAAGAGAGATCATTTCATATCCTATCAGACGCCGCCCATGGCAGTCCTGTACACGCCTAAAGTTCGATCTGTAATGTTGCCCCCAATCATAGTGTGCCAGTACGTGTTCCCTCCCTGTTCTCCCCAAATCGGACAAATCATGCCTGCCAAGGATAGCCCTCAATTCTTCACCCAAAGAGGAAACACTTCCGGCCCGAAAGGTCCGGCATATTTCTCGATCACGGCCACCAAAAACCTCACAGCATTCCGGTATATCGCTGGACAGGACGGGGCAACCGTAGCTCATCGCCTCCAACAGGACAATGGGCATGCCTTCCAGGTCCGAGGGGAGCACGAACAACTTAGCGTTGGAGAAAGCTTCGTCCTTTTCCTCGCCGTAGAGCGGGCCCGTGAACACGATTGCGTGGATCATCGCCAGCCAAGGCCGTCAGCCTAGCTAAATACTCATCACTGTGCGAGGAACCGCCCACGATGGCCAAGCTCAAGTCGGTATCGATGCCCCGGAAAGCCTCAATAAGGTAATGCGCGCCCTTCTCCGGCACCAGCCTTCCAAAAACAGCACATAGCCACCCTTGCTTAGCCCGAAACGCTTAAGGCCTTCCAAGGGGCGAAGGTTCGGGGGCGCTGACTCCATTGGGGATATGGTGGGTCTCCACACCGTAAGTTTCCCGGTAATGCTCCTGCAGCACCCTGGAGACCACAATGGTTTCATGGGGACATTTTCCGGCGGTCCACGCCCCGGCCCGCAAAATAGCGCTGGCGAACCCGCCCCACTTGCCTCGCTGAAAGTCGAGGCCGTGTACCGTAACAACCACCTTACGACCGAACAGTCTGGGAACCCAGGACAGAAGGGATGGTCCTGTGGCGTGAATGTGAATCACGTCATACCCTATGAGGACCGACGGCATGACTACGGCCGTATGCACAATGGCTTCCAGATGCTTGGAATACAAGGTCGGCCGGTTCTTGAGTCGTACCCCCTGAAACTCCTTGAGCTTGTCCGAATTGTAGCGGGAACGGCAGAATATGGTCACCTCATGACCCTGGGCCGCCATACGCACGGCCAATTCCTGTACATGGCGCTCAACACCGCCCGAGGTATCCGCCCCTATACTCCGAAGCCCGAGAACAGCGATACGCATATTAATCGAAACACCAATCGATATCTTTGCCCTGCAAAACTCGAATCTTGTTCCTCAACACCCACTTGGCAGGGACAGATATTCGTTTTTTCATGGCCGGAGAGGCACTGCCAACCATCCAGCACTGTTTATCACAATGCGCAACCTTGCGCCTGACCTCCTCGGCTTGTTCGCTGTTCCATATCTCCTCAAAACTCTTCTCTTTGATGTTCCCCATTGATTCTTCCATGCCATTGCACGGACGAATTTCACCGAAAGGATCCATAAAAAACAAATCGCTTCCCACCTCGCATGGCAAAAACCGTTTGTTCCCCTTAACATAGTTAGCCAAACCGTAATTAAAATACGCCCGGAACCAATTTTTCAGCCGCCACGTCTTAAGCAGTCTCGTGGGCTACCTCCCGAAACTGGTCGGTAATCATGCTAACGTCATTAAATTCGTTATCGAACTTATGGAAATAATAAGTGTTGTGCATAGCACGCGGTAGCAAACTCCAACCCCATGGCATCAGCCAACTCATACAGTTCCAACATATCACGGGCATTGCGGTCGGAGACGGTGATGCCAAAGCCTATGTCCTTGAGCCCGATGTGCCGAAGCCCCAACAGAGTGCGCATACCGTGGTCGAAACCATCCTTGAGTCCACGCAATTCATCGTTGGCAGCCGGCAGGCCCTCAATGCTGATTCGCACTCCCATTCGAGGGAAGAAGCGCTGTGCTGCGGCAAGGATTTTATCCGTATAAAAACCATTGGTACTAACTACGAGACGCTGTGTTTTGGACAAAACGACTTCGATAATGTCCTCAATATCTTTTCGTATGAATGGTTCACCGCCTGTAACATTGGCGAATCGAAACCCACCCGGCAGCTTTACCAAGTCCTGTGGCGTAACTTCTTCGCTGTCCTTTGTTGGAGATTTCCAGATATTGCACATATGGCATTTGCGTTACATTTATACGTGACTGCCAGCAGTGCTTCAGGTGGATTAGGAATACTAAACATTTCGACTTCCTTTTTCTCTTGTGCGGATAACCCTAGCTGGCACACCAGCAACAACGCTATTTACTGGAACATCTTTTGTAACTATGGCACCAGCAGCTATGACACTCCCACTTCCAACAGTAACTCCGGCAAGAATTGTGACCCCGGCACCTATCCAAATATCGTTTCCAATCTCTGTCTTTTTTCGCTCAACGCCTTGATGCTTAATAGGAACATCTAATGAACTAAAAAATATGATTTTCAGAGAAGACCGAAACATTGGGGACCAAATATAACATTATCGCCGATTATTATGTCACCGCGGACGCCAATAAAGCAATTATGGTTGATCCCTACATTATCACCTATCACCAAAGAACTTCCTACATTCCTATACACGCCTGTACACTCGACTATAGAATTTTTCCCCAAGGTGAAATTGTCACCAATCGAAACACCGTCATAGCTAAGTGCATTAATAAATGAATTTGACATCATATTGAGATTTTTTTCCACAACGAATTTTTTTTTTTTCCAAAAGCAACTCTTGCCCCACGATCAGCAAAAACCAAACCCTTAGAGCGAATAAATGGTTTAATGAAAATTACACCTCTCAATACTAAAAAAAGCTTATCCAAAACGATAATATACAACTCATAAAAGGTAAAAGGATAGCTTACCTGGTACCGTTCGCCCTTCACTTTTGAGATTATATACTCAAGAAACTGATACGTTTTCATTTAAAAGCCCTCTGTAGACATTGATAATTTTACTCATTATGGACATCTTTACTATATTGTTGAATCATACGATTCCCTAGCCCTAACCGGCATCTGTTGATCATATTCGTTATAGTACTTTAATATAAATCGTTCTGCATTAGAATCCTGAAAATTAAGACGATAACCATTAACTCCAGGCTCAATCATATCCACCACTTCCGCTATGATCTGACCCTATAACTGGCGTAGCATGCGAATAAGCTTCAATTATTGTCATCGGACAATTCTCATACCATTTAGATGGGACTATCAAATATCGTGCATTTTCCACCAAATCCCACAAAGGACGCCCAGAAAGAACGCCCATCTTTTTAATAAACTCATTCTCTATGATAGCGTCAATTGATGGCCCCGAACCGACCACTTTTAGGGGGATACCCAGTTTGGCAAAAAGTTTAGCAGCCTCGACAATTCCCTTTTCTGGTGAAACACGCCCCACATAAACGATATAAGATGATTTCTCATACGAGAACCCACGATCCTTAGTATAATTTGGTATGACTTCGATATCCCCATCAAAGGGCAGGTGACAACCTGTTAGCCAAAAAACGGCTTGGAGAAACAATCCTGCTTATCGTCTTATTGTATATATTAAACAGATGATAAATATAGGATTCTATTGATCCTAAGGCACTTTTAAACAATGACCCATTAAAACATCTCGTCTTAACACATTGATAAAACTTTTTATTTGCACATAATTCACAGGTAGCATCTTGTTCAAAATTATACAAACGATGAAAAGGGCAGACAAGCTGACTGTCATGAGCTGTATAAACTATAGGAATATTTCGTGATTTTCCTTCAAGTAGTATTGATGGGGTTAATTGATAATTAAAGTTGTGAACATGAATAATATCGGGACAAAAATCATCAATGAAAAGTCCAAAGAGCCTTCGATTCTCTTTTGAATAGATAGTTGTTATTGGGCTACAAATTCTTTCTCGGAACGACATTTTCGAATAATCGACATGCTGTGGATAGGCGGTTGCCGTATACTTGTCACCATCAGCCATCCCCCAATAGGACACAACATGCCCCATTCGCTCCAACTTCACTTCCAAGATTAAACATGTAAGTTTCGGAGCCACCCTTAAGCTGAAGGTACTTGTTAACCTGAAGAACTCTCATAAAGTCATCCGAACTGACCTGCCCCCGATTTATTACCCAATCGTAATGGGGCAATCCACTGTTTCAAACACACGGCCTGCCGGCTGATCGCCGCCTTGGCGGGCGGAGGGAGCCGGAGGCGACCAGAGCCCGCCAAGGCGGCGGGCGTATTCACGTGGCGCCAAGTTTCCCAACGAACTGTGCGGACGAACACGATTGTAGTCCATACGCCATTCCTCGATAATCCGCTTGGCATCCTTCAGGCCACTAAACCAGTTCTCATTCAGGCATTCGTCACGGAGCTTGCCGTTGAAGCTCTCGATGAACGCATTCTCCGTGGGCTTACCCGGTCGGATGAAATGCAACTCTACGCCGTTGTCGTAAGCCCACTGGCTCAAGGCTCGGCCAGTAAATTCCGGACCGTTGTCCGTTACCAGAACCTCGGGCAGTCCTCGCGTGGCCTTGAGCCGTTCCAGAACGTTGACCACCCTGCGACCAGGCAAAGAAGTATCCACCTCGGTTGCCGGACTCTCCCGGCTGAAGTCGTCCACAATGGTCAAGATGCGGAAGCGGCGGCCATCGGCCAGACTGTCGCTTACGAAGTCCATGGACCATCGCTGATTGCGACCAGTGGGCACCGTAGGCTCCACGCGAGGCCCTGAAGGCAACCGTTTCCGTTTCTTGCATCGAACGCTCAAGCCCTCCTCGCAGTAAAGCCGATAGACCAGCTTGTGATTGACCTCAAAGCCTTCGCGCCGAAGCATCACGTGCAATCTCCTGTAGCCGAAGCGCCTTCGTTCTCCCGCCAGCTCCCTGAGCCGCTTTCGAAGCGCTTCATGGTCCTGGCGCGTCGGGACATAGCGAAAACTTGCCCGGCGTATGCGTACCAGCCTGCAGGCCCGTCTCTCGCTCAACTCGTGGCCGCTCATGGCGTGCCGCACGGCCTTGCGACGAGCTGCAGGCGTCAGAAGTTTTTTGACAAGAGATCCTTGAGAACCGTGTTGTCCAGGGACAGATCGGCCACAAGTCTCTTGAGCCGTCTGTTCTCATCCTCAAGGGTCTTCAGCCGCCGGGCCTCACTGACCTCCAGTCCGCCGTACTTGGACTTCCATCGGTAGAACGTATTCGGGCTGATCCCGTGCCGGCGGCAAAGGTCTGTCGTCTTGGCCCCGGCCTCGCCTTCCTTCAGAATCCGGATGATCTGCTCCTCGCTGAATTGGCTCCTTCGCATGAGTCCTCCTGCGGTCCGTTTAGCAGAAAGGCCTCCCATTATGAATGGTCAAGTTTTCGGGGAGCAGGTCACTTCACCGGAATATTCAAAAGTTCTGAGACGTATTCACCGGCCAGTTTAATCATCAATATGATTTTTATAGATACGGGCCAATTGCTCGCCATGGCAATAAGTCGCTTTCCGCAACTCCGGCAAAATATTTTTCAAATGAGCAGTTATCTCTTCTTTCCTGCTCATCAAATCAAATACTGCTCCTAACAGCTGGGTTGATTCCAAGTTGTCTATGTCAAAAACGTAATCCTCTTTCTTCAACATTTTTTGAATAATTCCATGACCTCGGATATCTTTTTCATATGTTAAAAAAAGAGTTGGAACCGCCATTGAAATTGCATCGATACAAAAATGTAAGCGTGAGCCAAAAGCAAAAAAAAGCCTTGATGCGATCCCCTTGATTTCCATTGGGCTATACTCATTAACAATATTAACTGCGCTCTTTTTGTTGACCATATAACCAATAATTTTATCAGCCAAAATTCGATCATCCAAATTGGGAGTAGGCCCAATGGAGTGAGGGACAAACACTATCTCGGCATCATAGTCTGCAACTACCTTGTCAGCAATCTCGGCTATGCTCTTGCAAGCATGCTCGACACTCTCATCGGTATTGTTTCCAGCGGACGCATGCCTCAATGTTCTCCTGTTAAATGCCATTCCCACATAGTCACCGTCTAGCTTCAAACCTTCCCGGTGAAAAATTTCATCTATTGTCGCATCGTCGACCGGGGAAACGAGAAAGGCCAAATCTGGATAAACGCCAATTCGCGCTACATTCTTAACCCCTATTTTTTTAACTTTGCTCAAAGATATTTCTTCCCGCAAAGTTACTGATGATGCTGCATTAATTCCTAAAAGCGATATAAACTCAGACAATCGCTTTTTTACACCACTTGAATCAAGGTTCGCAGGATTCAACGAACCGGCATAAATTGCGGTAGTCTTATTCAAGGCCTTAAACATTAACAACAATGTTGTGTGATATATTGGAGTCCAGAAACTATCGTGGCCCATAATAATAATGTCGGAATTTACATACTCCCTCCAGACAGTTGACGTAAAGAGAGAGAAGATTCTCCCCCGTAAAAAAAAGTACCCAATCAAAAAAAACATATGTTTTAAAATAAATATGCTATAATTTAAGAGTTTGGCTAATGTTCTACCCTGCCCACTCACAATATGTTCAGGAATAACACCACGCGCATCAATTATTGATGCCCATTCTGAATATTCTTTTGCATCAGACAATGGATTTGTAGACAGCAGACCAATTTCTTTATTTGGTAAACTTTTAAGCGATTCGATCATGCCCAAAAAAAGTGCTGCTTCACCTTTATTGTGAGCGGGGATATCCTCAGCTATCAGTATCTTTACTCTTCTCATTACGTTTCCATTTTGTTACTGTATACGTTTTCGAATTGATTTAAACAAATTTTTCATTCTGGAAATATTCAACAGCAACGCCATTACAACTTTTATAGGCAAAGACAAAATGCTTAACACAAGTTTAAACGTGTTCGGTTTATTCTTCAACAAAGGATACCCATATCTAACCATATAATCGCCCGCCAACCGTTCAGCCCAGTATATATCCGCACCGGGCAACTCTTTCTTCCACCGGGACCTGGCCTCTGTGGTTATCCCCTTCTTTTCAAAATTGTCCGGCAAATGCGAAGACCCAGTCTGCGGAATATTAATCATATTAATATAATACGGTATTTCAAGAAATGAACACAACGCCTTAAGCGTTTTTTCCGGGTTATCCAACACATCTTCAAATTTGACAGAATGCAACTTGTCTTGATGGGGAAAGTCATCTGCAGCCTTATTAGCCGCCATCCACAATTTGGTTGTGACAATTGGGTGATAATTCGCCCAGGAGCGAATCACTTCGACCCATGAAGGCTTTATCTTCGCAAACTTCCTACGCTTCCATTTACCTCTTTGGGACGAAAGTACTGCACGTGGATCCCTGATCATGTGCACAAACCTAGCACCAGGAAAAATTCTTAATATTTCAGACAAATAATAGACATTGCGAGGTGTTTGCTCACACGGATGGTATTTTCCATCTTCTTCAGTCGCTTGTATAAGAAACTTGGCATAGATTTGCGGAGGTGTAAGCTCCGACTCATCAATCGATTCGACCAAACGAACTGCAGCATCATGATATTTATATATATTTTTACACTTCAAATAACTCTCGGACTGGACACAAAATAGCCTCGATGCAATATTCACCGCATCATCTCTTGAAAGCAGGCTATCCTCATCATTATTGGCGGAATACATTTCTTCAAAAAAATGCAACTCTTTAAAAGAAAAAAAATCAGGTGTTTGCCGAAGCATGATCGCCATCATTGTTGTTCCGCTCCGGCTTGCGCCAACAATAAAAACGGGACGTATTTCAGAAATCATCTTTTTATTAATCATCGATACATCAATTCTATTCAATACTTAGTTCGGAAAGTTCCCGCAGAAGTTCCAATATACAAATATCCATCATTTTCATTTGCCCCGATCGAAAAAACGTTCCGGGAAAGCATCATGCCATTATACTCACTCCATGTTTTCCCACCATCCTCGGTTCGATAAATACCTTTCCCGTTTCCAACACCTGGGGCCCAAAGCCCAATAAAGACTGTGCCAGCATGCTCGGGATGAAACTCTATTGAGAAGACAGCTTCTGTCGGCAAGCCTTGGTTAAGGCTGATGAGTTGCCCCTGGCCCTTCCTAATCAGGTATACGCCCTTTTGACACGCCAACCATACCTCATCAGAGCGATGCGGTGAAACCTTAATCTGCCTTACCTGCTGAGGGCTAATCGGGAGCTGAAAACCATATTGCCTCCAGGTTACCCCTTGATCGTTTGACACTATGACTTCAGTTTCTTTACCAACACTTCGAACACTGTAAACCACATTTCCATCCGTGGGCAAAATAGCCAACACTGGGTATTCCAGCTTTTGCCAGCTTTTCCCAAAATCGCTGCTCCTATAACTTCCAGCATAAATCGTATCACTTTTCGAAGGGTGAAACCCGATAAAATCAAATCGCTCGGGCTCAACTTCCGGCCGTCTCCAACTCTCCCCTCCATCAGCACTAATCACCAGTTCCTTCTCCTGCCAAGTTCCAAGAGAAGCCACGATGACATTGCCCTTCACAGCTACCGCTCCACTAGAATATTGCCCTTTCAAACCAGGCCCAGTATTTAATTGCTCGAAAAATGGTGAATTAATATGACCGTGCCATACGCCAAAGTCAGTCAACGAAAAATAGATGCCTCCAGAGGGCGTATATGCGGAATCAACCATTCTTCCGCCCGAAAATCCGGAAGAAGAAAATTTCCATTCTACACCACAGTCCGTGGTTCTCAATATTGTATCTCTTCCGTTTGCCCCCAATAATGCAAGCTCGCGAATTCTCGGATGAGGCGCAATCGGTCCATTCCTCCACAACCCCACACCCAAGGGAGTAGCTCCTTCGCGATCAAAATATTGAGATCTTGTCCACTGCCTACCTCCATCCTCTGAACGATAAAGTCCCTTATCGACGGATTTCTCGGATTTACAATAGACAAGTTTAGGATCAGATGGGCTAACCTCAATTTCAGAAATGTTGCTCATAAATGGTAGACCAAAAGAAAACTTTTTGAAATTTTTCCCGTCATCCTCAGAAAGATACACGCCTTCATTGCCCACAGCAGCAAAAACAATATTGTCTGTTGAAACTGCAATGCTCCGAGGCCAACTAGGTAAGCCATCACCGAGGCAGTTGATTTCCCCACCAGTATAGCTTAACAATTCGCCTTCTGTTGCAAGTAAAAGTCCATTGCCGTTAGGGAGAAAATCAATATCGATTATCGCGGAAGGTGGCTTAGCAACAACACTCCAATTCCTCCCACCATTATTTGAGATGAGCAACCCTTCACTATAACTTCCTACAAATATTGTACTGCACCTTGAACCATTATATGACGATGGATCAAATACAATCAACTGTCCGCGAGATGCCTGTTTAAAGAAATCAGTTTTATGCACCAAACTCCAGTTCAAACCACCATCTTCAGATAAAAAAATTCCTTGAATGCGATTTTTAAGTAATATACCTGTTTTGTAGGGCTTACCAACGAATCCGCAGGCAATAACTACCATGTCATTTGTTGGATCAACTCCAATAGAACGTGCACCATTTGCTTCAAAACCCTTGTTGTATGGAACCCAGTCTAGTCCAAAATTTTCAGATTTATATATTTGACTTTGATCTGTTGACAAATATACAATATTATCCTTATTTCTTGCCCATGCAATTGATTGAATCTGCTGAAAACCCTCGCCACAATAAATTTTATTTTTATCTTTATCTCTTACGCACAAAGGAACGTGCTCCCACAGCACGTCTTTGGCGTAGGAATGTGCCCCACAAGTCAACAACAATAAAAATATGTATAAACAACGGGCTAACACTACTTAGCCCTCTCAAAGGGTAGCGGAACACCATCTACACTTTCAGGTAAATCAATTCCCAAGATATTTAGTATTGTAGAATAGATATCAGTAATTTTGATAACATCTCGCTTATCATCACTTAAAGACAAAGAATCGGAAATCAATATTCCCATCCTTCTGTGATTGCCGCTTGTGTGCCAAATTAATTTGTCATTTGTATTCTCAAATATCTTACCATCTCTTGACAAATCAACATCCGGCGAGACCAAGCAAGCTTCGTTAGCCAATTCAAAGATAATGTCAGGAGCAGTATCCAGATGCCCCTCGATCTTGAGTTGCTCCTTAGGGTATATTTGTCTAAAAATTGGCTTGCCCAAAAAAGGGTCAATAATATTTTCCAACTTATCTCTTATTTCTTCAAACAGCTGCTCTCGTTCACCACCTGCCACCCTTTTTGAGTTAAAGGATATGCCATAAAAATCAGCCGCATACAGGCTTGTCCTGCTAAAATCAATTGCGATTTCAATTTTAGGCAAATGCCGCTTCCGGGCTTTATTCAGGAATCTTAAAATTCTAAATTTATTTAACTGGCGTTTGTAAGGCTCTAGTGTAGATTTCAGACTCAAAAAAAATTTATTTCCTATTTGTGCCTTTAAATTCTTGTTTTTGAATAAATACCCCTCGGACTGAAGGTATTCATTTATATAAAAAACAAAATCTGTAGGCCCAAACCCATGATCTGAAATAATCATTCGATATTTACCGTCAGCCTCATCCCACAACTCACCGATAGATTTATCCAATTCAAAATAATACTCGTTGATCTTTTTCAATAAGGGTTCCCATTTGTGCGGAATACTTTTTGAAGAATCAACAAATGCCCAAAAATTATGTTGGATGGCGTCAGCGCCTCTATATACAACAGTAAAAAAATCAGGATCCCTTGTCTCAATCAAATATTTACACGCAGATGTGCGTTTTTTAGTCATGTCTATCAACATATTCATATAATTTAATTGTTTATTTATACCACCTGGTGTACGGTCAACACCCCAAATATAACCGTCAATTTTTTCATTTAACTCATTCAACAGATCGTCAGGAAAAGAATAACCTGTTTTAGTAGTTGGGCTAAGACCTCCCCCTAAACCAGAAATCATAACCCCATCTATCGAAGCCGGGGGAAAAGTATACGACATGTTGACTACACCGGAAGTCTTACCAGCTGCACCAATCACGTCCCACAAAAGATCGCTGTTAAAATCTCGATTTGTTGCACCTTTGAATATTTTCCAATAATAAAATCCATGCTTACGTGGGCTTTTACCGGTCATAAACGAAGCCCATCCCTGGCCTGGCCCATCAACATAACAATCCAACTCCATGGACTGTGATTTTTTCAAAATAGCTTGCAGACGTGGCATAACACCACGAGATATCATTTCATAAAATACTGAAAACTCTCCCCCATCAATACCAATAGCAAGAACCTTGTTCATATCTATACTCCATATATTTATGCTCTAGCAAAAAACTTGCGCATAAATTTTGTTTTAAACTTTAAAAACATTCTTTTATCATCAGCTGTCAAAACAAAAATTGACAAAAATAAAACGTAAACAAAAATAAAAAGTAAAATAAGTAAAATTCCTTTTGTGATCGTTTGAAGATGATCGTAACCACAAAATATTAGCACACTACATATAGACATACAACCGGAAAATGCAATTTTTAAAACATACACTTTTAAAGGCGGCATTTTAAGAATCTTCCATACTTGATAATATCGCAACATAGAAAGCACTAGGATCGATATTACATGGCTGTATGCTGCGCCCAACATCCCACAAATTGGGATGAAAATATAATTACCAGCTATATTGATAATGATAAATATTGTATTGTTAATAAGGGAAAGCCTTGAATATCCGGTCATTGAAACAATTGCCCCGGATAAATTTGAAAGAGAACTTAGGAGGTGCCCCAAACCTAAAACTGTCAACGCCACACCACCGACAACCATAGACTTGTTAAAACAATCCAAAAAGAAAGAAGGATATGCGGCAAACAATATAAAGATCGGTACGCTTAATAAAAAACACCACTTTACAGAAAAGTGGTATAGCGACATTAGCCTATTCATTTGATTTTTACTGTAATAATCAGCTATAAATGGCTGTAAAATCTGTTGAAATGACCTGAACACAACTTCGCCAAGCAAGCACAGACGCAAAGCAATGCTATAAATACCAACTCCTTCAGAGGTCCACAGCCAGCCCAGCATCAACACATCCATTTGTTTTGCCGAATTAAAAATAAATGAAGCTGGCATCATCGGCAGCGAAAAAAGAACAACCTCGAGGGTTGGAAATCGAATTTTGAAACCTTTCAATCGAAAGAACATCTCAAAAATACAAAAAAAGGCAGAAATAAAGAGCCCCACCGATGAAGCAATAATAAAAGAGTATGCAGCACCGACAATTCCATAATTATTAATCCATAAGAAGTATACAAAAAAGATCAACCTACAACAATTGATAACAAAGTGTTCTACAAATATTGAATAATGCATTTTTTTAAGGCCATCTGTTGCAGCACAAAAAATCAATCTAGCAGCCTCAATAGGTATACAAGCCACAAAAATTCCAAAAATTTGTTTCAAGTCTGCATTATTATAAACTGTATAAACAATCAAATCTTCATAGATAGTCAATAAGACAACAATAATAGTTGAAATACAAAAAGTAAATATGAGGCCAATAATGACCGTTCCTCTCATTGATGCAGTATCAAACTTCCCATTGTATATTGAAATAAACCTTACCACACCTATTCGCATTCCAGTAGTTGAAATTACTGACAGCACGGTAACGGCTGAAAAACAAATAAAATATAGCCCGACATCACCAACAGTAAGCAATCGTGCTAACAGCAATGTCAAACAAAACATCAGCACCTTTCCAAGCAATGAACCAGACAGAACCGTAAGGAACCCGCGAGCAAACAAGCGTAATTCTGATCTGTTGTGCATATTATGATTTGTGCTTTCCATGTACTATTTTCTTTTTTTTTAAAGACGGCATAAAGAATTTAACTTAATATTTGAAGCAAATATAACCAGTGCTAACGGGAAAAGTATTACATTAGTGTATATATTTTGGCTACATGATATTCCTAAAAAGTAAAAAGATGCTATACAAACTGGAAAATTAAATTTCCAAATATTATATTTTTTAAATATGAAAAAATTTCTCATTGCAGTAAGAAGAAGCATCGCTATATAAATAGACGCAGAAATCACTCCGCCCTCAAGAAACATTTTGACATAATCATTATGTGGAGGAACTTCTGTATTGTAATATTTTTCCATTACTATTGATGCCGACCCAATCCCCCACCCAGTAATGGGTTTTTTTACTGCAACGCTAATAACATATTTCCAATAATTTATCCTTCCAGACGCTGTGTCCAAAGAGTGACCATATTCGTCTTTTTGATCCAACATGTCAAAACGTTCACTGATCTGACCAGAAAAAAATATTGCTACTATGATTACTGGACCGATCAAATATACAAATTTTATTTTTTTAAAATACAAAATTGATGTTCCCAAAATGCTTACTGATAAACATATCCACGACCCTCGATTCAACGAATATATCAAGCAAAGCCCCTGCAAAAGTAAAAGCCCAACCCAAAAAAGCTTCAATTTCGTCTTCTTTTCATTAAGTATCACTATTAGAAGGACACAAATCATAAGACATAGATAAATTCCAAATTCATTATAGCGTCCAAACAGGCTATCAATTCGTAATCCGGAATACTGGTTCTCCTGCCACGCATGACCTGTTCCTGATATTTTTTGATACAACCCAAAACATACCGGTATTATTGAAGAAATTACTAATAATTTAGCAACCTTTATCATGTCATCTTTATTAGATATGGAATTGTATGCAACAAGTGCACATAATAATCCAGTAAACAACTTTAACATCGTAGAGATACCACTTATGGATATAATATTATAAGGATTTACAATCGCCAACCAGATTATTAACAAAAAATGTAAGTTAAGCGTGCCCAATGAAAAAGTAAATTTAATGTCTTTTCTAGCTATAAGGATGATAAAACTGATAAACAAAGCTCCTGTTAAAACGGATGACAAAGGTATCCCACCCCAATACGAATTGCCGAGGTTAATGGATGGCTGCACTAATGGCCTACAAAAAAAATAAACAGCAAGAATTCTATATGGCGATCTTATGACAGCCACAAGAAACACCGAAATTACCGATACAAATATTCGACTAAATCCAGCTTCGTTAAGCACTCGGGCACCCTAACTAACTATCGAAAACGCTTTTTTTATTTTATACTAATTGCATGCTGATTGTAACAATCAGTACTAGCTCGGACGGCTGTCCGTAACGGTCACATTTTTCTCATAGACAAACGAAATCGAAGTCTGCAAAATGAAACAAGAGCATTTTCGACATGCTCTCATCCTTGCTCCATGTTTTGCCCACGCCACTCTGGTCAAGAATGTACTGGAAGTCGCATTTGACGAATTCGTTCGGCATTTTGCTGACTCGGAAGCCTTCCCAAGCCCAAGCCTGATTCGGTTATATACCGGCTCGACAGATATGACTATCGTACCAGCATTAAGTTCCTTGTACTTTTGCTCTATAATTCGCATTACAAAAGCTATCGTCCACCTCTTCACGAAACGGCGCAGGACATCCACTCCCCCCCCTTCTCCCGAAACAGGCATCACCGGAGCCATCCAACTCGATTTGGACATTTAAAATATGTGATCGCCGTCACGTGCTCAGATACGACTTGCCTGCCAAAAATATCATAATCCCGTAAAACCCTTCGCGCAGGGTGACTGCGATGATATTCACGCTGATTTTCTTTTCTACTAATTCTATATACGAAAGATCATCTACGCTAGTCAACTCCCGAAATGGCCTTGAATCCGTGTGGATAAAGAACAGACAAGCGAACTGGTTCCAGCGAGAGAAAACCCGAAAACTCCTGCCAGTGCTGTACTTACGGGCCAAGGCCTCGAATTCAGACCGGGGAACCAGGGATAGCACTTGATGAAAGATCGTGTTAGCATGAGCCATGTCCAAGATCTCCTTTGGTTGCAGTGGGTTGGTCACTGTCTGCATCCCATAAACAAAGGAGATTTTGGACATTTTTTTCCGAGGGTCTGTCAAACATGTCCATTGAACGGCCTTTGCCTGGAAATCCAACGCTCATGCGGAAATCCACGGATACCAACGATTCTTAACCGGACAGCAATGGACTACAATCGTGTTCGCCTGCACATCTCGTTGGGAAACTTGGCACCTCGAGAATATGCCCACCAAGGCGGCGAACAGCCGTCAGGCCGTGTGCTTGAAACAGTGGATTGCCCCATTACGATTTGGTAATAGATCAGGGGCAGGTCACTTTAAATTTCGCTTTTAACGGCAAGAAGCCAATGGAGATATACAAAACGACTTGAGGCCGAAGGAACTAGTTCCTTCGGCCTGCCCGAAAGCGTGGCACAGCCCAATAACATTCCCACCTTAAAATCGTCGCTCAGTGGCCCGAAGAACCGAGGCCACACTCGGGAGAAGTCAAAGTCTCTCAGATTGACTAGGTGTTATTAAAAACAACATCCTATTTTTTATGAGTTAGTCCTTCCATACAGGAGAAGAAACATTGCAAGATAAAACAAAAAGCATAGACACCATTTTTTTTATGAAAGGCATTGCCATAATTCTTGTAGTTATTGGACATTATTTTCCACATGATTCCCCTAATTACTGGGGGCTTCTCAGGGACTTTGTATATTTGTTTCACATGCCGACATTTTTTGCTATTTCAGGCTTTCTTTTTTACAAAAGCTCCGATAAAAATAGAGATGCCCGTACACTATTATTAAGCAAAGCTAAACGGCTTGGCATTCCATATATCTCTATAGCATTATTGTTTTTTATAATAAAATATTTTTCACAATTCGTTTTAATTCTTGACCATCCAGTCAACTTAACATCGTTTTTTTCAGTATTTTTGTCTCCTATAAAATCATATATGCCCCTACTATGGTTTATGTATTCACTTTTTACAATGATGGTTGCATTGAAGTTGTTTGAAATATTAATCTCACCAACAGTTCTATTTGTATCCGCTGTCATTTTATATGTCACCATACCAAATGCAGGCGAACTGTTTTCAATTGGAGCGACATTAAGAAATTTCCCGTTCTTTTTAGCTGGGTACATCTCCTATGCCTACATAATGGACAACGACACGATTGAACACAATAATCTGCCTTGGTTGGTCTCGCTATTCTTACTTGTGTTAGTGTTTTCCGCGCAAAAAAAATTCAATAACCATTTAAATATATATTCAAGCGCGGCTTTGAAGCTTATTCTCGGATTTTTAGGCATATATTTTGTCGCAATGATTTCGGCATCTCCTCTTGTACAGAAACGAATTTTACACTTAAAAACTATTGGGATTTACTCAATGTCGATATACTTATTTCATACATTTTTTGAGTCTGCCATAAGATATATTGTTCATGCACCTACAGTTTTACCACTTATTCCATTCATTTTAGGTGCGATATTAGCAATAACTGTAGGCATATCATTCCCTCTTTTCTTGGAAAAATATCTATTAAGAAAATTCTCAGCAACTAGAAAACTTTTTCTTGGACAGAAGTGAGAAGTGGGTTTGTTAGACGTACGTGGTGTTGCAGAAGTCGGTTCACTTCCTTGGACCAGTGAACGGCGAATTTAAGGTGGACAGATTTACGAACTACGTGGCGTAGCCCCCGTTTGGACCGGACACCTCGGCCGACCTAGGAGGTAGTGCTGGAGGTATGTCCAGACATAGTGCTAACGAGTATCCCACGGTCGAGGTGGTGGCCAGTGTCCAGCGTCGACGCTGGACACTGGCCGAGAAGCTGCGGATCGTAGAGGAGTCATCCCAGCCCGGGATGAGCGTTTCCTATGTGGCCCGCAAGCATGGCATCGCTCCCAATCTCTTGTTCCGCTGGAGAAAACTCATGAACGAGGGCGGCAAGACTGCAATCCAGGCAAATGACCAAGTGGTCTCGGCCGCCGAGGCCCGGGCCATGAAGAAACGCATCCGCGAGTTGGAGCGGCTGCTGGGTCGCAAAACGATGGAGGTGGAGATCCTCAAGGAGGCCATGGAGATCGCTCGCGAAAAAAAACTGATCTCGCGCATGCCGTTGCCCTTCGAGGACGATACCCCATGAAACGCGTTGCCGAGACGCTTGGTAATCCCCCCATTACGATTGGGTAATAAATCGGGGGCAGGTCAGGCCGATCTTGGCGTGCAGTTCCTTGATCCGGGCCTCATCGCTTTGCTGGGTCTTCTGGGCCTTGCCCGAAAAGCCAGCAGCGATTTGCTTCTTGGCCTGCTTCTTCCACTGGGAAACCTGGTTGGGGTGCACGCCGTACTTGCTGGCAAGCTCAGAAAGGATGTGTTCCCCGGACAGAGCATCCAGGGCTACGCGGGTCTTGAACTCGGCGGTGAACTTCCTTCTCTTCTGGGACATCAAAAGCCTCCTTCGGGCTTCTTACGTCCACCTTAGCTCATGGTCCAGTTTTCCGAACCCACTTCTGTGTTAAAAATCATACTCGCTCATAAGAGATAAAGTTAGACACGACAGTCCGTGTAGCTGTGCTTATCGAAAATTTATTATAAAAAAGTTCCTCAAGAATAGCGCATGAAAAAATAAAAACTGGATAGCCTATAAACCACGGTATAAAATTATAGAAAGAATATCCGCTTATAAACCCAACCTTATTCAACAACGTAGAATACATCCCTTCAAATAAATACATAGAAAACGTGTATTTTCCTATTTTTGATAAAAATTTTATATGCGAAGGAAAAAAATCATTCCTTAAAAATGTAAAAACAAAGCTAATCGTTGTAATATAAAACATTATAGAAAATAGTATATCATTACCATCTGTCAAAATACTATATTTTGATGTTTCAACAAAAGACACAATTAACGCAAATCCAACAATAAAGCAAACATAAATATTCAACTTTATAAATCTCTTTATGGCGAATGGAATCAACATGCCTATCGAAAATAAAAAAATATTCCCCCAGTACAGTTGCCTATATGTCCAACACCGAACATAAGGTACGCTAATAAATTCTGATATTGGCTGGCTAACAAAAAACATAAACACGACAATTGATAAGAATAACAATTTATTATTCTTGAACAATCTGTAAAACAATGGCGCCAACAAATAACAGGGTATTAACGCGTTCAAAAACCAAACTTTCTGTGGATCTGTATACTGCAAAAGTAAAAAATCAAACATATTGAAATGTTGGCTTTTATCAAACAATATATCAACAAAATAGTACGTCCAAAACAATGGATAAATACGAGTAAATCTCTTTATATAAAATTTTATAACACTTTTTATGCTTAGTTTTTCTATTTTCCCCAATGAACACGACAAACCATACCCACTCAACACAAAAAAGAACGCAATGAAATGATTCCCAAAAGCATGATAATGATTTGGTATAAATCTTGCCATAAAGTGGCCTAGCACTACTGTAATTATGGCAAATCCTTTTAACCAATCAGTCTGTAACCGGGTATCTTTCATGCAATTTCCTTAGAAACATAGTTTTCTAACTATTTTTTATAGTTATACACATATTTTTAGTAGTTCCGCAGTAAATGAAAATCCCCTTAATAAAATTTGGTGCTGTCCTTGCTAACTAGCCTTTCATCCGTTGGTTAGTCCATTGTTTCAACTGGTTGAGCAACATTTTGTGGTCACCACCATTGAAGCGCCACTCGCACTCCTTGAGGAACAGAAAAAAGCTGTCCCTAGGGATGCCGTTGAATCGTCGGAGGTGGCGCTTGGCTTGGTTCAAAAAATTTACAATCGCATTGATGTGGTTCTGTCGGTCCACGAACCGTTCAGAATGATTGATCCGCACGTGGTGGAAATCGGAGACATCCAGCGCATCATAGCCCCTGAAAGCGTCCGTGTACACGATACTGTCCGGCAAGATCATACGATCCATGATGGGGAGAAGCGTCGTGCTCCGGGCGTTGGGGATCATGACCGTGTAGACCCGTCCACCTCGCTTCAACAAGCCGAAAACAGGGACTTTGCCAGCAGCACCTCGACCACGTTTGCCTTTCCTGACTCCTCCGAAATAGCTCTCATCGACTTCAATCTCACCGGCGAATGGCGATGCCTTTTCCATTTCATCGGCAATGACTTTCCTCAGCCGAGTGAAGAACGTTGCTGCCGTGTTCTTTGTTCTTGTTGACGCCCACCAGTTGAGCGGCAGCACGTGCCGTTGTGCCCGCAATGAAGTGCTCAATGAGCCTGGCCCCGCTTCTGTGGACTGAGCCGACTTTTCCTTTGAAACATGATGCCACCCTAAACCTAAGCGGAGTGCTTAGCTAGGACAGCCCCAAAAAATCTATTAAAAAGACTAGTTATGAAACTTGGTCAATTGGAATTATCAAAATGTATCACGTTGTGAGAAACAACGGACCTAAACGGAAGTGTCGACCATCGGCCAGACTGTCGCTTACGAAGTCCATGGACCATCGCTGATTGCGGCCGGTTTGCGCCGTAGGCTCCACGCGAGGCCCTGGAGGCCGTCGTTTCCGTTTCTTGCACCGGACGCTTAAACCCTCCTCGCAATAAAGCCGATAAACCAGTTTGTGATTGACCTCAAAGCCTTCACGCAGAAGCATCACATGCAGTCTCCTGTAGCCGAAACGCCTTCGTTCTCCCACCAGTTCCCGGAGCCGCTCTCGAAGCGCTTCATGCTCCTAGCGCGTCGGGACATAGCGAAAGCTTGCCCGACGTATGCGTACCAGCCTGCAGGCCCGTCTCTCGCTTAATTGTGGCCGTCCATGGCGTGCCGCACAGACTTGAGACGAACTGCAGGCGTCAGAAGTTTTTCGACAGAAGATCCTTGAGAACCGTGTTGTCCAGGGACAGATCGGCCACAAGTCTCTTGAGCCGTCTGTTCTCGTCCTCAATGGTCTTCAGCCGCCGAGCATCACTGACCTCCAGTCCGCCGTACTTGGACTTCCACCGGTAGAACGTATTCGGGCTGATGCCATGCCGGCGGCAAAGGTCTGTCGTCTTGCCCCCGGCCTCGCCTTCCTTCAGAATCCGTCCGGATGATCTGCTCCTCGCTGAATTGGCTCCTTCGCATGAGTCCTCCTGCGGTCCGTTTTGCAGAAAGATTTCCCATTATGAATGGTCAAGTTTTCGGGAAGCAAGTCAAAACAAGTCACGGAATTTTTCAAAATTAACTCCTGATATAACGGTTATCCGAAAGAAACATCATAATCTCGTGAGCCGCCTCATTGGGCGTTAACTCCGTCGTGTCAAAACTAAGTTCCGAATTCTCAGGCTCAATGTACGGGTCGTCCACGCCGGTCAACCCCTTGATGATGCCCGCCCGGGCTTTGGCGTAGATGCCCTTGCGGTCGCGCTGCTCGCAAACCTCCAGCGGAGTGCTGACGTGGATCTCGATAAACCCGCCGTGCTCCTCGACCATCCGCCGAACCTCCCGCCGGGACTCCGGATAGGGGGCGATGGGCGCGCAGATGGCCACCCCGCCGTTCTTCACAATCTCGCTGGCCACGAATCCGATGCGGGTCACGTTCAGGTTGCGATGTTCCTTGCTGAAATTGAGTTCACTGGACAGGTTGTGGCGCACGATGTCGCCGTCCAGCAGGGTCACGGGCCGCTGACTCATTTCCAAAAGCTTGACGTAGAGCACCTTGGCCAGGGTGGACTTGCCCGCGCCTGAAAGGCCAGTAAAAAACAGGGTAAAACCCTGGGAGGATCTGGGACGATATTTCTTACGCAACTCGGACAAAACCCCGGGGAAGGTCAGGTGCTCGGGCACCTCTTCGCCCCGCAGGAGCAGTTCGACAATGGCGTCATGATCAACCCCGTCACCGGCCGATGTCCCGGCCTGGATATGTGTTTGGCTCCTGGGATCGAAGGCCATGGCCTGCTCGCGCACCGGGATGATGCCGGTCTCGGCCTCGTATTCCTTGAGCAGGTCGAAGCGGGCCGAATAGTCCGGCGGCCGGGGTTCTGCTCCGGTCAGGTGGGCGTTGCGGTCCCAGACCAACATGTGGGTGCAGCCGTAGTTCTTGTTGACCACGGCCCTGAGCAGCGCACTCTTGGGCCCCAGGCCGCGCTCAAACCAGGGCGTCAGGCAAAGCTTGGCCATGTTGCGGGGGAAGCTCTCGGTAAATGCCTGGAAGCAGCGGACCAGGGTGAAGTGGTCCACGCTGGAATACATGGAGGGTGACAAGACTGGCGAGATGAACAGGCTGGCGCCGTGCTCCTGGGCCATACGCTCGAGCATGGCGTGGTCGGCCCGGTGCAGAGGGCGGCCGGCCTGAACACTGATGACTCTACGCCAGCCTTTCTGGGAGAAGTATCGGTGGGTCTCAGCCGGTGTCAGGCGCAGATCCGTGAAGTCGTAGCGCTGGGGAAAGTGCAGTCCCTCCACCCGGCCGCCCACGTACCAGACCGGAGGGGCGTCCTTGTCCGAGACCGGACCGTCGCCGCCCCACAGGGCCTGGGCCTCTGCGGCCAGGTCGGGCTGCCAGACTTCGGCCACGGTGAGCACGGCCAGCATGAAGCCCTCAGCGTCCCGGATGGCCAGGGACTCGCCCGGCTCCAGGCTCTGGGCCATGGCCTGGTCCACGGACAGGCACACGGGCAGGGGCCAGAGCGCCCCGTTCTCCAACCGCATTTCGCTGAGAACGCGCTCGTAATCCGCCCGGCCCATGTACCCCTCCAGGGGGTAGAAGGCCCGGCTGAGCAGCATTTCCAGGTCCGAGAGCTGACCTGAATCCAGGGAAACGGACTTGAAGTCCGTGGCCTGTTCCTTGAGCAATTCCACCCGCCGGAAATGGACCAACAGACTTTCGGCGTTGTGGGCAGGCAAGGCGTCCGAGTAGAGCGTCATACCGATTCCTTATGCCAATTCTTCACGGATTGCACTTGGGTACGACCCTATTCCAACCCTGTAACGAAATTACAACATCCCGCACGGGCCCACAACCCGCTTAGCACATTGTGTCTTGGGGTCTGGAATCAACCGAACAGGGAACCAAACAAGGACCGCAGAAACCCCTTGCCGCCCTCGTCGTCCTCGATATCGGCCTCGATGTCCACGGCTTCCTCGGGCACCACGTAGGGGGTGTTGCGCTTGCCGGCGCGCATGAGGTCCATCTGGTTCTGCAAGGTTTTGTTTTTGGCGAACAGGGCCACGTACCGGGCATAGTATTTTTCCGAGCGCTGGCGTTCAATCTCGAGCAAGGTCTTGAGGGACTGGATAAGCTTGTCGTGGCCCTTGCCGATGGTCCCGTCCAGCTGTCCGGCCTGCCAATTCACCTGCGCGGCCAGCTTGGCCACCTGGCCCTCCAACCCGGCCATACGCTGCAGAACCTGGCCGTAGTCCCCCTCGGCGCCTGCGGGAACCGCCTGGATCGCGGGCTCCCCGTCGGACAGGCCCACGCCGATGTTGTCGTCCACGATCTGGCGGACGATGTCCGGGCCGATGACCTGCTTGCCGTCCGCGTAACCGTAGACCAGGGCCGCGTTGCACAGGATGTTCACCGAGCGGGGAATGCCCTTGGAGCGCTCGAAGATCACGTCCAGGGCGTCCTCGTTGAAGAGCTTCTTGGTGCCCCCGGACAACTTGAGCCGGTAGGTGACGTACTCGGACAGTTCCTCCCGGGACAGGGCGGTGAGGTGGTAGGTGATGGCCACGCGCTGGGCCAGTTGTTCCAGCCCCGGGCTGCGGATGATGTCGCGCAGTTCGGGCTGCCCGGCCAGAATGATCTGCAGCAGGGGCTGGTTCTCGGCCTGGAGGTTGGACAGCAGCCGTACTTCCTCCAGGGCCTGGGGAGACAGGTTCTGGGCCTCGTCGATGATCAGCAGGCAACGCCGTCCCTGGCGATAGACGTTGATCAGGTGGTCGTTGAGCAGGTCCAGGTTGCTGGACTTGTCCGGGCCGACCCCGTCCACCTCCAGCTCGATGAGGATGAGGCGCAGCAGCTCGTCGGCCGAAACGTTGGTGTTGAACACAACGGCCACTTCCACGTCGTCCGAGATCTCGGAGAGCAGATACTTGATCAGGGTGGTCTTGCCCGTGCCTATCTCGCCGGTGAAGAGAATGAAGCCGATGTTCTCGGTGAAGCCGTAGCGCAAATAAGTCAGAGCCTGGCCGTGCTTCTCGCTCTCATAGACCACGGACGGGTTGGGAACGATGTCGAACGGCTTGTCCCGCAGTCCGTAGAATTCGCGATACATGGCCGACCCTAGGAATCCATGTTCCGGTTCAGGACGATGCCCATGACGTTGGCGTCGCCCAGGGCGTCCAGGGCGTCCTTGATGTCCGACTTCTTGGTCCGGCCGTCCTCCACCACCAGGATGACGCCGTCCACGTAGGTGGAGAAGACCAAGGTGTCGGGCATGCCCAGCACGTGGGGGCAGTCGAAGATCACGTAGCGGTCCGGGTAACGGCTCTTCATCTCGCGCACGGTCTGCTGCATGCGCGGCGAGGCGATGAGGTCGGCCGAATGCCGGACCGATCCGCATGTGGGCAGCACCACCAGCTTGTCGATTCCCGGGTTGACCATGACCTCGGGCAGCTCCATGTCGCCGAGCAGCAATTCTTCCAGGCCGCCCTCCTCCTCCCGGCACACACCCAGGGTCTTGGACACGGCCGGCCAGCGAAGGTTGGCGTCCACAAGCAGGGCGGTCTGCCGGGCGTCCTTGGCAATGCTGATGGCCAGGTTGGTGGCCACGGTGGTCTTGCCCTCGCCGCGGCCGGGACTGGTAATCATGATGGCGTTCTGGTTCCGGCCCCGGGTTGAATGCAGAAGCCTGGCCCGCAAAATATTGAAGGCATCCAGCACGTGCTGGGCGCTGCCCGAGCCCAGGAGCCGGTGCAGTTCCATGTGCTCCTCGGAAGACTCCTGCACCTGGGTGGTCTTGTAGGACGGCCTGACCACGCCGTCGGATTGACTGGCGCCGCGATTCTCAGGCTTCAGCAGCCCCGGAGCCTGGGGCTGGCCGCCCCGTTCCTCCTGGGCCTTTTTCAATGCCTTGGCGATCTTGCTCATATTCTCTCCTGCCGACCCCGACTAAAGGACCAGCCCGAACTTGCCCAGGACCTTGGTGATGAAAATATCCAGCGGCATGATGGCGAAGTGGAAGCCCACGATGCCCAGCAGCAGGGCCACGCCGCCCACAACCAAAAAGACCACCTGGCGTTTGCGCTTGGTTTCCTGCTCCTCTTTTGTCTCTACGTAAGGGATAATCCCCAACACGGGCAATGAGGTCACATCCTTCAAGCTCTGGCGGCCATGGACCGAGGCGTCCAAAAATTCAACCACGGTCCCAGTACCCACGCCCACCCCCATGGAAAGCACCAAACTGACAGCCAGCAAAAGCATGCGCTTGGGCTTGACGGGCTTCTCAGCCAGCACGGGCGGTTCTACCAAAGACAGCCGTTCGCCCACCTGTTCCCGCTCCATATCCTGGGCCTGGCGGGCGGCCAGGAGCTTTTGCATGGTTTCTTCGTATTTGGCGCTGGAGTTGGCATAGTCGCGCTGGAGCTGTCGGTATTCCTGCTCCACCTGGGGGCTGAGTTCGATATAGGAGACATACTCCTCGTATTTCTTGCGCAGTTCCTCCAGCAGATTCCGCTCATTGCGGATCTCCAGGTCCGTGGCCTGGATCTGGGTCTTCAAGTTGATATAGGCCGGGTTGTCCGGGGCCAATTCCACATCACTCTTGAGCACGCTCTGCTTGTTGGCGGAATCCTTGAGGGCGGCCTCCAGTTCGCCCACCTTGTGCTGGGCGCTGATCACGTCCGGGTGCTTGTCCGTATATTTCTCTCTCAGCTCGGCCAGTTGCATACGCCAGGACGTGAGTTCGGATTGCAGATCGCGGGCCTGGCTCAGGCCGGACAACTCGGACTCCAACATTTCAATTTGGTTCTTGAGCTTGATCACGTCCGGATGCTTTTCGGAATGCGTGGACTTGAGCGTCAGATACTGGCTGCGCAGGCTCTTGAGCTCCTCCTCCGGGGTCATGATGCGCGAGCCGTCCGAGGAAAAGGCGTACTTGCTGGGCTCGATGGTGGCCAGCTGCCCTTGCAAATAGACCTTGCGGTCCATGAGCGTCTTGATCATCTCCTGCCGGGCGTCGATGTCCTTTTGAACGCGATCCAGGCTCTGAAGGTTCAGCTCCATCAACTCGGGCAGGGACCGGAAGTGTTCCTCCTTGAACGCCGCGATCTTTGCCTCGGAGGCCTTAACGTCGTCGCGCAAATCCTCCAACTGCTTTTCCAAAAAGGCGTACGTGGTCTGGGCCTTTTCTTCGCGCTGCTTAAGGTTCCCCTCCAGGAACAAGGACACCAGGGCATTGGTGGTCTGCAAAACCTTTTGGGGATTCTTGCCCTCGTATGCCAGAGAAAAGGCGATGGTGGCCGTGATCTCCCGCCCCGTGCTGGTGACCGCCTCGGCCTGGATGTTCTCGACATGAATGTCGGAACGCATCATTTCCAGAATCTGCTCTGCGGGCATGGTCTCTTTGTATTCCTGGTACAGGCCATAGCGCTCAATAAGCTCCATCAAATTGGAACGGCTCAAGACCCGTTGCGCCAGGGTCTTGAGCCGCTCCTCCACATAGCCGGTAACCGTGGTCTGGATCAACTCTTGGGGGACTTCCTGGCCTTCCACCAAAATGGTGGCCGAGGACTGGTACACCGCCGGCAACAGCATGACCACAATGGCAGAAAAACAAAAAATGGCCACGGCCGGGATGATGAAAAACCACTTCCGGCGCTTGAAGATATTTATGTATGTCGACAGTTCGATTCCCTGTTGTTCCATGGCCTTGTCTTGTCCTGTCTAAAAGATATCCGTGTACTTGTAGTCCAGTCCCAACGTGACTCGATTCTGTTGATCAACTTGCTTGGTATCTCGATTCTCAGTCTCCCAATATCTATACTGAAGACGGAGCGAAAGGTCTTCGGTCAGGCGATAATTCATAGATGGGCTCACATAATAGGTGACCCGCTCGGTCGTGGAATCAATGGATTCGGTTACGTTTTCATACGCCCCCATTCCCAGGGAGGAGTTGAACCGTTCCGTAAACTGGTACGACCCATCAAATCGCACCCGGGTCCGAATATTGGACTCCCCACTTGTGTTGGGAGACTGCTGCCGGTCTCCACTCAAGGTGAACGTCCAGCGGTCCCAGGTGCAGGTGGCGGACAAGTCAAAACTGAAAAAGGTCTCGTCGGTCTTCAAATCCGGGAACCCGGTTCTGGTGAGAACAGACTCCATGTACCCGGCCCCGGCCATGGCCTCGAGACTCAAGACTTCGGTCAACTGGTAGCCCATGCCGCCCATGAGTGTGTACACGTCCTGATTGATGTCCCCGGTGGAGGTGTCGAAATAGCGGTTGGTGTAGTCCACGTACCCCAGGATGCTGGTCCGCTCGTCATCCAGCAGATGGCGCCAGTACAGATTGGCCCCATACACTTCCGCGTCGGGATTGTCCGGCTTGCCGTATTCGACAAAGGTCACCGGCACGGACAGGGTAAGCTGGTTCTTTTCCGTAACCGTCCACATGGCCGAAGGGGTGGCCGAAAAGGTTTCGCGAACGCTGAACGTCCCGATGTCGCCCGACTCCTCCATCACCGACTCGAAGGTATGGTCCTTGCGGTAGCTGCCTTCCAGGCTCAAACCAAACCGTTCCGTGGGATTATATTCTCCTCCCAAGGTAAGGTCGAAATCTTCATGATCCAGTACGTCCAGCGTGTCATACCGGTACACGGAAAACTTGGCCTCGCCGAACAAGGTCCAGTTTTCCAGACCATATTCAAGGCCAAAAGAGGGCTGCACAAGGTGCTCCAAGTCCTCCTCGTCCCGCAGGTGTACGTTGTCGTTGTACGTGGTCTGGGCACGCACCCCGGCGTTGAGGGTCAACTGCTCGGCCCCACAGGGTGAAACCAAGAAAAGAAACACGGCTACCAGGGCATGGGCCAACACGACAGCAGTCCCCGAAACAGGGCAACTGATGTGGCGGTGCATGCTCATGGCGGCTGGTCTTAGGCGATAAAAGAGGCTAGGGCACCAACACCGTGTCGCCGGGCAGCAGGGACACGTTCTGGTCCAGGTTGTCCCCCCCGGACACGTCCACGTAGTCGAACTCCAGATACTCCTGGCTGCCGTCAGGCATGCTCCGAATAACGAGGATGTCGGAATCGTCGGCGAACGGGGTCATGCCCCCGGCCAGGGCCAACGCCTGCAGCACGGTCAGCTGTCCGGCCATGGGGTAGGCCCCGGGACGATTGACCTTGCCCACCACGTAGATGGTATTGCTGATCAGCTCCTGGAGCATGATGGTCACGGGCGCATCGGAGATGTACTCACGCAGCCGGTCCTCGAAATCGTTACGAAGCTCTTCCATGGTCCGGCCGGCGGCCTGAAGCTCGCCCACCAGGGGGAAGGAAATCTTGCCGTCGGGACGGATGACCACGTTGGGCCGGGACAGGGCTTCGTCGCCCCACACGGAAATCTCCAACACGTCGCCGCAACCCAGTGCGTACTGGCCCATGGGACCGGCCAGGGCCGTTCCCACCAGGGCGACGAACAGAAAAACGGCCAGCAGCAACACGTGGCTTGCGCGCTTCATGATCAGACTCCCGCAACTGTTCGATACAATTCGACAAATGCGGACGCTGGGTCCGCACCACTCACCCATGCCTATGGGCACAAGAAAGAACAGAAAACCAGGGGTATTGTCAAGGCGGGGCCTTGCCCGCTCAGCAAACCAGACCCTGCTCGAATACCTGCTGGTACAGTTGATTCCCCACGGGATCGGCTTCCTCGATCACCGCGCCCACGAGCAACTCCTCGCCCACCAGTTCCACTCGCTGGGAGCGGCACCGGAAACGGACGGGCTGCATCTCGTCGGACAGGGAGAAGATGAGCTCAAAAGTGAACCCAATGTGACAGTCATCGGCCATCTTGCCGCACAGCTTCTTGCCGCCGCAAGTAAAGCCCAGGCCGCCGGGAGAGACGTCGCGAATGGTGGCCGGCTGGTAGCGAACCGCGTTGCCCTCGGAATCCTCCACGTACACGATGGCCGGCAAACTGATTTGCATGCGGGCAAACGATCGACGCTCACTGGTTCCGTCGCGGAACGCCTTGTGGCGCGCGATATATTGATCGACCAGGCCTTCGAGGAGGCTCTGGGGAGACTTGTTGAGTTCTTCGGCGGCGTCTACCAGGGCTTTGGCCAGTGTTCCCTCTATGCACAAGCGGTCGGACATGAATAACCCCATCTGAACTTGACCATTTATTTCCCCCTCGCCAACATCACCCATGCCAAACGCGGGCCAAAATAAAAAAGCCCATTGGCTCCAATAGGTTGCCGCTTGTTACCATTCGGTGAAAAACGGCCGTCCAATTTAACTGGACTCTCTTCAGCGCGGCCCCCCCTTCGCGATGGCATGGTTTTAAAGCCATTCGCCCACAAAAAGCAAGATGCAGATGGGGATAGCCTACCAAAATGTCAACTGATAAATAGTAGTCATCCCCTCTTCACTCCGGCGGACAATGCTGGTAAGGGGATGACGTTGCCCGTCAGTACCCACGACGGAGGCAACAAGGATCAACGCCAAACCGGGTGCGAATCCGGGACGGAAAGCCACGGGTCTTACCGAGACGGCCGGGTTGCCAGACACGACGCCGCAGGTGGGCGAATCCGTCTCTCTTCCGGAGGCTTTCGCTTTTCTTGCCCGGCGAGGAAAAAGGTTGTTTGGATGGCGCACGTCCTGCTTATTGACGAACATGAAGGGTACCATACGAATTTCCTGGGCATGCTCAAACGGCTGGGCATCCCGGCGCATGCCGCGACCGGTCTGGGCAAGGGCATGCGTCACCTGGAAAAAACCCCTTGTGACATCGTTTTTCTGAACGCCCACCTCCAGGGGCATACCGGGATCGGGCACCTGCCGGATATCCGCGACACGCTCGGCAATCCCGAAGTGGTGGTCATTTCGGACAAGGTGGACCCCAAGACGGCCGAAAGCTCCATCCTCGAAGGCGCCTGGGACTTCCTGGTCAAACCCATTCCCTTCGTCACCCTGGAGCAGTGCATTTCCCGTTGCCTACGCCACCGCGAGGCGCGGGACAACTTCATCAGCGCGGCCACCTTCCACCGGGGTCCCATCGTGGGCGAAAGCCGCCAGATCCGCGCCGCCATCCAGCAGATGGCCGTGGCCTCCTCAAGCATGGACAGCGTGCTCCTGCTGGGCGAGACGGGAACGGGCAAGGAATTGTTCGCCCGGGCCGTGCACGACAACTCCGACCGCTCGGACAAGGCCTTCACGGTCATCGACTGCACCAACCTGCCCACCACCCTGGCCCAGAGCCTGCTCTTCGGCCACATCAAGGGCACGTTCACCGACGCCAAGGAAACCCGCGAGGGGTTGTTCAA
>CAXXNS010000005.1:0-100425 GCA_963666895.2 Desulfovibrionaceae bacterium | reverse complement strand
GTCTGTCCTTGTAAGCATATGGCCCGTAGAGGATGAGTCGACGAGCGAACTTATGCAGTTGTTTTATCGGAATATAAAGAATGGCCTCCCCAAGAGTGAGGCTTTGAGAAAGGCCAAATTGAGTTTAATGGGGAAAGTTATGAGGCTTGAATCTACCGGAATGCGTGAATCGCTCTCTCCTCCGTTTTTCTGGGCTCCTTTCGTTCTTTACGGAGAATGATTCCGGGCGTGGGAAGAGAACGCGTAGAACAGTCATGAAAGAGTTACTCTTTGCCCTCATCCTGATCCTGCTCCCGGCCATTGCCCCCGCTAAGCGCGTACACTCGGAAAAATGGTATCAGGAGAAGTGGTGCACCGAGCACGGCGGTCAGGTCGAAGTACTCCTTCCAGATCGAACCCGGTGTGACTGCCTCACGAAACCCACTCCATAGAATTCGACTTTGGCTTCAAATGGGCCGAAGCCATCGGTCAGGCACTCTACTACGGGATTCAGACGGGAAAGAAGCCGGGGATCGTGTTGATATTAGAGAAGGAAACGGACCGAAAGTATTTTATTCGGCTGAATTCCGTGATTATGCATTATGGATTGGATGTGGATGTGTGGGAGATGCAGTGACGGGTGAGTTTCAGCTTTCAGGTTTCAAGATTGCGGACACATCTAATATTGTTGTGCCAAGGAGATGAGCAATCATGAGCGCAAGAGTAGAGCAGATAGTTGAAGTGATTCAAGAATTGCAAGAGCGCTATCGCGCCAGTCGGGGGAAAGGTTCTCTATCTCAGATGCGCATTGATGCAACGTATGCTGTGGCTACTCGGAGAGACATCGATTACCGATCCGTCCAAGACAAGTTCATTCGCCAACTACGCCCAGATATTTCCAGAGTTAGTCAATTTGATACGTTGGTGGGTCATTGGTTAAAAGATGGTTCTACCGCGCTGAAAGATATTGTAATGAAACACCGAAGCGATAAAAATGATGCTTTATTGATAGAGAACTCTTTCTATTTTCCTTCGGAAGAGGAAGCACTAGTCGCTGATGCCTTTGGCTATAATCCAAACGACACTCAATTCAAAGAAGGCCGAGAAATTCTAAGACTTCACCTGACTAAGGAGAGAAACCAATACCTCACACGTCGAGCAAAAGCTCTCTGGTTGGAGGAGACCAAGGGTGAAATACGATGTTCTATATGCGCGTTTTCTTTCTTTGAGAAATACGGCAAATACGGCGATGGATATATTGAGGCACATCACACTTTTCCTGTCGCGAAACTCAAGCCAGACACCGTTGTCCACATTGTGGACTTAGTCCCCGTGTGTTCTAACTGTCACAGTGTTATCCATCGATCTAAGCCTCTGCTTTCGGTTGCGACACTAAAAGAAACAGTCATACAGCAAGAGGCTATGTTGGGAGAAAAAGGGGGCAAGGCATAATCATGCTTTTGCAGCGAATCGAAAAAAGCCGCATGGGGCTTCACTAAAATTCTTTCCTCTAAAGCGCACGGCTGAATTGGGGTTTTCCGGCTCAGAATCGGTTTTCTCAAGTACCCTGGTAGGTAACCCCCTAAAACCAGAAACGGGCTTAAAAATCAAAAAAGTCCGCTTCTTTCAATGCATGGCTGGACGTTTACGTATAGACGCCTCTGCCATCTCGCCTTCCGCTCCAATGGAGATTTTCCGGGACAATGCTCGGATCCTGGACCCGGCTCAGGAATGTTCTAAACCCTGTGTTTGTTACGTGGTTTTCAGGCCGTAGAGCCTTTGAAATGACCTTCCGGGTAGGTTGGTATGCCCCGAGGCGAGAACGGGCTAATTTTTTCAAAAACACGCTATCCTACAAGGACTGTTCAACCGTCCCCCCGGTCTATACATCCGGAGATCGCCACAATCAGCGCAACTCGGTAAGCGAAGTCTTGATGTGATAGTCCGCCCCGAGGCTCTCCAGCATAGCTCGGTAACATCTTCCCTGAACCTGATCCAGTCCACAGGTTGGGGGGTATTCATGTGGTTCAGCTTGCCAACCTTCCAGTGATCCACAACCGGATGCAGCGCCCGTATAAGCGCCAAGGCCTGATCCGGATAGATCACAGGTTCCAGACTGACCCAGGTCCGAATACCGTCGCTCGATGAGCGATCCGGATAACGTCGGACCGTTCCTTGACCGTGGCCGCACCGGGTTCCCAATTCTGCCACATCCTTCTCATCTCGCAAACACGAGAGATCGTTCCGAATGATGCTTTTGGATATCCGGCAAGCAGATCGAAATCCCGAAGCGCCCGTCTGCCGCCTTTGGTCAGAATGGTGAACTGCAAGCCATGGTCAATCAGGATCTCCAGCGCCGCGCGTGTGATATCCTCATCCGGCTTGAGCGGTTGGTATACGTCACCCACAAAGGTCAAGTGTACTTGCCGGTCATCACCCTTCTTCGCCATGGCCCTGGCGTCTTTCTGCAGGCGAACCAAGACGTCCGGTTTCAGGTTGGGACCGCTGAAGTATTTTTCTGGGTCCATGCGCAGTACCTTAGGACCGTAGCAGTATCGACAACGGTGCGTGCATCCCAGATACATGTTGAGCCCCAAGAGAGAGTATTCTCCCGCCGCCCACGATGGTTTGTAGATGATTCTCATTCCGTGTCAAACTCCCGCCCTGACGATAATTTACCCCCGTCCCATTCTAAACTTTTCCACACGCACAGGTACTCAACCCTTCCCGAAACATTTTGAGCGAAATCTGAGCCGATTTTACGAACTCACGACGCCTTTTGAGACCTTCTTAATGGCGGTTGAGCCCTGTGATTTCCCAGCCCGGCCCTGGCTGGATTTTTCCCCATGCGGTACGGGAACAAGGCACACTTCGGGTCGGTGCATCCTTTCACCAGAAGCGGCTGATGACCCATGCACTCCACACAGAAAAAGCAAATCGCTCTGAGCGTTGTAACGTTCACAATCCTGGTGGCGTTGGGTTGGGTGTCACGGATTTCGTGTTGCATTAGAACGGGTCCTCTAAATGTACAATATGCCTTCCGCCGTGCGGGTACTCTTTCGGCCTGATCGTTAGATTTGGTTTGAAATACACAGGTACGTTTTCGCTTCGGGCCGTTTCGAATAAATGTTCAACCCACTCCCATTCGGGCTGTTTCGGCGGCTGGTTGCCCCCAGAAACCGACTGCCCCCCTATGATTATCCAGTCAACCCCCGAGGCCGGTTCAGCCATTCTTGGTAGAAGGTCAATGTCTTCCAATAACGGCTCGAACGAGATGAAGGTCACTTTCGGCCTATTGCCGTTTGACTCCATTACCTCGAACGCATTTAGGGTTTCTATAACTCGTTCCTGCTTGTCAATCGTAGCCCCAACCCATGCATTTTTCGGCCAATCGATGCCCACATACCGTTTCGGGTTTTTAGTCAGAAACAGATAGGTCCATTGCGGGGTGTTCCGTACAACCTCCAATACGGAATCAATCCATTCCTGCGGCACCCAATCACCGAACAGATCCGCCATGGAACAAACAAACACGTTCCTTATGCCGGGTTCGGTTTCATCTTTTTTGGGTATTTTGGTGTTGTTGGGAGCGTTTAATCTATCGGGATGAAAGGTTGGTTTGAAACCTTCTTTATAGAAGCGGTTGGCAATGTCTCTTGCGTAGCAATACGGGCATCCATGTTCGCATCCCGTCACCGGGTTCCAGGTCCACTTTGCCCATTCGATGTTGTCGTTTGTCCGGTTGAATTTGGACGTTCCATTGACCGTCTTCGGATCAGCCTCTTTTTGAACCCGCCTCTCTGCCTGAACATCGTTGTACGCCTTATTAATGGTCTTCTGGCCGGATAGGACAGCCTGTTTCTGGGTTGGAGCTTGGAGAACGGTGCGAGCCTTTTCTACCTTGCCACGGTTGGTGCCGATGGTCTTGGCTGTGGCAGTAGCAGATTGGTTTTTTTCAATTCCCACAGGTGTGGGGTTTGATTTTGCCTCTTCACTGCGCCGATCCCCGCCCCGTTCTTTAAGTTCATCCAGAGCATCCACGCATCGAAGAAGATCCGCCTCAGTCATATTGCGCCGGTCGCGCTGGTTGTGAATGGCATATTCGAGAGCATCCTCGATTGAGACAAAGTCTTTGTAGTTTACGTGTACTTCTTCCAACCCAATCTGCTGTGCGGCCTTAAGTCTAGTGTGACCGTCCAGCACAACGTCCTCTTGCCGCCACAAAACGATAGGAGCGGAAACATCGTATCCGAACTCCTGCATATTCTCTGCAACCGCAGCCAATACTTTTGGATCTATCGGGAACAGATCCCTGAATGGTTCTTTCGTCTTAATCGTCTCCGCGCTTATAATCATCTATTTATCCTTTCCGTGAAGCTTACAGTGACATGAATGACAAACCGCTATCATGTTTTTAGGGACATCAAATGTGCCCCATGGTGGATATTGTAAATGATGCACCTGCCGGTTGTCGCATTTCAGCGCCATGTGTCGCGCGTCTTTCTGCAATCTGGTCAGAACGTTTTCCGTTGTGTTGGGACCGCTGAAATACTTCTGAGCATTGATGTACCGTCTCTTTGGGTTGTAACAGTAGTTACAGCGATGCAAGCACCCCATATAGATGTTTAACTGCAACGGCGCATACTCACCCGCCTTACCTGTTGCCTCTGAAATAGTTCTCATGTTCTTGTCTTACCCCCTTTTTTCATTTATGTCAGATTTCATCACCGCCCCCATTCGTTTAGACAAGCCCCACCGATCAAGAAAAACATATGAGCAACCGCTCAATCGTTTGAATTGACCAATCAGCCTGTCTTATGACCACTCGGTCACGCGCGGGGGGCGCATAATGGCGCTGAAGTATTCGGTGCCTACGCCGGATTCCAAAGTCTTTCTCCTGTTAAGGTCGTACATCCTGAGTTGGACCTAAGGTGAACCAAGGCTTGTTACCGTGTCTTGCCAACTCGGCTTCACTGATTTTGTAAGTACCTCTATCTATAAATACGACTAGGTAGGCCTCACTCGCTTCTGGGAATTGCTCACGCGCTAATTCATATGCAGCTTGTCGTTCTATCTCGTTATCTGGCAAATTATATGCTGTTATTACTACCATAGTTCTTGGGTTCAATTTTGCCTGCATAGCCGATTCCAACTTTACCAATCGTCGGTCAAAACTTTTACCCACTTTGCCTATTTCCCCCCGTGACCCAGTAGGTCATTTTGCTGTTCCTCAATTCTGCGGATTCGTTCGTCAACGTCACAGATTTCAAGCGACTTCAGCAGCACATTGCAAAGAAAGCCTATCTTCCCGCTTTTATTCAAGTCCATCTTGCCGTCATGAACGTCATTGATGACATTTGCAAGGTATCTTCTTATATCGCCAGCCGTTTTAAGTCGTCGTCTTGCCATACGGGGTCCCTCTTGTAATTTATTGTATTACATATGATTATAAAAATATTTGCATGCAAAAAGTGTCAATTGTGATAGGGTTAGAGTACAAAATTGTAACCCTAAACTTTTTGGAAGTGCTCCGGAAATTTTACCGGCCATATATGAGAGTGGTGTCCAATCGCCGTGGCCTCCCCCCCCATACCCCCTATGCCGCCTTGGTTGCACATTCATATCGCTTCGCAATCTCCCGCAGGTACTTCGAAAGAATCCGGAATGGTCACACCCTTTTTGCTCGGTATCCATGCGCCACCATCGCCTTTAAAGAATAGCCGAAGATCCAAATAGCGCCGGTCCTTGTAGGTGCTCAGGCTTGCCCGGACCACTTCGTTTGAATTTCTCTGGAATTCATCGATTGTTCGTGTTTGATCTTTCATGATCTTTCCTTTCATGGTTCCATTCACTGGTTGGAACGAATACGGCGCCATTGACCAGTTTGAATTCAATTGTCAGTCCGTTCGGGTTTCTACTTGTGGTCCAGTTCTTGGCTTTCACAATCTTCAATTCCCGTGGACTCATGGCAAGATACAATCTTGGCTTTTCAAGCCCCCGTGCACCTCCGAGTCCAAAATCAACGCCACGGTTTTTTTGCAGAGCAACAACCGCGATCCCGTTATTGAGTCGATCATGAATGGCTTTCAGCATTCCACCGACAACGTAGAAATTGTCGTGGACTTCTAAATAATCGATTATGTTTAGGCCGTCCGGTCTGATCACATCAGCGAAGTCGCTTGAGCGTTCCCACGCCTTAAAGCCCCAGTCGATCAGCGGGACATCTTGAAATTTGGCCAAGCGCTTCTTCATCTCGATAGCGCCCATTTCCGAGCTAAAGTAGTGGATGTCTCGCCCCTGGTTCATGTTGAGCTTCACCACGTTGAGCAGGAACGCTGTCTTCCCGGCGTTTGGTTCCCCGGCAACGACAACAATATTGCCCGGATGGAGATCTACCATTCTCTCAATCTGGAACGGCCATCGGATGGAATAGGATTCGGTTGGAGCGTTGCGCCAGTCTATGCCGTCACATTCCTGGTTCACTCTGCGATACTGGCCGCGCTTGTCGCCCACGCGTTCAATGATTCCTTCGTCTTTGAGCCTACACAAAGCCTTGGTCAACTGCTTCATGCCGTCACGCGCCGTCAAACCCAATTCTTTGCCGACATCCGCCGTCAAAAAGACGCCGTCCGCCGTCAACACCCACTCTCGCAATTCCTGAGTGATCTGCCTCGGCCCGGTCTTGGTGGGAGTATACGATTCAGCTAAATCTGATATGAAATCAATGCCTTGTTGAGTTACATCGTATTTTTCTCTTTCCTCTTTGACGGCATTTGACAGCAAGTTGACGGCATTTGACAGCCATTGACGGCACTTGACGGCGTGCTCGTTTTGCTTACCCCTATCGACCTTTTTCCCATGATTTCCGTCACTTGAATCGTTTCCGCTATTCTGTCCATTCTGGCGTGTAGACGCGTTTTCCATACATATAGTTTTATTACTAGAGTGTGTTATCACATGTTCTGCGGCGTACTGCCGCGCCTTCGCGATCTGCGGAGCCAACCATTTGCGCCGCGTTCGGCCTTGCCCCCGAAACTTCTCACCAATGGCGTATCGTTCGAATATCTCATAGATCGCTGGATCCGATAGCTCCGCCCCTGCCAGTGCATTCAGCACGCTCATGATGGCTTCGGATCGTTCGCCCTTCGGTACGCCCTGGAGAATGAGGTCTTTTGATTTTCGGGATATGGGAAGCTCATCAATCTGCCCGGTCCAGTGTGCGGCCCCAGCATGTGATGTACTGGTGTTCGTTTCCGGGTCTCTTCGTGCACGATCAGCTATCCATTCCGGGCAGGGTGCCATAGGAAGATCCCGGAGCACCCTATACGGTTTCCCGGTATCCGGGTGTATACTCCCAGGTGCCACAACTTGGCCGCCCAGCCCTCGAATATCCCAAATGGTTTTCTTGGGATCCGTCGGATCTTTGAAAGACCTGTTGCCGTATTCGCCGCCGCCATTCGGATACTGGAACACGTAATGCAAGCCGCCCTTCCCGGTCTCGTGAGTGAGCGTGTCGGGTAGGGCGCCGTTGTCTTCGAGTACGTCCTTGAACAACTCCGGGTCGTCCACGTCCGCAACAACGATCCCGCTCGCAGGTCCGCACGCGATCCCCGCATTGTGACCCCGGAAATCGTCAGGTTTGAACGGGCGTTGTTTGGTGCACCACTGAGACCAATCCTGTTCTATCGGCCGTTTCCCGTTCAAGGGTATGAGAGAAAACCCCTTTAGGTAAAGATCCTTCCAGAGCCCAATGCGTTCCGTTTCGGTCAACGTCCGGCCTCCACCCGCTCGAAACCTTTCGGTCCCTTCGCTTGAATGATTCGCTCATCAAATCGGTCTAAGGCCCGGCTCAGAATCGGGTCCCAGCGCCAATCAGAACGGTCGAGCCATCGTAGCAGGGTCGCGCGTATTTTGACGGTTTGGTCCATGCTCATATCCGTTCTTCCGGCTGGATGGAATGTTTTTCGGCCCACTCATTTAGTCCATTCACAGGATACCGAACGTTCCGCATGATCTTGACGTACGTCGGCCCTTTTCCTAAGTGCCGCCAATTTCGTAGGGTCTGAACGGGTATCGCCCATTTCTCGGACACCGTTCGTTCGTCGACCATTTCTGGAAAATTTGCTTTGGTCATAGATCCCCCTTTTTCAAGAAATACAAAACCCTGTATGTCATCATCCTACATACAGAGTGTTTCATAATTTTAGGGGGCTTGCTTGCCTACGGACTGTTGCTGGAGGGTGCAAAACTACCTGTAAATACTGAGAGATTTATTTAGGGGGCAACTTGTCGGTCATTTAGCGGTTGGTCGGTCGCCTCGTCCTCCGATATTCACTATACAGTTTCTGATAACTGCGAAATGGAATTCCTTTGTCTTCTAAAATCAGCCGCAGCAACCAACCAATAAAGTCTCGTCTCTCATGATCCGGCGTCAGCGAGAATAGCTTACCGTCCTTCAAATATTCTCTTCGTACCATTTGAAATGATTTTGGGTTTTCATCAAAAAAGTTAGATGTGGCCTCTTTCCAGCGCTGTGAGTCAACATTGCCATCCTCAGACGCTCCACCGGTAAGCCCTGTATCCTTAACTACTTGGTACAACATTTCGATTTCAGGCTCAGCATCATCCATCAACTTCTTAATCATGCGGTCTTTTTCTGAAGACACGATTCCTAAACCGGGACGGGCTTCGTCTAACTGCTTCAAGAAATTGCTTTTCTCTTTTCTATATTCTCTGAGTACCTGTTCCTTCTTGAAGAATTCTCCCGTAGTGGTCGAAGATAGCGCTTCCAGTTCCTCGATTTGCTCCTGAACCTCATCTATCTTAACGCAAATATCCCAGACCGCCGAACCCTGTTCGCTTTCCAAGATGGCTTTGTTTTTGGTACTGGCAAAGGAGTCCGGGAACAATAGAGAAGGCAATGGAAAAGTCGATCCGATCTGTTTTGCTATTTTCTGGATATGGTCACGAAGGTCTTCTTTGCGAACATAGCCTAGAGTAAAATTGCGTAGCCCTCGCGCTAACACGTACTCCCGGTGTCGTGGTCAAAAACATAGACCGGTAGTTTTATCCGCGCCTCACTTTTGCACAATGCGGTGGTCCACCATTCGAACAAATCCATCCACGCCTGCCTTCTTTTTCCCTCACTAGACAGGTCCAGCTCCGTTTTTTCCTGTTTTCGCTCTTCTCGCTCCTCTTGCTCTTTTTGCTCCTCTAGTATTAAGAGCTTGAAGTCACATTCTTCCCATAACCTTCGGACGATATCGTCATACCAGCTTTCCTGTGCCATCACCACGGGTAGGTAAAGTGCTGGGATCAAATTTTTCCTCTCTTCGGCGTTTGATACTGCCTTCAAAACAAAGTATTCGACATATGCGCGGTCCGCTTCACAGATTTTCGGTTCGCTCAGAAGCATTTCCACCTTGGGCTTCAGGTCTGGATCGTCTTCATCCATCATACTTATGAATTCTTCTATCCCTTCTAGTTTGTCATCGTCCATCTTCAAGAGCAGTTCCCTCGTATGTTCTCTGTCGAGGTCGGTTTTATCTATTGCTTTGAGGCAATATTCTATCGCTTTAATCCTACTATATTTCATAATTTCAGGCTGTTTGTATTTCATAATTCCAGGCTGTCCCCGTCGTTATTGGTTCATTTGGTTTTGGTCAAGCTTGATACATTATCCGGCTCCTTATTCATCATTTCGCCGAACATAGTACCGGCCACATCGGACGCTCGCCTAAGCGCCTCATCCGCAGGTGCGCGTATCGTTGGGTCATGACCGGACTTTTGTGGGTGAGAAGCTTTTGCAGCGTATACATGTCCACTTGGCCGGAAGACGCCAGCATGGACGCGTAGACGTGTCGTAATCCATGTAGCGGTCTGAAATTTGTGGGCAGTCCGGCCCGTTTCTTGATTCTGTTGACCGGCCTCTTTATGTCCGTTCGCATCTTCCCGTTTCGGCCCGGAAACACGAAGTCAGAGCCTGTCCGGGGATGTGATTCGAGCACCCTCCGGGCTTCAGCATTCATCGGAATTGTTTGACTGGTTCCGCCTTTGGGGTCCCGAATGCGTATAAAGTCCCGCTCAAAATCGACATCAGACCACTGAAGCTTGAACAGTTCACCGCGCCGCATGCCTGTGAAGAGTGCCATCCGCATCAGGTTTGCCGCCTGTATGTCATGGTCGGCGTTTATGGCGTCAAGGAGGCGTCTAATTTCATCTCCCGTTAAGTCCTCAGTAGTAACATTGTCAACTTTCGGCATTTCGATGGAGAAGGGTAGGGGGGTACAAAGCCCCTTACTCACACCGAAAAGACAAAGGCGCTTCATAAGCGCCAACGTCAATTTTATCATTTGCGGGGAAAGACCCTTCTTCTTCATCGTCAACTTGAGCCTGTCCACGTCGAGCGGGATCAGCCCTTTCGGTTCCTTTTCGCAAAGTCAGGTTTAATGTAGCGGCGATATCGGCTCTCATCTTGGGCTACGCCTTTTAGGTCGGGCTTATTCTGCATGTATAGGGACCACAGCCTGTCAAACGTCACGCGGCCCGCCCGGCCGAGGCCCAGCCGCGCATGAGCCACATCCAGATGGGCAAGACCAGCTATCGCAACGGGGAGCAGATGGTGGTCCGGGTCATGACCCGCGGGGACGAGGGGCAGGTGGCCGTGTTCCCGGCCCAAACCCCGGCCGGGACCTGGGAGGAGCTGGCGGGCCAGGCCCGGGACCAGTTCCTCACGGACGAAGGAGTGCCCTTTACCGTACATATGCTCCCGGTGCCCCTGGAGGCCGGGGAATACGAGGTACGGCTGTTCGAGAACGGCTCGCTGACCGCGGCCGCGCCCTTCCGCGTGGAACAGGTCAACGGCCTGCGCCTGGAGCAATCGGAATTCAGCCTGGGCGAGCCCGTGGCCGTGGAATTCCGGGCGGGCACCATCTCCGTGCCCGACGGCCCGGACTGGACCCTGGCCCTGGTCCCGGCGGACGAGCCCCGGGGGATCCTGAACAAGGCGGCCGCCCTGGACACCGCACCCCTGGGCGGGGGAGGCCAGCGGCCGGGTCGAGTTGGCCGCGCCCCCTGCACCCGGGCCGGTACGAAGTCCGCATGTACGACGGCCAGGGCCGGGAACTGGACGCGGCGGCCCTGACCGTGGCCCAGGCCAGCCGCCTGAAGCTGGACAAGGGCGTGGTGGCCGCCGGCGACTCCCTGCGGGTCGGGTTCCAGGCCGACCATCTGCCCGACGTCTGGATCGGCATCGTGCCCGCGGACGTGGACCCGGACGACGCCGAGGACAACCTGGACGAGGCCCTGGCGGTCCAGCCCCTGGACGGGCTGACCAAGGGCGTCCTGACCTTTACCGCGCCTTCGGAGCAGGGGAGCTTCGAGATGCGCATGTTCAGCGCCAAGGACGGCCGTCTCCTGGACGCGGCCCCCTTTGAGGCCACGGCCCCCGTGCAGCAGGTGGAGACAGTGGAACCCGAGCCCGTGGTTGAGCCGACGCCCGAACCAGCGCCCGAACCAGCGCCCAAACCGGCGCCCGAGCACGTCGTGGCGCAGGCAGAGCCGGAACCGGCTGTCGAGCCCGAACCCAGGGCCGACACCCTGAGCCTGGACAAGAAGCTGGCCCGGCCCGGCGAGTCCCTGGTGGTGGAGTTCACGGCCGCGTCCACCCTCGGCGACACGGCCTGGATCGGCATCGTGGCCCCGGACCAGCCCCGCAAGGGCGGCCAGGCCGACCGGGAAGCCAGCCCGTCCTCACAGTCCGTGGCCGGGCTGGACCAGGGCAGCGTCACCCTGACCACGCCCGAGGATCTGGGCCTGTACGAGGTCCGCTTCTTCGCCTCGGACCACGGCCCGCAGCTGGCCTCTGAATCCTTCGAGGCCACCATCCGGACCACGTCCATCCTGCTGGAGCGGAACCGCTACGCCCCGGGCCAGGCCATCACCGCGCACTACACCTTGGCCGAGTCCCTGCCCACCGCCTGGATGGGCATCCTGCCCTCCAGCCTCATGTCCACGGACGAAAGGAAGAACCGCGACCGGGCCCAGCAGGTCCAGTTCCTGGCCGGACGGACCGGGGGAACCCTGTCCTTCACCGCCCCGGACAAGCCCGGGCTCTACGAGCTGCGCATCTTCACGGGCCGCGCCGACGGAGACATGCTCTTCAAAAAGATGTTCCTGGTCCGCTGACTCTTCCCTTAAGTTTTGTGAAGGGCCGCCGATAAGAACCGAGCAAGCGTTCTTTCGCTCGCGGAGGCGGACATGACCCTGGACAGCAGCCAAAAACTCCTCATCTACAACATGGCCATGCAGACTTGGCAGAGCGATCTGCTGAGCAACTCCCTGTTCGCGGGCAGCCAGGTAGGCCGCAACCTGCGCGATCTGGTCCTGGCCACCCAGCCTGTCCGGCCCATGACCAACCCCTTTGAGGAGGCCATCACCGGCACCCTGCGGGCCGACGCCGCGGCCACCCGGGCCAACGCCGCCAACGTGGGCGAGGCCGTCAGCATGGTCGGCGCGGCCAAGACCGCGGTGACCCAGATTTCCGACGCCCTCCAGGACATGGAGGACATCATCGACCAGATCAACCTGGGCGAGCTCTCGGCCTCCAGCGGCGTGGTCCAGGCGGACTACGACGCCCTGCGCGACAAGATCAAGGGGCTGGTCTCCAGCACGGACTACAACGGCATCGCCGTGCTGGACGGCAGCCAGTGGGGCACGGACCAGATCGACGCCAACGGCAACGTCTACATCCAGTCGAACAAGAACGGCGGCTTCAACGTCACCTTCCACAACCTGGACGGGATCAACTGGGACAACCTGGACGGATCGGCCCTGGACGGCTCCCTGGCCGCCCAGTTGGCCTTTGTCCAGTCCTTCCAGCAGGACATCGACGCGGTGGAGAGCGTCTACTCCACCAAGCTGTCCAGCCTGCAGAACCAGCAGACGCAGCTCCTGGCCCAGGCCGACCTGCTGGACCAGGCAGTGGACAACCGCATGTCCTCGGCCTCGGGCATGACCACGGAACAGATTCTCCTGAATCTCATCCTGGGCGATACCGGCTCCATCGTGGACGAGTCCGGCTAGGCGGTCTCGGCCCGCCCGTTGTTGAACAACCCCTCCGGTCCCAGCGCCCGCCCCTCCTTGAGCAGCCTCGTGGCCTCTTCAGCCGGCAACGGCTTGGAATAGTAGTAGCCCTGGGCCAGCTCACAGCCCATGTCCTGAAGCGTATCCACCTGGCCGAGCTCCTCCACGCCCTCGGCCACCACGTCCATGTCCATGCCCCGCCCAAGGGAGACGATGGTCCGCACCAGCTTGGTGTCGCGCCGACCCTGGAACATGCGCCGGATGAAGGACCGGTCGATCTTGATGACGTCGATGGGGAAACGATTGAGGTAGGACAGGGAGGAGTAGCCCGTGCCGAAGTCGTCCATGGCCAGGGACAGGCCCAGGCTCTTGAGCCGCTCCAGGATGTTGGCCATGCGCTGCGGGTTCTCCATGAGCATGCTCTCGGTGATCTCCAGCTTGAGCATGGCCGGGTCCGCGCCCGAGTCCTCGATCACCTCCCGCACCTCGTCCACGAACCCGGCCTTGCGGAACTGGCGGCCCGAGATGTTCACGGTCACGAACAGGTCCGAGTGGCCGGTGTCCTCGCGCCAGTCGCGAATCTGGCGGCAGGCCGTGGCCAGGACGTAGCCGCCGATGGCGTCGATGAGCCCGGTTTCCTCGGCCAGGGGGATGAACTCGGCCGGGGAGACCATGCCCTTGCCCCGGGCGGTCCCAGCGCACCAGCGCCTCCAGGCCCCGAATGCGGCCGTCGGCCATGCCCACGATGGGCTGATAGTAAACCAGGAACTGGTTCTTCTTCACGGCCCGACGCAGGCTGGTCTCCATCTCCAGCCGCCACTCGGCCTGGCGGCCCATGCTCCGGTTGAAAACCTTGAACCGATTCCGGCCCGCCTTCTTGGCCTGGTACATGGCGATGTCCGCGCACCGAAGCACGGTCTCGGCCGAGTCAAAGGGCCGGACCGAGAGCACGATGCCCACCGAGGTGGTGGTGTAGACCTCGCGGGACTGGATGTACCGGGGCGTCTGCAGGGCCTGCTGGATGCGCCGGGTCACGGCCAGGGCCCGCTTGAAGTTGGACAGGTCCTCCAGCAGGACCACGAACTCGTCCCCGCCGAACCGGGCCACCGTGTCCACGGATCGGACGCACTCCTCCAGGGTCTTGCCCACGGATACCAGCAGTTCGTCCCCGGCCTGGTGCCCCAGGGAATCGTTGATGGTCTTGAACTGGTCCAGGTCCAGGAAGAGCACGGCGTACTTCATGCCCGGGCTGCGCCTGGCCCGTTCCAGGGTCCGGTGCAGCCGGTCCATGAACAGGGCCCGGTTGGGCTGCCCGGTCAGCTGGTCGTGGAAGGCGTTCTCGTACAGCATCTCCTCGGCCCGCCGACGCGAGGTGATGTCCTCGAGGATGCCGTCCACGTAGGCGATGGAGCCGTCCTCGTTGAACACGGCCCGGGCGTTGAGCGAGACCCAGATGATGGAGCGGTCCCGGCAGTAGACCTCGGCCTCGAATGAGATCACCTCGCCCTTGTCCTCGAGCTGGCGCAGGAACTCATCGCGCCGATGGGGCTTGACGTAGAGCTGCTCCTGGATGTTGACCGTGGAGTCCACCAATTCCTCCGGGCTCTGAAAGCCCAGGATGCGGGCCATGGCCGGGTTGGCCACCAGGAAACGGCCCTGGGGCGTGCTCTGGAAGATGCCCTCCACCGCGTTCTCGAACAGGTCGGTGTAGCGGGCCTCGGCCGCCATCTCGGCCTCCCGGGCCCGGGCCCGCTCGCGCCGGTGGCGGGCCTCGCGCAGTTCGCGCTTGATGGCCGGGACCAGCCGGGCCCAGTTGCCCTTCTTGATGAAGTCCGCGGCCCCGGACCGCAAAAGCTCCACGGCCGCCTCCTCGCCGATGGCCCCGGAGACCACGATGAAGGGGATGTCCAGCCCCTTGGACTTGAGCAGTTCCAGGGCGGACAGGCTGTCGAACGCGGGCATGTGGTGGTCCGAGAGCACGATGTCCCACGGCCCGGCCTCCAGGGCGGCATCCATGTCCGGCCCTGTCTGCACCCGGGCGTGGCGGACCCGGAACTGCCCCCGATGGAGCTGCCGCAGCAGCAGGACGGCGTCGTCCTCGTTGTCCTCCACCATCAGGATCCTGATATCCAGAAGCTGGTCGCTGTCTTGCTCGCTCATTCTCGCTTGGCCTCCGGCAGGATGAATTGGAAACAGGCCCCGGTCTCGGGCTGCTCGCCCAGGCCGATGCTTCCGCCGTGGCGGTTGGCCACCCGGCGGGCCACGGCCAGGCCGGTGCCCTGACCGGACAAGCCTTCCTCCAAATGCAGAACTTGAAACAATCCGAACAGATAGTCCGATCCGCGCCCTGCGGGCAGGCCGATGCCGTTGTCACGGACGTAGAAGCGGGGCGGATCGCCGTCCTCCATGCCGAACTCCACGCGCGGCCGGGACACCCCCTGAGTGAACCGCCAGGAGTTGGACAAAAGCTCCTCCAGCAGCACGCGGCCGAGCCGCAGGTCCATGCGGGCCCAGAGCCCGTCCTGGATGTCCACCTCCACGGCCCGGTCCGGATAGCTCTTGCGCAGCCAGGTGACCACCTCGCCCGCCAGCCTGGACAGGTTCACGTCCTGAATGTCCATCTCCCCCCGGGTTCTGCGGGAAACGCGCAGCACGGCCTGGATGAGGTTCTCGGCCGTGGCCACGGCCTTGCGGATGCGGTTCAGGTAGTCCAGGCACATGCCGCTCAGGTCTCCGGCGCAATCCTCCTCCAGGGCCTGGCTGAAGCCCTCCACCGAGCGCAGAGGCGCCCGCACCTCGTGGGAAAAGGCGTAGAGCATGGCGTCCAGCTCCTCGTTCAGGTCTTTGAACGCGGCCTCGTAATCAGGATGCCCGTTGTCGCTCATGATCTCCTCCCTAGCGCTGGGGCAGCTCGTTGAGCACCATCCAGTACAGGCCGAGCTGGCGCACGGACTCAGTGAACTGCTGGAAGTCCACCGGCTTGCGTATGTAGCTGTTGCAGCCCAGGCTGTATCCCTCCATGAGGTCCTTCTGCTCCGTGGACGAGGTCAGGATGACCACGGGCTGGAACCTGGTCCGCTCGTCCTTGCGGATGCGCCTGAGCACCTCCAGGCCGTCCACCTTGGGCAGCTTGAGGTCCAGGAGCACCACCTGGGGCCGGTCCGACACGTCGCGGCCCGCGTACTTGCCCTCGCCGAACAGGTACTCCAGCGCCTCCACCCCGTCCTTGCAAACCACCACCTCGTTGAGGATGTTGTTCTTCTTCAATGCCCGGAGGGTCAGGAACACGTCGTCCTCGTTGTCCTCCACCAGCAGGATGATCTTTCCCTTGTTCAGTTCCTCGGCCATGCGTCTTCTCCTCGTTGTGACGGCTCATGCCTCATGCAGCGTGAAATGGAACACGGCTCCGTTGTCGGGCTCGCCGTCGCCCCACACGGCTCCGCCGTGGCGGCGCACCACCCGGTGGACGATGGCCAGGCCAATGCCCGTGCCCGCGAACTGGTCCTCGGTGTGCAGCCGGTTGAAGGCCTTGAACAGCTTGCCCGCGAAGGCCATGTCGAACCCGGCTCCGTTGTCCCGCACGTAGAACGCCTCGGTCCCGTCCACGGCCTCCACGCCGAACTCGATGCGGGCCGACCCGGTGCGGGCGGTGAACTTCCAGGCGTTGCCGAGCAGATTTTCCAGCAGCACCCGCACCAGCCGGGGATCGCCGTCCGCGGTCAACCCGGGCTGGACCGACACCTCCACCCGGCGGTCCGGATCCCGCTCCCGCAGGGCCTCAACCACGGTCTCGGCCATGCGACTCATGTCCACCGCCTCCTGGCGCATGTCCGTGCGGCTGACCCGGCTCAAATGAAGCAGGTCGTCGATGATCTCGCCCATGCGGTTGGCCGCCCGGACCACCCGGTCCAGGTAACTGCGTCCCTGATTGTCCAATTTGTCGCGGTAGTCCTCCACCAGGGCCTGTCCGTAGCCGTCGATGGCCCGCAACGGGGCCCACAGGTCGTGGGACACGGAGTAGGAAAAGGACTCCAGGTCGTCGATGGCCTCCTGGAGCTTGGCGGTACGATCAGTCACTCGCTGCTCCAGTTCCTGGTTGAGCCGCAAAAGCTCCTCGGAATGGGCCGTGAGCAGAGCCTCGCGCTCCTGATAGAAGTTGATGCGCTCCTGGAGCTCCTGGGGCGAGACGTTGAGCTCGGTGAGCAGTTCCTGCAGGGATTGCTTGAGCTCGGCCATCTCCTCCGGGCTGAACACGTCGGCCGAGCGCATGGCCTTGTGGGCCGCGGCCGAACCAAGGGCTCCGGCCAGGATCTTCTCCAGGTGGGAATGGAGCTCGGCCAGCTGAAGGATGGAGATGTCCTCGCGCTGGTCCAGGTCCAGCTCGGCCAGTATCTCGGCAAGAACGGTCTCCACCTGGTCAGGGGGGAAATAGCTTTCAAGCAGGTTCCGGTAAAGGGCCAGCTTCCCGGCCTTGGACACCAGGGTGCAGACCCGGCCCTGGGCGCGGTGAATGTCGTCCTGTTCCGGAAAGGCATCCTTTTCCGGCTGGTCCTTGCTGAAGATGGACCCGGCAGCGAACAACCCAACGTTGAGCAGGAGGCTCCAGAAAACGGCATGAGAAATGGGATCCAGCCCCCGCACCCCAAGCAGGGCCTCCGGCATGAGCCAGGAAACGCCCCACGGGCCGTCCACGAGCAAGCTCGACGGCAGCCAGCCGCTTTTGACGAACGACGGCAGGATCAGTGTGTAGAACCAGACCGCGAACCCGGCGGCCATGCCCAGCAGGGCCCCGGTGCGGTTGGCCCGTTTCCAGAACAGGCCACCCAGCCCGGCCGGAGCAAGCTGAAGCACGCCCGCGAAGGAGAAGATGCCGATGTTCACCAGCGTGTACGACGTCCCGATGGAGAGATGAAAAGCGTAACTCATCAGGATGAACATGGCCACCACCACCCAGCGCAAAAGCAGGATGTGGCGGCGCAGGAAGGACAGGGGACGGACGGACTCCAGCAGCGGCATGAGCAGGTGGTTGGTGGTCATGACCGACATGGTCATGGCCGTGACCATGATCATGCTCATGGCCGCGGACAGCCCGCCCACAAAGGCCAGCAGGGCCAGCAGGGGCTTGCCCGCGCTCAACGGCAGGGTGAGCACGAAGAAGTCCGCCTCGGGAATCTTCATGCCGGACAGCAGTCCGGCCATGGCGATGGGCAGCACGAAGACGTTGATGAGCAGCAGATACAGGGGAAACATCCACATGGCGGTCAGCAAATGACGCTCGTCCGAGTTCTCCACCACGGTGACGTGGAACTGTCTCGGCAGGAACAAGATGGCCGCGACGCCCAGGATCATGTAGCTGGTCCACTGCACGTAGGAGGCGCCGGGGGCGCTTTCCAGGGGGTGATAGAGCTGAGCCGTCTCGGCCTGGACAAAGATGTCGGCGAACCCGTCGTACATGACGTAGGTCACGAATATGCCCACGGCCAACAGGGCGACCAGCTTGACCACGGACATGACGGCCACCATGACGATCATGCCCTTGTGCCGTTCCGTTGGGTCCAGGCGGCGCACCCCGAAAATGATGGTGAAGCAGATGATCAGGCCCACCAGCACCGGCCCCACCGCCCCCTCCAGGATTCCGGAAGCCCGGGTCAGGGGCTTGGTCAGGATGCTGAAGGTGTCGATAATGGACTCCAGCTGCAAGGCTATGTAGGGCACCGTGCCCAGCAAGGCGACCACGCTGGCCAGGGCGGCCACGCATTGGGACTTGCCGTAGCGGGCGGACAGGAAGTCCGCGAGGGAAGTGATGCGGTGTTCCCGCTTGAGGCGGATCATGCGTCGGACCACCACCCAGGCAAGGCAGATGGCCATGGTCGGCCCGAGGTAGATGGTCAGGTACAGGGGCCCGAACACGGCCGCGCTGCCCACCGAGCCGTAGTAGGTCCAGGCCGTGCAGTATACGGCCAGGGACAGGGAATAGGTGTAGGGATTGTCGGCCAGGCAAAAGCCGGTGCTGGTCAGGCGGCGCTCCACCCGCAGGCCCAGCAGGAAAAGCAGGCCCAGGTAGGCGGCGGAGATGAAGAGCACGACCAGGGAATCGAACATGGCCCAGCCCTACCGGGTTTTGTCCTCGTCGGACCGGTGCGAGTGGCGCACGGCCCGGCAGACCAGGAACAGACAGGCCACGATTCCGGCCCAGAGCGCGAAAAGCAGAAAATAGGCCCGCATCAGCGGGGCGTCCTGGGAGGCGGCCAGCAGGGGCCAGTTGAACAGGACCACGGCCAGGCAGAACAACAGGCCCCAGACACCCGGCCGGGAAAGCGCGCGTTTCCAGAAAACGCGATCCTGCTCACTGCGCATCCGAACACCCCCTTCCCTCGCCGGAATGCGGCGGCAACGCGCGTACGACGGAGATTTTTTCAGTTTTACACTACCGTTGCCACCCCTTTGCGTCAATAGGATAGGAAAAATTAGCCGGTTCCCCGCGCATTTTTCAGAGAAAAACAGGACCCGGCGGCCGCCGGGGAATCACCACTGGCGTTTGCGGCCGAAAAAAGGCTGCCCGCGCAGCCAATCCCGGGCGCAGGCCCCGGCCCCGTGGTCCAGGAGCAGGCGCAGGGCCCTTGGCAGGGCCAGGTAGCCCGCTTCCAGACCCAGGGCGTGGGCGCCCTTGAGCAGGCCCAGTTGGAAGTGGTCGGCCAGGAGCCTGGGCAGGGGGTGGTTCTCGATGAGAATCTGGGGGTCGCGCTCGACCAGGCTCCTGCGGCACTGCTCCGGGTCCACCGCGTTCCAGCCCCGGCAGACCAGGGGGCGCGATTCATGCACCAGGCAGGTCCCCGCCTCCAGGAGCGGGCATGGCAACAGATGGCGGATCAGGGCCAGTTCGGTCCGGGACCGGCCTTGCATATGGACCAGAATCTGGTTGGTGCGGCGGCTGATCTCGGCCAGGCGGCCGGGATCGAAGCGGTCCAGCATGTCCATGCCCAGGAACAGGGCCTCGGGCGGGGTCAGGGAGATGGGGTTGTAGCAGCAGGCGTCACAACCCGACTTGCAGGCCATGGGCGGGTCGAACTCGGCCTGGTCCAGAAGGAGGCCCCAGGCGGCCGAGGTCTCGCGCATGAGCCCGCGCAGCCCTTCCACCATGGCCTCCACCGCACCTTCGCCCAGCCAGCGGGAGCAGGCCTCCTCGCGGCCGGCCTGGACCATGTCGGCCAGTTGCTCCTGGGCCGCGCCCTCGGGCAAGGGCTCGCCCGCATAGGCCGGAGCGCGAACCCTTGCCGATTCCGCGAAAACGGAAACCGGTTCGCCGTCCGGCCGTGGTCCCACCTCCGGCCGTCCGCGACGGATCTTTGTTCGAGGACTCATGCTCGCCCCCCGGGATACGGCCTGGATATACCATCGGCCGCGCCCCGGGCACAACTACCGGGGCAGGCGGGGCGATAACGAAGAAATCAGGTCGAACGTCAGGATTCGTCGGTCTCGGGATTCCCGACGGGATCAGCGGGGTCGGTTTCCTGGGCCTGTTCCCGCTTTTCCTGCTTTTTGCGGAGCTTCTCTTCCTTTTTCTTTTTCTTGGCCAATTCCTTCTGTCGTTTTTGGAATCCGTAGTTGGGTTTTGCCAACATGCCTCCCAGGTCAAGGTGAGAGCGGCGCGTGGCCGCCCGGGAAAAACACAAAGGCCCGCCTCCCGATCAGGGAAGCGGGCCTGCCGGTCATGTACCGTGTCGGCTCTGCAAGCCTACCAGCGGGGACGCTCGGGACGGGGACGGGCTTCGTTGACCTTCAGGGCCCGGCCACCGAAGTCCTTGCCGTCGAGGTTGCGGATGGCCTCCTCGGCCGCGCTCGCGTCGTCCATCTCCACGAAACCGAAGCCGCGCGGGCGGCCGGTCTCGCGATCCTCGATCAGGTTGACGGAAGTCACTTCGCCGTAAGCCTCGAAGGCGGCGCGCACTTCTTGTTCAGTACAGGACCAGGGCAGGTTGCCGACATAGATGTTCTTGGACATGCAAATCACTCCGAAAAAAAAGGGATCAAACGGGTTTGGGCGCACGGTGCGCTCGTTCACAACGAAAAAAACGGCGTTCCCATACGAACCGCCGCTCCTTGGAAACCTGTTCACACAAGACGGCACTGGTCGATGCGGACCGGCCCCCGTGGGCTCCACCGGCTTGCGCCGGAACCATGTCCCTTCCGCATGCTCCTGTCAAGGAGTTTTTTCCCTGCCAAACCAGCATGATCGAAATTCACCACTCCGAAACAAGAGGAAATTTGTCAGGAACGGAAGGTGAAATAGACCGCTCCAAGGAGGCAAAGACCGGCCCAGGCGTGGTCGAGCTTGAGGGGCTGTCCCATGTACCAAACCGAGAACGGCGCGAACACGGCCAGAGTGATGATCTCCTGCAGCAGCTTCAACTGCGGCAGGGAAAAGGTGGTGAATCCGATACGGTTGGCCGGGACCTGGAGCAGGTATTCGAACAGGGCCACCGCCCAGCTCAGGACCGCGGCCACGATCCAGGGGCGCGCGGACAAGTGCTTGAGGTGGCCGTACCAGGCCACGGTCATGAAGACGTTGGACGCGCACAAGAGAAGAACCGTCTTGATCAGCGACCCGTTCACCGGGAACCCCCTGCACACGAAGGATGTGGCGGAATCGGTAGTGCTCCCGAAGCCGGTCCCTGTCAACAGAAAAAAGGGGGCGGACGCCTGCTATTTGCGCTCCATGAGCACCTTGACCAGGCGCACGGGATCCAGCACCACCAGCAGTTCCTTGGACTCGGAGTTGGGGTCGGGCTTGATGATGCACTCGGTGTAGCTCTCCGAGGAATCCAGCATGCAGTTTCCCGCGTCCACCCGGTCCATGCATACCTCGGGAATCTCGCCCAGGGCGTCCACGATGAGGCCCACCCGGCTGGAGCCCGCATCCACCACCACGATGGGCGCGTTGGGCTCGTAGTCGGTCTTGGGCAGCTTGAGCTGGGTGCGGATGTCGATGACCGCGATGAGCTTGCCCTCGTACATGATCTTGCCGATGACGAACTCGTGCGCCCCGGGGATGGCCGTGATGCCGTCGGAATTGATGGCCTCCAGGACCTTGGTGGCGTTGATGCCCAGCCACTTGTCCCCGATGTAGAAGGTGGCCAGCTCCATGCAGTCCATGCCCTGGCCCCGGGTGTTGCTCACGCCCATGCCCACCTCGCGGCGGCGGTACGTCTTTTTGACCTGATCGGAGATCTCGGCCAGGGGCACGAAGACCATGCCGATGACGTCGTTCACGTAGCCGTCCTCCACCTTGTACTCGCGGTACCCGGCGCTGGTCCGGGAGCCCACGGCGTAGTAGTGGCCCTCGAACTCGATGATCCGCGAGGTCCCCACCCCGCTGGGCAGGGCGAAGAAGGCCGGATCCACGTCCAGTTTCTTGCCGACCGGGTAGCGGTCGCTGGTGGAGCTGATGATCCTCCCCTTGCGGTCCGCAAAGACCCCGAAACAGCCGTCCACCACCCCGCCCTTGTCGTTGCGCGGCAGGGAGTCCATGAGCATCTCCCGGAACTGGGGTTCGCTGTCGAACACGATGCCGATGCCGCCCACGCAATTCTTGGAGTTGCCCAGGGCGGTGATGGCCGCGCCGTAGATGTAGGTGTGACGGTCCTCGTACAGGGGCGTGGCCTCGAAGGGCGACACGCTGTAGCTCTGGGAATCCTTGAGGGCCAGGGTCTCGCGCACCCAGTCCTCGGTGAGCGCGGTGTCCACGATGCGCGACTCGGACGGGTTGGACACGGCCAGGATGCGCCCTCCGGCGTCGTACACGAACAGGTTGGTGTACACCGTGTACAGGCCGTTGATGTAGGCCAGGATGGAGGACACGGTCTCGGCGTCCAGGGTGGACACCTCGGGCTTGGACAGGATCCTGCGGAAGGCCGAGGTCAGGGCCCACCAGCGGCAATCGTTGGCCCGCTCGTAAAGGTTGCGGTCCATGATGTCCACGGCCAGGGCGGCCTGGAACTCCACGTCGTTGAGGATGCCGCTGACCACGGTCTCGTGCAGGTTGCCGATGGACTGCTCGAAGACCATCTTGGTCCGGGCGCCGGCGTCGGAGATGTTCCACAACAGAACCTTGCTCTGGCCGTCGCTCTCGCGCACGTTGCCGTTCCACACGGTGCGCTCCAGCTCGTGCTGGATGTGGTCCGCCTGCACCGGGATGGACCGCAGGTCCTCGGAGAACAGGCGCGGGTCGCTCATGACCGCGTCCAGGATTTCCTGCTGTACGCGCTGCTGCAGGCCGGTGGCGTCGCTCTTGTCAAAGGCGTGCTCGATGGGGATCATGACGTGGCCGTACCAGCCCAGGCCGAAGAACCCCTGGTAGCCCTTGGTGGCGCAGGTCTTGCTCAAGTACTCGCGCCCGGCGAACCGGACCACCTTGAACTCGGCCTCCAGGTCCATCTCCATGCTCGAGCCCAGGGGGATGTGGTACTTGTCGCTGCTGGCGATGACCCTTCCCTCCTTGTCCAGAAGGGTCATGACCGACCAGTCTCCCTCGCTGCGCAGGTTCTTGAACACGCCCTCCATCTCGTTCTCGAACCGGAAGCACAGGCAGAGCACGCCCAGGGGCGCGGAGTCGGCCTCGTTGGTTTCGGTGACGCGGTAGGCATAGATGAGCGGCTCCTCAAAGGCGGGCAGCAGGTCGCTCTTGCGGAAGACCTCCACGTACTCGACATTGGTGGCCAGGGCCTCCTGGATCAGCGGGTCGGACGAGTGCTTGACGTCGTTGTCCGTGTCCAGCTGGGCCAGCACGTTGCCCTCGGTGTCCAGCAGGATGATGTTGAAATAGACCGAATACTTGGCCACGTACTCGTGGAAGCGGGCCACGATCTTCTCCACCTGGCTTCGGCGGATGGACTTCAGGTCCTCGGCTCCGCCGCCCGCCACCAGCTGGCTGTTGATGTCGGTGATGGCTTTGATGAATTCGCGGATGTCGTCGTCCGTGGCCAGGAAGCCGATGTCGGCCGTGCGCTCGAACAGGTTTCTGATGACGATGTCCACGGCCACCTGGGCCTTGCTGCCGATCTCCTGGACCGTCTTTTTCAGGGTCTCGAGCCCGAGCTGGCTCAACAATTCCGAGGTCAACCGCTGGAATCCCAGGCGGGTGCCGGTCATGTCCGTGCCGGTGCCGCTCATCTGTCCGAGAATGGTCAGAAGATCCCACTGGTTGCCAAGATTATGCAATTCCTCGCGGTATCCCTCAACGTCGGACATATGGTTGATGACGCCGAGCAATAATGTAGGAACTTTCACATCTTTGTAATATACATCGTTCGACATACAAAATCCGCCCCTGTGTTTGCTATTTTTTTGTTATGTCCTACTTCTTTTCGCCTAAAAAATAAACTCCAAAAAACTCAATTTTGTTAGATGGCCGGACGCCAACAAACCGCACGTACGCCGTACGCCGCGGCCTTGGATCGTGCCACGAACAAAAAACAGTGGTGTGGGCGGACGCGCACGCCAACAGTCCGGAAGACGCCTTGGAACCGGCTCGCGGCAAGGCTTCTTAGGGTTGTTATCTGCTCGACATACAAAAGATTAAAAAGAAAACTGTTCTCAAAAATACCCTGAATCGCATATCATGCTGTTGCATGAATCGACCCAAGGTGCTACCTGTTGCCCTCAAATTTTGGATAGGTGTTATTTTATGCTCGCTCGCCTAGGGGGGAGAGTGGGAAACAGAAACGTGCAACCAAGGCAGAGGTGGCCCATGTTTGCATTTACGCGCAAGGCGCGCGCATTGACCGTGTCGATGCTGTGCCTGTTGTTGGCTGTCGGCGCCGCGTCCCCGGCGCTGGCCGACGAGGCGGAGGGAACGGAACAAGTTTCTGATCACGTGCTGCCTGAGATGAGGGTTGTGGCCAATCCGATAATCCAGGGCAATCAGGTGGACCGGTTCGGCGCGACCACGACCATCATCAGCAAAGATCAGATCGAAGACCTCAACGCCGTGGACCTGCCCGAGGCCCTGCGCAAGGTGCCCGGCGTGACCATCAGCCGCCACAACCACGTGGGCTCCTTCGGCGGGGGCGAAGGCGGCGCGGTCTTCATCCGGGGCATGGGCTCCAGCCGCCCCGGTTCGGAAATCAAGACCTATGTGGACGGCGTTCCCATGTACATGGGACCGTGGAACCACCCGCTCATGGACCTCATGCCCGTGGACGCGGCCGACGCCATCGAAGTCATCAAGGGCCCGCAGCCCCAGCGCTTCGGCAACGCCCTGTCGGGCGTGAACCTCGTTCCCAAGAAGCAGCACGGCGACGAAAACGCCGGAACCGCGAAGATCTACGGCGGCAGCTACGGCACCATGGGCGAGTCCGTGGAGTACGGCGGCACCCTGGGCGATGACTTCGACTACTACGTGGGCGAGGGCTACGTCCGCTCCGACGGGCACCGCCAGAAATCCTGGGGCAGCAAGCTGGGCTACTACGCCAACCTGGGCTACCAGTTCACCGACGCCTGGGACGTGCGCCTGGTGGCCCTGTCGGCCGTCAACCGCTCCTCGGACCCGGGCCCGGACACCGAGGGCGGCGAATCCGACGGCACTTACGGCACCAACACCCAGATGGCGTCCGTCACCCTGTCCCATGATTACGAACTCCTGGACGGGGAACTGAAGTTCTTCGTCAACACCGGCGAGGGCAACTGGAAGGACCAGGACGGCGCAGACGACGACTGCTACAACGACTTCACCTTCTGGGGCTTCCGGATCAAGGAGACCTACCACCCCTGGGCGCCCATGGACCTGACCGTGGGCCTGGACCAGGACTGGTGGCAGAGCGTGGTCCACAACACCACCGATGCCGGCGGCGAGGTCTACCTCCGGCCGGACGACTTCTCCCTGACCATGCCCTATGCCGCGGTCAGCTATCTCTTCGGCGACCGCGACGGCTGGTACGCCCTGCCTTCGGCGGGCATCCGGTTCTACGAGCACAACCAGTACGACAGCGAGACCGCGCCCAACCTGGGCCTGGTGTTCGGATACGCGGACACCGAGATCCACACGTCCTATTCGCGCGGCGTGGTCTACCCCGGTCACGAAACCATCGTGGCCACCTGGGTGCTGAGCGGCTGGAAGGACCTGAAACCCGAAATCGTCGAGCACGTGGAGGCGGGCCTGTCGCACACCTTCGGCGAGGTCGCCAAGTTCGACGTGACCTACTTCCACGACGAAGGGCACAACCGGTACGTGAACAGCGGCTGGCCCGCGCGCTCCTGGGTCAACACCGAGCACTACGACATCCACGGCTGGGAGTTCTCCCTCAACGTCACCCCGCTGGACAACCTCTCGGTCTTCGCAGGCCTGACCCTGCAGGAAGTGACCCCGAACGACATGCCTTACGCCCCGGACACCACCTTCAGCGCCGGATTCTCCTGGCGCTTCCTCGAGGACTTCAAGCTGAACATGGACTGCGAGTACGTGGACGAAATGCACGTCATGAGCCAGGGCCGCCTGGTCAACGCGGCCAACCTCGAGACGGTGGACTCCCACTTCGTGGTCAACGGCCGCATCGGCTGGGACTACCAGTCCGAGGTCATCGGCGACGGCGAACTCTATCTGGCCATGGAAAACCTGCTGGACGAAGAGTACGCCTACAAGCCCGACTATCCCATGCCCGGCATCAACGGGACCGTGGGAATGAAGATCAAGTTCTAACCCGGCACGGGCGGCGGAGCACAACGCTCCGCCGCCCTGCGCACGGTTGGTCATGAAAGACCCATTGGACCTGCGTCATCCGCCGGCCATTGCCCCGGACCGGGTGTACGGCCTGCTCGAACAGGCCTCGCGCGGCTGCAAGACCTTCGCGGCCCTGCGCGCGGCCCTGGGTCGGAACCTGTTCCAGTATCTCGGCACCCCCAAGCCCACGGACCGACTGGCCCGGGAAACCGGCCTCGAGCTCCGGCTGCTGGAGCCCCTGTGCGGCCTGCTGGCCCAGGCCGGATTCCTGGAGCAAGGCCCAAAGGGATGGGAACTGCCCGAGGACGTACGCGCCTACCTGGCCGAGGACGGGCCCCTGTCCCAGCGGGCCGTGGTGGACAACCTGGCCGAGACCTTCCGGGTATGGGAGCGCCTGGACCAGATCCTGGACACCGGCCCCGTCGATCCCATGAAGGAAGGCCTGTTCGGAGGCGCCTTTCTCCCGGCCCTGGCCGCCGAGACCCTGTCCGGCGAGGCCCAGCGCACGGCCGCCCTGGTGGCCGGGGTTCCCGGCTTCGACGAGGTCCGCGACCTGCTGGACCTGGGCGGCGGGCACGGGCTCTACGCCTTGGCCCTGTGCGCCCGACTGCCGGAACTGCGGGCCGAGATCATGGACACCAGGTGGGCCAGGCCCGTGGCCGAGCAATTCATGGCCGGGCAGGGACACGGCCGGGCGCGCTTCATCGAGGGCGACATCTTCACCTCCCCCCTGGGCCAGGGCCGCGACGCGGTGCTCCTGTTCTACAACCCCGGCGGCAAGCGGGCCGACATGCTGGAGCGCATCCACGCCTGCCTGCGGCCCGGCGGCTTCCTGGCCAGCAAGCACGTGTTCTACGCGCGGGACGACCAGGGCAAGGACCCCCTGAGCGACCTTGAATGGAATTTGACCGCCTTTCCGGGCGTGCGCAAGGGCCCGCACGTGTACCGGTTCGAGGGCGACCTGGACCAGGAAGAATACATGGCCCTGCTGGAGTCCAAATTCGACATCCTGGCCGACCACGGGCCCGAGGCGTTCGCCGCACCCGCCCTGGGGAAATTCGGCGACAGGCTGGACTCTCGGCTCATTGTGGCGCAAAAGAAATGAGCACATTGGAGGGAACCGTGCCACGTATCACGATCATTATCCTGTTATTGATGCTTTCGGCCCTGCCCGCCTGGGCGGCCGATCCCCCGCGCGTCCTGGCCGGAACCAGCACCGTGGCCGACATCCTCACCGACCTGTGCGGAGACGCGGTGGAGGTCAGGGAACTGATCCCGGGCGGAACCTGTCCGGGACACTATGACTTGCGTCCCGGGGACCTGCTGTTCCTGGAGCAGGCCGACCTACTGGTGCTGGAAGCCTACCAGCCGGACCTGGCCAACATGGCCGACCTGATACGGGCCGCTGACAACACCGAGTTGCAGACATTCGTCCTGCCCCTCAAATACGACACCATGCTGCCCCAGGTGCAACTGGACTACACCGCGGCCCTGGCCCTGGACCTGGCCGACCGGTTCCCGGACCTGGCCGACCGCGTGATCCAGGCCGCGGCCCAGCGGATCGCGATGATCCAGGAGGTGGCCGCGAGCCAGGCCGACCGGCTCGAACCGGCCGCGGGCGTACCCGCCCTGTGCGCGAAGATGCAGGCCGGATTCGCCACCTGGGCCGGGCTGGAGGTGGTGGACACCTACGGCCGTCCCGAGGACCTGAGCCCGGAAAAATACGCCAACCTGCTGGAAGCGGGCCAGGCCCGCAAGGTCCGGCTGGTGCTGGACAACCTGCAAAGCGGCCCGGGCGGCGGCAGCGGGCTGGCCGAGTCCCTGGACGCGGGACAGGCCGACCTGACCTCCTTCCCCGGCGGCGTACCGGGCCAGGACGACTGGGCCTCGGCCTTCATCGGCAACGTGGACCGGCTGATCCAGGCCCTGGAGGACAGCGGCTCATGAATCACGAGCCCATGATCGGGGCCGTGGTCTCCCTGGACAACGTGGCCGCGGCCTACGGCAGGCACGTGGCCATGCGCGGCGTGACCATCGACCTGGAACGCGGCGAATTCCTGGGCGTCATCGGGCCCAACGGCGCGGGCAAGACCACCCTGCTGACCGTGATCAACGGCCTGGGCCGCATCGTGGCCGGGCGGGCCACGGTCCTCGGCCTGCCCGTGACCTCGGACAACGTCCTGGGCCTGCGCCGCCGCATCGGCTACGTGGCCCAGTTGCAGGAGTTCGACCCCCTGCTGCCCATGACCGTGTGGGAGAGCGTGCTTACGGGCTGCTACGGCCGGCTGGGCCTGCTCCGGCGCGTACCGGAAATTCTCCGCGAACGGGCCCGCGAGCTCATCCACCTGGTGGGCTTGGACGGGCTGGAGCACCGCCCCCTGGGCCATCTGTCCGGCGGGGAGCGCCAGCGCGCGGCCATCGCCCGGGCCCTGCTCCAGGAGCCGGACATCCTGCTCCTGGACGAGCCCACGGCCTCCCTGGACTGGCAGGCCCAGCGCGGCATCCTGGGACTGATCCGCGACGTGCACCACCGCTTCGGCCTGACCAGCCTCATGGTCACCCACGACCTGAACACCCTGCCCGAAATCTGCACCCGCATCGCCTGCATGAAGGACGGGTTCGTGGTCCGGGTGGACAAGCCGGGAAACATCGCGGACCCGGCCCTGCTCAGCGAACTCTACGGCACCGACATCCGGGTGCTGGAACACGACGGCAGGACCCACCTGCTCTATTGACGGGACACGACCATGGACTTTGGTTTTCTTGGACACGGATTCATGCTCAAGGCCTTTCTGGCCGGGCTGCTGGGGGGCGCGTCCTGCTCCGCCATCGGCGTACTGGTGGTGACCATGCGCATTTCGGCCATCGGCATCTGCATGGCCCACGCCGCCTTCGCCGGGGCCCTGCTGGGCATCCTCCTGGGCGTGAACTGGCTGCCCCCGGCCTTCCTGTTCAGCATGGCCGCGGCCGGGATCATCGGCCCCCTGTCCGACCGGGCGGACTTCGCACCGGAGACCGTGGTCGGCATCGTGTTCACCACCATGCTCGGCCTGGCCTTCCTGTTCCTGGGACTGATGTCCGGTTCGCGCACCGACGCCCTGAGCCTGCTCTGGGGCAGCATCCTGACCGTGAAGCAGGCGGACCTGGGCCTCATGGCCGTGGTCTGCGTCCTGCTCCTGGCCGGGCTGACCCTGTTCTTCAAGGAGATTCGGGCCGTGCTCTGCCACCGGGCCGTGGCCACGGCCGTGGGTATCCCGGCCACCGCCATCTTCTACATCATGCTCCTGGCCGTGGGCCTGACCGTGACCGCCTCCCTGCGGACCATCGGCGGGCTGCTGATCTACAGCCTGATCATCAACCCGGCCGCGGCCGCCTACCAGCTCTCCTACGACCTGAAGCGCATCTTTCTGCTGGCCGCCCTGTTCGGCGTGGCTTCCTGCTGGGTCGGCCTGCTGGTGTCCTACTGGCTGGACATCCCCTCGGGCGCGGTCATCGTCCTCGTCTCCGCCCTGGTCTTCCTGCTGGCCACCCTGCTCTCCCCCAAGAAACGGGCCCTTTCCAAACGCGAGCGGCTGGAGATCGGCTATTCCGGCCGGGTGGACGCCCAACAGGCCCAGGCCAACCAAATTCCGCCCCAACATGCCTCGGAGGAACTCGATGTATAAGGAAAAAGCCGCCTTTTTCGACAAGCACGCGGACTCCGAATGGGCGGCCAAGGACTACGGCGCCCAGGAACGGGAGCAGATCAACCGGCTGCTGGCCCTGCTCCCCCCGCTGGAGGAGCTGGCCGTCCTGGAGCCGGGCTGCGGCACGGGCAGGCTGACCAGGGTGCTGGCCGAGGCCGTGGGCCCGGACGGCTCCGTGACCGCGGTGGACATCAGCGAACGCATGGCCGGATACGCCCAGGACCGCACCGAGGGGCTGGACAACACCAGCGTGCTGGTGGGGAACTTCGAGTCCCTGGACCTGCCCCGGGCGGGCTTCGACGCGGTCGTCTGCCACCAGGTCTTCCCGCACTTCAACGACCTCGCCCTGGCCCTGGAGCGCATGGCCGGAATGCTCAAGCCCAAGGGCTGGCTGACCGTGTCCCACTTCGTGCCCCGAAGCCGCATCAACGACATGCACAGCAAGGCCGGAACCGCGGTGGAGCACGACCTGATCCCGGACGAGCCCGAGATGCGCCGCCTGTTTGAGGAGGCCGGGTTCGAGATCCTGACCCTGGACGACAACGACCAGGACTACCTGCTCTCGGCCCGGCTCACGGGCTAGCCCGCAAGGCCTGGACGGTTCGGGCAACATCTTTTTCAATCCGTTCACTTGACCGCGAAGCCATATTCACTTAAAGACCCACCTGTTGATAATGAAACTCAGAATCTTTTTCATTTAGAGAAACGACGCGCGCTCAAGGAGCACGAATGTCCAAAGCATTCCATATAATCGCCTTGTTCCTCCTGTTTGCGCTTCCGGGAACGGCATCTGGCCAGTCGCCCCAGGAAGTCCACGAGAGCGCGACCCGGTCCATCGCCACCGAGGCGTCCGCCCAAGAGGACGTACTCCACTGGACGGACAAGCGCGACGGCCTGTCCTCGGAGATCAGGGATCTCAAGCTCATGGACGCCTGGCTGGAGTTCCAGATCACGAAGTACAAGCGCTACATCGCCCGCCAGGAAGCCGTCATCGAGGAGCTCAAGCTCCGCAAGGAGGAGGCCAAACGCATCGGCATGGAATTGGAGCCCTACCTGGAGGTGGTTGTGGACCGGTTGGAGGAGCGCGTGGCCGAGGACCCGCCCTTCCTGCCCGAGGAACGCGCCCAGCGCATCGCCTTCCTGCGGGAGTCTCTGGACGACTATCACCTGAGCCTGAGCGAGAAGCTGAGGCGCGTGCTGGAGGCCCTTCAGGTGGAGACCGAATACGGCCGCTCCGTGGAGACCACCTCCAGGGAACTTGCACTGAACGGCGTGCCCACCCGGGTGGCCGTGCTCCGACTGGGCCGCAGCGGCCTGTACTACCTCACCGAAGACGGCTCCAAGGCGGGATTCTGGGACCGCGGCACCAAGTCCTGGCGACCCCTGGAGCCCGAATTCGCCCGCACCCTGCTCAACGCCAGGGAAATGGCCGAACGCAAGCGGGCCCTGGAGTTGCTGGTCCTGCCCATAGGAGAGACGCAATGAGACACTTGCTCATAGCCCTGACCATCCTGCTCCTTCCCGCCTGGGCGGCCGCCCAGGACTGGCCCGAGGTCGCCCGGGACGTAAAGGCCCAGGAGCCCCTGGCCCAGGCCCAGGCCGGGGAAACCCGATCCCTCTTGGCCCAGGACAAGGCGGCCGTGGACAAGGACATGGCCGCGCTCCAGGCGTCCATCGCCTCCAAACAGCAGGCCTTCGACGCCCTCAAGGCCCGGTACGACGAACTCATGGAGCAGGAGGACGCCCTCAATGAGGAGCTGGCCCAGCAGGCCCATGAAATCAAAACCATCGACGGCACCATCCGCACCTCGGCCAAGCAGGCCCGGGACTACTTTCACGAAAGCCTGACAGCCCCCGAGTTCCCGGACCGCGCCGCCACCCTGGACCGCATCCTGACCCCGGACAGGTTCCCCGGCCTGGGGGGTATCCAGAGCCTGCTGGCCCTGTACCTGGGCGAGATGAAGGCCTCGGGCGAGGTGGTGCGCTGGCAGGGCTCCTTCACGGGCACGAACGGCAAAGAAGCAAGGGGCCAGGTCGTCCGGGTGGGGGCCTTCACCGCGGCCTACCGGACCGCGAGCGGCTGACCTGCCCTATCCGTTAGTTCCACCCGCTATGTTAGTGCTTCCCTCTTCTGGTCGGGGAGGCTGTTGCCATGCTCCCCCTGCAGGGGGAGCATGGCCTCGGGAGCGGGTGGTTTGTATCCCAGGGCGCTGTGAGGCCTGAATGTGTTGTACTCCCAACGCCACTGTTCGATCAAGTAGCGAGCTTCGGCAAGCGTCGTAAATATCTCGCCGTTGAGAAGCTCGTCGCGCAATCTGCCGTTGAAACTCTCGTTGTATCCATTCTCCCAGGGGCTTCCCGGCTCGATGAACAGAGTCTTTACTCCGACACGATCAAGCCACTTTCGGACAGCTTTTGCCGTGAACTCCGGGCCGTTGTCAGACCGGATATACTCAGGCGCACCTCGTTCCACGAACAATCTGTTTAAACGGTAGAGCACGTCTTCCGATTTAAGCTTCCTTGCCACGTCGATGGCCAGGCATTCACGGGTATATTCGTCAATGACGGTCAGCATACGAAACGCTTTGCCTTCACTGGTTTTGTCCATGACGAAATCATATGACCAGACATGGCGGGGCCAGCAAGGGCGAAGCCGGACGCAGGAGCCGTCTGCAAGCCACAGGCGCTTGCGTTTTGGTTGCTTCTGGGGGACTTGCAGCCCCTCACGTCGCCAAATGCGTTCCAGCCTCGTATGACTGACGTTCCATCCTTCCCGGTGGAGCAGCTCCAGAATACGGCGGTAGCCATATCTTCCGTACTGGGTGGCCAGCTCCACCACGGCAGCAGTCAGCTTTTCTTCGTCTTCTCGAGGCTTGGCTACATAGCGCTGCGTTGAGCGTGATTGCCTCAGCACACGGCAAGCTCTGCGCTCAGATACTCGGATCGTTTGCCGAACATGATGCACGCAACGGCGACGACGCGAAGGGCTCAGAAGTTTCCCCGTGCCGCCTCTTCGAGAATCAACTTGTCCAGATTGAGGTCAGCCACCAAGCGTTTGAGGCGAGCATTTTCCTTCTCAAGATCCTTGAGCCGCTTGGCCTGGTTGACCCGCATCCCGCCAAACTCCTTGCGCCAGCGATAGTACGTCTGCTCAGTCACTCCGAGCTTCCGGCTTACCTGAGGAACCGTCAGCCCCTGCGCAAGCAGAACCTCTGCTTCACGCAGCTTGCCAATGATTTGCTCCGGGGTGTGTCGTTTTCTGCCCATCGAAACCTCCTGCGGACCACATAACCCTAACATTGGGCGTGGACCAGTTATTCATGGGCAGGTCAGGGTGCTTGCAGACCGGCGACTACTCCCTGGCCGGGCTAGAGCACCTTGTCGGGATAGAGCGCAAGAGCCTGGGCGACCTGGTGGGGTGCTGCACCAGGGGGCGGGATCGGTTCGTGCGGGAGCTTGAGCGAGGGCGGGGGCTGGACCTGTTCGCAGTCATCATCGAGGCCAACATGGTGGACGTTGCCGAGCATAGGTATCGGAGCAAGGCCAAGCCTCACAGCATACTTCAGAGCCTTGCCGCATGGCAGGTGCGCTACGGGACCACATTCCTGTGGGCGGGTTCTGAACGTGGGGGCGCGTACTGGTGCCACAGCTTGCTTTCCAAGTATTTGAGCGAGCAGGAGAGGCGCAGCCGGGTGGTGACTGTACACTTGAACGAGGTCATTGTGTATCGAAAAGCTGGAAGCAGTCTACAAAAACAAAACAGGGGCCACCCCTAGAGGCGACCCCTACTGTTGAATCCAGACCTATGCGGTCAGCCCTGGAACTTCTTCCTCAGGCCAAACAGACCGAGCACGCCTGTGCCCAAGAGCCAGACCGCGCCGGGGATGGGGGTAGCGACGGGTTCAAAAGGGTTAACCGATGAAATACCAACAATTTTAGCCGACGAATATAACTCTTGCGTATCTGAAATGTAATAAACGTCAAATTTATCCATGTTAACGTACCATTCTTCAACAAAACATGAGTTCATGTGAAGCATATCAGCATCATTTGTTTTAACAAATATATCAAATGAGCTATCAGACGACTCTAAGCTGGGTCCGCTGAAAACAGTAGCCTTTATCCGTGCGTTTTTTTCTGTTTTTATAACATCTTCAAATTTGACATTATAACCAAAGTTGTTTTGTTCCGTAACTTTTCCTAAAATCTTGTCGTTAGTGTATGCTTCAGCATAAAAGTATGTATACTCCCATTTTTGGCCTGGTCTACTTGTATTTTTATCCTGTTTGTAACTAGTTGTTCCATCTTGTATCGAGTATCCATCAGATTCAAGATCAATACCAAGGACAAAGCTTCTATCGTGTGTCCCCTCAAAAGAGTAGTACATTATAGATGCGAGGGATAATGAAGGAAAAACCAAGATTGCAACAATGGACAATACAACAAAGCGCACGGTGATACCCTCTCCTAAACAACTTGTGGTCGAACCTACTCGAAGAAATTCGCCACTCGCATTCCTGAATACATATGTTAGGGGCCGCCTCGAAAGGCGACCCCTGCTGTAATTACTTACTGAGCGTCGCTAGCCCTGGAACTTTCTCCGCAGGCCGAAGAGGCCGAGCACGCCAGTGCCCAGGAGCCAGATGGCGCCGGGAATCGGGGTGGCCGCCACAGCAAAAGAGTTCGTATGGCTGGAGCCCTGAATCTGGCCCGCCGTGAAAATGTTTCTCACGGTAAGGGAAGTAATCCCGTTGCCAAAGTCGATGAAAGGATTGCCGGGCTGAGTGAGAGAATATGTGTTGCCGCCAGCTGTGATCTGGGTCGTCATGGAAGAACCAGCAGCCACATTGTAGCTCATGGCGGCCCAATCAAATTCATAACCGGAGGCGGTTTGAATCGTGTATTCAAAATAGTCGCCGTCGCTCAGATTCAATAAATACGTAGTAGGCCACGTATTCAACTGGGCGTTTCCACCCGAGTTGGTGAACAAGTTAACTTGGCCAGCGGAGTTGAAGGCATCACTATAACCGTTCAATGTGTAAGTGACATTGTCAACGGTTTGCGGATTGGCACCCCAGTTGTTAAAAGTGATCAGACCGGCATTCGCATTGACGACAAAAATACAAAAAACAACGATTGTCAGCAGCGTCTTCTTCATGACCATTCCTCCAGCTTAGGCATATTTGTTGGCGACCTTCAATATCTAGCACAAAATGCGCCAGGAAAGGCATTGGGCCTGATATTCAGGTGCTTGTGCAATTTAACCCATGATAAGTCCTGGCGGGTCTTGTTTTACGAGACAAACCAATGCTGTCGGGGAAAGTCAGCCTTTGACCGGCGTTGATGTCCTTGGAGAGGGCAGGGGCGTTGGTGGAGTGATAGGGTGCCGGACCGTCTTTCTGGTTCATGCAGCCGACAAACAGACATGGCCGCCCCGGGTAGAGCGGCCATGTTCAATCGTCGAAAGGGAAAAGAGAGTCTACCCCTGGAACTTCTTCCGCAGTCCGAACAGCCCAAGCACTCCCGTACCAAGGAGCCAGACCGCGCCGGGGATGGGCGTGGCGGTGCTGCGGTCATAGGTGGAGGGGTCAAAAGTGGACAGGTCATAAAGCGTAAAGTGCCAACCGCCGTCGTAGCTCGCCTGGACGGCCTCGAGCAGGGAACTGCCATTGTAGGTCAGGACATCAAAGGTGCATTTGCATGAGTGTGTCAGCTACTGCTGACGATCCCGAACAAAACTGGTCATGCTTTCAATGGTCTCCACTGTGCCCTGGTTGGCGAACTCCTCCAGGTCGGCGATGTCGTAGAACACGCGACGGCCGATCTTTTTTGTAGCGGGGGCCTCGGCCATAGCTGCGCCAGACTTCCAGGGTTCCGGGCTTGAGGCCCAGGATCCGGGCGGCCTCAGGCGTTGTTAAACGCTGATTATACATGGGAACTCCTCCTTTAAAAAAAATTAACTTCTAAGGAGGAGTGTATATGGAGATTAAAGGATTATCGCCGTACTGTTTCGCCGCTCAAAATGCGTTTTTTAAGCGGCTCAACTTTTTCAACAGGGAAGGAACGTCCTTAGAGTTCTTTTCATATATCCTGAGAATTTTTTCTTGCTCTGTGGAAATATCTTTCACGGCGTCAATAATAAGTCCAAATTCCTCTGCGACATCTTGGTACATGCTCGAATGCTTGGAATCGCGCTGTCCATGGGGACGTTTCTGGCGCTCTTCTTGGATCTTACGGTGTATCTGTTGATTGCGCTTGACTCGATGGCGCTGACCGAACTGCTTTCCATCCTGAAATTGCAACGCATCCAAGAGGATCCGCCCAGCCTCATCCCCCACCGCTTCTACTTTGGCTAGATGAAAGCGGCGGTCCTTGCGGGCCGCCGCTTGCTGTTGTCCTACGAATAGGGTTGCTGCCGCAGATGAAAACTTCGTCAGCCTATCTGGGTGCCCATCAGTTTTCTTTTGACAACATGACGCTATACTCCACGCCACCGCTCTCAATTTCAGCATCGCAGAAGATGGTCATTGTTTTTTCCGCTTTCATCAGTGTGACCAGACCGCCATCGCTTTCGACAAAATAAGCAGCTTGCATCCAGCCTTGGGATTCCAGCGCGTCGGAGTAATAGTCCAATATCTCCTTGGTGCTCGCATCTGACGCGATAACAGTACCTGGGTTTCCGTTGGTCTGGAACTCTTCCAGGAGCGTGTCGTCGGGACGCATGGGAACAATTTCCCATATTTCGTCAGCCGCGCCTGCGCCTTCGACGGTCATGGGTACGTTTGACATGTCGACTGGAGCCGCGGGTTCGGTTGTTCCTGAATCCGCAGGCACTGCTCCTCCGCCCGCCGAACCGCCTGTTTCATCGCCACCTGCCCCAGCGTCCATGGCGTCACCGGCTTGCTCAGTTGATTCCGTTGTTTCGGCCTGGGCATTGGGGTCCACAGGGGTGCCGCCCAAGGCCTCAATATTGTCGATGGTCATCAATACCGTGGTGTTCCCATCGACCTTGTTGGCCTGTATGACTGCACTAGCTCCATTCTTTTCACCCATGGCCCGGGTGCCGCCATCATGCCAGTCAAGGGTGGTGTTGGCGAAACCATTGCCGTCCAGGAGCTTTTTATACCCCCCTGCCGCTTTGTTCGGGTGCATTTTCCCACAGTCAAGGGTACAGGTTTCAACGTCCCATACCTGGGTGGACTCGAGAACCGTGCAGCCATCCACAAGTCCCAACTCGGCCGCCAGAACAGGAGGCATGCTCGGGGCTTCATCGGCTGTCACTGTACCAAAGCAAAGGAATATAAACAAAAACGCGCATGAGAAAATGCGGAACACGTACATGTTGTCTCCTTGTGAATTTTGCGCATAAGACATTGACCTGCCCTATCCGTTAGTTCCACCCGCTATGTTAGTGCTTCCCTCTTCTGGTCGGGGAGGCTGTTGCCATGCTCCCCCTGCAGGGGGAGCATGGCCTCGGGAGCGGGTGGTTTGTATCCCAGGGCGCTGTGAGGCCTGAATGTGTTGTACTCCCAACGCCACTGTTCGATCAAGTAGCGAGCTTCGGCAAGCGTCGTAAATATCTCGCCGTTGAGAAGCTCGTCGCGCAATCTGCCGTTGAAACTCTCGTTGTATCCATTCTCCCAGGGGCTTCCCGGCTCGATGAACAGAGTCTTTACTCCGACACGATCAAGCCACTTTCGGACAGCTTTTGCCGTGAACTCCGGGCCGTTGTCAGACCGGATATACTCAGGCGCACCTCGTTCCACGAACAATCTGTTTAAACGGTAGAGCACGTCTTCCGATTTAAGCTTCCTTGCCACGTCGATGGCCAGGCATTCACGGGTATATTCGTCAATGACGGTCAGCATACGAAACGCTTTGCCTTCACTGGTTTTGTCCATGACGAAATCATATGACCAGACATGGCGGGGCCAGCAAGGGCGAAGCCGGACGCAGGAGCCGTCTGCAAGCCACAGGCGCTTGCGTTTTGGTTGCTTCTGGGGGACTTGCAGCCCCTCACGTCGCCAAATGCGTTCCAGCCTCGTATGACTGACGTTCCATCCTTCCCGGTGGAGCAGCTCCAGAATACGGCGGTAGCCATATCTTCCGTACTGGGTGGCCAGCTCCACCACGGCAGCAGTCAGCTTTTCTTCGTCTTCTCGAGGCTTGGCTACATAGCGCTGCGTTGAGCGTGATTGCCTCAGCACACGGCAAGCTCTGCGCTCAGATACTCGGATCGTTTGCCGAACATGATGCACGCAACGGCGACGACGCGAAGGGCTCAGAAGTTTCCCCGTGCCGCCTCTTCGAGAATCAACTTGTCCAGATTGAGGTCAGCCACCAAGCGTTTGAGGCGAGCATTTTCCTTCTCAAGATCCTTGAGCCGCTTGGCCTGGTTGACCCGCATCCCGCCAAACTCCTTGCGCCAGCGATAGTACGTCTGCTCAGTCACTCCGAGCTTCCGGCTTACCTGAGGAACCGTCAGCCCCTGCGCAAGCAGAACCTCTGCTTCACGCAGCTTGCCAATGATTTGCTCCGGGGTGTGTCGTTTTCTGCCCATCGAAACCTCCTGCGGACCACATAACCCTAACATTGGGCGTGGACCAGTTATTCATGGGCAGGTCACCCCTCCTTCGTTAAAAAAATTATTTTATATAGTATACACTTTTTTGAATTAAAAAAAAGAAAAATATATGTAGCTAACCAATTTGCTTATTTAATTTTTTTAGACTGGACAGGGCAAACTATAAAGGCTGTCATTCCTCAGGGAACCATCACTTCGCCCGCAAAACGAGAAAGGGCTGACCATAAGATTGGTCAGCCCTGTCATTTCTGGTGGAGCTGGGGAGAATTGAACTCCCGACCTCTTGAATGCCATTCAAGCGCTCTCCCAATTGAGCTACAGCCCCACTGGCGTGAGACGGCTTTTCTAGCCGAGCGGGGTATGCTTGTCAACACCGGAACGACACTTTTTCGTAGGCCGGTGCGCAGGCTTGCCGCCCGTGGCCGCCACCTGCCCGCCATTGCCTCCGGCCCCGTGTTGGCGTAACAATACCAAGGCCATGCCCGCCATCCTCAAACGCATCCTCGTCAAGCTCGCCTGGGTGGCCGTGGTCTTTTTCGGCATCACCGTGATCAGCTTCTGGGTCATCCACCTGGCCCCGGGCTCGCCCACGGACCTGGAAACCTCGCTCAACCCCAAGATCACCCCCGAGGCCCGCCAGCGCCTGGAGCAACTCTACGGGCTCGACCAGCCCATCTACGTCCAGTACGGCAAGTGGATCGGCAGGCTGGTGACCTTCGACTTCGGCGACTCCCTGTCCGGGGACCACCGCCCGGTCTGGGAAAAGATCAAGGAGCGGCTGCCCCTGACCTTCGGCATGAACATCGCCTCCCTGATCCTGACCCTGGCCATCGCCCTGCCCATCGGCGTGGCCTCGGCCTGGTGGCGCGGGACCGCGTTCGACCGGGGAATGACGGTGTTCGTGTTCATTGGATTCGCCATACCAGGCTTCTGGCTGGCCCTGCTCTTGATGCAGCTTCTGGGCATCTTCTGGCCCATTCTGCCCATCTCCGGCCTGACCTCCCTGGACTTCCCGAAAATGGGCTTCTTCGGCCAGACCTGGGACCTGGCCCGACACCTGGCCCTGCCCATCTTCATCTATACCTTCGGCTCCCTGGCCGGCATGTCCCGGTTCATGCGCGCGAGCATGCTCGAGGTCCTGCGCCAGGACTACGTCATGACCGCCCGGGCCAAGGGGCTGTCCCGCCGGACCGTGGTCTTCAAGCACGCCATGCGCAACGCCATGCTGCCGGTGATCACCATCCTGGGCCTGTCCGTGCCCGGGCTCATCGGCGGCTCGGTGATCATCGAGTCCATCTTCGCCCTGCCCGGCCTGGGCCAGCTCTTCTACCAGGCCATCATGGCCCGCGACTATCCGCTCATCATGGGCTCCCTGGTCCTGGGCGCGGTGCTGACCCTCATCGGCAACCTGCTGGCCGACATGGCCTACGGCGCGGCCGACCCGCGCATCCGGGCCGGAACCAACGGGAGCGCGGCCTCATGAGCCGGGGCGAACTGAAGCGGGCCTCCAGCCTGTCCAGGCACTTCCTGCTCTGGCTGGGCCTGGCCATCGTGGGCACGGTGTCCCTGGCCGCGGTGCTGGCCCCGTTGCTGGCCCCCTTTGATCCCTCGGCCATCAACGTGCAGGCCATTCTGGAGCCGCCTTCGGCAACGCACTGGCTGGGCACGGACGCCCTGGGCCGGGACGTGCTCTCGCGCATCCTGTACGGCGGCCGGGTGTCGCTGTGGGTGGGCTTCGTGGCGGTGGGCATCGCCACGGCCATCGGCCTGCTGCTCGGGCTGGTGGCCGGGTACTTCGGAAGGCTCACGGACGAGATCATCATGCGCGGGGTGGACGTGATGCTCTGCTTCCCGTCCTTTTTCCTGATCCTGGCCGTGATCGCCTTTCTGGAGCCCTCGCTGTTCAACATCATGGTCATTATCGGGCTCACTTCCTGGATGGGCGTGGCCCGGCTGGTGCGGGCCGAAACCCTGGGGCTCAAGGGCCGCGACTTCGTGCTGGCCGCCAGGGTGTCGGGCGCGGGCCCGGCCCGCATCCTGACCCGGCACATCCTGCCCAACGCCCTGGCCCCGGTGCTGGTGTCGGCCACCCTGGGCGTGGCCGGGGCCATCCTGGTGGAGTCCTCGTTGTCGTTCCTGGGCCTGGGCGTGCAGCCGCCCGACCCCAGCTGGGGGAACATGCTCATGGAGGGCAAGGAGGTCCTGGGCATCGCGCCCTGGCTGTCCGTGTTCCCGGGCCTGGCCATCCTGTTCACCGTGCTGGGCTACAACCTGGTGGGCGAATCCCTGCGCGACCTGCTCGACCCCAGGCTGCGGCAGTAGCCCGCCCGGTCCATGCCCGTAAGCGCCATCTTCCGTTCCCACGGACCCCACGGCTTCGACGACCTGCACCTGCGCGACCCCTTCGTAATCCTGGAGGCACGGCGGATGGAGGACGTCCGGCCCGCCCTGGAACGGATCGACGAGGCCGCCCGACAGGGACGGTGGACGACCCTGGCCCTGGCCTACGAAGCCGCCCCGGCCTTCGACGCGGCCATGCGCGTGCACGCGCCCGATCCGGACGGCCCACCCCTGCTCTGGGCCGCCATCTTCCCCGGCCCCTCGCCCCGGCCAAAATCCCATTCCGGCGCGTACAGCCACACCCCCTGGACGCCCCTGGTGGACCGGGATCGCTACGACGCGGCCGTGGCCCGGATCAGGGAGCACATCCGCCAGGGAGAAACCTACCAGGCCAACTACACCCTGCCCTTTGCCTGCGACTTCACCGGGGACGTCCTGGCCTGGTGGCAGGATCTGGCCCTGGCCCAGCAAGCCGGGTACACGGCCTTTCTGGACACGGGCCGCTTCAAAATTCTGTCCCTTTCCCCGGAGCTCTTTTTCCGCCGCCGGGGAAGCCGCATCGAGGCCCGGCCCATGAAGGGCACCCTGGCCCGGGGCCGCTGGCTCGAAGAAGACTTGGCACATCGCGACCAACTGGCGGCCTGCCCCAAGAACAGGGCCGAGAACGTCATGATCACCGACCTGACCCGCAACGACCTGGGCCGCGTGGCCAGGCCCGGCTCGGTGCGCGTGGACGCGCTCTGCGCCGTGGAGCCGTACCCCACCCTGTGGCAGATGATCTCCCGGGTGCGGGCCGAGCTGCCCGAGGGCGCGTGCCTGGCGGACATCCTGGCCGCCCTGTTCCCCTGCGGCTCCATCACCGGCGCGCCCAAGATCCGGACCATGGGCATCCTCCGGGACCTGGAGCCCCACGCGCGCGGCCTGTACTGCGGGGCCGTCGGCCACGTGGCCCCGGGCGGGGACTGCTGCTTCAACGTGCCCATCCGCACCGTGGTCCTGGACGCGGACACCGGCCGGGCCCGCTTCCACGTGGGCGGCGGGATCACCTGGGACTCCTCGGCCCGGGACGAATACGGGGAGTGCCTGGTCAAGATGCGTTTCCTGTCCCGGCCCCGGCCCGCGTTCGAGCTCCTGGAAACCCTGCTCCTGGACCGCGGCCGTTTCGCCTATCTGGAAGCCCATTTGGACCGCTTGGCCGCCTCGGCCCGCTACTTCGGGTTCGCCTGCTCCCGGGACCGCATCCGGTCCGTCCTGGCCGCACTGGCCAACCAATGCGGCACGGGACGTCATCTTGTCCGGCTCCTGGTGGACGAGCGCGGCCAGACGCACATTGAACAGCGTCCCCTGCCCCGGGAACCCCGGCGCACGCGCGTCGTGGACTGGGCTTCAAAGCCCGTGGATTCGTCCGACCCCTTCCTGTTCCACAAGACCACGCGGAGGGAAATATATGACCAGGCCCTGGCCCGATGTCCCGATTGCGACGACGTGCTCCTGGTCAACGAGCACGGCCAAGTGACCGAATCCTGCCGGGCCAACCTGGTGGTCCTCCTGGACGGCCGCCTCTGGACCCCGGCGAGGCGCTGCGGCCTGCTGAACGGCGTGTTCCGGCAGCAACTCCTGGACCGCGGCCTGGTGCGCGAACGGGTTCTGCGCAAAAAAGACGTGGAGAGGGCCGAGCGGCTCTGGCTGGTCAATTCGGTGCGCCGCTGGATGCCCGCCATCCTGGCCGACCGGCCCTCACCGCGTTGACGGCCCCCTTGCGGCCGGATACACATCATCCCATAATGCTGGAGCTTCTGCGCATACGGAACCTGGCCCTGATCGAGGACGCGGAGATCGAGTTCGCGCCCGGGCTCAACGTGCTCACCGGCGAGACCGGCGCGGGCAAGAGCTTCATCCTGCGGGCCGTGGACTTCCTGACCGGGGAACGCATGTCCAGGGACCTGGTCCGGCCGGGCGCGGACAAGGCCCAGGTGGAGGCCCTGTTCGTCACCGAGGACGGCGAGGTCATCCTGCGCCGGGAGCTCTCGGCCGAAACCGGACGCAGCCGGGCCTTTGTCAACGACGCCCTGTCCTCCCAGGAGGCCATCCGCGAGCTGCGCTCCTCCCTGGTGGCCCACACCAGCCAGCACGGCCAGCAAAAGCTCCTGTCGCCCGCCTTCCAGGCCGAGACACTGGACAGCTTCCTGCCCGACCAAGGCCTTCTGGACGAGCGCGACCGGCTGGTGGCCGAGATGCGCGCCCTGCTGGCCCGCAAGCGCGAAATCCTGGAACGCTCCGAGGAGCTGACCCGGCAGCGCGAGTTCCTGGAGTACCAGAAGGCCGAGATCGACCGCGTCGGCCCCAAGCCGGGCGAAGAAGAGGAGCTGGAAACCACTCGCCAGACCCTGAAGCAGGCCGACATTGTGCGCGAGTCCCAGGAGCGCGTCCTGGACCTGCTGTCCGGCGAGGCCGGGCTGGGCGAACAGGCCGGGCTCCTGGCCCGGGAGCTGTCCCTGCTGGCCGGGCTGGACCCGTCCCTGGCCCCGGAGGCCGAGGCGGCCGAGGAGTTCCGGCTCAACCTGGACGACCTGCAACGCAAGCTCTCCCGCCGCCCGGGCATGGAGGCCGACACCCCCTACGCCAGCCTGGACAAGCTGGAGTCCCGGCTGTTCGAGCTCTCCCGGCTCAAGCGCAAGCTGGGCCGCGACCTGGACGGCATCCTGGGCATGGCCCGGGAAATCGGGGAGAACCTGTCCTTTCTGGACGCCTGCTCCCTGGACCTGACCCGGCTGGACAAGGAGGAAAAGGCCCTGGCTGGGCAACTGGACCAAGTGGTCAACGGCCTGAACCAGGCCCGGGCCGAGGCGGCCGAGACCCTGTGCCGCCGGTTGGAGGCCGAGCTCAAGGACCTGGGCTTTTCCGAGCACGTGCGCGTGGACATGGCCTTTGAGCAGGCCGAGATCCATCCCGGCATCATAGAAAAGAAGGGCCGCCTGCTCTGGGTGCCCAACCCGGGCCAGGCTCCCCAGCCCCTGGACCGCATCGCCTCGGGCGGCGAGCTGTCGCGCTTTCTCCTGGCCCTGGTCAGCCTGCGGGCCGGGGGCGGCCAGGACCGGCCCTCGCTGTTGTTCGACGAGGTGGACGCGGGCATCGGCGGCCTGACCCTGGCCAGCCTGGGCGACAAGCTCAGGCAGCTGGCCGGGCGGCAGCAGGTCCTGCTCATCACCCACTGGCCCCAATTGGCCTCCCTGGCCGACCGCCACTTCCGCATCGGCAAGGAGGTGGAAGGCGGCCTGACCTACACCCGGTGCGAGCGGCTGGCCAGGGACCAGGTCTTTGGAGAGTTGTCGCGCATGGCCGGGGGCGGGGACAAGGGCGACGCCCTGGCCGCGCAGCTGGTAAGATGACCCTCGCCTTTTGACCCGGATTGTGGGAAAAAAGCCGCCGACCGACCCCATCAGCAAGAATCATTTCGGAGGATACGCATGCACCTGACCCTGAAATTCGACCTGGACAACGTGGACTGGTCCGCGGCGGCAGCCATCTATGAAAAGGCCGGGTTCGCGCCCCGCGACCCCAAGACCCTGCAGCAGGACTTCGAGGCGGCCAAGGACGTCTGCCTGTCCCTGGACGTGGACATCCTGGTCGGCCTGTGCCGCCTGGTGGACGGGGACAAGGGCCAGGAGATCCGCGACCTGGCCATGATCCCCTACGCGGCCGGGTTCGACATCGGCCGGTCCATGGTCGAGTACCTGATCCGTCGCCAGGGCGAAGCCACCCTGGTCCCGGCCGGGAGCAAGGAACAGGAATTCCTGACCAACTGCGAACTGACCGAGTTCATGGCCTGACGCCGGGGGCCGGCCCCGCAGGCCAAGGGAGGGAGCCGAAGTGGAACAGACCGCCGAACTCTTTGTCTCCGTCTACATCAAGTTCTTCTTCCTGCTGACGCCGTTCTTCGCGCTCACGGTCTTCCTGGCCCTGACCCGGGGCATGGAGCCCCGAAAAAAGAAGGGCGTGGCCGCCCGGGCCACCACCACCGTGCTGGCCACCTCGGGGGTGCTCTACTTCTTCGGCCCCCGCATCTTCGACGTGTTGGGCATCACCCTGGACGCCTTTCGCGTCGGGGCCGGAGCCCTGCTCTTCCTGTCGGCCATCTCCCTGGTCCGGGGCAAGTCCGGGCCCAGCGCGGACGAAACCGAGGGCGACGTGGCCGTGGTGCCCCTGGCCATCCCCTTCATCGTCGGACCGGCCACCATCGGCACCTTGATGGTCCTGGGCTCCGAGCTGACCGGAGCGGCCCGGCTGGCCGGGCTGGCCGCCCTGCTCTCCGCGGGCGTGACCGTGGGTGCGTTCCTGTTCCTGGCCGACCGCATCGAGCGGCTGGTCGGGCCCGTGGTCCTGGGCATCCTCATGAAGCTCACCGGCCTGATCCTGTCCGCCCTGTCCGCCCAGCTGATCCTGTCCGGGATCAAGGGCTTTTTGGCATGAAAAAGGCGGCCCGAAGGCCGCCCTTTGCGTCTTTGTAGAATCAAGTCCTACTTCTGCCGCCAACCGCCGTTGGCGTCCTGAATCCACCAGCCGGACTGGGCGTACTGCTTCCAGACCTCGGCGTAGATGCTCTGCACCTCGCCCACCTTGCCCGGAGTGCCCGCGGCCTCGGCCTTGGCCTTGTACAGGTCCATCTTGTACTGCTTGTCCTGCTGCACCAGACGCTGGACCGCCGCCACGTCGGGCATGGCCAGCCCTTCCTGGGTGCGCAGGGCCGCGAACCCGCCGCTGTCCAGGCCCACGTTGCCGGGCTGGAAGAACGGGGTCAGCTGCTTGGTGTTGCCGATGACCTTCTGCTCGGCTCCGCGGGTGGCGGCGTTGTTCAGGTTCACGTAGTCCTGGGCATAGGCCTCGGTGGGACCAAAGAGATGGAGCCCGGAGCTGCCGCCGTCCTGGCCTTCCTGACCTTCCTGGACCTCGATGCCGTAGGCTTCCTTGACCACCCGCTCGGCGTCCTGACGGACCTCGGCGGCCGGGAAGTAGATGTTCACGGTGACGCAGGCGGCGGCCAGGAGCAGGACCAGGGCCGCGGAAATTTTCCAACAACGCATGACAGAACCTCCTGTATTGGGGCATGGCCGGGTGCGCGATTCCGGCCGCTTCAGTTCATCTGGTTTCAGTTCATCTGGATTTGGGGGCCGTCCGAGGACTCGTCCCCCACCACCCTTTCCACTCTCTCCATCATGTCCCGGAAGCTCACAGTGCTGTCCGGATTGCGGTTGACCACGTTGATGCCGGTCAGGAAAGGCTTCTTGATCAGGTATTCCACCCCGCCTTCCCGGATCAGGCCGCTTAACCTGAATTTATCATTATCCAGGTCGCAAAGGAAGCCTATTCGCGAATAGTCGAATTCCTCGAAAAACGAGGCGAACATGCCCACGCCCGCGTCCCCGATGCCCGAGCCCGTGCCGAGCACGGACAGGCTGTTGACCGCCTTGAGGCTGACGGTCTTGGAGGAGTCGTCGTCGTCCGGGGTCATGGCCATGAGCCACATGGTCACGGGCTCGCCGTAGGCCACTGTCAGCCCGCGCAGTTCCACGTCCAGCAGCCCGGTGACCCGGCCGAAGTCCGTGGCCTGGGACAGGGGCTCCAGGTCCATGTTGCGGATGACTAGGTCCAGGCCGAACATGCGGCCGTCGGACAGGGGCTGCTCCATGAACACGCCCCACAGGGTCAGGTCCCCGCCGAAGAAGCTGCCCTTGAGCGTGCCCGGCACCACCAGGAGCTGCTCGGAAAAGCTGACCCGGCCCAGGTCGCCGTGGAGCACGCCCTGCAAAGGCACGGACCCGCCCAGGTTGGCCAGGTCCAGGCCTTGGACCGCGACGTCGGTCAGAAGCAGGAAGTCGCCTGCCAGGGGGTTGTCGCACTCGATGTTCCGCAGGGACACCACCCCGCCGTAGAGCGGCAGGTCCAGGCCGCCGTCCACGTAAAGCCGGTTCCCGGCCAGGGCCAGGGCCAGGGTTCCGGGCTGCACCTCCACCAGGGATGTGCGCACCGCGCCGATGGACAGTTCGCCCCAGGCAGAGGGCGGCAGAAAGTGGGCGCTGGTCTTGGTGGGCCGGCCCCCGAAGCTGTAGGCCAGGGGCAGGTCGGCCCGTACGTCCTCCACCACCAGGCTCTGGTCCGCGGTGGCCAGGCCGCCTTCCAGTTGCAGCCGCCCGGCCAGGTCCGTGACCCCGCCCTCATGGGCCAGGGTCAGGTCCAGCCCGGCCGTGCCGGTCAGGCCCGCGCCCTCGCCCTTGAAGGATTCCAGCCCCTGGGGCACGGCCACGAAGGTCTGGAAGACCGGGCCCAGTTGCACGTCGCGCAGGTCCACGGCCGCCTGCCAGGCCTCCTGGGAGCCGCCTCCCGAGGCGTCCAGATCGAACAGCCCCTGCCACTGGGCGGCCAGGGACAGGTCCTGAAAACCGCCGTCGCCCTTGATCCGTCCCGAGCCCTTGGCCGTGAACGGATTCTGGGCGAAATCGAAAAACATGGTCGAGTACAGGAATCCGCCCTTGTCCACTTCGAGCCGGGCGGTCACCTTGTCCGTGCCGGGCCAGGCCGCGTAGTCCAGGCGCAGGTCCATGTCCAAATCCTGGGCCCCGGCCATGACCCCGGTCAGCCCCTCGGGGTCGAAAAACCCGGCGCCCCGCAGCCGCAGGGACACCCCGGCCTTGGTGGAATCCTCTTGTGTCGTCACGTCCAGGGACAGCCCGGCCTTGCCGGTCATGCCCCACTGGGCGGCGTCCCGGCCGGTCAGCCCGGTGAGCACCGGGGCCAGGTTGGCCAGGTCCACCCCGGACGACCCGAGCCTGGCCTCCAGCAGGCCGTCCGCGCTCATGGAGGCCGTGCCTGACAAGGGCACCGGGCCCAGCCAGAGCTTGAGGTCCGGGCTGGACCAGCCGCCCGCCTCGGGCATGAACAGACAGCCGCTCATGCCCAACCGGCCCACGGCCAGCTGCGAGGCTTCTTGCGAGGATTGGGACGGATGCACCGAGATGTCGCGCACCACCGTGGCCCCGTCCAGGTAGTCCAGGTCGAAGGTCAGACGGGAGTCGGCCAGCAGCCCGGAGCCCGCCTTGCCGCCCAGGTCCACCCGGCCCTTGAGGAACCAGCCCCGGCCGTGGGGCGATCCGTCGCCCGCGTCCGGCCGGTCCACCGGGCCCAGTTCGGCCTGGCCGGTGAGCGTGGGCAGGTCGTAGGAGGTGTCCGGATTCAGGGCCACGGTCACGGGTTTCTCCAGCTCCAGGCGCAGGGTCCCGGCCAGGGCCCGCCCGGGAGCCTTGTCCAGCTCCAGGCGCAGGGGAACCGGGCCGGAAAAGGAGGCCTGGGCCAGTTCTTCGGGCGCCAGGGGGCCGAGCAGGGACAGCAGCCGTTCCGGCGCGGCCAGGTCCGCGTGCAGCCGGGCGGACAGTCCGTCCGCGCCCATGGCCAGGGAGCCGGTGAGCACGGCGATCCGGCCGGAGCCGTCGGCCAGGCGCACCTCGGCCTTGTCCAGGTTGAGCGAGCCCGCGGCCGGATCGTAGGCACCGCTGCCCGTGATGACGATGTCCACGATACGGGGCTGGCCCGGTTCGGATTCTGGTTCGGATTCGGCCCCGGATTCGGCCCCGGATTCGGTCAGGGCCCAGGGATCGAAGCGCGCGCCCGGCAAGGACAGGGTCAGGCCGGACACGGACACGCCCCGGCCCGTGACCCGCACCTCCCCCTGGCCGGAGAGATCGGCGGCCAGGAACGGCAGGTCCACCCGGGTGGAACCGAACTCGACCCGGCAGGCCATGCCGTCCTGGTCGAACGTGCAGCCCGAGCCCAGGTTCAGGGTCAGCAGGGGGCCGCCCTGGGCGTCGTGCAGCACCACCCCCAGGGCCAGGGACTTGTCCGGCTCCGCGGCAGGGGAAATCCCGGCCCACAACGCGGCCGTCAGGCACAGAAGCGGGAGAAGGAGAGCGGACCGTGAGCGAACGAAGCGCATGAGGCGATCATAACGCGCCCGCAAACATTTGGAAAGATGAAGACGGGCGGCCCGTCAGGAGTCCTGGCGCGGGTCGGGCTTGCGCAGCCTCGAGGCGGGCACCGGGGCCTGCTTGGGGTAGACGGAATTGGCCCGGGTCCACCAGCCTTCCACAAAGGTGTCTGAGAACTCGATGCGGGTGACGAACTTGATGGACTTGTAGGCCAGGTCATACGGGCAGACCACCCGGGCCGGGGCGCCGTGGCTGTCCGGCAGGGGCTCGCCCTCGAAGTCCAGGGCCAGCAGGTATTCCAGGGCCGGGTCCAGGAGCTGGTCCACGGGGAAGCACTCCACGTAATGGTCCAGCCCCTTGGGCTTGTGCCGGGTCTCGCCCAGGGCGTGGAAGATGGCGTAGTCAGCGCCGGGCGACAACGTAGCAAGGGAGAACAGGTCGGAAAACCGAACCCCGCCCCAGGCCATGTCGTACAGGGACCAGCCCTCCACGCAGTGGAAGTCCGAGACCTGCTCCACCCAGGGCAGCTCCTTGAGCCGGGCGTAGGTCAGCTCCACCGGGCTTTGCACCAACCCGTCCAGGACCAGGATATACGGCTCTTGCGCGTTCTTATTCATTGTATTCCCGCCAAACGATGGTGGCCGTGGCCGGGTCAAAGGTGAAATTCTTGATCTCCACGGTGCGCACGGGCCACGACTTGAGGTCGAAGCCGTTGCCCAGGTCCGGGCCGAAGATCAGCGCGGCCGTGCCCAGCACGGCTGCTCCGGCCAGCACGGACAACAGGGAACGCCGGGTCAGCCCGGCTTCGTGAAGAACGGATTTCTTATCCATACCTATATGGTAGTCTTTTTATCCGCAAAGGCAAGCCCCGGCGCGGGCCGATCCGCGTCCAAGGGGCTTGCCCCGCCCGTCGCCATTGGGTATTGTCCGGACCCCGAAACAGACTGGCTTGACACCACGCAGTTGGAGCGACCATGCCCGGAAATCCGGTTCTTGACGCCATCCGCCACCGCCGAAGCATCCGCAAGTTCACGGACCAGGACGTGAGCCGCCGGGAGGTCGAGGCCGTTCTGGAGGCCGGGCGCTGGGCTCCCAGCGGACTCAACAACCAGCCCTGGCGCTTCCTGGTCATCCGCAGGGGCGACCCGCGCCAGGCCGTTGCGGCCGGACTGACCAAGTACGGCCACGTCGTGGAGCGGGCCGCGGTCCTGATCTGCGTGTTCCTGGACAAGGAGGCCATGTACAGCCCCATGAAGGACCACCAGTCGGCCGGGGCCGTGATCCAGAACATGCTCCTGGCCGCCCACTCCCTGGACCTGGGCGCGGTCTGGCTGGGCGAGATCGTCAACCGGGGGGGCGAGGTGGTCCGGGCCCTGGACCTGCCCGACACCCTGGAGCTCCAGGCGGTCATCGCCCTGGGCCGCCCGGACCAGAAAGGCTCGTCCAAACGCAAGGAACTCGGCGACCTGATGCTGGAGGATTTCTAGTGGAACTGCGCGTCTTCAACCTGGGCCCCCTGGAAACCAACTGCTACGTGCTGGCCAACAACGGCCGGGCCGTGGCCATCGACCCCGGCGGGGACCCGGCCCAGGTCACGGCCTGGCTCAAGGCCCAAGACCTGACCCTGACCCACATCCTGGACACCCACCTGCACTTCGACCACACCGCGGGCAACGCGGCCCTGGCCAGGGACACGGGCGCGCCCATACTGGGCCCGGAGGGCGACCGCTTCCTCCTGGACAACGAGATGGGCAAGGGCGGCTTCATGGGCCTGCCCCTCATCGAACCGTACGAATTCCAGCCCCTGGAGCCCGGGGAGGCCGAGTTCATCGGCCTGGCCTGCCATATCCTGGAGACCCCGGGACACACCCCGGGCAGCCTGACCCTGTACTTCCCGGACGCCCAGGCGGCATTCGTGGGCGACCTGCTCTTCTACCGCTCCATCGGCCGCACGGACTTTCCCGGCGGGAATTCGGACGAGCTGCTCCGGTCGGTGCGCGAAAGGATTTTCACCCTGCCCGGGGAGACCGTGGTCTATTCCGGGCACGGACCCAAGACCACGGTGTCGGACGAGATGCACCACAACCCCTTTTTCTCGGGCGCGGTCCTGTGACCGGCCAGGAGAACCAGGAGAGATTCATGGCGGACGAGAAGCAGGTCGTCGACCTGCGCGGCAAGTGCTGAGGCGTGGGCATGGAGGTCGGTTGGTACCTCCGCTTCTCCCGTGAGGGGAAGCTCACCGTCCTGGCGGACTTGAAGACCGAGAAGCAGGTGGAGCACCAGTTGCACATCCTGCCCGAGTGGACCGTGGAGACCTTCCAGGAGGAAGGCCACATGCGGTTCGAATTCCTGCGCCCGCCGTCGGCCGGCTGACAAGCGAACCTGAACCTTGAACACCCGAACCTTGAACACCCGAACCTTGAACAAAGGAACCGTACAATGAGCCTGTTGAATTTCGTCGACGAGATGGACCAAACCCCGGCCCTGTTCCATTGCAGCCACCGCAAGCAGGGAAACAGCAACAACGCCGTGAACCTGTTCCAGCGGGGCATGCAGCAGGCCGGCGGCCCCGAGGGCTCCATCCTGTACATGCGCAAGCTGGACATCAAGCCCTGTACGGCCTGCGGCATCTGCGCCAAGGATCCGCACAGCCCCTGCATCCTGGAGAAGAAGGACTTCGCCAAGGACGTTTTTGAATACATGTTCAGGACGCCGTTCCTGTTCCTGGCCGCGCCCATCTACTTCTACCACCTGCCCTCGCGGCTCAAGACCTTCATCGACCGCAGCCAGTGGGTCTGGGCGCGCAAGGAAAAGGGCGACGAAGCCATCGTCAACCTGCCCAAGCGCCCGGCCTACGTCTGTCTGTTCGCGGGCCGGGAAAAGGGCGACAAGCTCTTCGAGGGCGCCCTGCTGACGCTCAGGTACTTCCTGGACAGCTTCAACTTCGAGATCAAGGAAGCCCTGACCTTCCCGGGCAAGGAAAAGATCGCGGACCTGGAGCGGGACAAGGAAGCGGCCGACCGCATCCGCGAACTGGGCAAGACCGCCTGGGAAAACCAGGGCTGACCCCGGAGGACTCGTGGCCGGACTGGCGTCGTGGACGCGCTCCTTCCTGAAGCCGGTCCTGGCCGCGCGCCGTTGCCCGGCCTGCTCGCGCCCGGTCACGGCCCCGGACCATCCGGCCGGGCTGTGCCCGGACTGCGCCCGGGAACTGGCCCCGCGCACGGGCGGATTTTGCCCGCGCTGCGGCAAGCCCTTCGGCCTGGCCACCTACGAGCCCGAGAACTGCGGCGACTGCCTGGCCGACCCACCGCCCTGGGAGCGGCTGGCCTTTCACGGCCCATATGACGGCCGCCTCCGCGAGCTCATCCTGGCCTTCAAGTTCAGCCAGGGCCTGGGCCGGACCAGGCTGCTCCAGGATTTGGTGAAGGCCGCGTCCCTGCGGGCCGGGCTGGACCAAATCGACGTCGTGATCCCGGTGCCCCTGCACCCCCGCAGGCTTCGGTGGCGGGGCTACAACCAGAGCCTGGAGTTGGCCGTGCCCGTGGCCAGGGCCCTGAACGCGCCCGCGCTCCCCAAGGCCCTGGAGCGCGTCCGGGACACCGTGCCCCAGAGCAGGTTGTCCGGGACCGAACGGCTGTCCAACCTGGCCGGAGCCTTCAAGGCCGACCCGGAGGCCGTGGCCGAGAAGCGGGTCCTGCTGGTGGACGACGTGTCCACCACCGGGTCCACCCTGCGCGAGTGCAGCAAGGCCCTGAACGCGGCCGGGGCCAAGGCCGTGGACGTGCTGGTGCTGGCCGTGGCCTGAGGCGAAAAAATCGCTTCACCGGACCTGAGTTTGGGCTTGACTTTTGCGCGGGCTTGGGGATAGGTTCCCCCTTCCGACGATCACGGAGGTTAGAAAAGACATGTTTGCCATAGTTGAAACCGGCGGAAAGCAGTACCGCATCGAAGAAGGCATGGAGTTCGACGTGGAGGCCCTGAAGGCCGAGAACGGCTCCACCGTCTCCCTGGACAAGGTGCTCCTGGTGGCCGGTGAGGGCGAGCCCAAGATCGGCTCCCCCTACCTGGACGGCGCCGCTGTGGATTGCGAGGTCATCACCCGCGCCCGCGGCCCCAAGATCATCGTCTTCCATAAGCGGGCAAAGAAGGACTCGCGCAAGACCCAGGGCCACCGCCAGGACTACACCCGGCTCAAGGTCAAGTCCATCAAGGCCTAGAGGAGATACGTCATGGCTCATAAAAAAGCAGGCGGCAGTTCCCGCAACGGACGCGACAGCGCCGGTCAACGCCGGGGCGTGAAGCGCTACGGCGGCCAGCAGGTCCTGGCCGGAAACATCCTCGTGCGCCAGCTCGGCACCAAGATTCACCCCGGCGACGGCGTGGGCGTGGGCAGGGACTGGACCCTGTTCGCTCTGGTGGACGGAGTGGTGGAGTACGAGAAGTTCACCCGCAAGAAGAAGGTCAAGACCCGCGTCCACGTGCGCTCGGCCGAGGCCTAGAAAACTACCCCACAGGCTTTCCCGGGGCAGGAGGCGACTCCTGCCCCTTTTTTTATCCGCCTGGACGGGCTATCCTTCCGCCACTGGAGTGTCCCATGCGATTCGTGGATGAAGCGACCATATCCGTGCGCAGCGGCAACGGCGGCAACGGCTGTGCCTCGTTCCGGCGCGAGCGGTTCATCCCCAAGGGAGGACCGAACGGTGGTGACGGCGGCAAGGGCGGCGACGTGATCCTGCGCGCGGCCCAGCGGCTGATCACGCTCCAGGACTTCCGGCTCAAGCGCTCCTACACGGCCCGCAACGGCCAGCCCGGCATGGGCAAGGACCGCTACGGCAAGGCGGCCGACGACCTGGTCCTGGAGCTGCCCGTGGGCACCCTGGTCCACGAGGTCGCGGAAAACGAGGACGGCACCGAGTCCGAACGGCTGGTGGCCGATCTGGTGCACGACGGCCAGGAGGTGGTGGTCTGCCACGGCGGCCAGGGCGGCCGGGGCAACATCCATTTCAAGTCCTCCACCAACCAGGCCCCGCGCTACGCCGAGGAAGGCACGCCCGGCGAGGAGAAGCGGCTCCGCCTGGAACTCAAAATCCTGGCCGACGTGGGCCTGTTGGGCCTGCCCAACGCGGGCAAGTCCACCCTGATCACGGCCCTGTCCCAGGCCCGGCCCAAGATCGCGGCCTACCCCTTCACCACCCTGACTCCCAACCTGGGCGTCTTGGAGGGCGAGATGGGCGAGCGGCTGGTCATGGCCGACATCCCCGGGCTCATCGAGGGGGCCAGCCAGGGCGTGGGCCTGGGCCACACATTCCTCAAGCACGTGGAGCGGACCCGCTTCCTGGTCCACCTCCTGTCGGCCGAGGAGGTGGGCAAGGACGACCCCTTCGCCGGATTCAACCTGCTGGACGACGAGCTGGACCAGTACGACCCGGCCCTGGCCCGCAAGCCGCAGCTACGGGTGGTCAACAAGATCGACCTGCTGTCCCCGGAACAACTGGAGGAGATACGGACCCAGGCGGACGAGGCCAGGCTGGACCTGCGCTTCATCTCCGCGCTCACCGGCCAAGGCGTGGACGCGCTGGAGCAGGAGATCTGGGAGCGGTTCAAGACGCTCGACGAATCCGACGAATCCGACAAATCATCAGGGCCCCTTGCCAGCCAACCGGCTTCGTGATTAACTCCGCGGTCATGCACGGCATCGATTCCGCATCCCTTCGCCATCCCTGTCTGTCCGGCCTGCGACGCGTACTGGTCAAGGTGGGCAGCGCCGTCCTGGCGGACAACCGGGGCATCCTGAACCTGGACGTGGTGGACCGTCTGGCCGGAGAACTGGCCGGGCTGCACGACCAGGGGCTGGACGTGGTCCTGGTCAGCTCGGGCGCGGTGGCCGCCGGGCGCGGACGCGTGGCCGAGACCGTGGACGGAGCCGTGCTCTACGACCTTCCCGGCCGCCAGGCCGCCTCGGCCGTGGGCCAGGGACGCCTGGTGCACCACTACGACGAGGCCCTGGCCAGGCGCGGCAAGCTGGCCGCCCAGATTCTGCTCACCCGGGACGGCCTCAGCCTGCGCAGCCGGTTCCTCAACGCCCGCAACACCCTGGAACGCCTTCTGGAATGGCGGGCCATCCCCATCATCAACGAGAACGACACCGTGTCGGTCAAGGAGCTGGAGTTCGGGGACAACGACACCCTGGCCAGCCTGACCCTGGGCCTCATCGGGGCCGACCTGTTCGTCAACCTGACCTCGGCCGGAGGCGTGTTCGACAAGAACCCGGACCTGCACCCGGACGCCAGGCTCCTGCCCCTCATCGAGTCCATCCGCGACCTGGACCTGGAGTCCATCTGCGCGGGCAAGACCAGTGTGGGCACAGGGGGCATGTACTCCAAGCTCCTGGCCGCCTGCCGCGCGGCCCAACTGGGCGTGCCCACCCTGATCCTGTCCGGCCGGGACGACTTCTCCATCTTCAAGGCCCTGGCCGACCCGGGCCGGGGCACCCTGGTCCTGCCCGAGGGCAAGACCGTGTCGCGCAAGAAGTTCTGGCTGGCCTACCACGACGACCCGGCCGGAGACCTGTGGATCGACGCCGGCGCGGCCCGGGCCCTGACCGAGCGGGGCAAGAGCCTGTTGCCCGCGGGCATCCGCAAGGTAGAGGGCGAGTTCGAGCAGGGCTCCCTGGTGCGCCTGCGCGACGCGGACGGGGCCACCCTGGGCGTGGGCCTGGCCAACTACGACTCCAACGACCTGGCCCGCATCATGGGCCGCAAGACGTCTGAAATCGAGGCCCTGCTGGGCCACGCTCCCTATTCCTCGGCCGTGCACCGGGACAATCTGCTCCTGGACGCGGCGGTCAAGGAACCCGGCCGCGACCCCGGGGCGTGAGGCCCGGCGTGCGCAAGCTCTATCTCGACCGAAACCTGCAGCTGGTCTTCGGCGTCACGCTCATGGCCATCATGGGCGTGTCCTCCATCATCCCGGCCCTGCCGGGCATGATCACCGGCCTGGCCCTGTCCGGGGCCAACGTGGGCCTGGTCATCACCGCCTTCACCCTGCCCGGGGTGTTCATGGCCCCGCTGACCGGCATCCTGGCCGACCGGCTGGGCCGCAAAAAAGTGCTCATCCCGGCCCTGTTCTGCTTCTCCCTGGCCGGAGCGGCCTGCTTCTTCGCGCCCAATCTGTCCTGGCTGCTGGCCCTGCGATTTGTCCAAGGCATCGGGGCCGGGCCTCTGGGCGTGCTCTACGCCGTGCTCATCGGCGACCTGTTTCCCGGCCCGGAGCGGACAAGGGCCATGGGCTACAACGCCTCGGTCCTGTCCGTGGGCACGGCCCTGTTCCCGGCCGTGGGCGGCGCGCTGGCCACCATCGGCTGGAACTGGCCCTTTCTCCTGCCCCTGCTGGCCATCCCCCTGGCCCTGGTCTGCATGTCCCGGCTCCACACCCCGGAGCCCCAGGGCAAGGAGGGCTTCGCCCAGTACGCCCGCACCGCGCTCAGGCTCCTGACCGCCAAGCGCGCCCTGGCCCTGTTCTCCTGCACCCTGCTGACCTTCGTCATCCTGTACGGTCCCATCGTCACCTATCTGCCCGTGCTCATGCACGAACGCTTCGCATCGCCGCCCATCGTCATCGGCATGGTCTTCGGCTCGGCCTCCCTGGTCACGGCCCTGGCCGCGGCCGGGCTGGGCAGGCTCTCGGAACGCTTCGCCCCCTCCACCCTCATGGCCGCGGCCTGCGTGTTCTACGCCCTGAGCATGTTCCTGTTCCCGCTCATGCCCACGGGCTGGGCCTGCATCCTGCCGGTGCTCTGCTTCGGCCTGGCCCAGGGGTTGAACATGCCGGTCATCCTGACCCTGCTCACCGGCGAGGCCCCCCTGGAGCAGCGGGCGGCGGTCATGGCCGCCAACGGCACCCTGCTGCGGCTGGCCCAGACCGTGGCCCCCCTGCTCATGGGCCTGGTCTACGCGAGCCTAGGCCTGGACTGCGTGTATCTGCTGGGCGTGATCTGCGCCATCGCCATGCTCTTCCTGACCATGGCCGTGTTGAGGACCCCGGGAAAGAGCGCATGACCACCTGTGTCCTGCGAACAGGCCAGCGGCTCTGCTACGACGCGCAGGGCAAGCCCCTGGATTGCGCGGGCACGGGGCAGGACGCGGACGCGGGCGCCGGCCTGGTCTGGCCCGATCCGCGCTTCAAGGCAGGCCGGGACGGAGCCGTGCTGGACCGGCTGACCGGGCTCATCTGGGCCAAGGACGCGGACCTGGCCGGATTCCCCCTGGCCTGGGCCGAAGCCCTGGACCTGATGGCCAAATTCAACAAGCAGAAGTTGGCGGGCCGCACGGACTGGCGGCTGCCCAACCGCAGGGAGATGCGCAGCCTGGTCGGCTTTCAGACCAAAAACCCGGCCCTGCCCCAAGGCCACCCCTTTGACAACGTCCGCTCCAACTGGTTCTGGACCTCCACCACCTCGGCCGTGAACCCGGCCTACGCCTGGTACGTGCATCTGGCCGGAGGCCGCATGTTCTACGGCCGCAAGGACCAGCCCTGCCTGGTCTGGCCCGTGAGCGGTACGGCGGATGAGGCGGCCCTGGCCCGCACCGGACAGACGGCCTGCTTTGACCACCAGGGCCAAGAGGTTCCCTGTACGGGCACGGGCCAGGACGGAGATCTGCGTTTGGGAACGGCCTGGCCCGAGCCCCGGTTCGAGTCCCGAGAGGACGGCGTGCTGGACCGGCTCACCGGGCTGACCTGGGCGCCATCGGCCGCCCCGGCCGGGCCCGTGGACTGGCCCGGGGCCTTGCAGGCCGTGAACAAGGACGATTGGCGGCTGCCCACCATCAACGAGCTGGAATCACTCGTCGACGCATCGCAGTGCTTCCCGGCCCTGCCCCGGAATCATCCATTCGCAGGCATGGACGGCGACCCGGGACCGGTGTTTTGGTCGTCCACCACCTCGGCCTTCGAGACCGACTGGGCCATGGCCCTGTACCTGGGCAAGGGAGCCGTGGGTGTGGGCCACAAGACCCGGGGCGACCGTTTCCTGGCCTGGCCCGTGCGCGGCTGAACCGGCTGGAGGGCATAAGGCGGGACCCCGTTGCGGCCGATAAGACGGGCAAGGAGGTCGCGGCCATGAAAACATTGCGCGCCCGGCTTCAACACCGCCTCAATCCCCTGCACTTGTACTGCCGCCTGCGCTGCGCGGGCATACGGGCCGCCTGGGCCCTGAAAGTCTGCGCCCTGTACGAAAAAAGCGTCTACCGCGCCTTGCCGTTGTAACGATCCCCGTCAGATTCGAAGCCAGCCCCGCCGGATGACCCAGCTCAGCAGCAGTCCGGCCCCAAAGCCCCAGGCCAGGTTGGAGGCCAGGGCGATTCCGGCCATGGCCACGGCCACGAAGACCGACCCCCGGTCCTCCAGGTCGCCCACCCGGATGGCCAGCTGCGCCCCGGCGAAAGCCAGAAGCACGCCCAGCACGCCCATGGGCAGCAGCCGGACCAGGGCCAGGATACCGGACCCGAAGACCAGGACCAGCACCAGGAACAATCCGCCGATGATGAAGTTGGACCCGGCCGTGCGGGCTCCGAAGCGGTAGTGCGCGGCCAGCCCGCCCGCGCCGTGGCACATGGGCATGCCGCCCAGGACGAAGGAGGCCAGGTTGGCCAAGCCCATGCTCCAGCACAGGGCGCGGTCCGTGACGCGGCGGCTCTGGTCGCCGAAATACTCGTAGGACAGGTCGCGGTTGGCCACCACGGCGTTGCCCACGGTCATGGGCAGTTGGGGCAGGACCAGGCTGACCAGGGCGAAGCCCAGAACGTCCCAGGAGGGCAGTCCGAAGGGCAGCAACTCGGGCAGGTGCAGGCCCGGGGAAAGCTCGTCCAGGCCGCGCCAGCCGCCCAGGGCCAGGCCCGCGGCCAACCCCAGGCCGACCAGGGCCAGCCCGGCCGGAACGCGGCGGTTGGACAGGAGCAGGATGGTCATCACGGCCAGGGGCAGGCCCAGGACCAGGCTCAGGGGCAGGGTGCCGAGCACGGGCAGGGTCACGGACTGGAAGGCCAGAAAGGGCTCGCTGCCCCCGCCCGCCCTCTGGAACGAGCTGGTCCCGACCAGGAACTCCACGCTTCGGGCCAGGAGCAGGATGCCGGTGGAAAGCTGCACCCCGCGCACCACGGCCGGAGGGATGGCCTTGCCCAGACGGTCCATGAGCCCGGTCAGGGCCAGCAGGCAGAGGATGGCGCCCACCAGGATTCCGGCTCCGGTGATGGTCACGGCCGGGATGCCCGAGGCCACGGCGTAGGCCCCGATGACCTTCATGGGCTGCACCGCGATGGGCACCCGGAAATACAGGCCGCCCAGGATGTACATCCCGGCCACGGCCAGGAAGACCCCGGCCGGGTTCAGGCCGTTGACCATGACCATGGCCACGGCCAGGGGCAGGAGCGTGCCCAGGTCGCCCAGGGAGCCCGCCCACTCCATACGGTTGAAGGACAGCTTCATCCCAAGGTTTTTTGCCACTTCTTTATTGCCTTACGAAGGCTGGAAAGATGGGTGGTCAGGGCCTTCTTGTCCGTTTCCAGGGCCCGGGTCAGCAGAGCCGTCACCTCGTCGCTCGGGTCGCCCAGGGTCTGGCGCATCCCGGAACCATCGTCCTTGAGCTGCCTGAGCAGATGGCGGCAGAAGCTCAACCCCTCGGAGTGCTTTGGATTGATCTCCAGGGTCTGGCAAAGCTGGCCCAGACAAGGCAGCCACTCCTCCTTTTCAAAATGGCTGCGGGCCAGGTTGAAATGGAGGTTCTCGTCGTTGGGAGACAAATTCAGGGCGCGGCTGTAGTAATCCACGGCCTCGCCGAACAGGCTGTTCTTCCTGAGCTGGATGCCCAGTTCGTTGAACAGGTGCTTGTATTCCTCGTCGAACGCCCCGTCCAACTCCACCAGGCTGTGGAACACGGACTCGCCCTTTTCGCGCTCCCCGTGCTCCAGGTAGGTCAGGCCCAGGCCGAAGGTGGCCCGGACGTTCTTCTGGTCCATGGCCAGGGCGCCCTTGTACTCCATCTCCGCGGAATAGGGCTTGCTGTTCTTGCGGTTCTTGTCGCCCCGGGCGATGTGCTTCTGGAGCTTGCGCATGGCCGGCGCGATCTTGGACACGTAATGGGCCACTTCGGGCTGATAGTCGGTGACCAGCATCTCCAGGGTGATGGTTTCCTTCTTGCCCGTGGGCACGTGCTGGGCGTTCACCGCCCACATGTCGAACTTCTCCTCGTCCACCTGGCACAGGTAGAAAAAGCGCTTCTTGAGGTGGCGCCGGGTGGTGGCGCCGGTGCCGGTCTTGGTGACGATGCCCTTGGAGCAGGCGCAGTGGAACCTGTCGCCCTCTCCGGGAACGCAATACTCCTCAAGATCCGGGGCGGCCTTGACTTTTTTTTCCTCGGGCCCGCTCATGGCGTGTCGTGTCCTCCATTTGCCATACTTCCTCATACCTTCGGAAAAATCAATGGCCCGCTCCCCAATTTGGAACACCGGATTCCAGGTTTTTCCCTATTGTAATAGCGGCCCGATTTCGTGTATGGACCCCCCAATCCTCGGAAATCGACATGAAATCATTTCACTGGACATTCCTCGCACTGGTCGCCCTGGCCGCAACCCTGGGAGCCTATGCCCTGTCCGGTGATTTCGCCCTCCAGGTGTCCGACGCCTCGGTGGTGGACATCCAGCTCGACTGCCCGGACCGGCTTGCCCGCGATGCCGGCCTGGACCTGGACGCCCTGCCCCGAGTGAAAAAGACCCTGCAATCCCGCGGCCAGCAGGTCGCCTCGGCCGAGATTCTTGTCGACGACCTGCCCAACCAGACCGCCTCGGGCGAAAACCAGCGCGTGGGCTACGCCTTCAACCTGCGCACGCCCGACGGCAACCTCATCGTCTCTCGCAACCACACCGCCGCTCTCAAGGACCTGGACAAACGCATGGCCGCGCACATGGACCAGGCCGTGCGGGACTACCAGCGCATGGCCGAGGAACACGGCCTGACCGGCAAGGGCGTGGTGGTCGAGAACTTCTGACGCCCCATTGACAGGGCCGCCGGGCTGGGGAATGATTCCGGCCATACCGGAGGGAATCATGGAGAAAAGAGATCCCAGGCTCACCCGGGACATGAAGCGCAACCAGCTTCAGGCCCGGATGATCATCGAGACCCTGCCCTACATCCGCGAATTCTACCACCGCACCGTGGTGGTCAAGTACGGCGGCCACGCCATGGTGGACGAGGACCTGAAAAGGGCCTTCGCCCTCAACGTCATCCTGCTCAAGTACGTGGGCATCAACCCGGTCATCGTGCATGGCGGCGGGCCCCAGATCGGCGAAATGCTCCAGGCCCTGCACATCCCGAGCGAGTTCAGGGAGGGCCATCGGGTCACGGACAAGGCCACCATGGACGTGGTGGAGATGGTCCTGGTGGGCAAGGTGAACAAGGACATCGTCGGGGTCATCAACCAGATGGGCGGCCAGGCCGTGGGTCTGTCCGGCAAGGACGGCATGCTCATCAAGGCCGAGAAGATGGAGCTGTCCGTAGAGCGCAAGGACGCCCCGCCCGAGCTCATCGACCTGGGCAAGGTGGGCCAGGTGACCAAGATCAACACCCAGATTCTCCGCTCCCTGGAAAAGGAAGGCTTCATCCCGGTCATCGCCCCGGTGGGCGTGGACGACGCGGGCGAGACCTACAACATCAACGCCGACGCCGTGGCCGGAGCCGTGGCCGCGGCCATGGGCGCCAAGAGACTGCACCTGCTGACCGACGTGCCCGGCTTCCTGGACGCCGAGGGCGAACTGGTCTCCTCCATGACCCGCAAGGAGGCCTTCGAGGCCATCCAGTCCGGCCTGGCCCAGGGCGGCATGATCCCCAAGCTGCAATGCTGCCTGGAGGCCATGCTCGGCGGGGTGGAAAAGGCCCACATCATCGACGGCCGGGTGGAGAACTGCGTGCTCCTGGAACTTTTCACCGACACAGGCATCGGAACGCAAATAGTACACGACTGATTTGCTCTGCCCATATTGACACAACGCCTCCGACACGGCATCTTGATAGGCTCGGAGGTGTGTATGGGTTTTCTGGCCGAAGGCGTAAACGAGGCGTTCCGACTCCTGGGCGGGTTTGATCCGGCCACCTATTCCGCGGTCTGGGTCACGGTCCGGGTGTCCACCTTTTCCATGGCCGCCTCCATGGTCATCGGCGCGCCCCTGGGCTTCTGCCTGGGGCACTTCTCCTTTCCGGGCCAACGCGCCCTGCGCGCGGCCACGGACACCCTGCTCTCCCTGCCCACCGTGGTCATCGGCCTCATCGCCTACGCCTTCTTCACGGCCAAAGGTCCGCTGGGGCCCCTGGGCCTGCTCTACTCCATTCCGGGCATGGCCGCGGCCCAGACCGTGCTGGCCCTGCCCATCGTCATCGCCTTCACCGCCTCGGGCGTGGCCGGGCTGGACCAGCGGTTGGGCCCAACCCTGCGCACCCTGGGGGCCGACCGCAGGCAGGTGGCCCTGACCACCATGCGCGAGGCCGGAGGAACCCTGCTGGTGGCCGCGGCCGCGTCCTACGGCCGGGTGGTGTCCGAGGTGGGCATCTCCATGATGATCGGCGGCAACATCAAGTGGCACACCCGGACCATGACCACGGCCATCGCCCTGGAGACGAACAAGGGCGAGTTCGCCCGGGGCATCGCCCTGGGGATCATGCTCATGATCGTGGCCCTGGGCGTCAACGTGCTCCTGCGCATGCTCAAGCGGAGGTATTGATGGAAACCGCCCTGCTCGAACTCCAAGACGTGGTCCAGCGCTACGGGCAGCGCGAGGCCCTGCGCGTGGAGAGCCTGCGCCTGGAGCCGGGGGCCATCCTGGGAGTGGCCGGGCCCAACGGCGCGGGCAAGTCCACCCTGCTCAAGATCATGGCTCTGCTGGAGCGTCCGGCGCGGGGCCGGGTCCTGTTCCGGGGGAAGCCCCTGGACCGCGACCTGACCAGGGCCAGGCGGCAGGTGACCATGCTCCAGCAGTCCCCCTTCCTGCTGACCCGCACGGTGTTCGACAACCTGGTCTACGGGCTCAAGGTGCGCGGCGACACCAAGTATCTTTCCGGCCGGGCCGCCAAGGCCCTGGCCCGGGTGGGCCTGAAGCCGGAATTCCTGTCCCGGAAGAGCGGCGAGCTCTCGGGCGGCGAGGCCCAGCGGGTGGCCCTGGCCGCGCGGCTGCTCCTCGAGCCCCGGGCCCTGCTCCTGGACGAACCCACGGCCAGCCTGGACGAGGAAAGCCGTTTGGCCATCCTGGAGGCCGCCCTGGCCGCGCGCCACGAGCACGGCACGGCCGTGTGCATCGTCAGCCACGACCGCGACTGGCTGGAAGAGGTCTCGGACTCGGTCCTGACCCTGCACCAGGGCCGGGCCGTGGGCTTCGGCCGCATCAACGTGCTGCACGGCCCCTGGACGCCGGAAAACGGAACCGTGGCCATGCGCCTGAACGACGGCCAGATCCTGCCCGGGCCGGAAAAGCCTCCTCTCGATGCCGGATCGGGCGTCCTGCTACCGGCCACGGCCGTACGGCCGCTGGCGGACGGCGAGGCCCCGGCGCCCGGCGAGGCCCGGCTGCTGCTCTGCCTGGACCGCAGCGTTCTCATCCCAGGCCGGGTTCGGCACTTGCGATTCTCGGCCCCGGGGCTGTCGCTCTGGTGCCTGGTTCCGGCCGACGCCCCGTCCATCCAACCCGGGTGCAAGACCGCGGTGGCCGTGCGGACCACGGAAATGCGCTGGGAATAATCAATGAAAGCATGCAAAGGCATAACACCAACCCTTGGAGGAAAACCATGAAACGACTGTCCTGTCTCTTCGCCCTGCTCTTCCTGCTGGGTCTGACCCTGTCCGCCCCGGTCCAGGCCGAGGAACTGATGATGGCCACCACCACCAGCACGGACAACACCGGGCTGCTGGACTACCTGGCCCCGGCATTCGAGGCCGACACCGGCATCACCCTGAAATGGTCGGCCATGGGCACGGGCAAGGCCCTGCAGTTCGGCAAGGACTGCAACTGCGACGTGCTCCTGGTGCATGCCCCGGCCAGCGAGAAAAAGTACGTGGAGGAAGGTTACGGCGTGGACCGCACCGAGCTGATGTACAACGACTTCGTGATCATCGGCCCGGCGGCGGACCCGGCCGGAATCAAGGGCATGAACGTGGTGGACGCCCTGACCGCCATCGGCCAGAACAAGGCCGTGTTCGTCAGCCGCGGCGACAACTCGGGCACCCACAAGAAGGAGCTGTCCTTGTGGGCGGCCTCGAACCTGCCGGTTCCCGAGCAGGAAGCCTGGTACGTGCAGTCCGGCCAGGGCATGCTGGCCACCATCACCATGGCCGCCGAGATGAACGGCTACACCATGACCGACCGCGGCACCTACATCACCTACGAGGACAAGAGCGGCGGCCAGCCGCCCCTGGTGATCCTTGTGGAGGGCGACGAGGTCCTGTTCAACCAGTACAGCGGGCTGGCGGTCAATCCCGAGAAGTGCCCCAACGCCAAGTACGACCTGGCCATTCAGTTCATCCAGTGGATGGCCTCGGACAAGACCCAGACCATGATCGGGGAATACAAGCTGCTGGGCAAGCAGCTCTTCACCCCCAACGCCAAATAGGCTAGTCTCCATCGGGCCGGGGCCGTCCCCCAGACAGGACGGCCCCGGCCCCACATCACCCCCTCGGAGACAGCAATGCACGCCATAGCCATCATCGGATTCAAGGACGCCGGAAAGACCCATCTCGGCCTGGAGCTGGCCAAGAGCCTGAAGCAACGAGGCCTGCGCGTGGCCGTGGCCAAATTCTCGGACTGTGGATTCAGCGAGCGCGAGGATTCGGATACGTCCCGGTACAAGAAGGTGGCCGACGGCGTCATCGGGCTGTCCGGCGTGGAGAGCTTCGTGTCCTGGCCCAAGCGCAGGCCCCTGTCCGACCTGGCCCCCCTGATGACCGACGGCTCCTACGGCGTCGACGTGCTCCTGGTGGAGGGCGGCAAGGAAATGGAGTACCTGCCGCGCATCGTCATCGCCAAGGACAAGGCCGAGGCCGAGCAATTGGACCGCGGCCTGGCCCTGGCCGTGGTGTCCAGGGAAACAGCCGATCCCGAAAAGCTGGCCGAACTGGCGGTCAACAGCGGCTTTCTCCTGCCCGGCCTGGACTGCGGGGCCTGCGGCCGCGAGGACTGCGGCGGCCTGGCCCGTGACATCGTGGCCGGCGACGCCTCGCCGGACGACTGCCAGGCCCGCGGCGGCGCCATGACCGTGCACGTCAACGGACGGAAGCTGGACTTCAACCCCTTTGTGTCCCGCATCATTTCCTCCAGCCTGACGGCCATGCTGGCCGAGCTCAAGGGCTACGGCCCGGGCAAGATCGAAATCACCGTGGACAGGGGCTAGGCATGGGCCACGGCTTCCTGTCCGTCATCAGCCGGGCCGAATTCCAGTCCCTGCTGGCCTCGTTCCCCTGCCAGGGGACCGAGACCGTTCCCCTGGACCGGGCCGCCGGCCGGGTCCTGGCCCAGTCGCCCGTCGCGCCAGAGAACCTGCCTCCGCACCACCGCTCCTGCATGGACGGTTACGCCGTGGCCGCCCGCGACACCTTCGGGGCCTCGGAGTCCAACCCGGCCTATCTGGAGTTCGGGTTCGAGATCGTGATCGAGCGCGCCCCGGACCAGCCCCTGGAGCCGGGCAAGTGCGCGGCCATCCCCACGGGCGGCTGGCTGCCCCAAGGCGCGGACGCCGTGGTCATGGTGGAGCACACCGAGCCCTCGGGCGACCTGGTGGAGATCCGCAAGAGCGTGGCCCCGGGCGAAAACGTCATGTTTCCGGGCGAGGACGCCAAGGCCGGGGAGCCCATTCTTCGGACGGGCCGTGTGCTGCGCTCCCAGGAGATCGGCCTGCTGGCCGCCCTGGGCCTGGGCTCGGCCGAGGTGGGCAAACAGCCCCGGGTGGGCCTGCTGTCCACGGGAAACGAACTGGTCGAATACTCGGACACGCCCGACCCGGGCCAGATGCGCGACGTGAACCGCCCCACCCTGGCCGCCCTGGTGGCCGAGGCCGGGGGCGTGGTGGTCGACCTGGGCCTGGCCCCGGACAACAAGGAAGCCCTGGCCAAGGCCCTGCGGCAAGGCGCGGACCAATGCGACATGGTGCTCCTGTCCGGGGGCAGCTCCATCGGCACGCGGGATCTGTCCGTGACCGTGATCCAGGAACTGGGCGGAGAGATTTTGGCCCACGGCGTGGCCCTGTCGCCCGGCAAGCCCACCATCCTGGCCCGGCTGAACGGGATTCCCGTGCTGGGCCTGCCCGGACAGGTGGCCTCGGCCCTGGTGGTGGCCCACGTGCTGGCCGCTCCCCTGGTCCTGCACCTGGCCGGAGCCGCGGACGCGTTCGCCCGGCCGTGGCGGCCCGTGGTCCGGGCCGAGCTGGCCCGCAACATGGCTTCCAAACCGGGACGCGAGGACTGGGTGCGGGTGGCGCTGGAGGAACGGCCCGGGGAGAACCCTCTGGCCGGGCCCGTGACGGGCAAGTCCGGCCTGCTGTTCACCATGCTCAAGGCGGACGGCCTGGCCGTGCTCCCGGCCGACAGCGAGGGCGGCTACGCCGGGGACATGGTCGAAGTGATGCTGCTTTAGGCGATCAGCCTACAGCTCTTGTTTATCCATGATGCGCCAGTGCGCATCCTCGTAAATCAGGGTGAAGACCGTGTTCTCGTCGATGCGCTCGAAGGCCGGGCCCACGTACACGGTGTAGAACCCGTCCACCACCACCTTGATCTCGTCGTCGGACACCTGGTCCGCGCTCATGCCCAGGTCGTCCAGGTCCACCAGGGCCTGGCGGAAGAGCTGGTACATGCCGCGCTGCTTCTGGGTCTCGCGAAAGACCTCGAAGATGAGCTCCTCGTCGTCGCGCAGGGCGCCGGCGTAGAGGTCCACGTAGCCGTCGTCCAGGGTGATGAGCCGGGTGTAGAAGGCCCGGACCACGCCCAGGGCCCGCTCCTCCGGGGTGCCCAGGGTCTCCTCGTCCATGTCGGCCACGGCCTGGCCCGCGCCCACGTAGGAGGGCCGCACCTCGGCCAGGCAGGTGTGCTCGCCGTCGCCGCCGGTGTAGACCTCCCGGATGGTCAGGCGCAAGCTCTCGGTCATGGTGTCGCCCAGGTCCACGAACTGCAGCCCGGGCGCGTCCTCCACCTTGATAGGCCGCGTGTCCCCGCTGGACAGGGCCAGATCCAGGATCTTGGCCCGGTTGTTGGCCTCGAAGGTACGCTCGCCGGCCTGGCAGCCGTTGGCGATCCAGATGCCGGCCAGGGGCTTGCGCACGGGCAGGGTGATCTCGGCCCACTCGCCCACGCCCGGGCCGGGTACGCCCTCCACCCAGGCGGTGCGCTTGCTGCCGTCCACCAGATTGTCGGCCGAAAAGGACAGGCCGCCCAGCTCCGTGGTCAGGGCCGAAGAGGCCGTGGCCGAGAACTTCAGGGCGGGCTCCTCGGCCGGAAGGGCCAGGTCGTTGTCCTGCTCCGGGGCCACGGGCTCGGTCACCGGGTCCGGAACCACGTCGGGGATGGGATCGGGCTGCGGGGCTGCGGCAACTTCTTCGGCCGTTTCTTCGGCGGGCTCCTCAACGATTTCAGGGGCCGCTTCCGGGGCCTTGTCCCCGGCCTTGTCATCAGCTTGAACCCGGGTCACGAACTGGACCTCGGACAAACAGGTCTGGCCCCGGTCGAACAGGGAGTCGGCCAGGGTGGCCTTGGTGATGACCAGGGTCAGGGAGGTGGTGGACATGGGGGTCAGGGGCAGGAACTGCAACCCCGGCCGGTCGGCCAGGTCGAACCGCTCCCGGGCTCCGTTGGCGTAGACCACCTCCACCTGGGCCACCCGGTTGTGGGATTCGAAGTCGCCCTCGCCCTGGCAGCCGTTGGCGATGCCCAACTGCTGCAGGACCACGGATTCCCCGAAGTCGAAGGTCACGGACTCGCCCACCCCGGGCCCGTCCGCGCACTCGGCCCAGCAGGTGGTCGGGTCGTTGTCCAGGAGGTTCTCCACGTCCAGGTCGTCGAACACGTTGAGGCAGGAGGTGGACTCCTTGATGGTCATCTCCCAGGCCACGGCCCGGGTAGCGGCCACGGCCAACAGAGCGATCAGACAGAGGGCCAGGACCGGAATCAGGACGCGGGGGAGGGACGGCGGATGGATCATGGGCGCTCGGCTCGGGTCTGTGTCCGCCCGTCCGGCCGGAGCCGGACGGGCGGGTACGGTCTAGTAGCGGTAGTGGTCCGGCTTGTACGGCCCTTCCACGGGCACGCCGATGTAGTCGGCCTGCGCCTTGGTCAGTTTCTCCAGCTTGACACCAAGACGCGCCAGGTGCAAGCGGGCCACCTCCTCGTCCAGCTTCTTGGGCAGGATCATGACCTTGGGCTCGTATTTGTTTTTTGCCAGATCCAGCTGGGCCAAAACCTGGTTGGTGAAGGAGTTGGACATCACGAAACTGGGGTGGCCCGTGGCGCAGCCCAGGTTGACGAGCCGACCTTCGGCCAGGACGATAGATGCAGCGGCCCGTCGGGGCAGGGTCCACTTGTCCACCTGCGGCTTGATGTTGGTCTGCTTCGACGCAGCTTGGAGTCTCTTCCAGGTAGATCATCTCGATCTCGGAGTCGAAGTGGCCGATGTTGCACACAATGGCCTCATTCTTCATACGCTCCATGTGATCGATCCGTCGATGACGTGGTAGTTGCCAGTGCAGGTGACGAAGATGTCGCCCAGTTCGCAGGCCTCCTCGTTCATGGTCACGACCTCATAGCCTTCCATAGCGAAGCCTGCAGCGCGCAGATGGGATCTATCTCCGTGATCAGCACTCGAGCGCCAAAGCCGCGCATGGACTGGGCGCAGCCCTTGCCCACGTCGCCGTAGCCCACCACCACGACAATCTTGCCCGCGATCATGATGTCCGTGGCCCGCTTGATGCCGTCGGCCAGGGACTCGCGGCAGCCGTAAAGGTTGTCGAACTTGGACTTGGTCACCGAGTCGTTGACGTTGATGGCCGGGAAGAGCAGCTCGCCCTTCTCCTGCATCTGGTAAAGCCGGTGCACGCCCGTGGTGGTCTCCTCGGACACGCCGCGGATGACCTTGGCGATGGCGCGCCACTTGTCCGGGGTCTTGGCCAGGGCCGCGCCCAACCGGTCCATGATGATCTGGAACTCCTCGCACGTCGTAGGCCTTGTCGGCCAGGGAGGGGTCGTTCTCGACCTTGACGCCCTGGTGGATCATGAGGGTGGCGTCGCCGCCGTCGTCCACGATCAGGTGGGGGTCCGGAGCCGTCGGGCCAGGTCAGGGCCTGCTCGGTGCACCACCAGTACTCCTCCAGGGTCTCGCCCTTCCAGGCGAAGACCGCGGCCGTGCCCGCCTCGGCGATGGCCGCGGCGGCGTGGTCCTGGGTGGAGAAGATGTTGCAGGACGCCCAGCGGAGGTCCGCGCCCAGGGCGTGCAGGGTCTCGATGAGCATGGCCGTCTGGATGGTCATGTGCAGCGAGCCCATAATCTTCAAGCCCTTGAGCGGCTTCTCGGCGCCGTATTTCTCGCGCAGGGCCATGAGGCCCGGCATCTCGTTCTCGGAGAGCTGCATTTCCTTGCGGCCCCAATCGGCCAGGGAAAGGTCGGCCACCTTGTAGGGCAGCTTGGGATCGATGGGTTTGACGTCGGTTTTCAAGGCGGTTCTCCTTATCTATGGGGGTCTACTGTTTCACGGCGTTGTAGAGCACCACGGACAATCCGCGGCGCACGGAAAAAACATGTTCGTCCAGGATAGCACAGCCGGCCCGTTCCAGGAAGCGGCGCATGTCCTTTTTCTCGATGCCCAGGCGGTGGTCGCCGTATTCCTCGCGCATGGCCTCCAGGTCGTGGCGGTCGAACTCGGCCACCAGGAGCCGCCCGGACGGGGCCAGCACCCGGGCCGCCTCGGCCACGGCCGCGCCCACGTCGCTCAAATGGTGCAGGACCAGGGACAGCACGGCCAGGTCGGCCTCGCCGTCGCGAAGCGGCAGGTGGGTCAGCTCGCCGATGCGCAGGCTCAGGTCGCCCCGGTCCTGGAACCGTTCCCGGGCCAGCTCCAGCATGCGGGCCGAGTTGTCCACGCCGATGACCGTCTTGGCCTGCCCGGCCAGTCGGGCCAGCAGGTCGCCCGGGCCGCAGCCCAGGTCCGCGGCCGCGTTCACGGTCCCGTGCTCAAAGGCCCGGGACGCGATCTCTCCGGCCAGGTCCAGGTCGCCCAGGATCTCGCGGTTCAGGCTCCCCCACTCCGGGGCCACGGCGTCGAAGAAGCGGCGCGTGTCCTGGACGCGGCGGTGGATGGCCTCGCGGGCCGCTTCCAGGTCGGCGTCGAGCTGGGGTTCGTGCTCGCCGTCCGGACCCCAGAGCACGGCGGCCGCGTCCAGGAAGGTCCGGGCCGGGCCCTCCTCCACGGCCGAATAGAACGCCCACAGCCCCTCGCGCCGCACCCGCACCAGGCCGGACTCGGCCAGGATGCGCAGATGGCGGGACACGCGGGACTGGCCCATGTCCAGGGCCTGGACGATCTCGCCCACGTTGAGCTCGTGGTTCAGGAGCAGGTTGACCAGGCGGACCCGGGTCTCATCGGCCAGGGCCTTGGCGAAACGAACGGCTTGCACTTCAAATCTCCATATCGAAATATATTGATATAGCAGACGAGGCCAGGGTTAGACCAATTCCCAGCCCAGGTCAACCCCTGAAAACGAACCGGACTTGCCAGGCCGAAGACCGCCGCCGTATGATATGGTAGAGGTTCCGCATGGCGCGCAACAACAGACCATACCGGCGTTTTCGCAGGGCCGGAAGCTGGCCCACCCGCGTGGGCGACTCCCTGGGCGACATGCTGTCGGCCATGGACGACAAGGGCCGTCTGGGTCTGGTGCTCCTGTGGCGGGCCTGGCCCGAAATCCTGGGCAAGGAGATCGCGGCCATGGCCCATCCGCTCGCCGTGCGCGGCTCCACCCTGGTGCTGGCCAGCGAGGACCCGGTGGCCGTGCAGGAGCTTTCCTATTTCGCGCCCCAGATTCTGGAGCGGGTCAACGGCTTCCTGGTCCGCAACGGAGGGCAAGAAGTCTTTGACAAGGTCCGATTCGAAATGCTAGACGGCAGGATTCCATTGGACGGATACGGTTCCGAGCCCGCCGAGGCCCCGGCTCCCGAGCTTAAAAAGCCTCGCAATATAGGAACCTTACTGGAAAAACTTCCGGCCGATTCGCCGGTGGGCCGATGCTATCGGGCCTACGTCCGCATGTTTGAAGAGAGCGATCATGACGCCGGGGAAGCAACCCGGCGCAGGAGGAAGACATGAGCGAGGAAACCAAGGACGTTCAGGAGACCACGGAAGAGGTGGTTGAAGAGGTCGCGGAAGAGACCGCGGAGGCTGTCGAGGCTGCGGCCGAAGAAGCCCCTGCCGAGGAGGCTCCCGCCGAGGAGGCCAAGTCCTCTTCCAAGGCAGACCGCACCTACGAGGTCTCTTTTGAATCCCTGGGCCTGACCAAGACCCTGGACAAAATGACCGCCAAGGAGCTCCGCCAGCTGGCCATGGAAAAGATTCCGGCCATCGTGGGCGCCTCCAGCATGAGCAAGGAAGACCTGGTCGCGCGGATCAAGGAGCTCTTCGACATCTCCGACGAGGACGGCTCCGTGTCTCCGTACAAGGACCAGATCCTGGGCCTCAAGCGCGAGATCAGGGACCTGCGGGCCGCCAAGGAGCAGGCGGACGGCCGCAAGGAGCGGGACGTGCTGCGCCGCAAGATCAACAAGCTCAAGAAGCGCACCCGCCGCCTGGCCAACGCGGTCTAGCGGACTTCGGGCCCGCTGTCTTGACATGACGGGCCTGAAACTATAGTGGAACGTTTCCCTGCTGGGCTGTCGTTCAATTGGCAGGACGACGGATTCTGGCTCCGTTAATCAAGGTTCGAGTCCTTGCAGCCCAGCCATTGCGTCCCCATCGTCTAGCCTGGTCCAGGACGTCGGCCTTTCACGCCGATAACAGGGGTTCAAATCCCCTTGGGGACGCCAAGCAATTCAAAGGGCTACGAGTAACATCGTAGCCCTTTTTTCATGCCCAAATGTAGATTGCCCTACCGTATCAACGGCAGGGCAATCAGGTCCGTGATGATTGGAGACGGACAACGACGTCCGCCTGTGTCACGCACGGGGGATCTAGTACTTTCCGGAAAGCAGAGCGCCGCCACCGGGCACGAAGGTTTTCAGGTTCAGTTTTTCAAGCATCTGAAAGGCCGTGCAAACCGCCGCCGACACCACGGGCTTTTGGATTGCATGCTCCACTTCCCGGACGGCCGGAAAAGACGGCATCTGAACGCATGCGGACAAAACCACGGCATCGGCGCCATCGATCTTGAGATCCTTGACGATCTCGCACAAGGCCATGGGATCGCGGCGACCAACCTCGAGGTTGTCCGCTATTTCGAGGGAGATGCTGTCCAGGACTTCGATTCCCTGGTCCTGGATGTAATCGATCACCAGGTCCGTCAAAGGCCGCACATAGGGTGCGACCACCGAGATTTTCTTGGCCTTCAGGGTCTTGAGACCATGGACCAGGGCGCCGGCGCTGGTGACCACCGGGGCGGGATGGCCGTTGTCGGCGGTGACCTTCTCCAGCCGCTTTTCCGAGACCGAATGATATCCTTTGCCCATGCTCATGATGGCCACGAGGCAGGCATACCCCATTACGTCCACGGCGGCGTCCGAAAGCTCCAGGGCGCAACGGTCCGAATCCTTGTCCATTGCCTCCAGTTCTTCTTTCGTGACCTTTTTCATCCGCATCCGGCTGGAATGAAACGTGAACCGCTCCGGCTCCACCAGCTCGCGCAGTCTGAGCATCTGGGGTACTTCGGTTTCCATGGTCGTGTTCGAGCTCGGAACGATCTGGCCTATTCGAAACGCTTTTATAGTCATGGTGGCCTCATGGGTATGTATTCGTTGATGCTGTTCACTATCCACTGCGCTCATCCCGCTGTGGGGTCAGGGTTATGATGATTTCGACCACGAACTGCAGCGCCAGGGCTCCAAAACCTATCGGAATGAACAGATAGGGAATGAAGATGGGGGTCCCCAACGGGGTCGACATGCGTTCACCATATTCAAACGACAACCAGGCCATCTTGAAACCCTGATACGTCATCACGCTTGATAGAATAATACCAAGCACGCTGCTGACGATCTTCTGGAATTTCCTCACTGCCGGCGACATCTTGTCGGGAATGAATGATATCTTGAGATGGTTGTCCGACTTGAGCACGTCGGCGGCGGGAAATACGGCCAGGAAGACGATCAGGAAGGTGTTGACCTCCAGGCACCACGTTGTGGGCTTGGCAAAGACGTAGCGCATCACCACGTCGTAACAAATGGTTACAACCATGGAGATGAGGGCGAGCTGGCCCGAGAACCGAAGTCCTCGGGCCAGGCACCCGATGCCATGGTTGAAATTATGTGCGAACGCCGACACCCTTACTTCCCCATGGCCAGGTCGATCGCCTTTTGTCCCCATTCCTCGCCGACTTCATTCTTCCACCAGTCCCAGACCGGCTTGCTCTGGTCCTGGAAGGTCTGGAGCTCGGCTTCGGTGGGTTGGATGATGTCGATGCCGGCGGCCTTGATCTGAGGCCAGTATTCCTCGACGTAGTATTGGTTGTTCAGCTGATGGCAGAAGTTGTCGTCATACCACTTGGCCGCGGTCCAGAACGCGCTCTTGGTCTCGTCATCCAGCTTGTCCCAGGTGCGCTTGAGCATGAACAAACCGATGGTGAAGGCCGTCACCGGGAGCTCGTAGCAATGCTTGAGCTGCTCGAACAGGCGGCGCCCCATGGTCGTCGAGATGTTCAAGACGGCGCCGTCGACCGTGCCGCGCTGCAGGGCCAGGTAGGTTTCCGAGGAAGGAATCCGCACGCCCGCCGCGCCGAAGTGCTTCAGGGACTCGGTGGCCTCGTAGCTGACGATGCGCAGCCGCTTGCCCTTGAGGTCGTCGAGGGAGCCGATCTTCTTGTCGCCCGACCAGATGTACTCGGGCTGCAGCACGCCGCCGCCGGAGGTGAGCATGAAGATGTCGTCCTCGGCCAGCTTGTCGTTGATATGCTTCCAGAGCGGCGACTCCATCTTGATCCGGTCGCCGTGGGCGTACAGCTCCTGGACCAGGCTGGGGAGGCCGGTGATCCCCAGGCTCTTGAACGACCGCGTGATGTAGGACGTGGTGTGGAACATGAACTGGATGGTCCCCGTCCGCAATGCCGAAGTCTGCTCGTCGGCCTTCATCAGCGTCCCGGAATCATAGAACTCCACGTTGAATCGATCGCCGGCTTCCTGCTTCAGGATTTCAATGCACTGCTTCTTGACGGAAAGGATGCCTTTGTACGTGGGCGTGTAATAGGTCACGCCGGTATACGTGTCGGCGGCGTGGCTCATCCCCGGGAAAAAGGCGCCCAGTCCGGACAGGGCGACGCCTCCGCACACTCCACCCGACCACTTGAAGAAATCTCTTCTGGAAACCTTCTTGTCGTTCATCTTCCTCTCCTTGTTTCAAAATGAATAGGCCAATATACGTTTACAGCCCCTGTCAGTTGAGCAATCTGGGCAACCACAGGCTGATAGAGGGGAACATCGTAAAGAGGATCAACCCCAGCAGCTGTATCAGTACGAAGGGAATGGAGCTCTGTATGATTTCCTCGATTCTGAGCGATGGACAGACACCTCGGAGGGTGTACAGATTCAGCCCGACCGGCGGCGTCACCACGGCCAGTTCGAGGTTCATGACCAGGATGATGCCGTACCAGAGGGGATCGAACCCCAGCCCAATGATCAGGGGCAGCAGGATGGGAGTGGTGACCACGATCAATGAAAAACCGTCGATGAACATTCCCAGAACGATCAACAGGCCCATGACCGAAAACAGGATTACGAGCCGCGGGATGTCCAATCCCAGCAAACCGGCGCTCAATTGCTGGGGGATATGCACCATGTTCAGGAAGTCGCCGAACAGCTTGGCGCAAGCCGTGATGAGAAGGATCGCCGCGCTGACACGCAGGCTGTCCTTGAGAATGTCCAGGACGGCTTTGACGGTCAGTATCCGATAGACCAATCCGGCGATCAGAAACGCTCCCAGCGCCCCGACGGCCGAGGCCTCGGTGGGGGTGGCCATGCCGGTGTAGATCGATCCGAGCACGATGACGACGAGCAGGATCGCATGCCAGATGCGTCCAAGGCTCTGGAACCGCTCATACCATGAATATTTTTGATCGCGTGTCGAGGGTGCTTCGGATGGTTTGACTATGGCGATGATGAAAATGTAGAGGCACAACATCAACGCCAGCACCAGGCCCGGCACGATGCCGCCGATGAAGAGCTTGGCCACCGACTCCCCGCTCACGGCGCTGTAGATGATGAAGGGCACGCTTGGCGGTATCAACATGGCCAGCGCGCCCGCCGTCACGACGGAACCCGCGGCCAGCTTTTTGCTGTAGCCTCTCTTGATCATTTCCGGGACGGCCAGGCCGCCCACCGCCGCCACGCCGGCGATGCTCACGCCGCTGACCGCGCCGAAGATGGTGCAGGCCCCCACCGACGCGATGGCCAGGCCTCCCGGCAACCAGCTCAGCCAGCGGGAAGCCGCGACAAAAAGATCCCTTCCGATTGGTGTTTTCGCCAGAACGTGCCCCATGAGGATGAAGAGCGGAATGGCGATCATCTCAAAGCTGTTGAGCTGCCCGAAGAAAGATGTGGGCGCCAAGGCAAGGATCGAGGGCCCCCGGGCCAAGAGCAGACCGGTGATGCCGGATATGCCCAATGCCACGAATATCTGAACGCCCAGAAAGATCAGAACGAACAACAAAACGGCGCTAATGATTCCTGCGGTCACGGGAGTCCTTGGGTTGAAGGTTGGAACAATTCATATAGACAAAGAACGTGCCAGCGGGCACGACCGGTTAACACCTGGAAAGGACAACAAAAAACCCGGCGGGGCCGGGTCTGGGGGGTATAACTTCGGTTATGGGGTTGGGGAGACGGCGCGCGTTTTCAAAAGACAGGACACGCGATTGCCCCATTCGAGTGGCGGGAATGGAATATGAAGAAAGTTATATGCTCCGATTCAGTCAATTGTCGGCATGCGTCTTGAGCCACTTGCTCAGGGCGGGCTGGCTGATTCCCAGGAAACGGGCGGCGATGGTCTGGTTGTTCTGGCTCCGTTTCATGGCTTCCGCGATGAGCGCCTGTCTGATTTCCGTTATGGTCGGCAGTGTCGCCAGCCCGTCCATCATCTTGGTTACATCCTGGGACGGTGCGCTGTCAGGGCATCCCGCCGACGATCCCAATACCCGGTCCTTGAAACCGGCGATGCAAAGCGTGCATTTGTCGTTTTTGCTGACTTCATCGAAGATCATCCCCTCAAGCTCCCTGATATTTCCAGGAAACGCGTGGCAATTGAGCACGGTCACCAGTTCCTGGGGGTAGGCGGGCGGTTTTTTGCCCAGCTTGTCACAGGCTTTCCCGATGAAATATTCGGTCAGGATCGGCAGGTCGTCCTTGCGTTCCCGCAAAGGCGGCAGGGTGATCTGGTGGGTTTGCAGGCGGTAGAACAGATCGCGCCTGAATTCCGCATGATTGCGCACATCCCCGACGTCGGCATTGGTCGCCGCCAGTATGCGGACATTCGCTTTCCGGGGGATGTCCGATCCAAGGGGATAGTATTCGGCCTCCTGGAGCAACCGCAGCAGCTTGATCTGGGAAGCGGGTTCAAGGTTGCCGATTTCGTCGAGGAACAACGTGCCTCCGGCCGCCTTGGCGACCAACCCGTCGCGATGCGACTCGGCCCCGGTGAACGCACCCTTGAGGTGACCGAACAGGGTATCGCTCAGATGCTCGTCATCGAGCCCCGCGATATTGACGGATATGAAGGGGCCTCTCCTGCCGCTGGCCTGGTGGACGGCGCGGGCGATCAGCTCCTTGCCGACCCCGGTTTCACCGGTGATCAGAACGGGCTCCGGCGAGGGAGCAATGGCCTCGGCGTATTTGAATATGGAAAGCATTTTACGGTTACGGGTAACGATCGGCTCGAAAACCTCCGGCCGCGTCAGGCTTTCATTGAGCAGCTTGTCCTTCAGGGCCCGGTTCTCACGGGCCATTTCCACCCGGTCCAGGGCATGGCCCAGAGTCGAAAGCAGCCTCATTTTTTCCACCGGCTTGACGAGATAATCAAAAGCGCCCTTCTTCATGCATTCGACGGCCGTTTGCAGATCATCGAGCGCGGTGACGACGATGATCGGCAGGTCGGGATATTTTTCGCGCAGGGCCTGGAGCATGTCCTGGCCACGGACATAGGGCATGATGAGATCGAGCAGGACGAACCGGGTATCCGGATGACGATCCAGAAGCGAGATCAGTTCGCGGCTGTCGTCGCAGGTGATGACGCTGTCGTATCCGCCGGCATTGAGCATCAGCTCAAGGCTCTCCAGAACTTCTGGTTCGTCGTCGACAATCAGGACCGGAGCGTTTTGTGAAGCCCGCATGATTCGGCCTTTTTTAAAATCGTTACGAAATGTTCGATGGTTCGGCTTCCAGCGTGGAATCCCAGCGCGGGATTTCGGATGGCGACGTGGCTGACGGCAGTATCAATGTCACGGTGGTCCCTGATCCCCGCCGAGTGTCAAAGGACATCGTGCCTCCATGTTCCCGGATGATGTTCGAGGAAATCGACAGCCCCAGTCCGATGCCCCCCGACTCGCGCTTGGTGGTGAAAAAGGGATCCGTGATGTGGCGTATCTGCTCATCGGGAATACCGATTCCTTCATCCGCGCACGTGAAGACGATCAGCCCCTTTTCCTCATCGTGGAAGGTTTTGATGACGATCCCCCGGCCTTGATCCGACAACGCCTGGCACGCATTCTGGACGATATTGATCACCACCTGTTCGAGGCGTTGAAAGTTGCCCTTGATGGCCGGAAGGTTTTCGCCAAGGTCCACCTCGAAATGGTTCGTACTTTTCTTGATCATGTTGGCCAGCAGTATTTGGGCGGAGCGGATAACCTCATTGAAGTCCAAGAGTTCACTGCTGACCGCGTCGCCTTGTCCGGCATAGGCCCGCAGTTCCTGGACGATGCGCTTGATCCGGCGCGACCCTTCGATGATCCGTTCACACAGCAGGGGCAACTTGGTGGTGAATTTCGAATAGGGAATCCCGCCGATCAGAAAGTCCCCATGCACTTCCGCATATTGGTCGAGAATGCTGTGGGCCTGCGTCCAGGCGTCCGCGAACAGCTGTGCATTTCCCAGGATGAACGTATTGGGATTGTTGATTTCATGAGCCACGCCGGAAGTCAGGATACCCAGCGAAATCATGCGGTCCGCCAACACCAGTTGCTCGTTGCGCAGCGCTTCGTTTCGTTCGGCCGCGACCTTGTCGGTGATATCCTCGAAAGCGATTACCATTTCGGCAATATGTTGATTTTCATTGAAGATGGGCGCGATATTCAGCGAGAGGATCACACTGGCGCCACGCGACAAGTTCAATTTGACGCGCGCGTCCCTGACTGTCCGCCCGGTTTCCAATACCTTGACCACCGGGGTTGCGTTGTTGGGCAGCCAGTCTCCTTGCAAGTCGGTCAGGTTCCAGGCCGGTTTTTGGTAGTGGCCCGTACCGGCCGGGTCTTTTTTCAGATCCAGGATTTGTTCGGCGCGCGAATTGGCGAAGGAAATCTCCTGCTCGCGTGTCAGGAGCATGATTCCGATGGGACTCGTTTCCATGACCCGCGAAAAAATGTCGCGTTCCCGCCGGAGCGCGTTCTCGGCCTTTTTCTTTTCGGTGATGTCCAGGCAGAACCCTTCCAGATACGGTTCCGTATCGTCCCGGCCCGAAACCATGCGCCCGGATATGGAAACCCAGATCAGCGACCGGTCGTTACGGGAAAACCGGGTTTCAAAGCCATTGACCGTCCGCTGGCGTGTCAGGGCGGCGACAAAACGACGCCGATCGTCGGAACTCACGTACAACTGGCGACCGACATCCGTGACCTGTTGCTTCATTTGATCGGGATTCTGGAATCCCACCATCTCGGCCATGGATGGACTGACCTCGATAATCCGCCCATCCAGGGTGGTCTGAAAGATTCCCATGGTCGCGTTTTTGAAAATGCTGGAATATTTTTCTTCCGCTTTGCGCAATTTCATTTCGGTATCGCGCCGGTGCTGAATGTTGGCGGCGAGGAAAAACACCAGGATCGACATGCCCCCCGTGATCACCAGAGCCGAAAGAAGGATGTAGTGGTTCACCGAGGGAAGCGGCGGGAATGCGTCCATGGGATGGCAGGAATAGATCTGCCAGCCCGCGATGGGCAGCGTGTCCTTCACCACTCCATAGGCCCGTCCATCAATGGTGACGGTGTCGGAATTCAACTGAAGCCAGTGGGGCTCGATAGGCGCGTCGCCGAACTGCCGCGTTGCGCGCAGCCGCTTTTCGGCCTCGGCGGTGATGGGGACCACGGAGTGATACAGCCAATCGGGTTGATTGCTCGAGAAGATGACTCCGTCGGGCGACACCAGGGCCACGATGTCGTCTTGGCGGTTCAGGATTTCCTCGATCTGATCGATGCCGATCTTGAGCGCGATGACGCCTGCGGGTTCGTCCTGGCCCGCGATATAGATCGGGGAGCTCAGATAAAGCCCCCGGGTTCGCGTGATCGCGCCGACCGCCGGAAAAACAAGGGTCTGTCCCCGCATCGATTCGACAAAATAGGGACGGAAAGAATAGTTGAACCCGGTCAATGAATCCGTTTTGTTGTCCGTGCTTGAAACGACCGTGCCTTGAGTATTCAGAACCAGGATCAATTCCGAATGAGCCACCTCGTTGGCCGTGTTCAATGCCAAATGTATTTCGGGATTATCCTCGGGTTTTTCTCCGCTGATGACCGCCGCCACATGCTCATTCCGAGACAGGGTTTCAATAATCTGAAGCCGTTTCGCCACCTCGTTTTCAATCTGTTCGGACAACAGCATGGCGCTGTCATGATGGACGCGATATCTGTTTTCCTTTTGAAGCATTAACTGGGCGATATAATAGATGGATATCAAAACGATCATGAGACACAGCAGGAAAACATAAAAAAAGGCACTCCGGTAAAGAGGACCTTTAGCCATATTCGGTATCCATCGTATTTGGTCTTTTGATGAAACCACTGCCGGACTCCAAGAAATAGTCCACTGAAACTGATTCTACAGTAACCATGATGGCACGGTTAGAAAAGGTGCTTATTTCCCCAAATATTTCGCCCGTTACTTCCCTTTGTATCGCCGTATGAACGCGTCCAGGCGCTCGCGCTGGCGCTCCATGTGGATGATCCACGCCTCCAGCACCTCGATCCCCTCGGGGGTGATGGAATAGACCCGCTTGGCCGGGCCGTCGCCCTCGGCATCCCAGCTCGAGGTCACCAAACCCTCCTCGTCCATCTGGCGCAGGTGCCTGTAGATCATGCCGGGGGGCGCATCCCCTTGCAGGAAACCGTACTCTCCGATCTCCTGAATAAGCTGATATCCGTAGGATTTTCCCTGGCTGAGAGCCATCAGAAGCGAGGCCTGCACATAGCGCTGCGGTTTGCTGCCGCCAACTTTTTTCGACATTTTGCTATTTCCTTATTGACTATATGTCCTTTGAGGATATATATAAATTATACACAGCAGTCCTTATGGACACAACCCCAGGAGGCAACCATGAAGATTTTTGTCAGAGAAAGAAACAGAGCCGAGGAAGGGACCAAGAGGCCCCGGTTCCGCGTGGTGGGCGTCGAAGGCGGCGACATGAAGGTCTACGCCAAGCGCATCCGCAAGCGCGAGCTCGATGAGCTGGCCAAGCACACCGGAGCCGAAGTGGTCTACCTGACCCGCGACGGCGCAGGGGCCGAAGGCAAGCGGGGATGACCCGTAAAGCAACAGGCCGGGAGCGTTGCGCTCCCGGCCTTTTTCCTGTTTTTCCGTATCAGTCCTTGTAGATGATGGTGCCGACATGCTCTCCGTCCAGGGCGGCATGCAGATGCTCCGGATGGCGCAGAACGTCGATGATCTGAAATGATTTGAGCGTCTTGGCATTCTTGAGAAAGGTCAGGACCGGGCGCTCGACGATCAGGTCTTCCAGGTCCATTTCGATGAGTTCGTCAACGTGGATCTTACCGAAGAACCTCATCGAGTCGCGGTCGCCCTTTTTCGGGTCGTCCTCGTACATGCCCTTTTCGTCCTTGAGGTAGATGAGCGACCTGGCCCCGATGTTCTCGGCCAGCAGGAACGCGCCCGAGTCGGTCCGGTGCGGCGGGATGGAGCCGATCGCCGGCGGGTGCTCGAAAAACCCATAGGGCGGGATGCCCGTGGTGATGGGCAGGTAGCCCAGCTGGCAGTACATGTGCAGCTGCTCGAGATGCTCGCCGTGCCCGATTATGGCCCCGCCGTGCTTGGCCAGCAGCACGGCGAGCATCTCGGCGTTCTGGGCCGAGACCTTGTCGCCCAGCTTGGAGAGCACGCCCGTGGGCATGCCCAGATCGATGCCTATATTGTAGACGTGCCGGGCGCGGGTGCCGCCGCCGCACATGAGCAGGATCTTGTGCTTTTCCTTGGCCTTGACCAGCTCCTCAAGGATCGGGAACAGCGCCTTGGAGCCGCGGTCCATAATGGACTGGCCGCCAATTTTCAACACGTTCACTTCCGGCTGCATGCGGAAATAGTCCTCCGACTCGGTGCTCCGAAGCAGGCTCTTGCCCACCAGAGACTCGCCCAGCAGCGGCGTGTCGATGTGCAGTCTCCCCTTGTCGCCCTTTTCCTTGATCAGCTTGCCCATATGTCGCCCTCCGGTTCGTTTGCGCGCAATTCCGACCATTACAATACAGTATGCCGGAAAAAGGGCAACCAGCGGGTTCCTTTTCCTTGTCTCCTGCCCGTTCGGGCATAGTTCCCACGTTTTCGCCTCCCTGCATGTGGAGACCAAACGGGATGAATCGTTTTCTTGCTGATCCGCTACCGGGGTTGTGCCGGGAACAAGGGCTCGAATCCCCTTGGGGACGCCGTTGAGTCAGGTTGCCGGGCTCAGGATTCGGCCGTGTCCAGGGGGCAGGCGCCGCCCAGGTCGGCCTCGCACACGGTCCGGAAGCGCTCGCGGAATTGCTTGAGTTCGGCCGATCCGGCCAGCAGGGCCAAGACCTGCCCGGCCGCCAGGGGGGCGTGGATGTCCGGGTTGGGCACAAAGCCCTGCTCTCCGACCAGGCCGACCACCGAGGCCCCGGTGGCCTTGCGAATGTTGGCCGCCACGATGCTCTGCCCCACCAGGGGGCTGTCCTGGGGGATTTGCTCCCAGTGCAGGTCCAGAAGGCGGCTGACCGGGGCCAGGGACCAGGCCCGGGGCTTGTCCACCGGGCGCCCGGCCAGGGATTCGTCCATCTCCCGCCGGGCCGCGTCCGCGAAACGTTGTATCGAGGCCAGGGGCAACCCCATGCGGGACAGGGCGTAGCGGGCGAACTCGATGCCCGCTTCCTGCTCCGGCTGGACCACCTCGTCGGCCCCGCGCGCATACAGCTCGCGCATCTGCTCCACGCCCGCGGCCCGGACCACCACGGGCATGTCCGGGTTGAGCCGCTTGAGCTCGTCCAGGGTGGAGGCGGCCGCCGCGTAGCCCGGGGCCGTGACCAGGGCCAGCCGGGCCTGAGGCACCTGGGCCGCCTCCAGGACCACGTGCTGGGTGCCGTCGCCCCAGATGGCGGCCAGTCCCTGCTCCTTGAGGGCCATGACCCGCGTGTACATGGCCTCCACCACCACGCAGCCGTAGCCCATGCGCTCCAGGTAGTGGGCCAGGAAGCCGCCGATGCGGCCGCCGCCCACCACGACCACGTGGTCGGACAGCCCCTCCCGGGGCAGGTTCACGGCCTGGAAGGGCGCGGGCTTGAAGAACCTGCGCCGCAGCCGGTAGAGCGGCCCGGTCAAGCGGGACAGGGGCGGAGTCAAGACCATGGTCAGGATGGCGATGGGCAGCAGCCGGGAGTACTCCTCCGGGCCCAGGGAGCCCGAGGCCACGCCGGTGCGGGCCAGAAGAAAGGAAAGCTCGCCCACCTGGGACATGCCCAGACCCAGGGCCAACGGAACCACGTTGCGGTAGCGGAACAGGGCTCCCAGACCGGCGAAGAGCACCCCCTTGCCCAGCATGACCAAGCAGACCATGAGCAGGATCTCGCCCAGGTGGGCCCAGAGAAAGGACGGGTCCAGGAGCATGCCCACCGAGGCGAAGAAGAGCAGGGAAAACAGGTCGCGCAGGGACAAAATGCTGGACAGGGCCTGGTGGCCGTAGTCCGACTCGGACAGCAGCATGCCGGCCACGAACGCCCCGAAGGCGAAGGACAGGCCGAACAGGTAGGTGCCGTAGCCGATGCCCAGGCCCAGGGCGCAGATGGTCAGCAGGAAGAGTTCGCGGGAGTTGTTCTCGGCCACCCAACGCAGGATGCGCGGCAGCAGGCGGGTCCCGGCCAGGAACATGAGGGCCAGGAACGCGGCCGCCTTGGCCAGGGCCAGGCCCAGGTCGGGCAGCCCGGCCTGGAGGTCGCCCAGCTTGGGCAGCAGGATCATGAGCGGCACCACGGCCAGGTCCTGGACCAGGAGCATGCCGACCATGACCCGGCTGGACAGGGTGCCCATCCAGCCCTGGGACTCCAGGGTCTTGAGCACGACCATGGTCGAGGACAGGGAAATGAACCCGCCCAGCCACATGGCGGTCTCGTGGCTCCAGCCGAAGGCCAGGCCCAGGCCCCAGCCGTAGAGCCCGGTCAGGAGTATCTGGATGGGCGTGCCGATGAGGGCCACGGCCCGCACGGGCTTGAGATCGCGCAGGGAGAACTCCAGGCCCAGGGCGAACAAAAGCAGGGCCACGCCGATCTCGGCCAGCAGCTCGATCTCGTGGGTGCCCGAGACCGTGACCCCGCCGGTGTACGGACCGACCAGGATCCCGGCCAGGATGTAGCCCAGCAGCAGGGGCTGCCCGGCCAGACGGGCCAGCAGTCCGCCCAGCAGGGCGGCCACCACGATGATGACGATGTCCGCCGCGATGCCCAAGCTATTCCCGGGTGACCACGCCGCGCGAGGTGAAGGAGATGCCTTGGGCCGAGGCCGTGCCGATCATGACCGCCTCCACCAGGGGCGGGTTGATGGGCTGGCCGGCCCGCCAGCGGACCAGGAAGTTGTCGCCCGAACCTCCGTCATCGCCCTTTTCCTCCACCACCACCTCCAGGGTGCCCAGGGGACCGATGACCACGGGCTCGTCCAGGTGGCGCGTAAGCAATTTGCCCTTGGTGTCGTAGTAGTCGATGACCGTGACGGTCAGGGAGCCGCGGGGATCGGTGTTGCGCACGCTCAGGGTGATGGTCAGGTAAAATGGCTTCTTCTGGCTGCCGTGGTAGATGTGGGCGTAGGCCGGGACGTAGACCGTCTGTCCGCTGGACAGCTCCGGCCCGTCCGCGTGGGCCTGTCCCAGGGCCAGCGGCCCGGTGAACAGCACGGCCGCGAGAAGGGCTGCGGCGAAAATACGCATGGATCGGTCTCCTTTGCTTGAATCCGGGAGGGTGCCCCTTTGTTCTGGGTAGCATCCAGCCATGTGGCTGACAATGGATTTCGGAATGGTCCTGCCGAAAGGTGAACGTGGCGTGACAAGCTTAAGAAACCTCTTAGCATCCGCCCCTGAATTTGCTATATTTCGAAAAATTTCGGACCCCCTGCGAGGTACGCCATGAAGACCCTGCGCCCGATTCTGTTCCTGTCCCTGCTCCTGCTCCTGCTCCTGGCCCTGGCCGCCCAGGCCCAGGATTCCGCTCCCGTGCGCGGCAACATCGTCTGCATCCTGGACGGCTCCGGCAGCATGTGGGGCCAAGTGGACGGCCGCACCAAGATCGAAATCGCCCAGGAGACCCTGGCCGAACTCATCGCCAACCTGCCCGACGACGTGCAGGCCGGGCTGGTGGCCTACGGCCACCGCAGCGAAGGCGACTGCGCGGACGTGGAAGTGCTGGTTCCCCTGGGCCCGCTGAACAGGGAGGGGCTGACCAAGGCGGTCAAGGCCATCAAGCCCAAGGGCAAGACCCCCATCACCGAGTCCGTGCGCATGACCGCCGAGGGCTTGCGCGGGGTGGAGGGCGAGACCACCATCCTGCTGGTCAGCGACGGCAAGGAGACCTGCGCGGGCGACCCCTGCGCCCTGGTCCGCGAGCTCAGGGCCTCGGGCATCAACTTCGTCATGGACGTCATCGGCTTCGACGTCACGGACGCCGAGCGCGGCCAGCTGGAGTGCATGGCCCGGGAGGGCGGCGGCACCTACTACTCGGCCAAAAACGCGGACCAGTTCCGCCAGGCCGTGGTCCAGACCTCCAAGAAGGAGTCCCTGGCCGCGGCCAAGCTCCACGTCCTGGTGACGCGCAACGGCAAGGACATCCCGGCACACGTGGAGATCAGGAACAAGGAAACCGGGGACGTGGTGGTCAGCGAGTGGTCCTACGAAAAGCTGGGCCTGACCAAGTACCTGTCCCCGGGCGACTACGAGATGACGGTCACGGACGACAAGGCCGCGGACAAGCCTTCCCAGACCCTGGACATCACCATGGAGGGCGGGCAGCCGCTGGAACAGACCGTGGACTTCAGCTCCGGTGTCATCCACATGGCCACCACCCTGGACGGCCAACCCTTCGAGTGCTTCATCGAGGTCTACAAGGCCGGCGGCGGTGACCGGGTCCTGTCCGTGTTCAGCGACAACACGGCGCACGTGGCCAAGCTGGTCCTGCCCGCCGGGGCCTACGACATCACGGTCACGCACCGCAAGACCAAGGACGAGCCCAAGCGGCTGCTGGAAGGGGTCCAGGTGGCCCCGGGCCGGGAGCAGGACATGGCCATGGCCTTCGAGTCCGGCCTGCTCGAGGTCAACGTGGTCATGAACGGCCAGGAGGTCCCGGCCGAGATCCACATCCTGAACAACGAGACCAAGAGCATGTTCTGGTTCGAGAAGTGCGCCCCGGGCCAACCGGCCGTGTTCCGGGTCTCGCCCGGGCTCTACACCCTGGAGCTGGACTCGGTGAAGCAGGGCGACCAGTACGTGCCCATGGACGTGCCGGACGTGGCCGACGTGGCCGTTACGGCCGGGCAGACCACGAAGCAGAGCATCGTGGTCCAACCCGGCAACTAGACCCGAGTCTCCGGCGTCATTCCCTGGTCCGGAACCGCCAGGCCGTGAGCCCGGCCGCAACCAGGCAGGCCAGACTCAACGCCACGGCCCCGTGCACCAGCCCGGCCACGTTGGCCAGCTGCGGCCCGGCAAAGTAGCCCGTGCCCCAGGCCAGATAGTACAGGCCCGAGGCCGCGCCCTCCTTGTTGTCCGGGCAGGCCGCGTTGACCAGGGCCATGGAGGCCACGGCGAACCCGCCCAGGCCAACGCCCAGCACGGCCGCCGCGGCCAGATGGTTCGTGGCGGTGAACACGAACCAGGCCAGGCCCAGGGCCATGGCCCCCAGCCCCCCGGCCATGAAGCGCGCCCGGCCGTAACGGTCCGAGAACGGACCGGCCGCCATCTGGGCCAGGGCGATCCCTCCGTATCCGCACAGGAAGAACAGGCCCAGCCGCGCCTGGGAAAACCCGGCCTCCAAGGCCAGGTGCACGGGCAGGCAGCTGACCAGCAGCCCGTAGGCCGCGCCGAACAGCGGCACCCCGCAGAGCAGCGGCCAGAGCCTGCGGAAGGATACGGCGCGTTGGCAGGACGCCACGCTCCGCTTTGTTGCCGGTCCCGAACCCGCGTATGTCCCGCGCAAACAGAACAGGACCACCCCTCCGGCCGCCAGGCTCATGAGCGAAAAGGCCAGGAACGAGGCCTGGCCGGATTCGGGCATGAACCAGGCCCCGAGCACCGGACCGGTCATCAGGCCGACGTGGAAGGCCGCGTTGTACAGCCCCATGGCCCAGCCGCGCCGGGCCGGGTACAGGCGTCCCAGCAGGGCGGGCGCGGCCGCCCACAGCGGGGCCTCCCCGGCTCCCTGGACGAACCGGCCCAGGAACAGGACCAGGGGGCTGGCCGCCAGGAAGAACACCAGCCCGGCCAGGGCCACAAGCAGGCAGCCCAAGACCAGGACGGGCCGGTATCCGCAGCGGTCGGCCCAGCGTCCGGCCGGATACTGGAGGGCCATGTAGGAGAGGGCGAAGGAGGAAGCCAGCCAGCCGGACGCCCCCATGGTTCCGGAAAGCCGCAAGTACCGTTCGGGCAAAGCGACCACGGCCATGCCCATGCCGGTCATGACGAGAAACACGGCCAGGCACAGCCCGGCCAGTGCGATATGGCGATGCATGATGAAATCCCCTGTCAGGGTTGGGCGACAGCCGCAGGCGGCCGCGCGTTGCCGAAGCGGGATCGCTCCCGCGTGACTGCGACAGGATGGATGGGGAAAAACGAACGAAACAAAACCGGCCGGGTTACGGCTGGTTCAGGCTCGGCCAGGGGCCGGGGCGGTCCGCTCCCCTAGGAGCGGGGAGGGGGAGGGGAAGTCCGGTAAATCATGTTTATCCCGATGGTTCAATGCGTCTGGGCTTTCATGACAGGCCGAGCCGCCCGCGTCAAGACGCGAGCCCCTGGCGCACCAGGGAAAAGGCGATGGCCCACATGATCAGGCCCACCGCGCTGTCCAGCACGGCCCAGGTGGCCGGACGCCTGAACAGCGGGGCCAGCATGCGCCCGCCCAGGCCCAGGCCGTAGAACCATACGAACGAGGCCAGGACCGCGCCCAGGCCGAAGGCCAGGCGCTGGGAACGCTCCAGGTGCGAACTCACCCCGCCCAGGAGCAGCACGGTGTCGATGTACACGTGGGGATTGAGCAGGGTCACGGCCAGGGTGGCGGCCAACGTGGCGGCCAGGGTGGCCGGAGCCCGGCCCCGGGCTTCCAGCGCGGACCCGGAAAAGGCCTGGCGCAGGGAGCGCAGCCCGTACCAGAACAAAAAGGCCGCCCCGCCGAACGCGGCCGCCACGTTGGCCCAGGACGAAGCGGCCAGGGCCGTGCCCACGCCCAGCACCCCGGCCGAGATCAGCAGGGCGTCGCACAGGAAGCAGACCGTGGCCACGGCCACGTGGTGCTCGCGGCGCACGCCCCGGCTGAGCACAAAGGCGTTCTGCGCGCCAATGGCCACGATGAGCCCCATGCCCATGCCGAATCCCTGCGCCAACGGACCGATCACCACCGCCTCCTTTTCGGGAAGCATAGGCAAACCGGTGCGGAAGTAAAATTAATAGTTTTATAATTCGATTAATTTTGCTAATGTCCAGCCATGCTGGACTACAAACTCCTGGAGGCCCTGGCCGCGGTGACGGACCAGGGCGGGTTCGAGCGGGCCGCCCAGATCCTGCACCTGACCCAATCGGCCGTGTCCCAGCGCGTGCGCCAGCTGGAGGAGCGGCTGGGCCAGGTGCTCCTGGTGCGCAAGGGCCGCCCAGCGCCCACCGAAGCCGGACGCCGCCTGCTCAAGCACTATCGCCAGGTGCGCCTGCTGGAGGAGGATCTGCTGCGCGAGCTGGCCCCGGACGAATTACGCATGGAGGGGACCGGGTTCGCGGTCCTGCCCGTGGGGGTCAACGCGGACAGCCTGGCCACCTGGTTCCTGCCCTCCCTGGCCGGGTTCCTGGACCGGGAGCGCATCCTCCTGGACCTGCGCGTGGACGACCAGGAGGCCACCCACGACCTGCTCCGACAGGGCGAGGTCCTGGGCTGCGTGAGCACCGAGCCCGCGCCCATGCAGGGCTGCTCGGCCGAATACCTGGGGGTCATGGACTATCTGCTCACGGGCACGCCCGAATACAAGGCCCGCTGGATGCCCCACGGCCTGGACATGGAGGCCGCGTCCAGGGCCCCGCTCCTGGTCTTCAACCGCAAGGACACCCTGCAGCACCGGCTGCTGGAGCGGGTCCTGGGAGCCCTGCCGGACACCCTGCCCATCACCTACATGCCGTCGTCGGAAAAGTACGTGGACATGATCGCGCGCGGCCTGGCCTACGGCCTGCTGCCCAGACAACAGTGCGGCCCCCTGATGGACAGCGGAAGACTGGTGGATCTGGCGCCCGGGCACCGGATGCGAACCCGGCTCTACTGGCACTGCTGGAACCTGGACTCGCCCACCCTGGCCGGGCTGACCGACGCCCTGCTGCTCGGGGCCCGGAGCCTGCTCGAGGATTGATCCCGGACGCAAAAATGCCGGAGCCCCTGCGCGGCTCTCATGCGCAGGGGCTCCGAGTCCACCCGGCAAGCAGGCTATTACGGCAATTCTTCGCACACGCTCCAGGGTTCGTTCACCTTGCGGTCCGAGCCCGAGATAAGAATTGTCTCCGGAAGAATGGTATCCAGGATGGGGGTGATGGGGTGGTAGGCGTAGGCCACGGTCACCTCGACCATGCCGCAGGGATTCCCGGCGTCGTCCTGGGTGCCGTCGCCGTCGTAGATGCCCCGAGGCCAGCTGGAAATGGTCGTCTCGGACGCGCCGCCCTCAAGGCGGTCCATGTGGCGGGCCACTTCCTCCTGGATCCGGGTCATGCGGGTTCCTTCGTCCTCACCCTGGCCGGTGGCCGCGAACCGCGCCCCGGCCTGGGCCGCCTTGTAGGTGGTCAGCCAGGAGTAGAACAGGTTCCCGCACTCGATGAAGCCGAGGACCAGCACGAACACGATGGGCAGAATGTAGGCGAACTCCACCGCCACGGTGCCGGATTGTCTTTGCTTGTTGGAGCGACGCATGTCCTGGCCTCCTAATTGAGCAGCCGCCAGCCGAGCTGTCTGCCGATCTTCTTGAAGATTTCGGGGATGTCCTCGGCCGAGGGCGCGTCGTAGTAATGGTCGTCCGTGCCGTCCTTGCTGGAGGCGATGGTCTTCATCAGGGAGATGTCCGTGCTGTCCGAGTTGCCGAACCGGATGGCGAAGATCTCGATGCCTTCGGCCTTGGCTGCCGCGGCAGCGTCCAGCACGTCCTGGTTGAGCCCGCCGCCGTCCTCGCAGTGACGGTCGGTGACGCCCATACCGTAGACCGCGTTGGTCCAGTAACCGTTGGGATTGTAGTAAATCTGGTAGGGACCGCCGCACTTGCCGTCTTCGGTGTCGCCGTCGGTGAGCACGATCATGATCTTGCGGATTTCCTCGTCATCCGCCCCCTCGGTAAAGGGCGCCCCCGGGGTCAGCACGTGCATGCCCCACTTGACGCCTTCGCCGATGAGCGTGCCCGAAAAGGAGCCCGAGGCGTCCTGGTCGGACACGGCGTCGATGATGTCGTACTTGTTGTCGGTCAGGCCCTGTACCCAGGGGATGCTGGAACAGGAATCCAGGTCGATCTGGCTCCGCTGGTAATACGGCAGGGCCCAGTATTCATCCATGAAGTCCTCGTACAAGCCTTCGTTGAGGGAGCCGTCCGCGTTGCGGCAGCCGGCGGCCACGCCGTCCACGCCCGCGGGAATGCGCACCTTGCCCTTGAACGGCACCAGGCCGACCTTGGTGTCCGCGCCCGTGGCCCCGTCGGGGATGATGAGATCCACCAGGTCGATGCAGGCCTGGTTGGTATTATTGATGGGTGTGCCCTTCATGGAGCCCGAGTTGTCGATGACGAAGACCACTTCCAGATTGTTGAATCCGGCGCAGGCCTCGGCCTCCACCGTGCTGGAAGTGATGCCCAGCACGCCGAGCAGCATGGTGTCCACCTCGGCCCGGGCGGCCACGCACACGCTGCGGACTTCCGTGCCCGGACCGGCGGAGATCAGCTCGGCGGAGGGGTCGTTGGTGGCCAGCATGTTTTGCACGGCGGCCACGACGATGCCCTTGTCCATATCCTTGTCGTAGGGAAGCTCCAGGCTCCCGGCCAGGGCCGCGGAGTCCACCGCGGTCTGGAGGCGGTTGTGGGCCAGGTAGAGGTTGCCTACGTCCAGGGCCAGCCCGCCCACACCGAGAATCGCGGGCAGCAGCACGGCCACCAGTACGTGTACGGAGCCCCTGTTGTCCCAGAGCTTACGGAAGCGGCATGGTTGTCTGGACGCGGAGGATGAAAGGATCCTCGTCAAACGCTTCCAGAGCGGGGTTGTACCCGTAGAACGACTGGTATTCATAGACCACCTCGACGGTGATGGACCCGGCAGCGGCGTCCGTGGTGATATTGGTGGTAAGCTCGGTATCCGGAAGGTCGTGAAGCAGCGAGTCGATCAGGGTCGACACTTGGTTGGTGTCACCGTCGCGCAGCACCATGCGCGCACCCTCTCGGCTGGCTTCCTTGAGCACCGAATAAACGCGCATGGCGTTGGCGCCCTCCACCAGCAGGAGGAAGAAGAGCATGAGCACCGGCAGAATCATGGCCAGTTCCATGGCCACCAATCCGCGCTGCTTGTCGTTCCGCTTCCCCATGACCGTCTCCTTCGCTGGTTCGTTTGAACTTCCGTGAACTTTCCTCGATGCCTGCACTTCCATAAGCAACCGTCATGCCAAAGTAGTAATTCACGGCTTATGAATTGATATCTACTTGATTTATAACAATTTATATTTTTTCATTCCAACGGGCCCTCTCCGGCCCACCACAAAAAAGCGATCAAGGATTCATTTTTTATGGATCATTCCCCCGGATCAGGGTATCGTGCATCCAAGAGGTGTGTGATGGCCGACTCGATTCTGGTGGTGGACGACGATCAGGCCTTCCGGGGCATGCTCCTGGAGGCGCTGATCAAGCGCGGCTTCACCGTGTCCGAGGCGGACACGGCCGAAGGCGGCATCGAGATGCTCAAAAAGGGCGCCTACGACCTGGTGCTCCAGGACGTGCGCCTGCCGGGCATGTCCGGCATCGAGGCCCTGGAGCACATCCAGCGCACCGCCCCCCTGGCCGACGTGATCATCATGACCGCCTACGGCGGCCGGGAAACCGCGGTGGAGGCCATGCAGAAAGGGGCTTACGACTACTTCACCAAGCCCTTCAGCCTGGCCGAGATGGAGGTGGTCATCCGCCGAGCCCTGGAAAAGCGCCGCCTCCAGAAGCAGGTGCGCCAGCTCAGGAAGCGCCTGGGCCAGGACGGCCCCCTGGAGAACATCATCGGCCAGTCCCATCCCATGCTCCGGGTCAAGGAACTCGTCCAGAAGGTGGCGCCCCTGGACGTGGGTGTGCTGGTCATGGGCGAGACCGGCACGGGCAAGGAGCTGGTCAGCGACACCATCCACGCCCTGAGCACCCGCTCGGCCGGGCCCTTCGTCAAGCTCAACTGCGCGGCCATCCCGGAAAACCTCATGGAATCCGAGCTGTTCGGACATGAGAAAGGGGCCTTTACCGGAGCCTCCTCGGCCAAGCAGGGCAAGTTCGAGCTGGCCCAGGGCGGGACCATATTATTGGATGAGATCGGCGACATGCCCCTGACCCTGCAGCCCAAGCTCTTGAGGGCCGTGGAGCAGAAGCAGATCACCAGGCTGGGCGGAAGCAAGCCCGTGACCTTCGACGTGCGCATCGTGGCCGCCACCAACCAGGAGCTGGAGCGCCAGGTCCAGGACAAGACCTTCCGCAGCGACCTCTACTATCGCCTCAACGTGGCCACCATCCACCTGCCGCCCCTGCGCGAGCGCAAGGACGACCTGCCCCTGCTGGCCGAGTACTTCCTGGCGCGCATCAACGCCCGGGTGGGCACGGCCATCACCGGGCTCTCGGCCGGGGCGCTCAAGGCCCTGTACGCCTTCGACTGGCCGGGCAACGTCCGCCAGCTGGCTCATGCCCTGGAGCGCGCGGCCATCTTCTGCTCCGGGACCAAGATCCACTCCCGCGACGTGGCCCTGACCGCCTCGGGCCAGGCCCCGGACACGGTGGCCCTGCCGGACACGGACCTGAGCCTCAAGGACGCCGTGAACCAGTACGAGCGCAACCTGATCCTCAAGGCCCTGCGGGCCGCGGGCGGCGTGCAGACCGAGGCGGCCAGGGAGCTGGGCATCTCGCCCACGAACCTCTGGAACAAGCTGAAAAAACACGAAATCGACCCCGACAATCCCACATCCTGAGCCGCGCCCCGGCCAATCGGCCCCTCCGGGCATAACTCCCTTCCAGCCTTGCAAAAACACTGATTCATTTTTTTTGAAGTACTAGCTTAACAATATAATATACTTCATCTTCCTATTTCCATCCTTCCTGCCGCCGCCCGCCTTTGGATTCATGAAAAATGAATTCCGGGCCCCTTTCCTCGCAGCCCCGGACTGGGGCGGCCTTGTTCGTAATCACCATAACCATTTGTTTTAAAATAAATTTCAAAAAATTTTTATCGACTGGAACACCAAATGGCACGCGGGTTGCTTTTAGGGGGCATCGGCATATGGAAACAACCCCGGCGAGGGCAAGGCAAGAACGGTACGACAACATTTTTTTGGAGGACACAATGATCCGCAAGCTGATGCATCTGTTCAAGGACGACGAAGGCGTTACCGCCCTGGAGTACGGTCTGATCGCGGCCCTGATCGCGGCCGCCATCATCATCTCCGTCCAGGCTCTGGGCACTCAGGTCTCCGGCACCTTCTCCGGTGTGGCCACGGCCATGCAGGGCGCCGGCAGCTAAACATCAACCAACCAAAAAATGGAGCACGTCATGACTCGCAAGCTTATGAATCTGTTCAAGGACGACGAAGGCGTCACCGCCCTGGAGTATGGTCTGATCGCGGCCCTGATCGCGGCTGCCATCATCGTTTCGGTGCAGGCCCTGGGCACCCAGGTCTCCGGCACCTTCTCCAGCGTGGCCACGGCCATGCAGGGCGCCGGCAGCTAAACGCCGGGCGATCGCAGCATCGCAAGAAGCGGGGCCCGGGACACCTGACGAGCCCGGGCCCCGTTTCCTCTCCAACAAGGGAGGCGGAGAGGAAACGGAAACCGCAAAAACATTTTTGGGGGGCACATGAATCTCTACATCGCCATACTTGTCCTTGCCGCACTCATCATCGCGGTGGTCACCGACCTCAAGGACCAAAGAATTCCCAACTGGCTCACCTTCACCCTGGCCTTGGCCGGACTCGCTTTCCACGGCGTGACCGGCGGACTGGACGGCCTGGGCTTCAGCCTCATCGGCCTGGCCATCGGCCTGGGCGTCATGCTCCCCCCCTACCTCATCGGCGTCATGGGCGGCGGCGACGTCAAGCTCATGGCCGCCGTGGGCGCCTGTCTGGGCGCGGGCGACACTGACTGGGTCGAGCGGGTGCGCGATCTGGAACGCTATGCGCGGTCGGAGAAGCTGGACTTCAACCTTATCATCAACTGCCAGATTGGGGGCGGTACGTCCGATGCGTTGTTCTCCGAGAACACGCTCAAGTACCTGGACCTCTACCACGGCGCGGGCGGCCGGCCCGACCGCTACATCGTGCAGAGCTGGTACGACTACCCGAAGACCATCGTGCCGGAGACGCGGGCCGGCAGCATGACCCATCTTGTGGCCGAGGTCATCCGCCGGACGAAGGGCATCGAGTAGCCGAACGGGACTGGCCCAAGCGAAGTAAAGAACGAGCGAGGTGGATGGGTGCGGCGGCGTGCAGACCGTGGCTTGGCACAGAAATGCCCCGGCGTGGGGAGCGCCGGGGCGGGGAGAGATGCCTGGCGGGCCGCGGCGCGGCGGGGCGTTGCCGCGTCGGGTCCGCCAAGCGAGGGATCGATGAAGCTAGCCCCAGCCGCCAAACAGGGCAACCTGGGTGCGCCAGTGTTGCCCGGCGAGACTGTCCGCACGATAGTCGTCTTGGGTCAACAGAGGAAAGCGGCCATGGAGCGGCACGAACGCCACGTGGCCGTCCATGAAGAGTACGTTGGCTCCGCCTGGAATGTGGTTGAAACGATGGGCCGCGGAGGTATCGCCGAGGGTCGCCCACGTGTTGACGCTCCCGTCGCCCTCGTTCCACGCGTCGAACATCACCACCGTGTTGCTCTGCGCGGCGCGCGAGGCGCGGCGGCTGTTCACGTCGTCCAGGCCGTGGCGCTCTCCCCCCTCCCGCAAGGCCAGGTACTGGCTGGGCAGGGGGCTGCCATCGTCGTTCGTGCCGCGCACGCTGGGCACCGTGGCAGTCGCTGAACCGATGGCCGAAACGCCAAAATCAGTTACCCGGATCTCGTAGGGAAGCCGCACGGTGTCATCGGAAGTGGGGTGGCAGAGCCGGTCCTTGTTGCCGCGCGCGCCAGGCAAGATGACCCGCTGCACCGACGCCGAACGCTCGGGGGCGAGTCCCAAGCTCATGTGCGCATCGACCAGTTCCGAGCCGGTGCGAACGTGCCACGGGACATAGATGTACGACGGCGCCAGGCTCAGCATGCTCAGGAAGCAGTCCCGATTCTCGGCGCCGGCCGCCTCGATCCGGGCGACCTGGTCGAGGAGATTACCCTCGATTCCCCAAGCCGGCCCCATTTCGCCGGTGTCCCCCATGTCGGCGGGACAACGCCAGATGCTCGGGTCGGTCCAGTACTCCGGGTACAACCCGTCCGCCTCGATGCCCAGAACAGGGAATTCCCGGTTGGTGTGCATGCCCCGGCGCGGGTAACGCCCGTCGGCGTCCTCGGACGCGTAGAGCTTCATGATGAGGCCCCACTGCTTGAGGTTGCTGGCGCAGCTGGTTCGGTGCGTGGCCTCGCGGGCGCGGGCGAGGGCGGGCATGAGGATGGCGGCAAGCACGCCGATGACGGCAACAACGACCAACAGTTCGACGAGCGTGAATCCCTGAACGCGCTTCATCCCGGCTTCCCTTCTCCGTTCCCCGTGCTTCCGTTTATACGAGTATACAGCTTTGCGACGTAGAATGCAAGAGTGAATTTCTACGGAATTGCGGGGCTTGCCGAATCGCACCCGTTGCATGGGACAACCCAGCTATGGCAAAGATAGCCGCAGACTTCCAGATCCCGGTGGAACTGAGATTGGCACCTCGCACCGCCTCTGATCGTCATTCCCGCGAAGGGGCCTGTCGATTTAGTCGCTGGAGGCTACCGCCTCGTAGGAATGGCTTCCGCAAAACCATACGGGGAGCTCACGATCAACCAGTTGCCTCCCCCCAGCGAGTGTCCCGAATGTGGCACAGCCGCCCCCGGCTGTGAGGCCGACAGGCCTCAAACCACCTCAAAACGCGAGAATGACCGCGATATGAGCTATGTACCCTCCGCTGGGGCAACGTCCGGATTGGACGCGTCGCTGGAGCCTACCGGCTCCACAGCCGTCTGGGGATTCAGGGCCGAGTACGGCCCACAGGGCGGCTGTCCCACATTGTTCCCGAAGATATGGATACTACAAAGTGGTAGGAGATTGGTGGTCATTGATGAGTAAATCGACAGGCGCGAAGGCGGGAGTCCAGAGGCATGGAACGGAAGCGGCGTGGACAGGGGCTGGATCCCCGCCTTCGCGGGGATGACGGCTTGGGTGCTCCGCGCCACAATCGCTGCAGGCGTGCCAACCGCGTTTCCCGGCGCGTTGGTCAGAACCCCCTCGGGATCAGGGAGTTTGAGCCGACGTCTGGAACGAGAGGAGGCACGGTTTGGGCTACAAAGGCATTCTCTTCGACCTGTTTGGGACGCTTGTGCCTCCCTTTCCGATGGACGCGCATCGGGAGACCATCGGCGCCTGCGCCAGGCACCTGGGCATCAATGAGGCGGCGTGCCACCGGGAATGGGGCGAAACCTATGGCGCGCGCAGCCGGGGTGGTTTCGCCTCCATCGCCGAGAACCTCGGCGCGGTCGCGCGAAACGCCGGCGGGGTTGTCTCCCCGGAGTCGCTTTCCGAAGCAGAGGCGATCTACCACCGTTTCACGCGCGTGAGCCTGATGCCGGCGGCGGGCGCCATCGAGACGCTGCAATGGCTTCGGGCCGCCGGATTACGGCTTGGTCTGGTGACCAACTGCGCGCTGGACGTTCCGCTGCTCTGGCCGGGAAGCCCGTTGAGCGCGTACTTCTCCTGTTGTGCCTTCAGTTGCCGCGTTGGGGTGACGAAGCCCGCGGCCGCCATCTACCAGCATGCCCTTGCCGCACTGGACCTGCGGCCCGAGGAGACGCTCTACGTGGGCGACGGAAGCGATGGCGAACTCAGCGGCGCGGCGCGCTGCGGTCTCGATCCGGTGCTGCTTCACGTGGATCTGAGCAACGCCTACGACGCCGTGCGCGAGGACGTTGAGACTTGGGCCGGGCCCTCGATCGACGACCTCGGTGATCTGCGCGAACTGCTTCGCTGAGGCGCGCAGCCGCTACTCGTAGCCGCCCTTCTCCTGGCAGTCGAAGAGGGAATTGTTCTTCGGGCCGAACCAGCCGACGGCCTGGCGGTAGTTGCTGCCGTCGTAGACGTTGGTCTCCGGCGCCCACCCCCACTTCTCGCTCGTCACGTGTCCATCGCACCACATCACGTTGGCCCGGCCGAAGTGACGGAAGTGAATGCTCGGCGCCGTGTAGCCCCAATCGCTGGCGCCTTTGGGGTATTCGTTGGTCACGTAGTAGGGCGGCTCGAGGAAACCGTATTCGATGATATGGTCCGCCTGCGGGAGCGCGGCATCGGCGAACATGATCGTTTTACCGGGGTCGGCGACGCGACTGTCGATGGTGGTTCGCGTGACGGCGTCCGGCCAGGTCGAGGCATACATCATGCTTCCCAGGTAGGCCATGTTGTAGCCATAGCCGCCGGTACCCGTCTCAAAGGCATTGGCCACCTCGCCGGCCTTCCGAAACTCGGTGAAGGCGGGGCATTCCTTCACCCGCGCGTCGGGCAGGTACTCCGCGAGCGGGCCCGCCAAGGGGTCGAAAGCGCTCGATGGGTCCGGCCGTTCGCGTACGCCATGCCAACGAATGCGCCCCCCGAAACCATCGTAGATATCCGGCGCGGCCGGTACATAGTGGCCATTGTTCTCGCCCGCGTACATGGTGACGGCGAGGTAGAGTTGGCGCAGGTTGTTGACGCACTGCACGGACACCGCCTTCTGCCGCGCCCGGGAGAGGGCGGGCAACAAGATGGCGCCCAGAATCGAGATGATGGCGATCACCACCAGTAGTTCGATCAGGGTGAAGCCGCGCCTGGAGACACGGCCGGGACGTCGGCGCTCCCCGCAACGGCCCGACACCAGCCGAGACCATCGGAGGCGAACAGACGCCTTTTTGGCCGGAGCGCTGGTCATGCGGCGTATCTCCGCGCGACGCACCCGCCAAGCACCGCCATGCCCAGCGCGAGTGCCGCGAGCAGCCAAGCGTTGCTCACCGGTATCTGGGCGAAATCGAACTCGTTAAGGTTGAAGGTCTGCACGTCGAGCAGGATCGTCTGATCCGCGTCGCGATAGGTCTCGACGATGAAGTCCGCGTCAAGCACCGGCACCTCCACGTAGAGTTCGGCCTGCCCGCCCGCGACTCGGACCTGATGGCCTGCCAAGGCAAGATCAGCGTCACCCGAGACGATCGTGGCGCCCGTCACCGTCACCGTCAACAGCGTGCCGTCGGCCACGCGGTTGCCAAACTGGTCCGTGATGCCCGATACATGCATGACCGTGGTGAGGGGATCCTCGTCGGTCGGTTCCTCGGGCTGCCAGGCGATGGGGCCCTCGGCCGGACCGGGCACGAAACGGTAGGCCAGCTCGCCGTAGGCGGCGCCCGTCACGCTGGAAACCTGAATCGTGCTGCTGCCCGATTGGCTCGGGGCGGTGATCTCGAAGGCGACCCGGCCGCCGCTGCTGGCGACTTGGTGACCAGCAAGGCCGGCGTCCGCATCCGCCGTCGCGAGACTGCCGAGGCTCGCGGCAACCGTGAACAAGGTTCCATCGGCCACGGGTTGCGCCTGATCGTCCAGCACCACCTCGCTCTCGACGGCGACGCTATTGGCCGGGTTGGCCACCGTCTCGTCGGCGGGCGTTGCGGTCAACACGATGGTGCCCTGCGGACCGGTCGTGCTGTCGGGGTCGCCGGCGCCCGCCACGGAGACAAGCGCGAAGGTGCCCGCGTAGCGGCTTCTGAACGTAACTTGGTTGGCGGATCCAAGTACCTGCACCGACGAGATTCCCGTGTCCGTGTAGGCCGTACCGTCCAGCCGTAGCGGCTGAAGCTGTTCCTCGTCGAGCCCCGCAATCTCGTTCGAAGCGTAGGCAATGGTGAACTCGCCGTCCTCCACCTGTGCGGTGACGAAGTCGGTCTCCGTGAGCGAGAAGGTGCGCGCCGCGCCACTCAGGAGAAGGCCGCCGGCAGGCAGGTCGGCCTGATCCGGCGCATGCGTTTCAATGTCGACCTGCACACTGCGCGCGAGCCCGTAGTCGCGTTCGCCTTCGGAGTACAGGCGAATCCGATTGCCGTCCGCGTCCCGCGCCGTACCGAGAAGCGCGCCCGCCGGGCTTCCGCCCTCGTCGGCGGGGATTTCCAGGGGGAGTACCGTGCTCTCCGGGCGGCCGGGGTCGGTGCCGGACACGCGGACCTCGAACTCGTCTAGAATGCCGTCGCCGTCCGTGTCCACGTCGGGGGCCACGTCAGCCACCGCGTCCACCTCGGGTGAGAAGTAGCCCAGGGGACCCGCCTGCCGCTCGATGAGCGCGCGGATGCGGATGAAATCGAACTCCGTGATGTTGGCGGGCGCACCCGTGTCGTCCACGGCCCAAGCGATATCAAAGGCGTCGCCGCCACCCGTGCCCAACTCGTGTCCGACGGTGAAGGGGTCGCCCGGGCGCACGTGGTTGTCCAGGTAGGGAACCAGCGTGGGGTTCATGTCGGCATAGCCCCAGTTGTACTCCGCGGCATCGTTACCGGCGTCGGCATCCAGGAAGTTGGGGTTGGTGATGTTGCCCATCAGGAAATAGGGCTCATCGGCGCTGTTGGTCTGTCCGGCGTCCTCGGTAATCGTGTTCAGCGGGTAGGAGAAACCGCGGCTGCCGGGGATCAGGTACCACGGGTCGTCGGCCTGACCATTGCCGTTGGCGTCGCGGCTGATCTCAATGACCGCGACCTCCTGGAACTTCCGCTGGCTGTTACCGCCGACCCAGAACGCGTTGCCGTA
>CAXXNS010000004.1:0-73162 GCA_963666895.2 Desulfovibrionaceae bacterium | reverse complement strand
AGGCCGAGGTCTACGGCATCCCCAGCGAGGGTTACCGGGACTCCGTGCCCTTCACCTCGGCGTCCCAGCGCTACACAGGGTTCGTGGAGGAGGGCGAGGAGCCGGTGCCCAACTCCTTTTCCTGGGAGGCCGGTACCCCGGTGTTCCACGGCCCGGAGGGCACCAAGCCCATGGGCTACACCCACGAGATCTGGGGGGTGAAGCCGCGCAACGTCTACCAGAACCTGGCCCTGGAGCTCATGGTCAACCCGGGCATCGACCTGGTGTCCATCCAGTCCGAGGCCGGGTACGGCAAGACCTTCCTGGCCCTGGCCGCGGCCCTGTACCTGGTCCTGGAGCGCAAGGAGAACCCCTACCGCAAGATCTACCTGGTCAAGCCGGTGGTGGAGATCGGGTCCAAGATGGGCTATCTGCCCGGTGACGTTGAGGAAAAGATGCTCCCCTACGTGCGCTACGTGCACGACCTCCTGCTCAAGCTCCACGACACCCCGGCCGGCCAACCGCATCTTCCAGGACCCGGCCGCAGACACCATGAAGTTCAACCCCAAGCGGTTCGAAATCCTGCCCATCGCCTTTATCCGGGGCATGAACCTGGAGAACGCCGTGGTCATCGTGGACGAGATGCAGAACCTGTCCCGGGCCGAGACCCGGGCCCTGCTCACCCGCATGGGCGAGAACGTCAAGTGCATCTGCCTGGGCGACACCCAGCCAGGTGGACAACCCCTACCTCAACGAGGCCAACAACGGCCTCAACTGGGTGGTGCGCAAGCTCAAGGGGTTCCGCAATTACGGCCACATGGTGCTCAAGGGCGACCGTTCGCGCGGGCCGATAACCGACATCGTGTTGAAGAGCAAATTGTGACGAACCATCCGATAAGCAGCAGAACAGGGGCGGGGGCCGTAAGCGGCTCCCGCCCCTTGCCGCAGGCGGTTCAGCTTGTTTTTTTGGGACTTCTGCATTAGACAGGGCCCAGCAATGCAGGGAGCGGCCTCATGATCGATCGAACCGGCAAGACTCTCCGGGACATCTGGCCCCGGACCATCACCCGCGCCCAGGCCCGGGACACGGGCATGGCCCTGTCCCTGGTCTGCCTGATCCTGTTCTGGATCAACCCCTGGCCTGGCTGGGCCCTTTGCGGCCGGGCTGCTGCTCCTGCTGGACATGGTCTCCCCCAGGCTGTTCACTCCCGCGGGCCACGTCTGGTTCGCCCTGTCCAACCTCATGGGCATGGTGGTGTCCAGGCTCCTTATCTCCCTGGCCTTCTACGGGGTGGTCACCCCGGTCGGCCTGCTGCGCCGCAAGCTGGGTAAGGACACCCTGCGGCTCAACCAGTTCAAGCAGGGGGACGAGTCGGTCTTCGAGGTCCGCGACCATACCTATTCCTCCTCCGACGTGGAGCAGCCCTTCTAGACGGGGGAGAGGCATGGACTTTTTTGCGCGATCTCTGGAATTTCCTCAGGGTACGAAAGAAGTTCTGGCTGTTGCCCATCGTCCTGGTGCTGATCCTCTTCGGCGTGCTCATCGTGCTCGCCCCGGGGTCGGCCGTGGCCCCGTTCATCTACGCCATCTTCTAAGGAAGCCATGCCTGAAGCCATCCTGGGAATCTCGGCCTTTTACCACGACTCCGCCGCGGTCCTTCTCCTGGACGGCGAGGTCGAGGCCGCGGCCCAGGAGGAGCGCTTCAGCCGCGTCAAGCACGACGCCTCGTTCCCGCGCGGCGCGGTGGGCTACGTGCTCCAGGAGGCCGGGCTGGACCTGGGCGACCTGACCGCCGTGGCCTTTTACGACAAGCCCTACCTCAAGTTCGAGCGCCTTTTGGAGACCTACCACGCCTTCGCGCCCCAGGGGCTGGGCAGCTTCCTGTCCGCGGTGCCGGTGTGGGTCAAGGAAAAGCTCTTCATGCGCAAGCTCCTGGCCGACGAGCTGCGCCGCTTCGGCAAGGCCAAGCCCAAGGTCCTGTTCCCGGAGCACCACCTGTCCCACGCGGCCAGCGCCTTCTATCCCTCTCCATTCGAGGAGGCGGCCATCCTGACCGTGGACGGGGTGGGCGAGTGGGCCACCACCACCATCTGCTCGGGCCGGGGCAAGGACGTCACCGTGCACCGGGAGCTGCACTTCCCCCACTCCCTGGGCCTGCTCTACAGCGCGTTCACGGCCTATTGCGGGTTCAAGGTCAACTCGGGCGAGTACAAGCTCATGGGCCTGGCGCCCTACGGGCACGCGGGCGGTGAGCGCGTGCAGCGGTTCAAGGCCGGCCATCCTGGACCAGCTCCTGGACCTGACGGCCGGACGGCTCCCTGCTCCTGAACATGGACTATTTCAACTTCGCCACCGGGCTGACCATGTGCTGCGAGGACGCCTGGCACACCCTGTTCGGTGTCGAGCCCCGGCAGCCCGAGACCGAGATCGGGCAGGAGTACATGGACCTGGCTCTGGCCGTGCAGTCGGTCACCGAGGACGTGGTGCTGCGCCTGGCCGGTACGGCCCGGGAGGTCACCGGCCTGGACAACCTGGTCATGGCCGGGGGCGTGGCCCTGAACTGCGTGGCCAACGGCAAGCTGCTGCGCTCGGGCCTGTTCAAGGACATCTGGATCCAGCCCGCTGCCGGTGACGCGGGCGGCGCCCTGGGCGCGGCCCTGGCCGCCCGGCACATCTGGCTCGGGCGCGACCGTACGGTGGCGGCCCCCGGACGCCATGCGCGGCGCCTACCTGGGCCCGGCCTACGACGACAAGGATTGCCAACGCATGGCCCGGCGAACGGGCGCGCCCAACACCCTGTACGAGGACGACCAGGCCCTGTACTCGGCCGTGGCCCCGGCTGCTGGCCAAGGGCAACGCGGTGGGCTGGTTCCAGGGCCGCATGGAGTACGGCCCCGCGCGCCCCTGGGCAACCGCAGCATCCTGGGCGATCCGCGCAACCCGACCATGCAGCGCAAGCTGAACCTGAAGATCAAGTACCGCGAGGGGTTCCGGCCGTTCGCCCCGTCCGTGATGGAGGAGGAGCTGGCCGACTGGTTCGACCTGGACCACGCCTCGCCGTACATGCTCCTGGTGGCACCCCGGTGGCCAAGGCCCGGCGCGGGGAGCTGCCCCCGGGCTACGAGGGCATGTCCATGTACGATCGGCTCTACGTCACCCGGTCCGAGATTTCCGGCCGTGACCCACGTGGACAACTCGGCCCGCATCCAATCGGTCGGCAAGAATACCAATTTCCGTTACTGGTCGCTTCTCGACACCTTCCGCAGGGAGCAGGGCTGCCCGGTGCTGGTGAACACCAGCTTCAACGTCCGGGGCGAGCCCATCGTCTGCACCCCGGAGGACGCCTACGCCTGCTTCATGCGCACGGAGATGGACTATCTGGTCATCGGCAACCGGTTGTTCGCCAAGGAGGACCAGCCCGAGTGGCGCGAGCGCGGCAGTTGGCGCGACCAGTACGGACTGGATTGATTCTCAATCCACAGGACAACGAACAAGCCCCCTCCAACCTGTGCCGGAGGGGGCTTGTTCGTTTTGGAATGGGAACGGGCTACTGCACGAGCTGCCAGGAGCCGTCCGGGTTGCGGTAGGCCTTGGCGTGGACGATCTCGGTGCGGCCGTCGATGGTGGTCTCGATCTCGACGTCGCGGTAGATGCGGTCGTCCTGGTAGTAGGCCGCCTGCGGGGTGGCCTGATAGTAGTAGCCCGAGTCGGGATTGCGCCAGGTCGTGGTCTGGCCGCTGGGCGTGGTCTCCAGGGTGTTGGAGATGTTCTCGCGGTCCATCTTGTCCAGCTCGTTCCCGATGATGTAGCCCAGGAGCAGGCCGGCGCCCGCGCCGATGGCCGCGCCCTGGACCTTGTTCCCCGCCGTCAGGGCGCCGATGAGCGCGCCCGCGGTGGCGCCGCCCACCGCTCCCTGCTGCGCCTTGTTGGCGCAGGCCGTGAGCATGGCCAGCAGGGCGAAAAGTAAAATCATTCTCTTGAACATGACGATCCTCCTTAGCGACCCCTCTCTCAGAGGTTTACCTCACCATATCAAAGGCGTGTTTATTCGTCATCCCAAACTGAGCAACGGCCGTGCCAACATTACAAACACCTTGTAACAATTGATTTTATTTTTTCATCCCCGTGCGCGGCAGGGATCGGCCAGCGTAAAAATTGCGCACATGGAACACGAAATTGCCCTGAGGGCTCAACCCGTGATCTCCCGGTCCCTGAGGCCCATGATGTACAGGATGGAGTCCAGGCCCAGGGTGGAGATGGACTGGGAGGCGTCCCGGCGGACCTTGGGCTTGGCGTGGTAGGCGATGCCGAGGCCGGCCACGCCGAGCATGGGCAGGTCGTTGGCTCCGTCGCCCACGGCCACCACCTGCTGCAGGCTGATGCCCTCCCTGGCCGCGAGGTCGGTCAGGATCTCGGCCTTGCGGGAGGCGTCCACGATCTCGCCCAGTACGCGGCCGGTCAGTTTGTGGTCCTTGATCTCCAACTGGTTGGCGAACACGTAGTCGATGCCCAGGCGCTTGGCCAGCCGTTCGCCGAAATAGGTGAACCCGCCGGAGATGATGGCCACCTTGTAGCCCAGGCGCTTGAGGTTCTCCATGAGCCGCTCGGCCCCCTCGGACAGGGGCAGGTCCGCGGCCACCTCCTCGAGCACCCGCTCCTCCAGCCCGGCCAGGGTGGACAGCCGCATGGCCAGGCTCTGCTTGAAGTCCATCTCCCCGCGCATGGCCCGTTCCGTGATGGCGGCCACTTCCTCGCCCGACCCGGCCCGCCGGGCCAGCTCGTCGATGACCTCGGCCGCGATGAGGGTGGAGTCCATGTCCAGGGCCAGAAGGCGGCGGTTGCGGCGGTAGGCGTTGTCCTCCTGAAAGGCGATGTCCACGCCCAGGTCCGCGGACACGGACATGAAGCCCTGCTTCAGGGCCACCGGGTCCGGGGGCGTGCCGCGCACCGAGATCTCCACGCAGGCCAGGCGCGGGGCGGGCTTGTCCGAATTGAGCGGCACCCGGCCGGACAGGCGGTGGATGGTCTCGATGTTCAGGCCGTTGTCGGCCAGCACCGCGGCGATGCGCGCGATCTGGCCGGCGCTCACGGCCCGGGCCAGCAGGGTGACGATGCGCCGCTCCTTGCCCTGGCCCTCCACCCAGGCCTCGTAGTCCTCCGGGTCCAGGGGGTGGAGCTTGAGTTGGATGCCCAGCTCGTGTGCCCGGAACAGCAGGTCCTTGACAATGGGGGCGCTCTCGGCTTCGGCCGGGATGCGGATGAGGATGCCCAGGGTCAGGAAGTTGTGGATGACCACCTGGCCGATGTCCAGGATGTGCACGCCGTAGCCGGCCAGCACCTCGGTCAGGGAGGCGGTCAGGCCGGGCCGGTCCGTGCCGGTGACGTGGACGAGAATGAGTTCCTGCATGGGGCGCCTTGTTTTGCAAGGCACTTTTGACCAATTCCGCAGGGCTGTCAACGCCGGGAAGGCCGGGCTACTGCCGTATGAGCCAGCCTTGGCTGGGCTGGCCGGGCGTGCCCCAGTCCCCGGCGATGGGCTCGAAGACCAGGGGGATGGCCGAGTATCCGGCCGCCCGTCCCTGGCCCAGGTCGGCCCTGACCAGGGTGGACATGACGTACTGGTCCAGCTGGGAGCGCCACTCGAAGACCATGCTGTCCTTGTCCCGGATCAGGCCCAGGACCACGTTGCGGGCCCCGGCCGTGGAGTGGATGGCCGCGGCCAGGCCGTCCGGGGTGCGGGTCAGGGTCAGGTAGGAGGCGTGCTCGCCCACGCGCTTGTCCGGGCCGGTGATGGCCCAGGTGCCAGTGGGGGTGCCCCCGGCCTGCTTCGGGGCCTGTTCAGGCTCGGACTTTACGGCCACGGGCTTGGGCAGGGTGGAGGACCCGGGGGCCTGTTCCGCCTCGGGCCGTTTCTCCAGCCGGGCCAGGGCCTCGGCCAGCTCCCGGGCCTGGGCGTCCAGCTCGGCCTCGCGCTGGGCCAGCCGGGCTTCGCGCTGGGCCAGGGCCGTGTTGGGCACGGTGGCCTGTCCCACCTGGACCCCGGTTTTTTGGGCGATGGTTTCCTGGGCGATGGTTTCCGTAGCCGGTTTGGGCCCGGCGAAATAGAACTCGCCCATGAGGCAGGAGGATTCCCAGGGGATCTGCCGCTCGCCGGTCTCCTGGGCCACGCGCACCCGGACCAGCTTGAAGACCTGCTCCAGGGTCAGGCCGGGCAGGCCCATGACCGCCAGCAAATGCTTGGTGTACACCCCGTTGCGGCCTTCGCGGCCGTCCAGGGCCGCCTGTCCCGGGCCGGTGGCGTAAGCCACGATGGCCCCGCGCGGGGCGTCCATGCGGGCCAGGCCCGTGGCCGGGGCGCGGAACGCGGCCGGGAAGGGGTTGTCCCGGCAGGCGTCCAGGATGACGATGTTCAGGGGATTGCCCGCGTCCTCCATGCGCGCCAGCACGCGGCCCGCATCCAGCCCCTCGAACTCCACGTCCGAGCCGGTCAGCACGCGCGCGTCCACGGGCAGCAGGTAGTTGCGGTCATTGAGCTGCACCCCGTGCCCGGCGTAGTAGAACAGGCCCACGGCCCCGGTCTGCCTGAGCCGGGCGTGGAACTCGTCCAGGGCGGCCAGCATGGAACGTTTGTCCGCGTCGGTCTGGAGCATGACGTCGAAGCCCAGCCCGCTCAATGTCCGGGCCATGTCCTCGGCGTCGTTGGCCGCGTTGGCCAGCGGAGCCACGGCGTAGCGGGCGTTGCCCACCACCAGGGCCAGGCGGGGCTGGTGCGCACCGGGCGCGGCCATGGTTCGGACCACGGACAGCAGCACGCCGAAGACCAAAACAATGGCCACGCGCAAGGTGAAGGGCAGGCGGATGTTCATGTCGCGTTCCTGTCCGGCTGGAGCCGGGTGGGCAATTCCTTCCAATGCCCGGAACACAGCAATATTTGTACCTCCAAATTTCAACTTGACATTTGTGGCTATTTGGCTAAATTGCCAACAAGGCAAACTGAGGTGACGCATGAAGAACGCTTCCGGAAAATCGCAGGAGTTTGAGGCAAGGGCCAAGGTGTTCAGGGCCCTGGGCCATCCGGCCCGGCTGGCCATGCTCCAGGCCCTGGCCACTGGCGAGCAGTGCGTGTGCGAGCTGCGGGAACTGGTGGGCTCGGACATGTCGACCGTGTCTAAGCACCTGGCCCTGCTCAAGGAGACCGGCGTGGTCTCGGCCCGCCGCCAGGGCAACCAGGCCTTCTACCGGCTGGAGATGGCCTGCCTGCCCCAGTTCCTGAACTGCGTGGACGCCTTTCTGCGCCAGGACCTGGACGCCCGGCTGGCCGTGCTCAAGCGGCTGCCCTTGTCCGGGGACAACCTCACGGCCTGATCCCCCAACCTCTGCTGAAAAGGACGACAAGATATGAGCGCCAAACAAGCGTGCGCCTGCGGGCAGGCCCCGCAAAAGGATTCGGCCCGGCTCCTGCCCTGGCTGGCTGGCGGCATCGCGGGGTTGGCCCTGTGGTGGCTGGCCTACGTGAATCTGCCAAGGCTGGCCGACTGGTTCACCTTTTCCCTGCTCGGCCTGGACCCGGCCGCGCACCTGGGCGACGCGGTTCGCTTCTTTGTCTACGACACGCCCAAGGTGCTCCTGCTCCTGGTGCTCATCGTGTTCTTCGTGGGCGTGCTCCGCAGCTTCTTCACCCCCGAGGCCACCCGCCGCATCCTGGCGGGCAGGCGGAGGGGCCTGGGCAACGTGCTGGCCGCCCTGCTGGGCGTGGCCACGCCGTTCTGCTCCTGCTCGGCCGTGCCCCTGTTCGTGGGCTTCGTCACGGCCGGGGTGCCCCTGGGCGTGACCTTTTCCTTTCTCATCGCCGCGCCCATGGTCAACGAGGTGGCCCTGGCCCTGCTCTTCGGCATGTTCGGCTGGAAGGTGGCCCTGCTCTATGCTGGACTGGGGCTGGCCGTGGCCATGACGGCCGGGTTCGTCATGGGCAGGCTCAACCTGGAGCCCCTGCTTCAGGAGTGGGTGCGCAAGCAGCTGGCCATGGGATCGGCCGCGGGCGCGTCCGTGCGGATGTCCTGGCCCGAACGGTTCCGGGCCGGAGCCCGGGCCGTGCGCGAGATCGTGGGCAAGGTCTGGATTTACGTCATCATGGGCATCGCCGTGGGCGCGGGCATCCACGGCTACGTGCCCCAGGACGCCATGGCCTCGCTCATGGGCCGGTCGGCCTGGTGGTCCGTGCCCCTGGCCGTGGTCCTGGGTATCCCCATGTACACCAACGCCGCGGGCATGGTGCCCGTGGTCCAGGCCCTGGTGGCCAAGGGCGCGGCCCTGGGCACGGCCCTGGCCTTCATGATGAGCGTCATCGCCCTGTCCCTGCCCGAGATGCTCATCCTCAAGAAGGTGCTCACCATCCGGCTCATCGCCGTGTTCGTGGCCGTGGTCGGCCTGGGCATCCTGCTGGTGGGTTATGTTTTCAATCTCGTGGTCTAGGAGTCTGACATGAAGGTTCAAGTATTGGGCATGGGCTGCGCCAAGTGCGCCAAGCTCTATGAGGAAATCAAGAAGCTGGCCGTTGAGAACGGCCTGGACATCGACCTGGAGAAGGTCGAGGACCTCCAGGAGATCATGGCCCTGGGGGTCATGTCCACGCCCGGTCTGGCCGTGGACGGCGAGGTCAAGGTGGTGGGCCGGATTCCTTCCCGGAGCGAGCTTCTGGAAATGCTGTCCTAGCCAAGGGACGATCCAATCGACAAGGGGATTGAAATGAGTGCCGACTGTATGTGCAACGCTGCGCCCAAGCTGATCTTTTCCTGTTCCGGAGCGGCCGACGTGGGCGAAGTGGCCGACCGCGCCGCCCGCAAGCTGACCCGTGAGGGCGCGGGCAAGATGTTCTGCCTGGCCGGGATCGGCGGCCGGGTGTCCGGCATCGTCAAGAGCACCGAGGCCGCCTCGAAGATTCTGGCCATTGACGGCTGCCCCCTGGACTGCGCCAGGAAGTGCCTGGAGGAGGCCGGATTCAGCGGGTTCGAGCACCTGCGCCTGGCTGACCTGGGGCTTGAAAAGGGCAAGACCGAACCGGACGACTCGGCCATCGACACGGTGGCTGGCAAGGCCGCGAAACTCCTGGCCTAGCTTCTTCTAGCCGTTCTCTTTTGCTTTCATTCCGTCCAGCTTGGCCTTGACCGTGCGGCGGTACCAGGCCGTGGCCAGCACGGTCAGGGGCAGGGCGATGAGCAGGCCCAGGAATCCGAGCAGCGCGCTCCAGATGGACAGGGAGAGCAGGATGACCACGGGCGACAGCCCCAGGGCCTGCTTCATGATCCTGGGCACGATGAGCGTGTCCTGGAGCACCTGCACGGCCAGGAAGACCAGCCCGGTCAGCCCCAGGGACAGCCAGATGGACTGGCCGCTCTCCAGGGCCTGGGCCGTGGCCAGCAGGGCGGCCGGGATCATGGCCACGTTCTGCAGGTAGGGCACCATGTTCATCAGCCCGACCATCAGGCCGAACAGCACGGCCAGGGGCAGGCCGACCAGGGAGAAGCCGACGGCGAACAGCACGCCCACGCACAGCGCCACCAGGGACTGGCCCCGGAAGTAGCGGCTCATGATGGCCTCGGCCTCGGCCAGGAAGTCCGTGACCGTGTCCTTGTAGCGCTCCGGGATCAGGCTTCTCCAGTCGCGCTGGAACCTTTCCCAGTCCAGGAGCAGGAAGAAGAAGTAGAGCAGGATCACGCCCAGGCCGAGCACAGTCATGAGCACGTTCACCGCCCCGGCGAACAACTCCCAGACCCCGGGCAGCACGTTCTTGGCCGCGGTCTCGGCCAGCTTCCAGAAATTGTCGGTCTTGAAGAAGTCGCGCACCTCGTCCCGGGCCAGCAGATCCTGGAGCCACTGCCACAAATCCGGCGGCAGCAGGGCCTGGGCCCGTTTGGCCGCCTCGGTGTCGCCCAGGAAGGAGCCCAGCAGCTGCACGGTGTGCCGGATCTCCTGGGCGGCCAGGGGAGCCAGCAGCCAGACCGCCGCCACCAGGATTCCGGTCAGGCCGAGGATGACCAGGGACACGGCCAGGATGCGCGCCTTGACCACGCGCTCGGCGGCCCGCACCAGGGGGTAGGTCATGTAGGCCAGGAGCACGGCCACGGCAAAGGGGATGAGCACGCCGGAGAGGTGCCGGAGCACGACCACCGCGGCCCAGGCCAGGCCCGCGGCCAGGGCCAGCCGCACCACGCTGTCCAGTGTATAGGGCTTGTCCGAGAGCATGGGCCAGTGGTAGCAGTCCGGGAAAGACATGGCAACGATTTCAGATCATAAAGCCCGCCCTTCCCTGTGGGCCATCTTCCTGGGCATGGCCCGGGTGGGGACCACCGCGTTCGGCGGCCCGGCCATGGTGCCCTACATCCGGTCCTGGGCCGTGGACCGCAAGGGGTGGCAGAGCGACGAGGACTTCGCCCAGGGCGTGGCCGCCACCCAGCTCATCCCCGGGGCCACGGCCATGCAGGCGGCCGCCTGGGCCGGGATCGTCAGCCGGGGCGTGCCCGGGGCCGTGGCCGCCTACCTGGGCTTCGGCTTGCCCGCCTTCCTGCTCATGCTCGGGCTCACGGCCCTGTACTTCTCCTCCCGCGACCTGCCGGCCATGCTGGCCATGTTCCAGGGCTTGCAGGTGGTGGTGGCCGCCCTGGTCTGCCACGCGGCCGTGAACTTTTCCCTGCGCTACCTGACCAGCGTCCTGCGCCTGGCCCTGGCCCTGGCGGCCGGGCTGTGGCTCGGTTTCGGGGGCAACCCCATCCTGGCCCTGGTCACGGCCTGCCTTGCGGCCGCGATCCTGTTCCGGGAGATAGGACCCCCTGAACAGGAAGAGGCCGTTTCCGGGCCCTCCATGCGCGCCCTGCTGCCCGGAGCCCTGCGCGCCTGCCTGGTTCTGCTGGTGTTCACGGCCGCCTGGATGGCCGTGGTCCTGGCCGTGGACCCGCCTCTGTTTTGGCTCTGCCTGGCCATGCTCAAGATCGACTGCTTCGCCTTTGGCGGCGGCTACGTCACCTTGCCGCTCATGCTGCACGAGGTCACGGCTTCGCTGTCGCTCATGAGCGAGCCCGTGTTCATGGACGGCATCGCCCTGGGCCAGGTCACGCCCGGTCCCATCGTCATGACCGCGGCCTTCGTGGGCTATGCCCTGCGCGGCGTGGTCGGCGCGGCCTGCGCCACCGTGGCCGTGTTCACGCCCTCCCTGGTCGGGCTGATCCTGGCCCGGGCCGCCACCCAGGGGCTGGTGCGCTCGGTGCTGGCCAGGCGCGTCCTGGCCGGAAGCCTGGTCACCCTGGTCGGGTTGCTGGGCGCGGTGGGGGCGAGGTTCGTCATCGGCATCCATTGGGGCCTGCTGGAAGCGGCCCTGGGCCTGGGCGCGTTCATCGCCCTGCGTCTGGGCGTGGACGTGCTCTGGGTGGTGCTGGCCGGGGCCGGGCTGTCCGCCCTGGTGCTATAGGGAGCGGCGCGACCCGCCGGGGAATAGGGCTTGGATTTTTGGTTCGATGCGTGTATGTCCTGGCTTGGTTGGGATACAAGCGGATGCGGGGGGCGCATTCCGTGGGGGAACTATGGGAATGTTCAAGAAAAAGTACGCCGGTTCGGAAGGCTCGAGCAGCTCGCTCAACGCCTTTCTGGGCAGCGGCACCGAATACTGGGGACGGCTCGAGTTCACGGGAACGGTCCGCGTGGACGGTGCGTTCGAGGGCGAGATCGTGGCCGAGGGCTCCCTGGTGCTCGGACGCGACGCCTCCATCAACGGCCAAGTCCATGTGGGCACCCTGATCTCCAACGGCCACGTGCAGGGCGACGTGGTGGTCAAGCACAAGGCCATCCTGCAGAAAAGCTCGGTCCTGTCCGGCAGCCTGACCACGGGCGCCCTGGTGGTGGAGGAAGGCGCGGTCATCGAGGGGTCCGTGGAGATGTCCGGCCGCCAGGACGAGGGCCCTGTCCGGCACGTCCGGGTCGAGTCCACGGCCAAGTCCCTGGCCGCCGCCGAAGACGAGGCGGAAGACGAGGACGAGGCCGAGGAACCGGCCGCCATCCCCTCCGACGAGGACACCGAAGCCGAAGCCTCGCAGACAGGCAGAATTTCATAGGAGGGTTTCATGTACGAACTGGTTCACATCCTGGGACAGGGCGAGACCGCCGTGTCGGTCACGGCCAACAATCTGGACGCGGAGCTTCTGCGCCAGCGGCATTTGCGCTCCATCAGCCCCGGCATCGTGGAAGTGCGCGAGGCCAAGAACGTCAAGCCCAAGGCCAAGGCCAAGAAGTAGCCTGGATTCGGTAGTCGCAAAGCCCTCCTCCCGAACGGGAGGAGGGCTTTTTTTGTTCAGGCCCCAAAATGCTTTGACAGGGGCCGGAGAATCCGGCCCCTGCCAAAAAGGAGGGAGTAATGGACAGGAAACGGTGGCACCCCTGTGTTTGTTGCGTACCCATGATGCAGAGGTGGTGTTTCCAGTTATGAAAATAGCAGGGACCGTGCCAACAACCAGATTTCCTTCAAATCAAAGTAGATAGCTTTTTTGGGCCAAATTTGGCCCTTGAGCTTTGTGCAGTCGATTGCACATCTGTGCACAAGTGTGTGCGGCCGGATTGCACATATCGACCGAGCCGTTCAGGCGACCAGGGCGAAGCCCAGGCCCACCAGGGCGATGGTGATGGCGCGCAGGACCTGGTTGTACACGATGAGCCGGGCGGCCAGGGAGGGGCGGAAGATGCCCGCGTAGTAAGGGAACTGGTGGCGGAAGGCGCGCATGGGCGAGGAGAGCACGTTGCCCGCCAGCAGGGCCAGCACCACCTGCTGGGTGGTCAGGGAGCCGTCCACGATCAGGGCCCCGGCCGCGGCCAGACCGGCCGTGAACTCGGCGGCCATGTGAAAGACCACGATGCTCATGGCCTCGGGCGGCAGCCAGGTCAGCAGGCCCACGTTTTCGGACGCCCAGTGCTCGAACATGCCGAACACCCCGTACGCCCTGAGGAAATAGAACAGGGTGTAGATGGGCACCGTGAAGTAGAGGATCTTGGGCAGCCGTTTTTTGAACCGCTTGACCGTGTTCTTGATGGCCTGGCCAAAGCCCTTGCGCTTGTCGTCGTCCAGCAGGCAGACCACGCAGCCTTCGGGCAGGGGCGGCAGGATGAACCGGCCCAGGAGCACGATGAACACGGTGCGCAGCACCGCGGCCAGCGCGGTCAGCCCCACGTAGACCACCGCGGCCGCGCCGATGAACGGGGCGGCGATGAAGAAGATGGTGGGCAGGTGCAGGAAGTAGGTGGGCAGGGAGTTGAAGATGTTGGAGAAGACAACCTCGCGCTTGGTCATCTTGCCCTGCTCGTAGGCCTCGGCCAGCATGGTGTTGGCGGCCACGCCGGAGAAGAAGGCCAGGGAGAAGCTGGCCCCGGAGATGTCCTTGAGCCGGGCCATGCGCACCAGGGGCGCGGCCAGCCGGGCCACGGCGTGGGTCCAGTTGAGGCTCTCGATGAGGTTGCCGATGAACAGGCCCAGGCTGATGAAGAGGGTCAGGCGGATGAGGGGCCAGCCGAGCCCCTTCCACAGCACGGCCGCGTCCAGCACGGAGACCGGATCGGCCATGGGTCAGCCCCGCTCCTTGTGCGCGGCCAGGGCCAGGCGCGCGGCCAGCCCGGCCGAGCCGCCGACCACGCCGGCCAGGAAGTCCACCAGGTCGGGGTGGCGGCCGTAGGCCGGGGAGAAGTCCTGGATGATCTCGATGCCCGCGGCCAGGGCGACCACGGTCAGGGCGGCCATCCAGAGCCTGGGCCAGGTCACGGGCCAGGGGAAGAGCAGGGCCATCCCGGCGAAGGCCAGGATGTGCAGCATCTTGTCGCCGTGGTGCACGCCGGTCGGGACCGTGAAGGGGCCCAGGGCGAAGAAGAGCATGCCCGCCACGTACACGGCCCAGACCGCCACGGCCAGGGCCTTGCCCACGGGGGCGCGGGAATGCAGCGGGTCAGGCATGGCCGCCCTGGCCGGGTCCGGTTTCGGCTCCGGCGGCCAGCTCCCGGGCTTCCTCCTCGTTCATGCGCGTGCTGTGCGCCTCCCCGGGGAAGGCTCCGGAGCGGACCTCGTCGCAAAAGGCGGCCAGGGCCTCTCGGGAGGCAGCGCCCAGCTCGGCGTAGCGCTTGACGAACTTGGGGGTGAAGCGGTCGAACAGGCCCAGGATGTCGTGCTGGACCAGGACCTGGCCGTCGCAGTGCGGTCCGGCCCCGATGCCGATGGTGGGCACGGACACCCGCTCGGTGATGTAGGCCGCGGCCTCGGCGGGCATGGCCTCCAGTACCAGGGTGAAGCACCCGGCCCGGGCCAGGGCCTGGGCGTCGTCCAGCAGGATGCGCACGGCCTCGGCGGTCTTGCCCTGGGCCTTGAACCCGCCCAGGTTGGCGATGAACTGCGGGGTCAGGCCGATGTGGGCCATGACCGGGATGCCCGCGCGGACCATGCCCTCCACCTGGGGGGCGAAGGCGCGGCCGCCCTCGAGCTTCACGGCCCGGGCTCCGGCCTCGGCCAGGAAGCGTCCGGCATTGGCCACGGCCTGCTCCACCGAGACCTGGTAGGACATGAAGGGCATGTCGCCGATGAGCAGGGCCTGTCCTTCGGCCTGGGCCAGGCCCCGGGACACGGCCCGGGTGTGGTGCAGCATCTCGTCCAGGCTCACGGACAGGGTGTCCTCATAACCCAGGGCGACCATGGCCAGGGAGTCGCCCACCAGGACCATGTCCGCTCCGGCCTGGGAGGCCAGGAGCCCGCTGGGATAGTCCGAAGCCGTTATCACGGCCAGCTTGCGTTGGCCCTTGGCGGCCAGGATGTCGGGTGCTGTCAGGCGCTTGGTCATGCGTTCCTCCTCGCGGGATGCCGCTTGGGGTGTCACAAGTCAGTGACACTAGGCCCGGTGGGCAAGGTCGTCAAGGCGAGCGATTTTTTCGTTTGAAGCGGGGATTTCGGGCCTGAAAATGAAACGGGCGGAGAGGGCTAGCCCCTCCCCGCCCGCGAATCGCGTTTCGGTTTCGGCCTACAGGGCGGCGAAATTCTGGAGCACCCAGATGACCCGGCCCACGGTGCGCTCCTTCATCTCCTTGGCGGGCACCACCAAGTCCTCGTGCTCGTTGTTCTCGGCCTTGAGCACGAAGTTGTCGTTCTGGTAGTAGACGCGCCGCACCAGGAGCCCCTGGTGGGGGAAGTACACGGCGCACAGGTCGCCGTCCGGGTGCTGCGTCTGTTTGGTGTCGATGCCCACGAAGGCGCCCCGGGTGATCAGGGGGTCCATGCTCTTGTTGTCCACCAGGATCACAGCCAGGGAGTCCTTGAAAAAGGATTCCGGGATGGACAGGTCGTCAACGGCTTGGGGTTCCCATTTCTTGGCCGCCTTGTCCTTGCCGGACATGGAGGACACGGTCACCACGCGCCCGCGGGAATGGGGCTTGCCGTAGGGCGCCGGGGTCTCGTGCAGGAGCACGTCGGCCGGGACCTTGGCCTTGTCCGGATGCACGTAGACCGGCTCCACGCCGTTGGCCACCCAGTCCGGATCCAGGCCGTGGCTGCGGTAGAGTTTGAGAAACCATTCCGCCGGGATGGAGCAACGACGTTTGGCGTCGGAAATGCTGGATTGACGAACCCCAAGGACCTCGGCCAACTGCACCTGGGTGCGGGCACCGGTGGCTTTCTTGATGCGATCAAGAGAGGATTCAAACCATTTTTCAAGGGTTTCGTCGCATTTCTTCTTGGTTTTTGGCATGCAAAGGCTCCTTCAAGCCGCCCGGAATGGTCGCGAGACGGATGCGGGCAGGGACAGTGTCCAGTTTTTTTGGTGTAGTCTTCCCGGGAGCGTGAGCCGTTGAATAATAAAAGAGAATAACGGATAACACTTGGGCCGAGTGAATTTTGGGACATTCTCCCTTGTTTGTCAACGTATTCTAGGGGAAACTCCCAAATTCGTTTTATAAGTCTTATCCGATACTATGACGGATGTCCATTGTCCACCCTGAAAAAGTATAGAACTGGCTGAAACGAATGAGGGATTGTCCAGAGCTCGAAAGGTGCTCGAACAAGAATCCGCAGGCGCGGGCCGCCACGACCGTGGCGGCTATTTGAAGAATTTCAGGAAGGGGCTGTCCGGGGTGAGAATGACCTTGGTATTGGTCTTGAGGCTCTTTTCGTAGGCTTCCAGGGAACGCAGCAGTTCATAGAACTCCGGGCCCTGGACCAGGGCCTCGGCGTAGATGGCCGTGGCGTTGGCGTCGGCCTCGCCGTGGATGATCTCGGCCTGCCTGCTGGCCTCGGCCAGGATGATGGTCCGTTCCTTTTCCGCCTGGGACTTGATGCGGTCGGACTCGCGCTGGCCCTCGGCCCGGTATTCCTTGGCCTCGCGCTCTCGTTCGGCCTGCATGCGGCCGAAGATGGCCCGTTCGTTCTCGGGCGGCAGGTCGGTGCGCTTGATGCGCACGTCCACCACCTCGATGCCGAAGGGGGCCAGCAGGTTGCGGCAGTTGGCGCTGATCTGGGACATGATCTTGATGCGTTCCTCGCTGACCACCTCGTGCAGGGAGTAGCGCCCCAGGACCACGCGCAGCTGGGAGCGCATGGTGTCGTCGATCCGGGCCAGGGCCTTGGGGATGGTGTTGAAGGAACGGTAGAATTCCAGGAAGTTGGAGATCCGCCACTTGGCGTAGGAGTCCACGTTCATGTACTTCTTGTCCGTGGTGGTGATCTCTTCGGGCTTGGCATCGTAGTCCAGGATGCGGGCGTCGAAGTAGAGCACGTTCTGGACAAAGGGCAGCTTGAAGTGCAGGCCGGGTTTCAGGGCCTCGTCGTATACGGGCTTGCCCAGCTGGAGCACGATGGCCCGCTCGGTCTGGTCCACCATGAAGGCCGACTGGGTGAGCACGAAGCCTCCCAGGGCCAGGATCGCCAGGATGATGATCAGTGTGCGGTTCATATCGTAATCCGGTTCTTTCCGTGGTTAGTTGGTCCGGCCCGAGGCCTTGGGCAGCTGTTCCAGGGGCAGGTAGGGGAGCGACTGCTTGAGCGCTTCGTTGGACAGGATGATTTTCTGCACGGCCGGATCCCCGAGGATGTTCTCCATGGTCTCCAGGTACAGGCGCAGGCCGGTGACGTTCTTGGCCTTGTTGTACTCCTTGAGCACGGCCAGGAAGCGGGTGGCGTCGCCCTGGGCCTTGAGCACCTTGCTTTCGGCGTAGGCCTGGGCCTGGTTGACGATGATGGAGGCCTGGCCTTCGGCGCGGGGCAGGATGTCGTTGCTGTACGCCTTGGCCTGGTTGATGAACTTGCTGCGGTCCTCGCGCGCGCTGGCCACGTCCTTGAAGGCGTCGATGACCTCGTTGGGCGGATGCACGTTCTGCATCTGCACGGACACGATGCGGATACCGGACTGGTAGAGTTCCAGGATTTCCTGGGTCAGGTCCTGGGTCTGGATCTGGATTTCGTGCTTGCCCGTGGTCAGGGCGGCGTCGATCTCGCTCTTGCCGATGATCTCGCGCATGGCCGCTTCGGCCGCGTTCTTCACCGTGGCTTCGGGATCGTCTATGTTGAACAGGAAGGCCACCGGGTCCTCGATCTGGAACTGGATGATGAACTGGACGTCCACGATGTTCTCATCCCCGGTCAGCATGAGGGATTCGTCCTGGATGGGCCGGATCTGGCCCTGTTCGAAATCCCCGCTCACGCTGGTGGACCGGAACCCGACCTCGATGCGCCGGACCTTGGCCACGTCCGGGGTGAGCACGCTTTCAAAGGGGAATGGAATATGGTAATGCGGTCCCGGGCCGGTCAGCCGGTGGAACTTGCCGAACCGTTTGACCACGCCCATTTCCTCCGGCGCCACGATGTAGATGCCGGACAGGAGCCAGATCAGCGCCAGGGCGGCGATGGCGACCTTCCACATGGGGAATTTGAGGTTCTTGAGCTTCTTCAGCTTTTCGCCGAACTCGTCGAACCCCGGCGGAGAGCCCCCCGGAGGGCCGCCGGCCTTCCTTTGCCGTTGCAGTTTGTCCCAATCCCAGTTCATGGGTAGTGACATATGCGCGATATATGAGATGGTCAAGGAGCCCGCTGCGAATTCCTTTCTTTCCTATTCCACGTGAGGACCCATGAAGCCCCTGAATGCAACGGTTTTCCGCGCCTATGACGTGCGCGGGCTGGTTGACGAGGATTTCGACCCCGAATGGGTGGAGGCCCTGGGCCGGGCCTGCGGAACATGGTTTTCCGGCCGGGGCTACGAGCGAGCCGCGGTGGGCTGGGACGTGCGCCACTCCTCCCCGGAGTACGCGGCCAGGGTGGTTCGCGGGCTGAACCGGGCCGGGGTGGACGCCGTGGCCCTGGGCATGGTCCCGACCCCGGCCTTTTACTACGCCTGCGTGCGCCTCGGCCTTCCGGCCGGAATCATGGTCACGGCCAGCCACAACCCGCCTGAATACAACGGGTTCAAGCTTTGGGGCGGAGAGACCGCCCTCATGCCCGGCGAGATCGCCGAGGTTTGCGAGACCATGGCCCGCGTCCTGGCCGACCCTCCGGAGGACGCATCCTCTCCGGGCCTGGCCAGCCAGCACGACATCCTGCCCGCCTATTTGGACGAGATCGCCTCCCTGGTCCGGCTGGACCGGCCGGTCACCGTGGTGGTGGACGGGGGAAACGGCGCGGCCGGAGAGGTGGCGTCCGAAGCGCTCACCCGCTGCGGAGCCCGGGTGATCCGGCTGTACACCGAGCCGGACGGCGACTTTCCCAACCACCACCCGGACCCGGTGGTGGAGAAGTACACCACCGACCTCAAGGCCCGGGTGCTGGCCGAGAAGGCGGACCTGGGCATCGGCCTGGACGGCGACGGCGACCGCATCGGCGTGGTGGACGAGACCGGCCGCCTCATGGTCGGCGACGAACTGACCGCCATCATCGCCCGCGACATCCTGGCCGACAACCCCGGCGCGCTCATCCTGGGCGACGTCAAGTGCTCCCACCGGCTGTTCAACGCCGTGGCCGCCCGGGGCGGCGAGGCGCGCATGGCCGCCACCGGGCACTCCCTGATGAAGGCCGAGGTCAAACGGAGCGGCGCCCTGCTGGCCGGAGAGGTCAGCGGGCACCTGTATTTCGGGCCGCCCTGGATCGGCACGGACGACGCCGTGTTCGCGGCCTGCAGGCTGGCCGGAATCCTGTCCCGGGCCCAGGCCACCAAGCCCGGCACCACCATGTCCGGCCTGCTGCAAGACTGGCCCCCGGCCGAGTCCACCCCGGAGATCCGGGCCGACTGTCCCGAGGAGATCAAGTTCCAGGTGGTGGCGCGGATGGCGGCCGAGTTCAAGTCCAGGGCCCGGATCGAGGGCTTCACGGTTTCGGACGTGGACGGGGCCCGGCTGACCTGGCCGGACGGCTGGGGCCTGATCCGGCCTTCCAACACCCAACCCGTGCTGGTCATGCGCTTCGAGGCCTCCACGCCCGGGCGGCTGGCCGAGATCCGTTCCCTGGTGGAGGACGCCCTGGCCCGGGCCCTGAAGGACCTGGGAGGCTAGCGTGTTCCTGAACCAGTTCGTGCTCCGGCGCTTCCTGCGCAAGCTCCTGGTCCTGCTTCTGGGGCCGGCGCGCATCGAGGGACGCTGCCGGATGTGCGGGCGGTGCTGCGAGGAGCTGGTCCTGTACGTGGACGGCCGCTGGCTGACCAGCAGGCGCGAGTTCAAGAGTTTTCTGGAGGAGGAGCCGGACTACGAACGCCTGGAGATCACGGGCCGTGACGCCAGGGGGTTGTTGATTTTCCGGTGCACCTGGCTTACCGATGAGGGACTCTGCAAGGATCATGAGAACCGCATGGACCTGTGCCGGGAGCACCCCAACGAGACCTTTTACACGGCCGGGGGCGAGCTCTCCCCGTATTGCGGTTACAAGGTCCGGCCGCCGTCCCTGCGCAGCCTGCTGAAGCGGCGCAGGCCCCCGGGCGAACCGTTCGAGACGGTTCTCGACCGGGCCAGACAATCCGTTTCCGCCGGGGGGGACGCGGACCAAACCACAGGCAACACGGAATCAACGTGAAAAAAAAGATTATTATTCTCGTGGTGTTGCTTCTGGTCGGGGCCGGGGCCTGGTGGGCCCTGTCCGGGTCCGGGCCGGAAGAGATCACCATCGTGGCCACCCAGAAGGTGGAGCGCGGCCCGGTGCGGCAGGTCCTGGAGGCCACGGGCATCATCAAGGCCCAGGTGGGCGCCCAGGTCAAGATCGGCGCCCGGGCCACGGGCGTGCTGGTCAACGTGCCGGTCAAGGTGGGCGAGCGGGTGGCCGCCGGGCAGCTGGTGGCCGAGATCGACGCCCGCGAATTGGAGGCCCGCATCGTGGAGGCCCAGGCCCGCTATCGGCTGGCCCAGGCCAAGGCCGAGCGCGCGGGCAAGGAGCTCAAGCGCAAGCAGGAGCTGGTGGCCAAGGAGTTGGAGACCCAGTCCAACCTGGACCAGGCCGTGGAGGACGATCGGGTCACCCGGGCCGAGGCCCAGGCGGCCAGGGCCTCCCTGGACACCCTGGAGGTCCAGCTCTCCTACTACAAGATTTACTCCCCCATCAACGGCGTGGTCTCCCAGGTGGCGGCCAACGAGGGCGAGACCGTGGTCTCGGGCCTCCAGGTCTCCAACCTGATCACCGTGCTGGCCCCGGAAAAGCTGGAGCTGTGGATCTACGTGGACGAGACCGACGTGGGCCAGAGCGAGATCGGCCAGCCCGTGGAGTACTGGGTGGACGCCTACCCGGGCAAGGTGTTCGAAGGAAAGGTGGACGAGATCTACCCCGAGCCCGAGATTCGGGACAACATCGTGTACTACCGCGCCCTGGTGCGCATCGATCCGGAGCACGCCGCCCTGCTCAGGCCGGAGATGACCACCCAGTGTAGAATCGTGGTCCAGGAGCTCCAGGACGTGCTGTCCATCCCCAACGCGGCCCTCAAGTGGGTGGAGGACCGGCAGGTGGTGTTCACGCGCGGGCCCGACGGCAAGGCCGTGGAGGCCGACGTGGAGCTGGGCCTGTCCGGCCTGGACCGGACCCAGATTCTGTCCGGCCTGGACGAGGGGGACGAGGTGGCCACCCAGTTGGTCATCCCCGGCGGGATGTTGCGGCCGGGAGGCAAATAGCGTGACTTCGGGGAATCCCCTGATCCAGTTGACCGCGGTCCACAAGACCTACCACCTGGGACCGGGCGAGGACGGCCGGCCCATGGGCGTGGAAGTGCTCAAGGGCGTCAGCCTGGAGGTGGCCCGGGGCGAGTTCGTGGCCCTGCAGGGCACCTCGGGCTCGGGCAAGTCCACCCTGCTCAACGTCATCGGCCTGCTGGACCGGGCCACGTCCGGGGAATACCAGTTCAACGGTCGGGACGTGGAGTCCCTGGACGACGACGCCCGCTCGGACCTGCGCAACCAAAGCCTGGGCTTCGTGTTCCAGAGCTTCCACCTGATCCCCTACGCCACGGCCCTGGAGAACGTCATGCTGCCGGGCATGTACTCGGACCAGCCCCAGTCCGCGTTGCGGACCCGGGCCGTGGAGCTTCTGGAGCGGGTGGGCCTGGGCGACCGGGTGTCCTTTCCCCCGGCCCGGCTTTCGGGCGGGCAGCAGCAGCGCGTGGCCATGGCCCGGGCCCTGCTCAACAAGCCGGACGTGATCCTGGCCGACGAGCCCACGGGCCAGTTGGACACCAAGACCAGCGGGGAGATCATGGAATTGTTCACCGAGGTCAACGAAGCGGGCACCAGCGTCATCCTGGTCACCCACGACGAGCAGATCGCGGTCCGGGCGCACAAGGTCATCCACCTGGCCGACGGAAGGATCGTGGACCAGGACTAGTCCATGAATTGGGCCAGGGCGGTGTTCTTCCTCTTGAGCTGTTTGATGAGCCGGTCCTGGCCGTGGATGTGGTGCACGGCCCGGGTGATGAGGTAGATGCCCAGGACCAGCATGCCCAGGGTGATGACGGCCAGCGGGATGAGCAGCTGGAGCACGCTCGCCACGGAGTAGTATTTCGAGGTGGCGATGAGCAGGCCCAGGATGGAAAGGGGCAGGGCCATGACCGCGATGCCCGTGCGCAGGGTGGACATGGAGGTGCGCTTTTCCGCCAGCACCAGCTGGATTTCGTTGATGAGCAGGGCCGGTGGCTGCCCGGAGCCGGTCTTGTCGTCCATGCGGTCGCTCCCTGGTTGCGTATCCTTGGTATATCCGGGCCGGGCGGTCGTCAAGTTTGAGAGGAATCCTTGGCCTATGAGACCGATATGCGCTCCATCTCCCTGACGAACCGAATCCTCATGCTGGGCCGTTTGCTGGCCATGGCCGGGCGGGCGGTCTGGGCCTACAAGCTGCGCAGCATCTTCGTGGCCGTGGGCGTGGGCTTCGGCATCGCCTCCCTGACCCTTATCGTCACCTCGGTGGAGGGGGCCAACAAGATGGCCCACCAGATGGTGGACATGTTCGGCCCGGACGCGGCATTCGTCATCGGCGGCAACATCGAGAAGCGGGCCGTGGGCATGCGTACCCTGACCCTGTCCTGGGAGGACGTGCACCGCTTGCGCCAGTCCCTGCCCGGGGCCTACCTGGTGGTGCCCATGCGGGCCAAGGGCTCGGTGGACGTGCGCTACCAGGGCCGCAGCGCCACCGGCACCCTGGTGGTCGGGGCTTCGGAGGACTACGCCTCCTCCTGGAACTGGCCCCTGGCCGAGGGCAGGGACATCACGGTCCAGGACGTGGAGCGCGGCGCGCGCATCTGCATCATGGGCTACAAACCCGCCCAGGAGCTGTTCGGCAAGGAGCCCTCCCAGGACAAGGTCATCTACTTGAATTCCATCCCCTTCCGGGTGGTGGGCCAGCTCAGCTACCGGGGCTTCACCGGCGGCGGGGGCGGCGGGGACATCGACAACCGCATCATCGTGCCCCTGACCACCCTGACCCAGCGCTTCAACCTGGACCGCAAGTATTTCCGGGCCATCCGGGTCAAGTTCCTGGAGCCCGAGCACATGGCCGCCCACGTGGAGAACCTGCGCGCCTTCCTGCGCCATCTGCACGGCCTGTCCGAGGGCGAGGACGACGACTTCACCATCTTCACGGCCGACGAGATCCTGGAGTTCATGGCCATGTTCAAGGGCGGGCTGGTGGTCTTCCTGAGCATCACGGCCACCATCGCCGTGCTGGTGGGCGGGTTCGTGCTGGCCAACCTCTTCTCCATCTCCGTGTCCGAGCGCAGCTACGAGATCGGGCTCCGCAAGGCCCTGGGCGCGCGCAACTCGGCCGTGCTCATCCAGTTCCTCATGGAGGCCTGCCTGCTGACCCTGGTCGGCGGGCTGCTGGGCCTGGCCCTGGGGCTGGGCCTTGGCCAGCTGCTCACCCGGCTGGGCATCCTGACCATCAGCTTCTCCTGGAACGTGTTCTTCATCTCCCTGGCCTCGGCCCTGGGCGTGGGCCTGCTCTTCGGGCTCAAGCCCGCCCGGCAGGCCGCGCTCATGGACCCGATCCAGGCCTTACGCGGCGGAGACGGCTGACAGACCGCCCCTATTCCCGCGATGGCTTCGTTGCTGCGAAAAATTCAAATCCTCGCGTATGTTGAATACGCGTCGGCCTTGAACTTTTCTTGCGCCTTGCCCTCACGGTTTATGAACGGCCTGTTTGGAGAGGATTTTTTGGGACCTGTTTCCGGTTCAAGGGTTTTCTGCTAGCGTGGCGCGAACGTACACGGAGACTGAATGCTGTTTCGATTCCTGGCTGTCCGGGGCGCGACCCCGATGGAGCGCGTGGTGCGCTCCCTGGCCATGGTGGGCGTCATCATCCTGGTCATCTGGGCCTTCTGGCTCAACAACCAGCGCGTGGTGGCCCGGCTCAACCTGGAAAAATCCTTCTGGGACGAGACCGGCCAGATGGACGAGTCCGGCAGGGAGTTCGCCCGCGAGTTCGTCGAGGCCCTGGACAAGGAAATGGGCCGCACCGCCTACGTGCACGTGCGCCTGGGCGAGGCCGTGATTCCCAAGGGCCTGGACGACGAGGACCTGTACCTGGCCGTCTCCCCGGCCCGCCAGGAGGTGGCCCTCCATCTGCCCGCGGACCTGGACCGGCCCGAGGACCAGGCCCTGGCCGATTACCTGGTTCGGGAACACTTCAAGGGCAATTGGGACCACTGGCAGCGGGGCCTCAAGACCGGCCTGGTCATGCTCTGGGAGCACCTGGCCGGGGACGCGCCCGTGGCCTCGAAGCACGTGATGGACGACACCGGCCTGCTGGACCAGGACCAGGTCCTGGCCCTGGACCGCTTCGGCGCGGACCTGGCCGACACCTACGGCCAGCAACTTCTTGTCCGGCTGGCCCCGGATCCGGACCTGCCCGAGGGGCTGGACCCGGTCACCCTGTACATCGGGCTGTGGCCCGAGGACGGCAGCGTGGTCCTGCGATTGCCGCCCATGCTGGAAAAGGCCCTGGGCCCGGACGTGGAGCCGGAATTGGCCGCCATTCTGGGCACGGCCCTGGAGAGTGGGGAATGGTTCGGCGGGCTGCAAACCGCCCTGGACCGCATCTGGACTGAACTGGACGGCAAGGAGCGGACCTGGTGAGCGCCACGCGGGTCACGATCTACACGGACGGCTCCTGCCTGGGCAACCCCGGCCCGGGCGGCTGGGGCGCGCTCCTGGTCTATGAAAACGCCGACGGCGAGCACCGCAAGGAACTCTCCGGAGCCGAGCCCAACACCACCAACAACCGCATGGAATTGACCGCCGTGATCCGGGCCCTGGAGACCCTGACCCGGGCCTGCGCGGTGGAGCTGTTCACGGACTCCCAATACGTGAAAAAGGCGTTCACCGACGGCTGGCTGGCCAAGTGGAAAAAGAACGGCTGGAAGACCGCGGCCAAGAAGCCGGTCAAGAATCAGGAATTGTGGCAGGAACTGGACGCGCTCATGGCCCGGCACCAGGTGAACTGGAACTGGGTCAAGGGCCATGCCGGGCACCCGGAGAACGAGCTGGTGGACGATCTTGCCCGGGGTGCTGCCGAATCTCTTAAATATTCCGGCTAGATCAGGAGCCCTTGCCCGCGTCCTCTTGGTCGTGCGCGCAGGCGATGCCGTTGCCCGAGGCGGCCGTGCGGAAGCACAGGTTGTCGGACAGGCAGGTCGACGGGGTTCGGTCGCCGCTCTTCCAGCGGTTGATGAGCCCGGGCTCGCGGATCAGGGGCCGGGACAGGGCCACGTAGTCGCACACGTTCCCGGCCACCAGTTCCTCGGCCACGTCCAGGCTGCGCACCCCGCCCACCAGGATGAGCGGAATGGCCCGCTCCCGCTTGAACCGGGCGGCCGCCTCCCTGTACCAGGCCTGGCGGTCCGGGTCGGTGAAATTCCCCACGCGAACCGGGGAGTCCTTCTTGGCGGTCAGGAGTCCGCCCGAGAACTCCACCGCGCTGACGCCCTGGTTCTCCAGCCGCCGGGCCACCAGCAGGGCCTCGTCCACGGTCAGTCCGTGCTCGGCATAGTCCTGGGAATTCATCTTCACCAGCACGGGATAGTCCGGCCCCACCGCATCGCGCACTGCGGCCACGGTCTCGTTCAGGAAGCGGGTCCGGCCCATGATGTCGCCGCCGTAGTCGTCCTCGCGCTTGTTGAACACCGGGCTCAGGAATTGGCTCAGCAAATAGCCGTGGGCCGCATGGACCTGCACCGCGTCGAACCCGGCCCGTTTGGCCCGGGCGGCCGCCTGGCCGAATGCCTGGGCCGTGGCGGCGATCTCTTCTTGGGTCATGGCCCGGCACAGGGGCTTGCCCTCGGCGTCCATGATGATGGACGGGCCCTTGGGCTGTTCCTGGGCCACGCCGCCCCGGGTGAAGGCCCCGCCGTGGGCCAGTTGCAGGCAGACCATCCCGCCCTTTTTGTGCACCGCGTCGGTCAGGTCGCGCAGGCCGGGGATCAGATCGTCGCGGTCCGCGCCGATCTGCTTGGGAGCGGCCTGGCCCGCCCGCTCCACGTACGCGTGGCCGGTGATGATCAGGCCCACGCCACCGTCGGCCAGGTCGGCCAGGAAGCGGGCCAGCTCCGGGGTGGCCGAGCCATCTTCATCGGCCAGCCCTTCCCAGGTGGCCGAGCGCACGAAGCGGTTGGCCAGGGCCATTCCCGCCAGATCGGTCTGTTGGAACAGAATGGACATGTCAGACCCCCAAATCCTTACAGTGCCAGGCCCAGGCCGTTTCCACGATGCGCTCCAGGTCCTCGAACTCGGGCTTCCAGCCCAGTTCCTCCTTGATGCGCGCGGATCCGCCCACCAGCACCGGGGAGTCCCCGGGCCGCCGCCCGGCCTTGCGCACCGGGATGTCCCGGCCGGTGACCCTGCGGGCCGTTTCGATGATGTCGAGCACCGAGGTTCCGTTGGCGTTGCCCAGGTTGTAGGACCGGGTTCGGCCGCCGGATTCCAGGTGCTTCAGCGCCAGCCCGTGGGCCTGGGCCAGGTCCGTGACGTGGATGTAGTCGCGCACGCAGGTGCCGTCCGGGGTGGGATAGTCGTCGCCGAACACCGCGATCTCCGGGCGTCTGCCCAGGGCGGCCATGAGCACCAGGGGGATGAGGTGGGTCTCGGGGTCGTGGCGCTCGCCCACCTCCTGGTCCGGGTCGGCCCCGGCCGCGTTGAAGTAGCGCAGGCTGACGCTCTTGATCCCGTGGGCGATGTCCAGGTCGCCCAGCACGGCCTCGATGATGGCCTTGGACCGCGCGTAGGGCGAGATGGGGTCCAGGGGGTGGTCCTCCTCGATGATCTCGGTCTTCGGCACGCCGTACACGCTGGCCGAGGACGAGAAGACCATGCGCTCCACTCCGGCGGCGCGCATGGCCGCCATGAGGGACAGGGTTCCGGCCAGGTTGTTGTCGTAGTACTTGAGCGGGTCGGCCACGGATTCGCCCACCGCGGTGTGGGCCGCGAAATGCATGACCGAGGTCACCTTGCGCTCGCGCATGGTTTGGGCCAGCTTTTCGGTGTCGGCCAGGTCGCCTTCCACCAGTTCGCCCCAGCGGCAGAAGTCCCGGTGTCCGGCTGAAAGGTTGTCGTAGACCACGGTGTCGCGGCCCAGTTCCGCCAGGTGCTTGTTGACGTGGGAGCCGATGTACCCGGCCCCGCCGGTGATCAGGATGGTGCTCATGGGCAGGCAGACTACCCGGGGAGGGGCCCCGAGGCAACCCCGTCCTGGTCGGCCAGGGCCAGCCGCTCGATGATCACGTTGGACACGGCCATGCCCGGCTTGGTCAGGGACAGCCGCCCGCGGTTGATGCGGATGAGATCGTTGGCCCGCAAGGCCTTGAGCAGGTCCGGAAACTTATCGGTTATCCTGAATCCGGCCAGCTCGGCGTGGCGTTTCAGGTCCAGGCCCCGGGTGGTCCGCAGCTGGAGCATGACCATCTCCCTGAGCCGGGTGGCCGGGTCCAGGCGCTCGTACTCCTCGCCCACGTACCCGGCCCGCACGGCCGCGTCGTGCTCGTCCATGAATTTCGGGTTGGCGAAGCGGCGGTTGCCCAGGGTGGACACGGCCGACGGCCCCAGGCCCAGGTAGTCGGCCCCGTCCCAGTAGCCCAGGTTGTGCTGGCTGGCGAAGCCCATGCGCGCGAAGTTGGAAATCTCGTACTGGAGCAGGCCCACGGACTCCAAATGGTCGGCCCCGTAAACGAACATCTTGGCCTGCTCCTGTTCGTGGGGCAGGTTCACCTGTCCCTGGGCCACCATCTGTTCCAGGGGCGTGCCGGGCTCGATGGTCAGGCCGTAGCAGGACACGTGTTCCGGGCCCATGTCCACCACCTGTTCCAGCTGCTTGAGCCAGGCCTTGACCCGCTGGCCGGGCAGACCCCAGATGAGGTCCAGGCTGAGGTTGGCGAACCCGGCCCGCCGGGCCAGGGCAAAAGCCTCCACGCCCTGTCGGGCGTTGTGCGGCCGCCCCAGGAAGGCCAGGTGTTCGTCGTTCAGGCTCTGCAGGCCGATGGACAGCCGGTTGACGCCCATGGTCAGCAGGGCCCGGTACCAGCTGATGTCCAGGCCGGAGTCCGGGTTGACCTCCAGGGTGGTTTCCAGGCCCGGTTCCAGGCGGAAGTGGGTGCGCAGGGCGTCCAGGATTTGGCGCAGCTGGCCCGGTGTCAGCAGGCTGGGCGTGCCTCCGCCGAAGTACAGGGTCCTGACCCGGGGTCGCTTGAGCCGCTCACCCCACAGGCGGATCTCTTCCAACAGCAATTTGAGGTACCAAGCCAGGGTGACCTGGTTGTAGGCCTGGGAGTGGAACCCGCAGTGGATGCACTTGGAGCGGCAGAACGGGAAATGGACGTAGAGCAGGATGGGCCGCGACGGCGGTCCGGCCTCGTCCCGCTTGTCCGGCTTCTCAACCTTGGGCCGGTCCGGGCGGCGGGGTGGGGGCGGGATGACGCGGACCATGGCTCTCCCCGGCCTACCCGGAACGGGAGAGGGCCTTTGCCAGCCGTCGGCCCAACTTGTCGGCGTCCTCCAGGGCGGAACGGTTGCCCGCCACCTTGCCCTTGTCGAACGTGGCCAGCACGGCCATCTGCCCGGCCAGGCGGAAGCCCAGGGCGTCCAGGGACTGCTGCATGACCTCCAGGGTGCAGCCCATGTCCCGGGGGTCGTTCTGCTCGCAGACCGCGCCGATGACCGCGGACTTGCGCATCTTGGCCAACCGGCTCTTCCACGGGCCGGGCCGTGGTTCGTCGAAGTCGAAGTAACAGTACAGCCGGTCGATGAAGGCCTTCATCATGGCCGACACGGTGTAGAAGTGGGTGGGCGAGACCAGGATCAGCCCCTTGGCGGCCTCGATCTTGGGGTACAGGGCCTGCATGTCGTCGTCCAGGCCCACGCATTTCTTGGCCTCGCGGCATTTTTCGCAGGCGATGCAGGGCCGGTAGTTCAGCCGGCGCAGGTAGATGGCCTCGCCCTTGAGCCCACTTGCCGTGGCCCCGGCCAGGATGCGTTCCATGAGAATGTCGGAATTCCCGCCCCGGCGGGGGGAGCCGGATATGGCCAGAATGGAGTCCGATGCGCTCACGGCTTCAACTCCTTTTGAAAGCGTTCATGTTCGCTGTACAGGCAGCCGCAGTACTGCTGCCGGTAGATGCCCCAGTCCTTGCTCAACTCGATGCCGCGCTTCCAGCCCTCGCGGAAGTCGCGGTATAGAAATTCCGGGCGCTTGCCTCCGCCCGTGCCCATGTCGCGGCCCAGCCCGGCGATGACCTCGTGCTTCTGCATCTTGCTGTAGAGCAGGGTGGTGGTCACCAGGTCGAACCCGCCCTTGGCCCCCACGTTGAAGGCCCGCTCCAGGCGCAGGGAGTAGCAGTGGAAGCAGCGGTTGTCCTCGCGAAAGGCCACCCGCCGCAGCCACTCCTTGGGCTCGGACTCCGCGTCCCGGACGATGAGCTGGAAGCCCAGCCTGTCGGCCACTTCCAGGGCTCCGTCCCGTCGGCGCAGGTATTCGGTCAGGGGGTGGATGTTGGGGTTGAGGAACAGGCCGGTGACCTCGAACCCCTCGTCCATGAGGGCCTGGGCCGGGGTGATGGAGCACGGCCCGCAGCAGACGTGCAGGAGCACCCGCCGGGACATCAGCGCCCTCCGGGCCCGTTCGCTATGGTGATGGCGATCTTGGTGTCGAACCGCGTTTCCATCTCCCGCAGCTTCTCGTTCTTGTGGTTCAGGAGGTGCAGGGCCAGGTCCTGCTGGCAGGGAAATACAAAGGGCGAGGGCGCGTTCTTGCTCCTCAGCCCCCGGAAGATGGCCTTGAGGGCCTGCAGGGCCTGCCACTCCATGTTGCGGCGGTAGCCCGTGCCCTTGCAGCAGGGGCACGGTTCGGTGGTCACGGCCAGGGCCGAGGAGCCCATGCGCTGGCGCACGATCTGCATCAGCCCGAACTCGGAGATGCGCAGCACCGAGGTCCTGGCCCGGTCGGACTTCAGGGCCTGGCGCATGGTCTTCTCCACTTCCCGATAATCTTTCGACGACTTCATCTCTATGAAGTCAATGACGATCTGGCCGCCGATGTCGCGAAGCTTCAATTGCCGGGCCACCTCTTCCGCGGCCTCCAGGTTGGTCTTGAGCACCATCTGGTGGAAGCTCTTTTCCCCGCCGATGCGGCCGGAGTTCACGTCCACCGCTGTCAGGGCCTCGGCCATGTCGAAGACCAGGCCGCCGCCCGAGGGCATGGACACGTCGCGGGAGTATATCTCCTCGATCTGCCGGTCCAGGTTGAAGCGTTCCCACAGGGTCTTGGTCGGGTCGTCGTGGACCCGCACCGGGGCCTGGGTGCGGGGAAAGGCCTTGCGCATGAAGGTCTTGATGTTGTCGGCCGTGGAGTCGTCGTCCACCCAGATCTCGGACACGTCCGTGGTCAGGTAGTCGCGCACGGCCCGGGTGGCCAGCTCCAGCTCCTTGTAGACCATGGCCGGGGCCTTGGCCGTGGCCACCTGCTTCTTGATGTCCGCCCACATGCGGTTCAGATACTTGTAGTCCTTGACCAGGTCGGTCTTGTTGCGGCCGATGCCCGCGGTGCGCACGATGAGCCCCACGCCCTCGTCCGTGGCCAGCTCCTCGATGATGGTCTTGAGGCGGGCGCGCTCCTTGTCGTCCTCGATCTTGCGCGACACCCCGGACTGGTCCTTGCCGATGGAGTACACGAAGTAGCGGCCCGGCAAGGACAGGAAGGTGGACAGGAAGGCCCCTTTCTTGCCCGTGGGCTCCTTGACCACCTGGACCAGGATCTCCTGGCCCGGCTTGAGCACGTTCTGGAGCAGAGGGTAGCGGGCTCCCTTCTTGAGCTTCCAGGCGCCCTGGTAGTACTCGGGGTGGACCTCGTCGATCTGCAGGAACCCGTTGCGCTCGGCCCCGTAGTTGATGAACGCGGCCTGCAGGCCGTGGTCGATGTTGTGGATGTAGCCCTTGTAGATGTTGCCCTTGGTCTTGGCCTGGTGGGTCATCTCCACATAGTATTCCTGTATGGAGCCCTCCTCGGCCAGGGCCACCTCCACCTGTTCGCCGGGCAGGACGCTGATGAACATCTTGCGTCGTTGGTTTTTGCTCATGAAATGCCTCGTTGACTGAAATTTTTTGGAAAAAATATTTTCGGCGTTCGCCTTGATCGCATTTGCTGTCGCCTAGGATTCGCGTTCCGGGGCGAAGTAGAAAGTCCGGCCCTGGGCCTCGATGGTCTTTAGCCTGCCCTTTCGGGCCAGTTCGTCCACCAGCCGGGTCAGGTCCTGTTCACTCGCTTCCAGGGCGGCCGCCAAGTCTACGACGGTTTGGGGCCTGCGCGCAAGGGAGGCCAATACGGCCTGTTCCAGCTCCAGGGCCGGGACCGTGCGGAAGGCTCCGCTGTCCGACGGCCGGACCGCCTTGTCTGCCTTGCCCAGGGCCTGGCGCCAAGCGGCCAGGGTCGCGGGGTCCGCGGCTTTGGCGTCGGGGACCGCGCCGGGCCGTGTCAGGGTGACCACGTCCACCCGGTCCGGGTCCAGCTCGGCGCAGTAGGCATGCATGCGCTCCAGGTGCTGGGGTCCGTCGTTCATGCCGGACACCAGGAGCACCTCCAAGTACAGCTTGCCCGGGAAGGTGCGCCCGAACTCCAGGATGGAGCGGGCCAGCCGGTCCGGGTCCACGTCCGGATGGGGCCGGTTCACTGCCCGCAGGGCGTCCGGGTCCAGGGCGTCCAGGGAGGGCAGGACCACGTCGGCCAGGGCCATGTCTTGGGCGGCCTCGGGGTCGTCCAGGCAGGTGGCGTTGGTCAGGATGGCCACGGGCACGCCCGGCATGCGTTCACCGCACGCCCCGGATGATCTCCCCCATGTCCGTGTTCAGGCCGGGCTCGCCCCGTCCGCCCAGGGTGACGTGGTCCGGTGCGGTGTGGCCTCGGGCCAGCCACTGGTCCAGCTCGGCCATGAGGTCGGCCGCGGGCACGTAGGGCTTGCGCTTGCGGGTCAGCAGGTCCGTGGGCCCGCACTCGCAGTACACGCAGTCGAAGCTGCAGATGCGGCCGCCCAGCAGGTCGAGGCCCAGGGAACGGCCCAGGCGGGAGGAGAGAACGGGTCCGAACAGGTGTTTCATGGCGGGGGTGGGGGTTGGGGGAGGGCTCGGCCCGGAACAGGGGGTTCCGCGTCGGGCGGGCCTGCGCGTCGGCCCTGTCCTATCCTTTCTCGCAGGCGGCGTAAAGCCCGGGGGATCGGCCGCGCTTGACTTCCGGCTTTGGGGGCCGTACCTCCGTCGCATGTCCAATCCACCCATCCCGGCCCAACCCATTCCGGAAGGCGAACTCATCCTGCTTGTCAGCCCGCGCGGCAAGCGCTATCTGCACGCCGTGGCCCCGGAAGGCGAGATTCACACCCACGACGGCAAGATGCTCTTTTCCGAGGTCATGGCGGCCGGATTCGGCGGCTGGGTGCGCACCCACCTGGGCAGGCCCTACCGGGTGCTCAAGCCCACGGTCCACGACCTGATCAAGGGGGTCAAGCGCCAGACCCAGATCATGTACCCCAAGGAGATCGGCTATCTGCTGCTCCGCCTCGGGGTGCGGCCCGGCGGCTTCGTCATCGAGTCCGGCACGGGCTCGGGCGGCCTGACCCTGGCCCTGTCCTGGTTCGTGGGCCCGGACGGCAAGGTGGCCTCCTACGAGCGGCGCGAGGAGTTCTCGCGCCTGGCCGAGAAGAACCTCAAGCGTATCGGCCTGGACCAGCGGGTGGAGTTCGTCAACAAGGACATCATCGAGGGCTTCGACCACACCGGGGCCGAGGCCCTGTTCCTGGACGTGCGCACCCCCTGGGACTACCTGCACCACATCCCGGCCGCGGTCATCCCCGGCGCGGTGTGCGGCTTCCTGCTGCCCACCATCAATCAGGTTTCGGACCTGCTGGCCGGTCTGGCCCAGGGCCCGTTCGGCGATCCCGAGGTGGTGGAGATTCTGCTTCGGCGCTGGAAGCCCGTGCCCGACCGCATGCGGCCTGAGGACCGCATGGTGGCCCACACCGGGTTCCTGGTATTCGCCCGCTGCATGGACCAGGCCCCGCCTCCGCCCGCTCCGGAAGAGGACAAGGAAGCGGACAAGGAAGCGGACGGGGAGCCCGAGGCCGAGCCTGTGGCCGAAAACGGGCCCGAGGTGGACGCCGAGCTCGATCCCGAGGCTACAGACTAGAACCACTTTTTGCGGGAAAAATAGATCCACAGCCCCAGACCCAGGGCGGCCATGAATCCCAGCAGGGTCGGGTAGGCCCAGGGCCAGTCGAGTTCCGGCATGTTCTTGAAGTTCATGCCGTAGATCCCGGCCAGGAAGGTCAGGGGGATGAAGATGGTGGCCACCACGGTCAGCACACTCATGGATCGGTTCATGCGCAGCCCGGCCAGGGACACGTGGGCGTCGAGCATGGAGCCGAGCACCGCGTGCAGGGTGCGCGCGGCCTCGATGACCTGCTTGGCGTGGTCGGTCACGTCGCGCAGGAACATCTTGGATTTCAGGCCGCCATCCTGGGATTCCCGGGCCAGATGGCCCAGGACCTCCTCGGCCGGGGTCAGGGCCGAGAGCAGGAACAGGGCCTCGCGCTTGAGCCGGTAGACCTCCATGAGGTTCGCTTCCGTGGGCTTGGCCAGGAGCCGGTTCTCCAAATCCTCGATCTGGTCGGCCAGGGTGTTGATGGCCAGGAAGGTGCGGTCCACCAGGCAGTCCAGCAAGGCCACCACCAGGTAGCCCGCGCCGCCCTCCCGGATGCGGGTGCGTCCGGAGCGGATGCGGCCCAGCACCGGGCCGAAAATATCGGTCTCCCCCTCCTGGAATACGAGCACCGCGTTGTGCGACCAGACCAGGCTGACCTGCTCGGTGACCAGGGTGCGGCCCTCCAGGAAATCCACCTGCTTGAGCACGAAGAAGTTGCGGCCGTCGTCCAGAGTCTCGGCCTTGGCCCGGGTGGTGGTGTTGAGGATGTCCTCCACGGTCAGGGGGTGGAGGTCGAACCATTGCGTGATCTTGTCCACGATCCCGGCCTCATGCACGCCCTTGCACAGGATCAGGTGGGTCTTTCCGTCGTCCTGGGAGATGTCCGGGCGCTCACCGGGAGCAGGCGTGGTCTCGGAGAAGCCGTCCGCGGAATAGGCCAGGTGGCTGATGGTGGGGGTGAAGGATTTGTCCGGCCCGATGTAGACCAGGGTGCCCGGGGGCTGGCCCAGTTGTTCGAGCTTGGCGCGCCCCAGCGGGCGCCGGGGCAGGAGCTTGGAAACGTCCTTGGGAAGCATGGGTCTGGTATCCCACACTTCACGATTCATGGAAAGGGTTCAGGCGTAGTGGATGCGCGCCTTGCTGCGGGCCAGGTCCCTGTCCGGGGTCTCCAGGACCATGCGCCCCAGTTGGTACAGGGTCCGTCCCCTGGCCGCATCCTCCCGGAATCGCTTCTCATCCTGTCCGCAGACCATGATCCGCGTCCGGTAGCCGGGCTGGTTTCCCACCCGGGCCTCGTACACCCTGCAAAGCTCGACGGTGGTGCTCATGGCGTCCTCCTTGGCTCGCATGGGAAATCCGAGCAGGAATCGTGCCGGGATTGCCTGGCGGGCCCCTTGGTGGTAGCCCTTGGCCCATGGACATGGAGCTGGACATGGAGCTGGACATGGAGCTGGACATGGAGCTGGACATGGAGCTGGACATGGAGCTGGACAGGGCCCGGGGCGAGCAGGCCCGCATGTGGCGGGTGCGGGGCGTGGACGGGGTGGAGCTCATGCGGGCCCGGTTCGTGACCCAGAATTTCTCCCGCCACTTCCACGACTGCTACGCCCTGGGCGTCATCCAGCAGGGCGCGTTGCGCTTCTCCTATTTGGGCGCGGGCCACGTGGCCCCGGCCGGGGCCGTGAACCTGGTGGTGCCCGGCGAGGTGCACGACGGCCACGCCGCGGACGAGACCGGCTGGACCTACCGCATGTGCTACGTGGACCCGGACTGGGTGCTGCGGGCCGGGCGCGAGATCGGCTGGAAGTCCAGAGAGCTGCCCTTTTTCCGCTCCGGCGTGCTCCAGGACCCCCTGCTGGCCCGGCTGGTCCTGGACCTGCACCAGGCCATGGAGAACCCGGCCTCCGGGACCCTGGAGCGCCAGACCCGGCTCTACCGCGCCCTGTCCCTGTGGGTGTCCCGCCATGCCGAGGACGCGCCCGTCGGGCCGAAATACGGTCGCGAGCCCGTGGCCGTGGGCCGGGCCCGGGAATATTTGCACGCCCATGCGGACCAGGATGTCAGTTTGCACGAGCTGTCCCGAGCCACGGGACTATCCCCGTTCCACCTGGCCCGGACCTTCACCGCGGCCGTGGGCGTGCCGCCCCACGCCTATCTGATCCAGGTCCGCGTCAATCGCGCCCGGGACCTGATCCGGGCCGGAACCGCCCTGGCCGACGCGGCCGGAGAGGCCGGGTTCGCGGACCAGAGCCACCTCACCCGCCGCTTCAAGCGCCAGTACGGCGTCACCCCGGGTTCCTATCGAGACGCCTGCCGCAAGAGCGTTCAAGACGCCTGAGCCTGGTCCAGGGCATGGCTGCTTCAGGAGGCGGCCATGTCCGACGCATCTTCAACACGACTCACAGGCGCCCATCTGGACCTGGCCGCGGCCATGGTCATCGTGGGCAGTTCGGCAGCGGCCGGAAAGCTGGTCATCGCGGAGCTGCCCGTGTTCCTGGCCATGGGCATCCGGTTCCTCATCGCCGCGGTCGCGGCCATGGGGGTGCTCACGTGGCGCGAGGGCGCGCTCCTGCCCAGGCTCACGCGCCGCTCCTGGCTGGTCTTCCTCGCCCAGGCATTCTGCGGGGTGCTGGTGTTCAACGCCCTGCTGCTGCTGGGCCTGCGCCACACCTCGGCCGCCCACGCCGGGCTGATCACGGCCACCACACCGGCCTGCATGGGCGTCATGGCCTGGGCCTTTCTCAAGGAACGGCCCACCACGCGCACCCTGCTGGGCATCTTGGCCGCGGTGGCCGGGGTGGGCGTGCTCAACCTGGCCGAACTCGGTCCGGACGCCGTCGACAAGACCCTGTCCGAAAACGGGAATCCGTTGCTGGGCAATTTTTTGGTGGTCGGGGCCGTGGTCGGGGAGTCGGCCTTTCTGCTGCTGCGCAAGGGTATCCGCGAGCCGGTCAGCGCCATGGGCGCGGCCACTGCCGTCAGTTTCGCCGGTCTGGTTTTGTTTTTGCCCGGCGCGCTCATCCAGGCCGTGGATTTCGACTTTTCAACCGTGTCCGGCCCGGTCTGGGGCGTGCTGGTCTACTACGGGCTGTGCGTGTCCGTGCTGGCCTATCTGTTCTGGTTCCGGGGCATCGTGCGCGTGTCCGGCCAGACGGCCGGGGTGTTCACCGGGGTCATGCCGGTCAGCGCGTTGTTGTTCTCGGCCCTGGTCCTGGCCGAGTCCCTTGGGTGGGAGCATCTGGTCGGCTTGGTCCTGGTCCTGGCCGCCATCCTGCTGAGCAGCCTGAAACCGGCTCAGCCCGGCCAGGCCCGGGCCATGTCCGAAAGCGAACCGGCCAGCAGGTCCAGATAGTCCAGCTCCTGGGCCAGCATGTTCTGGTCCTTGGTGCGCAGCCACTCGGACAGCCAGGCCAGCCTGAGCCCCAGGACCAGATGGGGCAGGAAGGAGGCGTTGGCCGGGGTGAGCAGGCCCTGGCCACGGATTTCCCGCACCAGGGCCGGGACCAGGCCCGCGCCGAATGCCCGGGGGTGTTCGAACCCGCAGCAGCCCAGCATGTTGGCCGCATCAAACAGTTCGGGCTTGGGTCCGCAGAATTCCCAGTCGATCACCGCCAGCACTCCTTGGCCGCGCCAGAGCACGTTCAGGGGGTGGAAGTCGCCGTGGCGCAGGGGCGCGGGCAAATCGGGCCAGGCCTCGAACAACGGGGCCAGCGCGGCCAGGACCGGGTCCAGCCGGGGCAGGACGTCTGGTCGGCGCGCGGCAATGGCCTGCCGCAGGTCGGTTGCGTAGCCCGGCAGGTCCAGCCGGGGCAGGGCGGCTGCAAGGTCGTCGGGCACACTTTGCCCGGCCTGGTCCAGCTTGGCCAGCCAGCGTCCCAGGCAACGGCCGCGCTCCTCATGGCCCAAGAAATCGGGCCGGTCCAGGGGCTCGTGGTCCAGATACGGGGACAGCTGGAAATCCCCCTGGTCCGTGTGCAGCACCGGCCCGTTGTCCAGATCGGCGTCCGGTGTGCGCAGATAGGGGACGGTTTCCAGGTCCTGCTCGGCCAGATGGTCCAGGATGCGGGCCAGCACGCGCCTGTGCTTGGCCTGGCCCGGCCTGAGCCGCTCCAGCACGTACACTTGGCCCGTATCGTCCTCCACGGCCCAGCGCGCCGCCGCACGCTGCGGGCTGCCGGGCAGATCAATGTCCGGCCGGGCACGGGCCTCGGTCAGTCCGAACAGGGGCGGGATGGGGCGGGGAAAATCTGCTGGCATGGTCCTGTAAAAAAAGGCCCGCCCCCCTGGGGGAGCGGGCCTCGGTTGCGGTTGCGGGGAAGCCTAGGCGGCCGGGCCGGGAACGTCCGGACCCTGCTGGCTGACTTCCAGCTCCATCTTCACGTCCGTGGCGATCTTGTACAGCACCGTGATGACCAGGGCGCCGATGGAGAAGACCATCATGGACACGGCCATCTCCTGCCACGTGGGCCAGTAGATGGTGATCTTTTCGAACATGTTCGGGGTGAATCCGCCGATCAGCAGGCCCAGTCCCTTGTCGATCCAGGTGGCGGCCACCAGGATGGCCAGGGCCCAGGGCAGGACCTTGTGGTTGTCCCTGAGCTTGGGCGGGATGAGCAGGATCAGCGACACCACGGCCCCGATCACGAAGGCCCACATCCAGGGTACCAGGATGTTCACGCCGTGCGAGCCCACGAACAGGTAGTCGAGGGTGTGCTGGTGGCCGGGGATGCCCGAGTAGTACGCGGTGAAGAACTCGAGCCCCAGGAAGAACAGGTTCACGCACATGGCGTACGTGATGATCTTGGCCACCGTCATGATGGCCTCCTTGCCGGGCTCGAACTTGGTCACCTTCTTCACCACCAGCAGCAGCAGGAGCAGCAGGGCCGGTCCGGAGCAGAACGCGCTGGCCAGGAAGCGGGCGGCCAGGATGGCTGTCATCCAGAAGTGGCGGCCGGGCAGCCCCTGGTACAGGAACGCTGTCACCGTGTGGATGGAGAAGGCCCAGATGATGGACAGGTAGATGATGGGCTTGAGCCACTTGGGGTGCGGCAGGTGCCGCCGGTCCAGGCCCAGGCAGGTCCATCCGATGAACAGGTTCAGGAACAGATAGCCGTTCAAGACGATCATGTCCCAGAACAGGATGGAGTTGGGAGTCGGGTAGAAGATGATGTTCAGCATCCGCTGGGGCTGGCCCAGGTCCACGACCACGAACAGCATGCACATGAGGCAGGCGCCGATGGCCAGGAACTCACCGAAGATGACCAGATGCTTGAATTTTTTATAGTGATGGAAGTAGTAGGGCAAGACGATCATGACGCCGGAGGCGGCCACACCCACCAGATAGGTGAGCTGTGCGATGTAGAAGCCCCAGGATACGTCGCGACTCATGTCGGTGATCATCAGACCCGTGGACAGCTGCCAAACCCAGACTGCCGCTCCCAGGCCGATAAGGGCCAGGAGGAAGAGGATCCAGCCCCAGTACCTCGGAGAACCTTTGAACGCTCTTTCCAACATGGCTGGTCCTCCCTTAAAGGATGTAGAACACGCTGGGCTCGGTGCCGAGCGAGGGTTTGCGACGAACGGTGTAGTTCTCGCGCAGCACGGCGCGCACCGGATCGTCGGGATTTTCCAGATCGCCGAAGGTCAGGGCCCCCTTGGAGGCCTCGACGCAGGCGGGTTGGAGACCCTGGGCCAGGCGATCGACGCAGAAGTTGCACTTCTCGACGACGCCGCGCATGCGGGCCGGGAACTCGGGATTCCGGTTCGCCTGGTCGATGAAGGGCTTGGGATCGCGGAAGTTGAAGGACCGCGAGCCGTAGGGGCAGCCGGCCATGCAGTAGCGGCAGCCGATGCAGCGGTGGTAGTCCATGGCCACGATGCCGTCGGGCCGCTGGAAAGTGGCCTTGGTCGGGCAGACGCGGACGCACGGGGGATTCTGACAGTGGTTGCAGAGCAGCATGAAGGGCCGCTCGGCCACCTCGGTGCTGGCCAGGGGGTTGGCCTGTTCAGGGAAGACGGCGTGGTAGGAGTCGGTCCACAGCCACTTGATTTCCTGTTTGACCTGGGCCTTGGCTTCGCCGTGGCCTTCGGAGGCGTGGGCCTCGCCGTGCTCCTTGGGAGCGGCCTTGGCCGGGATGTTGGGCACGTTGTGCCAGTGGTGGCAAGCGTCGATCAGAGGCTTGATGTCCTCCTCGCTCGTCAGCTTGCGGGTGTCGATGACCATCGCCCAGTGGGCGGCGCCTTTCTGTTTCTCGCCCTTGAAGGGACCGGAGGCCGCGGAGGCCAGGGCGGCCGAAGGGCTGAAGCAGAGGGCAGCCGCCGACATTCCGGCAAACTTCAGGAAGTTCCTTCTATTGTGCTTCATTTTTCAACTCCTCCGGCGTGTAGTGGCAGTCCCAGCAGTAGGGAGCGACGGCCGCCGCCTCGTGACACTTGTCGCAGAACTCGGCCTTGGACACGTGGCATTTCATGCACGTGTTCTGCAGGCTGATCATGTACTGCTTGCCGTCGTGGGCGGTGTAGGAACGCTGCCCGTCACGCAGGGCCCAGTCACGCCAGTCGTCCAGCAGCTGCATGTGCGAGGTGCGCATGAACTCCTTGGACTCGATGCAGGCGTAATCCGCATAGCCGAGCTCTTTCATCAACTCCTCGGTGGGGAGCTTGTCCTCGGGGGTCTCATACGCCTTGCTCGCTCCCAACAGGAAGGGCGTGGCGATGATCCCGAGGAAGATGATCAGGCCGGCGAGTATTCTCCAACCGTAATGGAATTTCATAGGATGTCCTCCTCAAAGGTACCTGGCTAGAGGTCTTCGTCGTCCTCGTAGCCCGGCAGGGGCTCCTGCCTGAGGTTCATCTTCCGCTCCTTCTCGCCGGGCAGGATCAGGGCGTTGGCCACCAGTTCGTGGACGCCTGAGATCTCCACGCCGGGAGCCCAATAGTCGGCCAGGGGGATGAGCGTGGCGCGGTCGATGGCGCAGACGCAACTCATCAGGTTCACGCCGTGCTTGTCCTGGACGTACTTCAGGGCGTTGCCGCGGGGCAGGCCGCCGCGAAGCCGGATGTCCATGATCTCGTCGGTGTTCAGGCCCGAGCCGCCCGCGCAGCAGAAGGTCTCCTCGCGGATGGTGTTCCTGGGCATCTCGAAGAAGTTGTTGACCACGTTGTTGAGAACGTAGCGCGGCTCATCGAGCAGGCCCATGCCGCGGGCCGGGTTGCAGGAATCGTGGAACGTGACCTTGTAGGCGTCGTTGCGGCTCTTATCCAGGTTCAGCTTGCCGTGCTTGATCAGGTCGGCGGTGAACTCGGTGATGTGGACCATCTTGGTGGCGGCCGCGTTCTTGAACACCGTGCCCGTGATGGGGCTGAACCGGCATGCCCATCTGCGGGCCCTGGATGTCGCCGTTCATGGTGTCCATGTACTGGTTGATGACGCGCCACATGTGGCCGCACTCGCCGCCCAGGATCCACTTGCAGCCCAGGCGGTTGGCCTCGGCGTACAGCTTGGCGTTCAGCTTCTTCATGACCTCGTTGGTGGTGAAGAGGCCGAAGTTGCCGCCCTCGCTGGCGTACGTGGACCAGGTGTAGTCCAGGTCCAGGTAGTGGAACAGCATCAGGTAGCCCCATGAAGGTGTAGATGCCCGGGTCGGCGAAGAATGTCGCCGGACGGGGTGACGAACAGAATCTCGTGGCCGTGCTCGTTGAGCGGAGCCTTGACCCGCACCCCGGTGATCTCCTCGATGTCGTCCACACAGGAAGTCCGTGATGTCCTTCCAGGCGTGGGGCTGGATGCCCAGGTGGTTGCCGGTGCGGTTGCAGTTGGCCACCGGCTCGATGATCCAGTTGATGTTCAGGCCCACCAGGTGCATGAGCTCGCGGGCCATCATGGTGATTTCCGCGGTGTCGATGCCGTAGGGACAGAACAGGGAGCAGCGGCGGCATTCCGTGCACTGGTAGAAGTAGATGAACCACTCCTTGAGCACGTCCTCCTCCATGACGCGGGAACCGGTCAGGGAGGTCAGGATCTTGCCGGCCAGGGTGAAGTCCTTGCGGTAGATGGAGCGCATCAGTTCCGCGCGGAGCACGGGCATGTTTCTGGGATCGCCGGAGCCGATGAAGAAGTGGCACTTGTCGGCGCAGGCGCCGCAGCGCACACAGATGTCCATGAAGACCTTGAAGGAGCGGAACTTGTCAAGGCGCTCCCTGAAGCCCTGGTGGATGATTTCCTTCCAGTTGGGCGGCAGCTTCCAGTCCGCGTCCGAGGGCAGCCACTCGCGGGGGTTGCCCAGGGGCAGACCCTTGTCCATGAGGTACTTCACCAACTCGGGCTTGCCCGGATAGCACCATCTGCCCGTGGACGTGTCCGTGGAAAGGCCCATCCATCCCTCTTTGGGAGGGGTGTAGTTTATGCTCTTGAAGAGCTCTTCGGCTTTGGGCATGTCAGCCATAGCGTTGTCTCTCCTGTGTTGATGTCTCGGTTATGGGCCCTAGGCCTCTTCCGCCGGGGCTTCGGCCTCTCCGGCGTTGGCCGGATCGTCCAGGGGCAGTCCCACCTCGGCCATGTGAGCGCCGAACTCCTTTTCGTAGTCGGCGTAGGCGTGCGGCTTGATGTCCGGGTTCCAGGGATTCTCGTGGTGGCGGATGCGGGTGTCGTTGGGCATGTTTCTCGTCGGGGACATGAACACGCCGCCCAGGTGCATCAGCTTGGAGAACGGGAAGTAGATCATCAGCGTGGACACCAGGAACAGGTGGATGAAGAAGGTCAGGTCCAGGGCCGCGATGGCGTCCTTGGCCGGGACGGCGAAGGTGACCAGGCCCATGGTCAGGGCCTTGATGGCCACGATGTCCACCTTGACGAAGTAGCGCATGTAGATGCCGGAGAGCACCACGCCCAGGATCAGGAGCAGGGGGAAGTAGTCCTGGACCAGGGAGATGTACCGGACCTTGGCGTCCCAGAGGCGGCGGCCGAACAGGAAGGACAGGCCGACCAGGATGAGCAGGTCGGACTGGTAAATGCGGGGTACGCCGAGTTGGAGGATGCCGTCACCGAATTCCAGCCAGTCCAGCAGCACCGGGACCGGGTCCAGGAACAGGCGGAAATGGCGGAAAAAGACGATCACGAACCCGTAGTGGAACAGGATGGCGAAGATCCACAGCCACTTGGAGGACGCGTACGCCACCACGGGGCCGTTGTTCTCGCGCAGTTCCGCGCGGGTGTTCCTGAACAGGCTCCGGAACAGGAAGACCTCGCCGATCATGCGGACCACGGTCTGCATGCCGGTGGAGGGGTTGTCCCACTTGTTCTGGGGAATCCAGTCCAGGCTCTGTTGCTGTCCCGCGGTGGTCGGGATGCGGAACGGCACCGGGCTTTTGGCCCATTTGAAGATTTTCCAGGCAAAGCCCAGAACGAAGATGATGACCGCCGTGTAGGGGATACAGACCGCGAAGAAATAACTCAGGTTCGCGGCTCCGACCCCCACGATCGGGATCAGCACCAGCATGAAGACAAAAACGAGTGCATACAGGGCATTCATCTACCGTCACCTCGCTTTATTTCCCCCCCGGCAAAGGCTTGAGAGCCGGGGGCTGCCACTACTCCTCGGCCCCTTTGGCCGTATTGTCCACGATCAGGCGCGCCTTGCGGAGCAGGTTGCTTTGAGCCAGCTTGACCTCCTTGACGCGCATGTTGAAAATTGCCTCCCTGTTCTTGGAATAGAGGTCAAAGGCCATGAGGGCCAGGTTGTCCACCCGGACCTCGAAGGCCATCAACTCCGACAGCCGGTTCTCCTTGCCAAGCTCCCGCATGAACTCGTCGCGCAAGAGCTTCTTCAGGAGATAGACCACGCTGACCGCCTGGGACGGGCTGAAGTCCTGGACAGCGCGGATCTTGATCAGCTCGTCCAGCGATGAGGCCATGGCCTCGGCGTCCTCCCAGGCAAGGACCAGGTCGAAGAGCTCGGCCGCGCACTTGTCAATGGAATGACCCACCGGGTTGGCGAAACGATTCTTCTGACGTCGCCAGAATTTGCGGGTTTCCTCGGGGTAGGACCCCAGGATCAGTTCCCGCCATTTGGCAACGAGATCGTCCCGCCGTTCGGCAAGACGGGTTTCCAGATTCATGCGACAGCTTCCCTCGGACCGTCAGCGTCCGGGCCCACGCCCCTTCCCTCCAGGGCGGGGAGTGCGCCGCGATTTTGTGAAAATCCTCACGATAAACAGTGGTATCTATTCCAGATAGACCGCAAAAGGTCAAGAGGCTTTTCGGGATTGGCCAGGTCCCAACCAGTCAGGTTTCCAGGCTTTTTAAAGGAAAACGAAACAAGATGACTTGGAGGCGTCACGGTCCGGTCTCAAAGGTTCGGGTTCTGATCCAGGGGGGGGCCTCGAGCCGCTCCCAGGCCAAAATCCGCAGGCGCGGCGCGCTGCCCGCGGCCAGGGCGTGGTCCAGCAGGGCAACGTCCGCGTCCTGACCATCCACGGCCAGGACCACGTCCAGGCGATGCACGTCCAGGCGGGCCAGGGGGCCGCCCTCCGGGGACGAGACCACCAGCACTCCGTGCTCCACGCCCAGGGCGGCCGCCTCCTCGAGGCGCAGGCCGCGGTACGCGGGATCGGGCCCGGGCGGCTGGGAAAAGCCGTGGGCCGCGCCCAGTCCGGCCAGGGCGTCGGCCAGGTCCAGCAGGCTTCCCCGGTCCCTGGCGGCCAGTTCCAGGACCAGGCCCTGTCCGTGGGCCAGGCGTAGCCGGTTGTCCGTGAACAACTCCAAACCATGGATCTCGGCCGTGTCCACCACCGCGCGCTCCTCGCGCTGCACCCGGACCCGCATGGTCTGGGGCCAGGGGCAGTCGGCCATGGGGTCGAGCCGGCCGCAATAGGGCAGGCCCGTGGCGTACCAGGGCGGCTTGTCCACGCTCTGGTACTCGTACCCGGCGTGCTCCAGCCGGAACACGGCCAGGTCCTTGGTCCGGTGCACGGCCACCGAGGAGGAGGCAGCCCCAGGCACGGACAGGGACGGGCCCAGCCGGACCAGGGCGGACCAGGCGGCTTCCGTATCGGCCAGGGGCGCGGGGTCGTAGTACAGCCGCCCGGCCCAGGGATCGGCCGGCCAGTCCTGCCCGGCGGGCAATCGTCCGGAACCGGGCCCGGACGTTGATCGGGCCGCGCACGCGGCCAGGGTCAAAAGGCAGGCCAGGCAGGCGGAGAGCATCCATAGTGAGCGGGTCATGGCCTGATTGTACTGCGGTCCCGGGCCGGGTTGCAATCCCCTGCTTGCATTTTGACGCTTCGATTTTATGATGATGCCTGGACCATCCCTACCGGAGGAGACCGCCGTGCCCGACAGGACCGAGCCTTGCTACACCGGCGTCAACCACTTGGCCATGGCCACCGGGGACATGGACGCCACCATCCGCTTCTGGCGCGACCTGCTGGGCATGCGCCTGGTGGCCGGGCTGGGCCATCCCGGGTATCGCCACTACTTCTTCGAGATATCCCCCCAGGACATGATCGCGTTCTTCGAGTGGCGCGGGGTGGAGCCCGGGCCGGAAAAGGACCACGGCGTGCCGGTGAAAGGCCCCTACACCTTCGACCACGTGTCCATCGGCGTGGCCTCGGAGGACGACCTCTGGCAGGTCAAGGACCGGCTGGAGGCGGCCGGGGTCTGGGTGTCCGAGGTCATTGACCACGGGTTCATCCTTTCCATCTACGCCTTTGACCCCAACAACATTCCCATCGAGTTCAGCGCGCCCCAGCCCGGCCTGGACCTGCGCCGGGACCCGCGCATGATCGACACCGAGCCTTCGGCCGCGGCCCTGGAAGGGCCCGAGCCCCGGCCCGGCCAATGGCCCGAGCCCGAGCCCCGGTCCGGACGCGAGATCTTCCCGGGCGAAGGGGACAGCCTGCGCGACCCGGCCCGCAACCGCTGGTCCGGGTAGCTGGAACCGTGCGCGTCCTGCTCGTGTACCCGGCCTGCATGGAGGCCCGCGCCTTTGAGGAGAACGTCACGGCTCCGCCCATGGGCCTGTTCTGGGTGGCCGCGGCCCTGGAGCAGGCGGGCCACGAGGTGGAGATGCTCAACGGCCACCTTCTCGGCCCGGACCCCGAGTCAGCCATGCGGGCATTCGAGGGGTTTGTCCGGGAGCACGCCCCGGGCGTGGTCGGCTTCAACGTGCTCCAGGCCAACCGCTTCCAGGCCATGGACCTGGCCCGAGCGGCCAAACAGGCCCGCCCCGAGACTCTGACCCTGCTGGGCGGCCCCTCGGCCACCTTTTTGTGGGAGCACTTCCTGGCCCATTACCCCCAGGTGGATGCCGTGGCCGTGGGCGAGGGCGAGGCCGTGACCGTGGACCTCTGCCGAACCCTGGACCAGGGGGACGACTGGACCGGCCTGCCCGGGCTGGCCGTGCGCGACGCCCAGGGCCAGGCCGTGCTCAACCCGTTGCCGCCGCCCATCCGGGACCTGGACTCCCTGCCCATCCCGGCCGCCCGCTGGGACTACCGCCATCTGTCCCTGACCCGGGGCTGTCCGGGCAACTGCCGGTTCTGCGGCTCGCCCCGGTTCTGGGGGGCCAAGGTGCGCTCGCGCTCGGCCGGTCATTTCGTGGACGAAATGGAGATGCTGGCCAAGCGCGGCCAGCGCTTTTTGTTCGTGTCCGACGACACCTTCACCGTGCGTCGCGAGACCGCCCTGGAGGTCTGCGCCGAGATCGAACGCCGCGGCCTGGACGTCACCTGGCAGGCCATCTCCCGGGTGGACCGCGTGGACGCGGACCTGCTCAAGGCCATGCGCCGGGCCGGGTGCATCCAGATTTCCTACGGCGTGGAGAGCGGTTCCGAGCGCATCCGCCGCAACCTGGGCAAGAAGACCCCGGACGCGGCAATCGACCGCGCCTTCGCCCTGACCCGGGCCGCGGGCATCCTGCCCAGGGCCTATTTCATCTACGGGTCGCCCGGGGAGGACGACGCCAGCATCCAAGAGTCCGTGGCCTGCATGGAACGCGTCCGGCCCCTGGCCGTGCTGTTCCACGTGCTGGTGGCCTTTCCCGGGGCCGAGCTGTGGAACGATGTGCAAGAGCGCACCGGGCTGACCGACGACTACTGGCTCGAGCCCGTGGAGGACGTCATGTGGTTCGAGGCCGACCCGGACATCACGGCCGACGACATGCTCCGCTGGAAGGGCGAGCTGCACGCGGCCTACGTCCGGGGCCTGCCCGGCTGGGCCCGGTCGGTGGCCGACGAGTTGGACCCGGACCCGGACATGCGGCCCCTGCACGCGGACTTTCTGTCCCGCTTGGGCATGACCTTCCTGGAGGGCGAGCACGCGGCCGTGGCCGGGGACGAGGGTCCGGTCCTGGCCGGGGAGCTGTTCGAGCGGTCACTGGATATGAATATGGACGCCCGGGCCCTGCTGGGGCTGGGGCTCATGGCCGGACGCGGGGGAGACCTGGAGCGGGCGGTGGAGCTGCTCGGCCGGGGCGTGGACGCCTTTCCGGAGCACGAGGGGTTGCGCCAGGGCCTGGCCTCGGCCCTGGCCGGGCAGGGCTAGTCTTTGTCGTCCTTCCTGATGGGGATAAGCATGCCCACCAGATGGGAGGCCTTGCCGTCCAGGTTGCGGAGCACCCCGACGTGGAGCCGGGTCTGGATCACGGAGCCGTCCTTGCGCACGTACCGCTTGTCCATCTCGAACCTGTCCAGCCCCTTGTCCAGGGTTTCCTTGCGCAGGGCCTCGTTCCTGGCCATGTCCCCGGGGTGGCTGATTTCGCTGATCAGCATACCCTCCAATTCTTCCTGCCGGTAGCCCAGCAGGTGGGCGAAGGCCTGGTTGACCTCGAGCAGGGTGCCGTCCAGGGTTGTCCGGGTCAGGCCCAGGGGAGCTTGGTGGAAGATGCGCCGGAAGTCCTCCTGGTTGAGCTCCAGCTCCAGTTCGACCTTTTTCCGGTCCGTGATGTCCTGGAAGGCTCCGGCCAGACGTAATCCCCGGTCGCCCTTGCCTTGCCGGTCGCCGATGATGTCGGCCAGTGACCGGCCGTGGCGCAGCTCTCCGTCCTTGCGATAAAATCGGTACTCCACGCTGTAGTGGTCCTTGCCCCGCCGGACCAGGGAGTGCTCGTGCAGGACGTTGCGCACGTCGTCCGGGTGGATGTGGCCGAGGAAAAACTCCATGCTCAGGTCTTCCTCTCCGGGCTCGTACCCGAACAGCCGGTAGAGGTTGTTCGACCACCACAGCCGTCCGGTGGACACGGTCAGCTCCCAGCTGCCCAGCTGGGCCAGCTGGTGGGCCCGGACCAGGCGGGACTCGCTCTTTTCCAGGGCGGCCATGGCCTGCTTGAGCGCGGTGATGTCGGTGTGCACGATGATGATCCGGAGGGGCTGTTTCTGCTCGTCCCATTCCACCACCTGGGCCCGGGACAGAACCCAGCGCCAGGAACCGTCCTTGGCCCGCATGCGGAATTCGTCGTCCACCCGTTGCGCCTTCTCGAGGCCGAGGGTTCGAAAGCGCACCAGGACCCGTTCCCGGTCGTCCGGATGCATGAGGTTCCGCAGGGCTTCCGCGGTGCGGACCATTTCCTCGGGCTCGTAGCCCAGCATGTCCTTCCAGGACGGGCTGTAGTAGGCCGTGTCCGAGGGCACGTGGTAGTCCAGGTAGGCGTCGGTGATGGTGTTCAGGATGTGGTGCAGCCGCACGGACAGGGCCGAGGCCTCCTGCTCCGCCTTTTCCCTTTCCCGGGCCTCGGTTTCCAGTCGGCGCACCGTGTTCTGCAGTTCCCGGGTGTGGGCGCTGATGCGCTGCTCCATCTTCTGGTGCGTGGCGCTCAGGGACTTTTCCATGCGCTTCTGCTCGGTGATGTCCATGATCAGTCCGAACACCCGGCAGGGCTGGCCGTTGGCGTCGCGTTCCACCTCGGCCTGGGCCAGGCCCAGACGCACGAAGCCGTCCTTGCGTTGGAAGCGGAAGGTGTTCAGCCGGGGCTTGTTGCCCTCCATGAAGCGCTGGTACGCGGCCAGGAAGGATTCTCGGTCCTCCTCCAGCACGTGCTTCAGGATCAGGTCCAGCCCCTTGCCCGCAATGTTGGCCGGCAGGCCGAAGATCTCCATCAGGGAGTCGGACCACAGGGAGCGGCCCGTGACGTGGTCGTGCTCGAAGAACCCGATGCGGGTCACGTAGCCGCGCCAGTCCAGCATGTTCTCCGAGGCTTGGCCTGATTCCTCCTCGTCCATGAGCGGGAAGGGGGTGAACAGGAAGAGGTTGGCCGGGGTGGTGTCCAGGGCGGCCGCCAGCTTGATGATGAGTTCGAAGGAGGGCGAGGACGCGCCTCGTTCCAGGTTGCTCAGGTGCTCCACCGTGATGTCCGCGGCTTCGGCCAGTCTGGCCTGGGTCTTGTGTTCCAGTTTCCGGAGGAAACGGAGGCGTTGGCCGAATGCTTTCTTGTTCATGGCGCTGGAGGTGGGTTGAGGTCTTCACTATATGAAATGAAAAATCGGTTCAAGGCCGGAAGCGGATCGGAAGCGGATCGGGGGGGGGCGGAAAGGGGGCTTGCCAATCCGGTCGGGAACCCCTACATCCGGCCCATGCTTCTGTCCTATCCCCATCCCCTCCGGACGGCCCGCTTCCTTGGCCGCGAAAAACGGTTCACCGTGCATGCGGACATGGCCGGGCAGCGGGTGGAGGCCCACACCAACAACACCGGAACCATGCTCGGCCTGCTCAGGCCCGGGGCCGAGATTCTGCTGTCCCGGGCGGACAAACCGGACCGCAAGCTGGCCTGGACCCTGGAGCAGGTCCGGTTCCACGGCCTGGCCGTGGGCGTGAACACCTCGACCCCCCTGCGCCTGCTCCGGGCGGCCTGGCAGGCCAAGGCCATGCCCGAGCTGTCCGGATACCAGGCCTTCCATGCCGAGCGGGTCCGGGGGAGCAGCCGCCTGGATGCCAGGCTCACCGGCCCGCGCGGGGAATTATGGGTGGAGTGCAAGAACGTCACCCTGGTGGAGGACGGCGGGGTGGCCCTGTTCCCGGACGCGGCCACGGAGCGGGGACGCAAGCATCTGCTGGAGCTGACGGACGCGGTCCGTTCCGGGGCCCGGGCGGCCCTGTTCTTCCTGGTCCAGCGCGGGGACGCCCGATGCTTCGCCCCGGCCGGGCTCATCGACCCGGAGTACGAGAACCTGCTGTACCGCGCCCTGGACGCGGGCGTGGAGGCCTGGCCCTACCGGGCCGAGGTCACGCCCCACGGGCTGGATCTGGGGCTCCGGCTGGCCGTGCTGCCCCGGCCCGCCAAGGAGGCCGCATGATCCGCCTGCTCATCGGCGCCGTGCTCATCAGCTTCTCCCCGGTTTTCGTCAAGGTGGCCGGGGTTCCGGCCCTGGCCTCGGGCTTCTGGCGCATGGCCTTCGGCGGCCTGATCCTGTTGGCCTGGGTCTGCGTCCGGGACGGGCTCAAGCCGCCCTCGGGCCGCCTGGCCCGCATCCTGGTCCTGTGCGCCGTGTTCTTCACCATCGACATCACCTGCTGGCACCAGGCCATCCTGTCCCTGGGTCCGGGCCTGGGCACCCTGCTGGCCAACTTCCAGGCCGTGCTCCTGCCCCTGCTGGCCCTGGCCCTGCTGCGCGAGCCCGTGCGGCCGGTGCTGGCCCTGGCCCTGCCCCTGGCCCTGGCCGGGCTGTGGCTCATCGTGGGGCCGCAGTGGGCGGACTTCGGCCCGGGCTCGCGGCAAGGCGTGGCCCTGGGCCTGGCCGCGGCCTTTTTCTACGCGCTCTATCTCCTGGCGCTCAAGCGCGCCGCCACCGGCACCGACGAGGATCCCCTGCGCATCGTGGCCGTGCTCTCCCTGATCTGCGCCGCGTTCCTGGGCACGGCCATGGCCGCGGCCGGAGACTCCTTCGCCATCCCCAGCGCCCGGTCCTGGATCGCCCTGGTGGGCTACGGCGTGGTGGGCCAGGTCCTGGGCTGGGTGTTCATCACCCGGGGGGCGCGGACCACGCCCACGGCCCTGGTCGGTCTGCTGTTGCTGGCGCAGCCGGTGTGTTCCTACCTCTGGGACGTGTTGTTTTTCGCCAGGCGTCCTGGTTTGTTGGAGATGGCCGGAGTAGGGCTGGCCCTGGCCGGAATCTATCTCGGCACCCGGGCGCGGGCCTGACGCGTTGTTCGGAAAAAAACAAAAAATTGAACTCAAAGTTTATGTTTTTCTCTTTTTTGATCATGTAGCATGCCTGCATGCAAGGAAAGGAACTCAAACTCTCGTTTGGGCGCCGCCTCAAACTTCTCCGGGAGCTTAAGCGGTTGACCCAGGCTCACCTGGCCGAACTGGTCGGAGTTACCGAGCAATATCTGAGCATGATCGAGAGGGGCCTTTCCTCGCCTTCGTTCGATGTCATTGCCAAGCTTTGTGATCACCTGGCCGTGGACCCGGCCAGCCTTTTTATCCCCCTGGAAGAAAGTGACAGCGACAGGCTGGATGAGGAGCGCCACCCTCTGGACTGGTCGCGGTCCATGACCCGCATGGGCGGGTTCGTCCAGCACCTTCCCTCCGAACAGATGGAGTGGAGCCTGTCCTTCAAGGAGATGCTCGGTGTCCGGGCGTCCGAGGAGCGCACCACCTGGAACCTGTTCCTGGACCGGGTGGACCCTGTGGACCGTCCGGTGGTGGCTCAGGCCAGGGACCGGCTGCACGAGGGCATGAACGTGGGGGCCTTTTTGTTCTCCTTTCCGCGCCGCGACGGCAGCGTGGGCCGGGCCGTGGCCCAGGCCGAGGTGGAGAGCGACGAGTACGGCGTGCCCAGCCGCATCCACGGCGTGGTCCTGGACGTCAGCGAGCGCGTGCGCATGGAGGCCCTGTACCAACAGGCCCGGGTGCGCACCGAGGAGCAGCTCCGGGAGCGGACCGGCAAGCTGGCCCGCACGGCCCGGCGCATGGAGGAGGAGGCCGAGGGGCGCAGGCGGGCCGAGGAGGCCCTGGCCGCCAGAAAACGGATGTTCGACGCCCTTATGGAAGCCATCCCGGAGACGGCCTACGTGACCGACGCGCACGGGCGGCTGCTGGACATCAATGCGGCCGGAGCCGTTTCCTGGGGCGGTGCGCGGCAGGAATTCATCGGCCGGGACCGGTTTTCCATGCTCGAACCCGAAGTGGCCGCCTTCCGAAAGGCGCAGTTTGAAAAGGCCCGCGCCACCGGCGAGCTGGTCAGCTACCGGGACGAACGCGACGGCCTGGTCTTCCAGTCCGTTATCAACCCCCTGCTGGACCGGGACCGCGGAGTGGAGGGCTTCGTGGTCCATGCCCGGGACGTGACCGAGGACGACCAGACCGTGGCCCGCCTGCGCCAGAGCGAGGCCACCCTGGCCGCGGTGCTCAGCTCCGCTCCGGTGGGCATCGGCCTGGTGAGCGAGAACCGCACGCTGTCCATGGTCAACTACCGGCTGTGCGAGATGCTCGGCTATCTGCCCGTGGACGTGGAGGGCAAGGACACCCGCATGTTCTATCCGAGCGACCAGGAATTCGAGCGGGTGGGCCGGATTCTGCACGCGGTGTTTTCCGGATCGGGCACGGTGTCGGTGGAGACCCGGCTGGTGCGCAGGGACGGGCGACTCATGGACGTGCTCATCTCGGCCGCCCTGCTGGAGACCGGGGACCGCGACAAGGAGATGATCTTCACCCTCCTGGACAACACCGAGAGCAAGCAGCTCCAGACCATGCGCGAGGACATGGAGCGGGTCATCCGGCACGACCTGCGCCAGCCCGTGCAGTCCGTGGTCGGGGTCTGCCAACTGCTCAAGGCCAGCGACAACCTGACCGACAAGCAGCAGATGCTGGTGGGCCGCCTGGAGGCGGCCGCCTCGCGCATGCTCGAGCTTCTGAATCTTTCCCTGGACCTGCACGCCCTGGAATCCGGCGACTACCGGCTTGATCCCCGGGAGGTGGATCTGGTGGACGTGTGCCGGGGCGTGCTCACCGATGCCGCCCAGCGCTACGACCGCCCGGTCGAGGAACTGCGCCTGCTTCTCAACGGCCACGTCTGCACCCGCAAGGACTGCCTGCCGGTGAACGGCGACGGCCGCCTGCTCCGGTCGGTGCTGGAGAACCTGGTGTTCAACGCCCTGGAGGCCGGAGGCAAGGATGGGGTGACCGTGTCCCTGGAGAACGGGGGCGACCTGGTTTTGGCCGTGCACAACCAGGAGTGCGTGCCCCAGGACATGCGGGACGTGTTCTTCGACAAGTACACCACCAGCGGCAAGGACAACGGCCGCGGGCTGGGCACCTATGCCGTGCGCCTCATCGCGGAACTGCACGGCGGCAACGCGCGCATGGATTGTTCCGAGAAGGCGGGCACCACGGTCACGGTGCGTCTGCCCGCCCGGGCTTCGGCCTGACTTTCCCGGATTTCCTTGACTTGCCGGGCCAACTCCATTACCACACAGTCCCTTTACGTGCCGGAGGCACGGGTGGTGACGTACGCCCCTCGCCCCAGCCACCAGGAGCGCCACGAACGTGTTCGACAGCCTATCAGACCGCCTGACCGGAGCCTTCAGCAAGCTCCGGGGAAAGAAGCGGCTCAACGAGGACAACATCCAGGAGGGCCTTCGCGAGGTCCGTCTGGCCTTGTTGGAAGCCGACGTCAACTTCAAGGTCGTCAAGGCGTTCGTTGACCAGATCCGGGAGAGGGCCCTGGGCGACGACGTGCTCAAGGGGCTGGACCCGGGCCAGCAGGTGGTCAAGGTGGTGCACGAGGAGCTGGTCTCCCTGCTGGGCGGGGAGCAGCAGGGCCTGGACACCGCCGGGCCCCGGCCGCTGAAGATCATGATGGCCGGGCTTCAGGGCTCGGGTAAGACCACCTCGGCGGCCAAGCTCTCGGTCTGGCTGCGCAAGCAGGGCTTCTCGCCTTACCTGGTCCCGGCCGACGTGTACCGGCCTGCGGCCATCGAGCAGCTCCAGACCCTGGCCAGGCAGATCGACGTCCCGGCCTACCCCTCGGCCACGGACATGAACCCGGTGGACATCTGCCGGGACGCCCTGGGCAAGGCGGCCGAGGCCGGGTGCGACGCGGTCCTCTTCGACACGGCCGGCCGGCTGCACATCGACCAGCCGCTCATGGACGAGCTCAAGTCCATCAAGGCCGTCTGCGCGCCGCAGGAAATCCTGTTCGTGGCCGACGCCATGACCGGCCAGGACGCGGTGACCGTGGCCCAGAGCTTCGACGAGCAGCTGGGCATCTCCGGCGTGGTCCTGACCAAGATGGACGGCGACGCCCGCGGCGGCGCGGCCCTGTCCATCCGTTCGGTCACGGGCAAGCAGGTCAAATTCGTGGGCATGGGCGAGAAGGTCTCGGACCTGGAACTCTTCCATCCGGACCGCGTGGCCTCGCGCATCCTGGGCATGGGGGACGTGCTGACCCTCATCGAGAAGGCCCAGACCGCGTTCGACCAGGACGAGGCCGAGCGCATGGCCAAGAAGATGCAGAAGGCCCAGTTCGACCTGGAGGACTTTCGCACCAACATGCGCCGGTTGAAGAAGCTCGGGTCCATGCAGGGGCTGTTGAAGATGATTCCGGGCATGGGCCAGATGGCCAAGCAGCTCGACGAAATGGAGATGCCCGAGAAGGAGCTGGACCGCACCGAGGCCATCATCAGCTCCATGACCATGGAGGAGCGCCACGACCCCAAGTGCTTCAACGCCAGCCGCAAGGAGCGGGTGGCCCGGGGCTCCGGGGTGGACGTGGCCGAGGTCAACAAGCTGCTCAAGAATTTTGGCCAGATGTCCAAGATGATGTCCAAGATGATGGGCGGCAAGAAGGGCAGGATGCCCAAGCTGCCCGCCGGGGCCGAGGGCGGCCTGCCCGGCATGCCGGGGCTGCCCGGGATGCCCGGCATGGAGGGCCAGGAGGAGGGCCCGGCCCGGAGCCGGTTCACCAAAAAGAGTGGATCGGACAGGAAAAAAAAGAAGAGAGCGAAGAAGCAGCGCAAAAAGCGCTGATCAAAGCGTCAGTGGTTCTTGCTTTTTTGGAAATCAACAACTATTGTTGGAATAATTGGAGAGAAAGCTATGTCAGTGAAAATTCGTCTGACCCGGATGGGTTCCAAAAAGCGTCCGTTTTACCGCATCGTGGCCATTGACAGCCAGGTGCGTCGCGACGGCCGCCCCCTGGAGTACCTGGGCCACTACAATCCCATGGTGGAGCCCGCGGAGATCGTGATCGACAAGGAAAAGCTCGACAAGTGGACCAAGGAAGGCGCCCAGCCCTCCAATACGGTCCGCTCCCTGATCAAGCAGGCCGGCGCCTAGCGCCGGTCGCCCCACCCCGGGGTCCATAACGGCGCGATGACGACAGCACCAGCGGAGGTTGCCATGCTCAAGGAACTCATCGAGTACATCGCCAGGTCGCTCGTAGACAATCCGGACGCTGTGATTGTGACGGAAGTGGAGGGCGAACAGACCTCCGTGATTGAGCTCAAGGTGGCCAAGGAAGATCTGGGCAAAGTCATCGGCAAACAGGGACGCACGGCCAGGGCCATGCGCACCCTGCTTGGAGCCGTTTCCACCAAGGCCCGCAAGCGGGCCGTGCTGGAGATCCTGGAATAGGGAACGGTCCATGACCCCCAGAAGTGGGGACAAGGAACCCAACGCGGACATGGTCATCGTGGGCCGCACAGGCAAGCCGCACGGCGTGCGCGGCGAGCTTTCCGTGCATTCCCAGGCCCAGTCCCCCGACTTGTTCGACAACCTGTCCCAGGTGCATCTCCTGGACCGGGACGGGACCATCATGACCTTTGGCCTGGCCAAATGGCGGCCCCACGGCCGCGTGCTCCTGGTCAAGCTCGACGGCGTGGACGACCGCGACCAGGCCGCCCTGCTCACCGGCCTGGACCTGGCCGTCAACGAGGCCGACCTTCCCGAACTGGACGACGACGAGGTCTATCTGCACGACCTGCTGGGCCTGGAGGTCGTGGACGAACAGGGCCAGAGCCTGGGCCGGTTCGAGAATTTCCTGGACACGGCCGAGCACGAGGTCTGGGTGGTCGCGCACCCCTCGGGCAAGGAGATTCTCCTGCCCGCGGTGGACGAGGTCATCCTGTCCGTGGACCTGGAGGCCGGGACCATCACCGTGGACCCGCCCGAGGGCCTGCTGGACCTGTACCTGGCCGACCCTGAAGACAAGGGTTGACCTCCTGGGAAGAAGCCGTACCCATGCGCTTTACGATCGTCACCATCTTCCCGGAATTTTTCGATTCCTCGCTTACCGTCGGCCTTCTCGGCAAGGCCGTGGAGTCCGGTCTGGTGGCGGTGGAGGCCGTGACTCCGAGGGCGCATACCACGGACCGGCACCAGACCGTGGACGACAAGCCCTACGGCGGCGGTCCGGGCCTGGTCATGATGGTCGAGCCCCTGGCCAAGACCCTGCGCGCCGTGCAGGACAAGGAGCCCAAGGGCCGCATGCTGTACCTGAGCCCGCGCGGCCGCGCCCTGGACCAGGACCTGGCCCGGGAGCTGGCCCGCGAGGAGCACCTGACCCTGGTCTGCGGCCGGTACGAGGGCGTGGACGAGCGGCTCCTGGACGCCTTTCCCCTGGAGCACGTCAGCGTGGGCGACGTGGTGCTCAACGGCGGCGAGTCCGGCGCGCTCTGCCTCATCGAGGCCGTGGCCCGGCTCCTGCCCGACTTCATGCACAAGGAGGCCTCCCTGGAAGAGGAGAGCTTTTCCTCGGGCCTGCTGGAATACCCGCACTACACCCGGCCCGAGGAGTTCGAGGGCGCGGCCGTGCCCGAGATTCTGCGCTCCGGGGACCACGGCCGCATCGCGGCCTGGCGGCGCGAACAGGCCCTGGCCCAGACCCTGGCCAGGCGGCCCGGGCTGCTGGCCTCGGCCGACCTGTCCGCCGGGGATCTGGAGCATTTGCGCACCCTGCCCAGGCGGCGCCGGGGCCGGAATCTGTACATCGCCCTGACCCACTGGCCCATGCGCACCAAACAGGGGGAAACCAAGGCCGTTTCCTTGACGAACCTGGACATTCACGATATAGCCCGCTGTTCCCGCACCTATGGATTGGGCGGGATGTTCGTTCTCACGCCCCTGGAAGACCAGCGGCGGCTGGCCCGGACCCTGCTTGACCATTGGGTGGCCGGGCCCGGAAAGGCGGCCAACCCGGACCGGGCCGAAGCCCTGTCCCTGGTCACCGTGGCCCGGACCGTGGAGGACGCGGTTGTTGACATCGAGGCCAAGTGCGGGCAGAAACCCCGCCTGGCCCTGACCTCGGCCCGCAGTGAGAATTCCGGCGTGCCCCTGCCCCAGGCGGCCCGCTGGCTGGACCAGGGCCCGGTGCTCCTGATCCTGGGCACGGGACACGGCCTGGACATGGAGGCCGCCCGGAACCTGGACTGGTTCCACCAGGCCGAGACCCTGCGGCCCCTGCGCTGCCTGGACGGGTACAACCACCTGTCCGTGCGTTCCGCCGCGGCCATCCTGGTGGACAGGCTGCTGGGCGACGTTGATTGAGAAATATTTCCGTCAGGAAGGAGACAATATCATGGAAATCATCAAGCGGATCGAACAGGAACACCTGCGCGTGGACATGCCCCGCTTCAAGGCCGGGGACACGGTCAAGGTCCATCTGCGCATCATCGAGGGCGAGAAAGAGCGCATCCAGATCTTCGAGGGCGTGGTCCTGAGAAAGCGCAAGGGCACCACCGACTCCACCTTCACCGTGCGCAAGATTTCCGACGGCGTGGGCGTGGAGCGCATCTTCCCCATGCATTCGCCCTACATCGAGCGCGTCGAGGTGGTCAGCGAGGGCAAGGTCCGCCGCGCCCGCATCTACTACCTGCGCGGTCTCAAGGGCAAGGCTGCCCGGATCAAGTCCAAGCAAATCTGGGAGTAGGCGGCCCGAACTCTCCCGCTGGCTTCGTTGCTTCAAAAGGCGCAGACCCTCGCGTATGTGCAATACGCGTCGGGCCTGCGCCTTTTTTGCGTCTTGCCAGCGTGATTTCCGAACCGCCTACCCGGAGATTGGACGAAAAGCGCCTTGCCAGCCGAATTTTCTGGCGGTTTATTTGATTTTTTACTTAACCAATTTTGCACGGCATTTCGTTACGTTTGGGGTGGATCGTGACGTGAGCCGCTCGGGGTAAGCAGCAGCCGCGCGTTTGCGGCCCGAGCGGGCGAACGGAACGGTCCGCTCCAAACGCTGGTACTTCCTTTTTCGTCTTTCGGCTGATAGGCCAGTGCATGGTCAAACGCACCCCCTTTGCCGACCGATTCGCGCAATTCTCCCTGCCCCTTGAGGAGCTGTCCGCCGAGGCCACGGCCGGGGTGGACGAGGCCGGTCGCGGCTGCCTGGCCGGGCCCGTGGTGGCCGGTGCGGTCATCCTGCCCGAGGACTTCGACATGCCCGACCTGGACGACTCCAAGGCCCTGACCCCGGAGCTGCGCCAGGATTTGTACCCCGAGATTCGCCGCCGGGCCGTGGCCTTCTGCCTGGGCGTGGCCTGGCACGGCGTGATCGACGAGATCAACATTCTTCAGGCCACCCTGACGGCCATGTCCCGGGCCGTGACCCGCTTGCACGTGAAGCCCCGGCTGGTGCTCGTGGACGGCAACCAGACCATTCCCGAGCCCCTGCTGGGCCCGGGCTACCTGCAACGGGCCGTGGTCGGGGGCGACGCCTCGGTTCAGGCCATCGCCGCGGCCTCGGTCCTGGCCAAGGTCTGGCGCGACCAGCTCATGGAAGTCCTGGCCCGACGGTATCCGGGCTACGGCCTGGACAAGCACAAGGGCTACGCCACCAGCGAGCATCTGGCCGCCCTGCGCGAACTGGGCCCCAGCCCCATCCACCGCCTGACCTTCAAGGGCGTGCGCCAGGACGACGCCGAGTCCTCCAGCCAGGAACAAGGATGTCTGCCCGGCCTGTGAGCCACAGCCTGGGCCGGGAAGGGGAGCGGGCCGCCGAATCCCTGCTCAAGTCCAAGGGCATGGCCGTGCTGGAGCGCAACTGGCGGGCAGGGCGGCTGGAGCTGGACCTGATCTGCAATGACCGCGACTGCCTGGTCTTCGTGGAGGTCAAGACGCGCGGCCCGGGCAGCCTGGCTTCGGGCGCGGCCGCGGTGGGACGGGAAAAGCGCGAACGCCTTGTCCGGGCGGCGGCGACCTATCTTTCCAGGCACGAGGCCTGGGACCAGCCCTGCCGCTTCGACGTGGTGGAGGTGGCGGCCCGCAACACGGGCGGGCTTACGGCCACGCACCTGGAGAACGCCTTCACCCTGGAGCACGTGCCGGGCGCGGCCCGTTTTTGGCAGCCTTTCTGATTTATCCTTGTCTGAAAGTCGGGCCCGCTTGTGTCCGTTTCCGAGCCAAGATATGGTGCGCCAATATTCGGAGGGGGGCATGAAAAAGACCATTCTTGTCGGCCCGATCTGCGTGGCCGCTCTTGTGCTGGCCTGGGCCTGGGCCCTGGCCGGACCCGTGGAAGAGGCGGTCCGGGTCAAGGACAACGGCAACAACCTGCGGGCCCACGGCGGCCCCGGGTACCAGCAGGCCGCGGTCCTGGACACCATGAACAAGGGCGAGTGCCTGCGCGTCTGGAACCGCAGCCCGGGCTGGGCCGAGGTCGGCCTGCCCGACGGCCGTTTCGGCCACATCCACGAGAACTGCCTGGAGCCGGCCGATGCCTCGGCCGAGCCCCGGCCCCTGGACCCGGCCCTGCGCGAGAAATTGTCCCGATTCCTGACCCAACTGGACCGGGCCGCGCGCACCGGCAACTTCAAGGCCGTGGAGCTGCTGCTCCATCCCCGGGGCGTGGTGGTCAACGGCCGTTTGTACGCGGACGCGGCCAAGGATCCGGCCGTGCAGAAGCCCGTGGCCGCCCCCCTGTGGTACGCCACGGACGTGTCCCTGACCTGGGGCACGCCCTGGGATCTGCTGGTCGCGGGCACCCGGCCCGAGCCCATGGAAATGGGCTGGGACGAGGCCACGGACACCTTTGTCCGCCTGGAGCCGGGTGACATTGGGAAGCCCGGGAAGATATCGGCGGGTCCGGCCTACCCTGAGCAGGGGCTTTTGCCCATGCACGCCCGGGCCCTGCGCCTGTCGCCCGAGGCCATGTTCGTTTCCGGCTGGCCGGTGGAGGTTGTCGGCTATCCCCTGGGCGAGGCCTGGCGGGAGGATTTCCAGTCCGTGCCCTTCGCCCTGGTCTACCAGACCGGACCGGGCCAGTACCGTCTGGAGCAGGCCGACCACTTCGGGTTCATGCTCTACGTGGAGGAGTACCAGGGCACGCTGCGCCTGCGCGGTCTGGCCACGCTTGCCTGGTAGAAATCACGCCCCGGGCAGGGCGATGGTCATGGTGCAGCCGCCCTTGGGGTTGTTCTCGGCCCAGACGCGGCCGTTCATGGCCCTGACGAAGCGCTTGACCAGGGCCAGGCCGATGCCCGTGCCCTTGGTGGTCCGGGTCAGCCCGGCCTCCACCCGGTAGAAGTCGTCGAACACCTTTTTCAAATCTCCGGGCGGGATGCCCGGCCCGGTGTCGGACACCGTGACCAGAACCCGGTCCCCGGCCTTGCGCGCGGCCAGGCCGATGCGTTTGTCCGCGCCGCCCGCCCCGAACTTGAGGCTGTTCTCCATGAGGTTCATGAGCACCTGGATCATGGCCTCACGGTCGTACATTGCGCGCAGGCCAGGCTGAAGGTCCACGTCCAGGGCGAACCCGGCCTCGCTCAGCTGCTTGTCCATGGCCCGGGCCACGGCCTCGGCCACCTCGGACAAATCGCCTTCCTGAAGCTCCAGGGTCCGCCGCCTGGACTCCAGCCGGGAGAACTCCAGCACGTTCTCGATGAGCTTGGACAGCCGGGCCGACTCCGAGGCCAGCACCTCCAGGTACTCGCGCTCGCGTTCCGGCGTGGGGGCCATGCCCTGCTCCAGCATCTCGATGTACATGCGCAGGTTGGTCAGCGGGGTCTTGAGCTCGTGGGTCACCGAGGACACGAACTGGGTGCGCCGCTGGGAATGGTCCACCACCACCCGGGCGGACTGGTAGATGGCCACCAGCCCCAGGAGCACCACGGCCCCCAGGACCAGGATCATGGCCCGCAGGGTGGTCCGTCCGGCCGCGGGCGGGACGTCCTGGCAGGCCAGGGAGGCGGTCAGGAAGTCGAAGGGCCGTGGAAACACGCGGCTCAACGACAGCCGGGGCTCGTCCACGTCCACGCCGCCGCTCACGGGCAGGCCTTTGTCACCCACGACCAGGGACAGCTGGGCGAATCTGGCCATGGGCTGGTCCAGGAAGTAGGCCTTGACCAGGTGCGTGGCCAGCCCTTGGGCGTCCAGGACCACGCCCTGGCGGAAAACCTGGCCGTCCAGGACCACGCTGCGGAACAGGAAGATCGTGTCGTCGCCCAGGTCCACGGCCTGGAGCGGGGCCACTTCCACGGATACGGGCGCATCGGCCACGGGAACTTCCGGGACCGCGCCGCCCACGGCCACCTCGGGCTCCAGGGTCAGCTCGTCCAGCATGGCCTGGACCTGGGACTCCTGCTCGGGTTCGGGTTGGGGCGGCGATGCCTGCCAGTCGTCTACGCTCTCGCTGGTTGTGGCCGGGCCCTTGGCCAGGGGAGCGATGTTCTGGGCCTGGGCCTGAGGCACCTGCTCCACGCGCACCTTTTCCTGGCCCAGCACGGACTTCTTGCTCGTGGCCGGTTCCTCCAGGTAGCGCTGGGCAAAGGCGGGCGGCTCCTTGGCGGCCAGGGCCTCTTCTTTCTGTTTCTTCAATTCCTTCAGGTCGGTGGCGGTCGGCTTATCGCGGACGATGAAGTCCTTGCCCGCGTCCTTTGCCTCGGGCTCGGGGGCCTGGGCCAGGGTTTCGCTGGTCGGCACGGGCAGGGGCGCCGTGGTCGGCGTGGCGGCCCGCAACTCGTTGAAGGCCTGGTTGGCCTGGTCCAGCCGTTCAACCAGCGCGGGCTCGGACAGGGGCGTGCGCATGGACCCGTCCGGGTCGTTCTGGAGCCAGCCCACCAGCCAGGGCTCGTCCGGGGGCGCGGCCAGGGGCGAGGGCACGCCGTCCGTGACGGCCGCGTAGTCGTCGATGTCGCGGGCCTCTTCCCGGGCCACCAGGTCGGCCAGCTCCTCTTCCATGCGGTTGAACAGGGCCTGGGCGAAGAACCGGAACTCGGACTCCTCCTGCCGGTTCAGCCCGGTCTCGGTGCGCACCACCAGATAGCCGATGGGCACGGCCAGGGCCAGGCTGAACACGAGCATGAAGACGCGGAGCCGGTTCACGTCAGTCGGCTCCTTCTTCCTGGTCTTGGTTTTCGGGGGCCAGGCGCAGCCCCTCGCCGCGCACGGTGACGATGAAGTCCCCGGGACCGGCCAGCTGGGCGATCTTCTTGCGCAGCTTGAGGATGTGGATGTCCACGGTGCGGGTCTCGATGTCCGCGTCCGGGTAGCGCCAGACCTCGGTCAGAAGCTCCTTTTTGGAAACAATGCGCTCCCGGTGGCGGTGCAGGTAGGCCACGATGTCCATCTCCCGCCGGGTGATCTCCAGCCCCTCGTCCTCCTTGGACATGGTCAGGGCGCCGGGGTCGAAGCGCAGGCCGCGCCAGCGCACGGGCTCCAGGGCCGGAACCCGCCCGGACCGCCGCAGCAGGGCCTCCACCCGGACCAGGAGCTCGCGGATGGAAAAGGGCTTGGGCACGTAGTCGTCCGCCCCGGCCGCGAATCCGGTCAGGATGTCCTCTTCGTCGCCCTTGGCCGTGAGCATGATCACGGCCTGGTCGGGCCGGGCCTTGCGCACCCGGCGGCAGATCTCGAACCCGTCGCACCCGGGCAGCATGACGTCCAGGAGCACCAGGTCGAATTCCCCGGCCAGGGCCATCTCCAGCCCGGCGTCGCCGTGGTCCGCGCCCTGGGCCTGGTAGTTGTTGAACACCAGCACGTCCAGCAATCCCTTGAGGATGGCCGGATCGTCCTCCACCACCAGAATATTGGCCAGGATGTCGGCCTTGGTCTTGTTCTCGCTCATGGCCTGAAGCCTAAACCATGCGCCCGCCTGGGCAAAGTAAAACTTGGGTAAACGCGGCCGGGCCAGGTTTTACGGTCCGGGCAATGGTCATTTTCGCGCGGCGCGGTAGCCTGGGCTCGACTGGCACGAGACATCACAAGGAGGATCGCCATGTCCGCAAGAAACATTTCATTGAGGAACATTCCATTGCTGGCCGCCTCATTGGCCCTGATCGGGGCCCTGGCCGTTCTGGCCGCCGCCTGCGGCTCCGGCTCCACCGCTTCGGCGGATACCGCTTCCCAGCTGCTCACCGGCCGGGCCGGGCCCGTGGAGATCCAGGCCGACCTGGCCCAGAGCAAGTACCTGCTGGGCGGTGACGGCCGCTTTTCCCTGCGGTTGACCATCATGGGCGACCTGCTGGAGGACCATCGTCCGTCCAGGCCTGTGGACCTGGTCCTGGTGTTGGACCGCTCCGGGTCCATGTCCGGGGACAAGATCGCCGACGTCAAGGAGGCCGTGCTCGGCCTGCTGGACCACATGACCCCGGACGACCGGCTGGCCCTGGTCAGCTACGCCAACGGGGTCACGGTGCACGGGCCCCTGACCCGGGCCGACGCCAAGGGCCGCACCCTGCTGGCCCGTGAGGTCCTGCGCATCGAGGCCGGGGGCAACACCAACCTGGGCGCGGGCCTGTCCGAGGGGCTGCGCCTGCTGGAGCGCACCGAAGGCAACCGCTCGGCCCGGCTGGTCCTGTTGTCCGACGGCCTGGCCAACGAGGGCGTCATCGATCCGGACCGCCTGGGCGCCATGGCCTCCCGGGGCATGGAGATGGGCGTGGCCGTGTCCACCGTGGGTGTGGGCCTGGACTTCAACGAGCGGCTCATGACCTCCCTGGCCGACCACGGTGGGGGCGACTACACCTTCCTGGAGGACCCGGCCTGGTTCGCCGAAACCTTCCACAAGGAACTCCGCAACGCCCGCCAGGTGGCCGCCCGCAGCCTGGAAATCCGTGTGCCCCTGCCCGTGGGCGTGCGCCTGGAGTACGCGGCCGGATACCCGGTGCGCATCGAGGGCGGCGAAGCCGTGTTCCAGCCCGGGGCCATCCTGACCGGCCAGACCCGCGAGCTGTTCCTGACCTTTGTGGCCCCCACGGACCAGGTGGCGGACTACGCGTTCAAGGATCTGTCCGTGAAGGGCATGGCCGGTGAGGACCGCTTCGAGACCCGGCTGTCCGGGACCCTGGAAGTGGCCTGCACCGCGGACCGGAAGGCGGCCGAAGACTCCATCCGGGCCGACGTCTGGGAGGCCCAGACCCTGCGCCAGGACTACAACCGGCTCAAGGACGAGGTGGCCGAACGGGTCAAGCAGGGCGACCTGGACGGGGCCATGCAGCAGATCGACCGGTACGAGCGCGACAAGGTGGCCGCCAACCAGGCCGTGGGCTCGTCCAAGGTGGCCGAGAACCTGGCCGACGACCTGCCCCAGCTCAAGCAGGAGGTGGAGCAGGCCCTGTCGCCGTCCGCCACGGCCGAGGAACAGGAGCGCTACTCCAAGACCCTGCAATCCGAGAGCTACAAGGAACTGCGGGCCAAGGGGAACTAGGACGGCAAATTGCACAGACCTGCGCACATACTGCGCGGCCGTGAACAGAGTGAACAAAAGGAAAAGGAAGTAATTACAAACAGATAATGAATGGCATGGGGCTTGCTGATACCCAATCAACCATATCCCTACCTCACCTCACTATCCTCCCAACCCAAGAAGGGGGCCTGCCCGGGCCCCCTTCAGTCTTTTTATCGGTCCGGACCGCCGCGCAGGGAGCGGATGAGCCGCCCCCGGCTGGGCAGGATCAGGCGCAGGCTGCGCTGGTCCAGGGTCATCTCGCCCTCCAGGCTGTGGGCCAGCAGGGCCAGCTTTTCGCGGAGCCCGGGCTCGGTGGTGGTCAGGCCGGGCGGGACGATTTCCACGGACGCCCCGTTCTCCTCGCTGCGGACCATGACCTCCACCGGGCCTTGTTCCGTACCGTCCAGGGCCTGCTCCAGGGCCAGGTACAGGAGGTTCTGGAGAAAGAAGGCGTTGCTGGCCGCGAAGGCCGGGTTCTCGGTGCCCTTGACCACCAGGCCGACGTTTTTCCGCTCGGCCCTGGGCCGGAGGAATCCGGCCATGCGTTCGGCCAGCTCCGACACGTTGACCAGGCCCACGGGGTGCTCGGCGGCCAGGGCCGCCTGCCGGAACCGCTCCACCAGGCCCGAGGCCTGGTCCAGGTTGCGGGCCAGCTTCGAGGCCAGCCTGGCCAGTTGGCCGGGGTCCGCGGGCACGCCTTGTTCGGCCGCCTCGGCCATCTCCTCGGCCTGTCCGGCCTGCCGGTCCAGGTCGGCCAGTACGCGGGCCAGGTCCTTGGCTGAGGACACGCCCAGGCGGGCCAGGAATCCGATGCCTTCGCTGCCCAACTGTTCCCAATCCAAGCTCATGGCCTTCCTCCGGAAGTATGGTTTCATTCTAGCATACTTCCAGCAGCTCGCCCAGGTCCTGCGACGGGTCGGAAAGGTCGGGCTTTACCGCGCGGCCCGGCCAGGGTATTGCTCGGTTCCATGATTTTCGGGCGTCACGCTTCACACACCAGAAAGGATCGGGCCGGGGCCCTGGAACGCAACCTGCCCTTGTTCCTGGCCTACGTGGCCGGTCCCATGCTGGCCATGACCCAGCGCTTCCTGCACCCGGACTCGGCCTGGGTCCTGCTGGCTGAGCGGGGCTTGTGGCTGGGCCTGGCCGGATACGGCCTGACCCGCGCCCTGGTCTCCCGGCAGTCGTCCGGACCCCTGCGCACGGGCCTGCCGCTCATGGCCGGATCGGCCCTGATCATGGCCGCCCTGTCCGTGGCCCTGAGCTGGGTTCCGCCCCGGGGCATGGGGTTGTGGCTGGCCGAGTTCTCTCCCCTGGCCTGGATCGGGCTGGCCGTGCTCTGGGCCAAGACCGTGGCCGCGCCCAGGGGCAGGGACTTCTTGTCCGCCGGGGCCGGTCTGGCCCTGGCCGTGCTGGCGGACCTGGCCGTGACCTCGCTTTTGGCCTGGCGGCCCATGCTGTCGGGCGGGTTCTTCTTCCCCTCGGGCCTGGACCGGGTGGAGCTCCACGCCACCCTGCTGCTGGTCGCGTTCGCGGCCGGGGTCACGGGCTCCGTGACAAGGCCTGAGAAGCGGTGGGAGCGGTGGCTGGTGGGGCTCATGCGCGGGCTGGTCTTTTTGGGGCTGCTGGCCACCTTTTCCCGCACCGCCCTGACAGCGGCCTTCTGCCTGATTTTGTTCATGGGCCGGGGCTCGTGGAACCGCCGGGTCCAGGCGGCCTCCATCTGCCTGGGGTTCGCCGCGGTCACCGTGATCCTGCCCGAGCTGCCCGGCCTGGCCATGGAGCGGTTCGAGGCCCGGCTGGGCTGGGTGGGCATGGTGGGCACCGCCATGGGCTATCCGGCCCTGCTCCTGCACGGGGTGGGCGCGGACGGCACCCTGTCCCTGTTTTTGCCCGAGAACCTGGTCCGGGAGCTGTCCCTGCCGTCCGACGTCATCCGCATCCTGCCGTCCTCCCTGACCTCGGGCTGGCTGCGGCTTCTGGCCGTGTGGGGGGCCTGGAGCTGGCTGGCCGCCCTGGGCGCGGCCGGGGCCATGCTCGCGGCCAGGGTCCGAAGGAGCTCGCCCGCGGCCGTGCGCAAGGGCGTGGCCGTGGTGGTGGCGGCCGTGTTTCAGGGGCTGCTCTTTCCCTTGCCCTACCTGCCCGCGGCCATGGTGCCCCTGATCCTGGTCCTGTTCACCCCGGAGACGGATGGGCCGGAGAGACGGTCCGGGGCGTTGACAGGGCGGGATTAAATGCGGAAAGTCCCTGTGGGGACTCGACAACGGGACCAGAGAAAAGGGGGCGCGCATGGCATTTTTCGGCGCGGTGGCGCGGTTCATCGCCGCGGACAAGCTACGATCCCTGGGCCAGGACATCCTCGCCCAGGGGCGGCGGCGTTTCGTGGAGGAGATGGCCCGGGGCAAGTCCAAGGAGGACGCCGCGCGCGTGGCCGCCAAGTTCATGCTCAAGCAGGCCGGGGGCCGGTCCGTGTCCGGATTCAAGGGCGCGGCCCGCAACGCCCTGAGCAACGCGGCCCAGGCCAGCCGGGCTCTGCGGGATCGCCTCAAGAAGTGAGCCGTCTTGACTTTGGCGGTTCCTGCTGACAACACGATGTATAACGAATCGTCATCAGACGCGCCCGGAGGTGTCCCGTGAGCCGCAAGGTCAAATCGGTCCGCGTGCCCAGGGAGTTGGAGAGCATCGACCTCTCCGGACTCATCCACGAATGCGAAAACTATCTGCGCGACCTGGAGTCGGCCACCCTGCTCAAGTCGCAGGGCAACAAGGAGGCCGCCGAGGCGCTCATCAAGACCCGCGAGCGCGACCTGGGCCGCAAGGTGGGACGCATGGTCTGGGAGGCCCGCGTGCAGTACGGCCGCGCCGCCGGAGACGAGGAATGACGGCCAAGCCCAAAGCCCCCCGGGAGACAGAGGTGGTCATGACCCACCGGGTCCTGCCCCAGGACACCAACGCGGCCGGGAACCTGCACGGCGGCGTGATCCTCAAGCACGTGGACACGGCCGGCGGCGTGGTGGCCATGCGCCACAGCCAGGGCAACGCGGTCACCGCGTCCATCGAGCGCATGGACTTTCTGGCCCCGGCCTTCGTGGGCGAGTTGCTGACCTTCAAGGCCCGGCTCAACCATGTGGGCCACAGCTCCATGGCCGTGGGAGTGCGCGTGGAGGCCGAGAATTTGTTCACCGGCGAGACCCGCCACACCAACACCGCCTACCTGACCTACGTGGCCATGGGACCGGACCAGCGGCCCCGGCCGGTGCCGGACCTCATCATGGAGACCGAGGAGGACGAGCGCCGCTTCCGCGAGGCCGAGATGCGCAGGGAGGCCCGCAAGGAAGCCCTGCGCCGCGAAAACGGGGGCTGATCCGTGGGGACTCCTTCCCCAGGCGCCCTCTACGTGGTGGCCCTGCCCATCGGCAATCCCGAGGACTGTTCCCCGCGGGCCCGTCGCGTGCTGGCCGAGGCGGACCTGATCCTGGCCGAGGACACCCGCCGGGCCGGGCTGGCCTTCCAGCGGATGGGCGTGGAGCGCTCCGGCGCCATCACGAGTTTCTTCGAGCACAACGAGGAGGCCCGCACCCCGGCCGCGTTGCAGGCCCTGGAGCAGGGCAAGGACGTGGCCCTGGTCTCGGACGCGGGCACGCCCCTGGTGTCCGACCCGGGCTACCGTCTGGTGGCGGCCTGCCGACAGGCGGGCGTCCGCGTGGTGCCCGTGCCCGGGCCCAGCGCCGTGGCCACGGCCCTGTCCGCCTGCGGGCTGCCGCCCGTGCCCTTCACCTTTCTCGGCTTCGCGCCCCGGAAAAAGGGGCAGCTCACGTCCCTGCTGGCCAAACACAAGGACACCGGGGCCAGCCTGGTGCTGTTCGAGCGGGCCGACCGCGTGCGCGCCACCCTGGCCGCGGCCGCCGAGGCCCTGGGGCCCAGGCCCTTCTGCCTGTGCCGGGAGATGACCAAGACCCACGAGGAATTTCTGCCCGGACGCCTGGACCGGCTGGACGATCTGGCCGGCGACCTGCGCGGCGAGGTGACCCTGGTCGTCGGTCCGAGCCTGGAATCCGGCCAGGTGGCCGAGGCCGACGACGAGGAGACCCTGCGCCGTATCCTGGACGAGGAGCGGGCGGCCGGGGGCAAGCCCCGGCAGGTGGCCAAGCGGGCCGCGGCCAGGCTTTCCGGCTGGACAGCCGATCAGGTCTATGAAAGGCTGACCGAATAGGGTGATCGGATGCGGCCCATCTGGAGATCGAGAGTGGCGGGAAAGAGCCGGGACAAGGAGAGCCTCAAGGCCGGGATCACGCGCGCCCGCACCGCCGGCGGGCCGGGCCGGGCCTTCCTGAAGTCCTTCCTGCGCTGCTACCTGGGCGGGGCCTGCTTCAACACCCGGGGCTACCTGAACATCGGCCTGTCCTTCGCCATGTTCCCGGGCCTGACGGCCATCCACGACAATCCCGTGGCCCTGCAGGAGGCCAAGCGGCGCTACGTGCGCCACTTCCACACCCACCCCTTCTGGCTGCCCTGCCTGGTGGGCATCTTCCTGTCCGCGGAGCGGCTCATCGCGGCCAACCAGCTGCCCCCGGCCATGCTGGAGAAGATCAAGGACACCACCAGCTACACCCTGTCGGCCATCGGCGACTCCCTGTTCGCGGGCTCCCTGCTCATCTTCTGGGCCCTGGCCAGCGTGTGCATGCTCCTGGCCGGATACCGGGCCCTGCCCCTGGCCTTCGGCCTGACTTTTTTCATGGGCCTGCAATGCTTCCGGGCCTACACCTTCTGCGCCGGGCTCCGGCAGGGCTTCAGCCTGCTGGAGCGGCTGCGGCGCTGGGATCTGATCAACTGGGGGCGGCGCATCAAGTACGTCAACGCCGCGCTCATGCTCCTGGTCTGGGTCCTGGTCTTCCCCAGGCCCATCGGCTGGGAGGACTGGATCTTCGGCATCGGCGGCATCGCCTTGTTCACCAGATTGTTTCACCGCCGCATCATTCCCCGGGAGATCGTGGTGGTCGTTTTCATCGCCCTGACCGTGGCCCTGCCCTGGCTGGCTGGCTGGGTCCGGGGGCTGGCCGGGGGCATATAAGACGGCTGACGGAATCAGGATATTGTGCTACTAAGGCCGCTGTTGCCTTGAAGCGCGCGGCTGAAACGTAAAGCGACGGATTATGGGAAACGACGACAATTCCATTCAGGATGAGGGCCTCCTCAGCCGGCAGGTGGTGGTGGTGAACAGCCTCGGGCTGCACGCCAGACCGGCCGGCATCCTCGCCCAGGAGGCCCAGAGTTTCGACGCGGAGATCAGCCTGGTCTGCCAGGACCAGGTGGTGGACGCCAAGAGTATCCTGGATATCCTGACCCTGGCCGCGGGCCAGGGCTGCCAGCTGACCATCCAGGCCGGAGGCGAGGACGCCGCCACGGCCCTGGACCGGCTGGAACGCCTGTTCAAGAATCGCTTCGGCGAAGACAAGTAGCGCGCCAAGGAGAACAAGTGGCCAAGGTCGTCCTGACCGGAATCCCGGTCTCCACAGGATACGCCATCGGGCGGGCGGTGTTCGTCAACCGCCAGCACCGTTCCCGGCTGCCCCGGCAGACCATCTCCCAGGAATCCATCACCGGCGAGCTGAGCAGGCTGCGCAACGCCTTCAAGGCGGCCAAGAAGGAACTGACCGCCATCCGGGACAAGGTTCCCAAGGAACTCAAGGAACACCGCCTCATCCTGGACTCCCACCTGCTCATGCTCGGCGACCCCAAGCTGTTGGGCGCGGCCGAGGAATACGTGGAGGAGCTCAGGCTCAACGCGGAGTGGGCCCTGGAAAAGGCCGTGGACCGGCTGGAAAAGGCCTTCGCCGACTTGGCCGACGCGTATCTGCGCGAGCGCATGCAGGACGTGCGCATGGTGGCCGAGCGGGTCCAGGCCAAGCTCATCGGCCGCGACCAGGACCTCAGGCCCATCGGCGGCCGGGCCGTGATCCTGGCCCACGACCTGACCCCGGCCGACACCGTGGAACTGGACATGGCCAAGATCATGGCCTTCGCCACGGTGCGCGGCGGCAAGACCTCGCACACCGGCATCATGGCCCGGACCATGACCATCCCGGCCCTGGTGGGCGTGCACGGCCTGGAGGAGAACATCGAGGACGGCGACCTGGTGGTCATCGACGGGCTCAAGGGCCGCATCGTGGTCAACCCGGACGAGGAGGAGCTCCTCGACTACAACTCCCTGGCCGCCCAGTTCGAGGGCTACCAGAAAAAGATCATCCGCGGCTGCCAGCTTCCGGCCGAGACCAGCGACGGCTTCCGGGTCCAGGTCCTGGCCAACATCGAGCTCATCGAGGAGGTCACCGCCGTGCTGGACAACGGCGGCGAGGGCATCGGCCTGTACCGCACCGAGTACGCCTACTTGAACCGCACCGAGCTGCCGAATGAGGTCGAGCTGACCGAAAAATATTCCGACCTGGCCTCCATCATGTCGCCCAGGCGGGTCGTCTTCCGCACCCTGGACCTGGGCGCGGACAAGTTCATCGCCAGCTACGGGGCCCTGGAGGAGACCAATCCGGCCATGGGGCTCAGGGCCATCCGCTTCTGCCTCGAGCACCCGCAGATGTTCAAGACCCAGCTCAAGGCCATCCTGCGGGCCTCGGCCTACGGCAACGTGTCCATCATGTTCCCCATGATTTCGGGGCTCCAGGAGCTCAGGAGGGCAAGGGCCGGCTCAAGGAGGCCCAGGAGGAGCTCAAGCGCGAGGGCCACTCCTTCAACCCCAACATGCCCGTGGGCATCATGGTCGAGCTGCCCGGCGCGGTCATGGTGGCCGAGATGCTGGCCCGCGAGGTGGACTTCTTCTCCATCGGCACCAACGACCTGATCCAGTATTCCCTGGGCATCGACCGCACCAACCACCACGTCAGCTATCTGTACCAGCCCCTGCACCCGGCCGTGCTCCGGGCCATCAAGCAGGTGGTGGACGCGGCGCACCAGGAGGGCATCGAGGTCAGCCTGTGCGGCGAGGTGGCGTCCGACCCCTTCTGCATTCCCATCCTCATGGGCATGCAGATCGACTGCATCTCCCTGTCGCCCAGGCCATCCCCGGCATCAAGCGCATCATCCGCCAGGCCAGCATGGCCGACTGCAAGCGCCTGCTCCAGGAAGTGCTGCAATGCCGCACGGTCAACCGCATCAACCGGCTGGTCAAGGAGACCATCTTCCGCCAGTACCCCGAGGAACTGACCTTCTACGCCTCCCTGCTGGACAGCGACGAGACCGCCGCGTAGGCGGGCCGCCCATAAGCTCGCGCCGGCTTCGTTTTATCGAACGGTTCGGCTCCTCATGTACCGAAAAGTACACTGCATCGCCGAACCGTTCTCGCGCCTTGCCAGCCCGGCTTCTGAACGGACCGCCGTGCTCCTGTTTTTCCCATGGCTTTTGATCGGTTCGCCGGTTCAAGTCACATATTTTCGTAAGCGGAGGCAGTCGGCCGCGTTGGCAGGAATGTGCGCGGTGCGCCCCCGGCCACCGCAACGCCTTGGATTGCCCTTGCGGGCGCGTCCCAGGCGAAGTATGGCCTTGCTGACGAACGAGAGGATCAGGAAATGACCGACGACAAGGCCCGGCGCGAGGCCGGGAAAAAGATCATCGCCGTCAACAAGCAGGCCAGGCGGCTCTACGAATTGGTGGAGACCCTGGAGGCCGGGCTGTCCCTGGAGGGGGCCGAGGTCAAGAGCCTCAGGCAGGGCCGGGTGAGCTTCAAGGACGGGTACGTGCGCTTTTCCGACGACGGGGCCTGGCTGGTGGGCGTGCACATCTCGCCCTACGAGAACGTCAGCGTCTACGACCGGCCGGACCCGGAGCGCACCCGCCGTTTGCTCCTGCACAAGAGGGAGATCATGCGCCTCAAGGCCAAGGTGGAGCAGCGCGGCCTGACCGTGGTGCCGGTGGCCATGTACTTCACCCGGGGCAGGGTCAAGCTGGAGATCGCCCTGGCCCGGGGCCGGAACGTGCACGACAAAAAGGACCAGCTCAAGCAGCGCGACCTGGACCGCGACGCCGAGCGCCAGCTGGCGCGGTACAAGTAGCCGATTTCATCATGTCCGATTCCAATGCTTCCCATACTCTGGCCCCAAAGCTGACCTCGGCCCACAAAAAATTCCTGGAAGACCTGTTCCCGGGCGACGGCACGGTGTTCGACCCCGAGGCCTTGGCCGTGTTCGGGGTGGACGGCTCCCGCAAGTTCGCCATGCCCTGGGCCGCGGTCCGTCCCGAGAACGAGGACCAGGTGCGCGAGCTGCTGCGTTGGGCCCAGGCCGAATCCATGCCCATCTACACCCGGGCCCGGGGCACCAACATGGTCGGCGCGGCCGTGCCCTCGCACGGCGGGGTGGTGCTGTCCACCCTGCGCATGAACCGCATCCTGGACATCAGCGGGGAGGACTTCGCGGCCGAGGTGGAGCCCGGCGTGATCAACGCGGACCTCCAGGCCGAGTTGGCCAAGCAGAGGCTTTTCTACCCGCCCGACCCGGCCAGCCAGAAGATATCCACCCTGGGCGGCAACGCGGCCACCTGCGCCGGGGGCATGCGCGCGGTCAAGTACGGCGTGACCCGCGACTACGTGCTCGGCCTGGACGCTGTCCTGCCCGGCGGCGGCAAGATCACCGCGGGCGGCCGCAACCACAAGAACGTGGTCGGCCTGGACCTGGTGCGCCTGTTCGTGGGCTCGGCCGGGAGCCTGGGCGTGATCACCAAGCTGGTGCTCAAGCTCATCCCCCTGCCTCAGGACCAGGCCTCCATCCTGGCCGGATTCCCGGACCTGCGCTCCACTCTGGACGGGGCCCGGGCCATGTTTCGGGCCGGCATCCTGCCCACGGCCTGCGAGCTCATGGACGCCAACGCCATCCGGGCCGCGGCCCGTTTGGGGGACCTGCCCCTGGCCAAGAACGCGGGCGGGGCGTTGCTGGTGCGGGTGGACGGCTCGCGCCGATCAGTGGAGGCCGACCTGAGCGCCATTGGCGAGGCCCTGACCTCGGCCGGGGCCGTGAGCCTGGAGTCGGGTCGGGGCGCGGACGAGGACCGGCTCTGGGACGTACGGTCCATGATCTCCCCTGCCTGCTTCAAGATCGCGCCGCACAAGATTGCCGAGGACGTGGCCGTGCCGCGCGGCCGGGTGGTCGAGGCCGTGGACGGGTTCGTGGCCGTGGGCGCCAAGCACGACGTGGAGGTGGTCAACTTCGGCCACCTGGGCGACGGCAACATCCATGTGAACGTGATGTATGGCGACACCGAGGACGAGGCCCGGAGGGCCCAGGCCGCGGTGGAGGAGATGTTCACGCTCACCCTGGAGCTGGGCGGGACCATCTCGGGCGAGCACGGCACCGGCCTGACCAAGATGGACCACGTGGCCGACCAGATCGGCCCGGCCGAGCTGGACATCATGC
>CAXXNS010000003.1:0-274144 GCA_963666895.2 Desulfovibrionaceae bacterium | reverse complement strand
ACGCCCGCCTGGAAGCCGTGGTGGTGACGCCCAAGGACGCCTGGATCACCGTAGCCCGGCTGGAGGGCGACGTGTTCCCGCCCAAGGCCTGGAAACCGCTGGAATTCACCATCCGCGAGCAGGGCTGCACCGAGGTCTATCTGCGCGAGGTGACCCACGTGGAGACCGAGCCCGGCGGCCTGGCCCTGCACACCACGGGCAACGCGGTAATCCGCATCCCCGACGCCCAGGGGCCGTCCGGCCGGACCTCGGACTACCTGCGGACCCGGCTCCGCACCTTGGGCTCAGGCTGACGTGAACGCTCACACGGTTGCAAACCAGACCGATGCCGGATAGTATCCGGGAAACTTTCCCGCCGCCGGGATATTTTCCCAGACATAAAATTCATGCTTTTAGTCCGTTACGGATTCCCCACCCTGCTGGCCCTCTTGTTGCTGGCGCTCCCCTGTCCGGCCCAGACGCCGGAAGTCACGGTGGAGTCCGCGCGAATCCTGGATTACGGCATCTTCTCCTCGGACATTTCGGCCTTCATCCTGGACGAAGGCGTGGCCGACCACAGCAAGATCGTGAGCCGGGACTTCTCCCTGATCGAGCCCACCGCCGACGTAAAGGCGCGCCTGGGCACGGGCTTCGGCATCAAATACGTTGTCCTGGGGCAGCCCTGTGGGGACGAGGTGGAGGTCGACGTGACGGTGGAACACCCGCCGCTGTTCAACCCCAAGTCCGGAAAAACCTACCTGTTCAGCCGAACCAAGTTCAAGCAACGCCTGGGTCGGCCCGGCCACGCCATCTGGACCTTTGACGAGGGCTGGACCCTGTGTCCGGGCAAGTGGGTCATCCGCGTGGAATACCGCGGCCGCCTCCTGGCCAAGCAGGAATTCGCCGTCACCCTGGCCCACTGACCCCGGCGGCACGCTCCCGGCCCTTGCCGCCGGATTCGTTGTGGCCTACCCTTTGCCATGCAATACAAGCTGACCCTGATGAACACCCAGGCGGGCGTGGGCTGCTTCTCGGCCATGCCCGGTCCCAACCTGAGCCTGAACCAGCTTCTGGACCACATGCGGGCCGCGCCCCTGGACGAGTTCATGCACCAGCACCTGATCACCAAGCTGGGCGAGCTGCGCACACGCAAGGTGGAGCAATCCCTGGACCAGGCCCTGGCCGACCACGGGCAGTCGGACCCGACCCAGGCCGCGGCCCTGTACGAGGCCGTGCTCACCCACCCGCGCCTGGAAAAGCTGCGCCCCAAGCTGGACGGCCTGGATCCGGCCTTGCTGGCCCCCCACGTCCCCACCATCCGGCTGCGGGCCCGGTGCCTGGCCGACCGCGACCTGCACCAGGCCTGGATGCGTCTGCTGGGCCCCAACCTGATGGACCACGCCCCCCTGCCCGATCCGGCCCAAACCGGACTGGATCGACCCACGGAGTTCGACGGAACCACGTCCGAGCCGGGCACGGGTCCCCAGGCCGCGGCGATTCGCGAGCAACTGGCGGCCTCGGGCCAACTGCCCCCGGCCAGGGAACGGCGCGACATAGTCGAGGTCATCGCCCAGGCCCTGACGGCGATCAAAGACGTGGACTGCTCGGGCGGCCCGGAGATGCAGCACAAGGCCTGCCTGGCCCCGCACGCCCTGCTCCGCCACTGGGTGGTGGACGTGCGCATGCGCTCCGGCCGCAACAGGGCCGACCTGTTCGGCATGCAAACCTGCTACGGCCGGGGCCTGTCGGACATCAACCAGGCCCGGGTCTCCTACGCCATGGAGTTGGTGGAGCGCTTCTCCGCCTATGCTTCCGTGGGACCCAAGGGATTGACCGACCGGGCCGAGCCCGCGCCCCTGGTCCAGGGCACCTACGCGGACGTGGCCGCCGAGGGTCCGGCCCTGGACCCGGCCCTTTTACGCCTGGAAGCGCCCTACCAGGGCCAACCCCTGTGGTGGATCGAGGCCGACGCGGCCGCCAACGGCCCCGATACGGAGCGGGTCCGCATCCCGGCCCAGCTGGGCCCCCTGTTTCTCAACCTGGACGAGCAGAACCTCTACTCCGGCCTGGGCTCCACCGGCCTGGCCTCGGGCTCCACTGCGGCCGAGGCGCGGCTGTCCGGGCTGTGCGAGGTCCTGGAGCGCGACGCCCTGGCCACCATGCCCTTTCATGCCTCGCGGGCCTTCACCCTGGAAGCGGACGACCCCGAGGTGGCCGGACTGCTCAAAGGCCTTGAGCAAGGCGGCATCCACGTCTTCTTCGTGGACATGACCACCGAGTTCGGCGTGCCCTGCTACAAGGCCGTGGTCATGGGCACGGCCGGCGACGTGAACCAGGGCATGGGCTGCGGCCTGTCCGGAGCGCGCGCCCTGGTCTCGGCCCTGACCGAAACGCCCTACCCTTTCCCTGGCCCGCCCAGCGCGCCCGTTCCGCCCGGGCTGCCCGTGCGCCGCCTGGAGGACCTGCCCGACCTGTCCACGGGCAGCGCCGAGGGCGACCTGCTGGTCATGGAACGCACCCTCCTGGCCCACGGCTACCGGCCGCTGTACATGGACCTGACCCGCAAGGACATGGGGCTGCCCGTGGTCCGGGCCGTGGTCCCGGGCCTGGAGATCAACACGGACTTCGACGCCTACGCCCGGGTCAGCCCCCGGCTGTGGGCCAACGTCCTGCGCCTGACGTCCTGACCTTCGGCCGCCCGGCCTCCCCTGGCCCGGAACACGTTCCGGCATTCCATCCCGACGCTGACAACGCCGTCGCGGCCATCTTGCGCCTCCAGGCCGACAAGACGGCAACACAAGATCATAATTCAATAATCATGGTCTTGATTTTTATTTTTCGTTCATTAATGGAATCGAGAACATACTAATTTGGAATGAAATATTTTGTGTGCTTCCAATCGCAAAGGACATGGTATTCAATATTTATTTTCAGATTTAGAAAACCACTGTCAAAAATGGCCATCGTCCTCTGGCCAAGCGCAAAAAAACCATTTGCCACCAAGCATTGATCGCCAAATACGCAAACGGGAACATTATGAAAATTAACAGCATATTTTCAAAGATAGTAATTCTCAATCTCTGTACTACGCTGATGCTTTCGATCTGCATAACCATTGGAGTCAACTATTTCGTCAGCGCCGGTTTCGACACGCTGACAATGGATCGCCTGAAGGCGAACAAGATCGCCGTGGAGCAGGAAATCCATAGCTTGCAGGAAGCCATGGCCTCCACGGCCTGGCTCCTGTCCCAGAACGAAATCTTCGCCCGCGCGGTCATGATGCGCGACTCCCGCACCTTGGCGACCTTCGCTCAAGACCTGATCAAGGGGAAAACCGGTTCGATGGTGGAGTTCGCCACCATCGCGGACAGCGACGGCGTTGTCCTGGCCCGAGGGCACTCCGAAAAAAAGGGCGACTCCGTGGCCGGGCAGATCAATGTTCAGAAGGCCCTCAAGGGTGAGGCCTCGGGAGGCATCGAGGCCGGCACCGTGGTCAAGTTCTCCCTGCGGACGGGCCAGCCCGTGTACTACAACAACAAGGTGGTGGGCTGCGTCAGCCTGGGGCTGAACCTGGCCACCAACACCTTTGTGGACGACATCAAGGAAGGCCTGGGCCTGGCCTGCACCCTCTTCTCGAACGACACGAGCGTCTCCACCACCATCACGGAAAACGGGAAACGGGCCATCGGCACCACCCTGGACAACCAGGAGATCCTGGACGCGGTCCTGGCCCGGGGCGAGGAGTACGTCCACCGCGCGACGGCCTACGGAGTCGAATACGACTCCCTGTACTGGCCCATCATCAACGCCTTCGGGGAAAAGGCGGGCATGCTCTTCATCGGGCTGCCCCGCGACGCGGTCAAGGCCACGGAAAGCACCATCCTGACCTCGGTGCTGGTCATCACCGGCATCGTGGTCCTGCTCAGCATCGCGGCGGCCACCTTTTTCGCCCGCACCCTGTGCCGCCCCATCGCCCGAGCAACGGCCTTTGCCCAGCAGGTGGCCGACGGCCACCTGGAGGAGACCCTGGACATCCAGTCCAAGGACGAGGTGGGCGTCCTGTCCGCAGCCCTCAACACCATGGTCCAGAGCCTGCGCAACATGATCGACCAGGCCGAGACCAAGACCAGGGAGGCCGAGGAGCAGGCCGAGCAGGCCCGCCTGGCCACCCAGGAGGCCGACGAGGCCAAGCGGCGCGCCGAACTGGCCAAACAGGAAGGCATGACCCAGGCGGCCGAACAGATCGAGGTCATCGTCGAGCGGCTGACTGCGGCCTCGGAGGAACTGTCCGCCCAGGTGGAGCAGTCCTCCGTGGGCGCGCAACGCCAGAAGGACCGGGCCACGGAGACCGCCTCGGCCATGGAGGAGATGAACGCCTCGTTCATGGAGGTGGCCAAGAACGCCTCCCGTTCCGCGGCCGATGCTGAAGAGGCGCGCGACATCGCCCGCAGCGGCAACGAGTCCGTGGAGGCGGTGGTCACGGCCATCGACAGCGTCCGCACCCAGGCCGAGGGGCTGCAGGCCAGCATGGGCGAGTTGGGCGACCAGGCCGAGTCCATCGGCCGGATCATGCAGGTCATCGAGGACATCGCGGACCAGACCAACCTGCTGGCCCTCAACGCGGCCATCGAGGCCGCCCGGGCCGGTGACGCAGGACGCGGCTTCGCCGTGGTGGCCGACGAGGTGCGCAAACTGGCCGAGAAGACCATGACCGCCACCAAGGAAGTGGGCCAGTCCATCACCGCCATCCAGGACGGGGCGCGCAAGAGCGTGGGCGAGACCACCCAGGCCGTGGAGGCGGTGAACCGGTCCACGGAACTGGCTCAGAACTCGGGCGCGGTGCTCGGCGAGATCGTGACCCTGGTCACCAACACGTCAAGCCAGATCACCGCCATCGCCACGGCCGCGGAGGAACAGTCGGCCACCAGCGAGGAGATCAACCGGGCCATCGACGACATCAACACCGTGTCAACAGAAACGGCCGAGGCCATGTCACAATCGGCCCAGGCCGTGGTGGAGCTGGCCCGGCAGGCCCAGGGACTCAAGCAGTTGGTGGCCGCCTTGAAAGAAGGCTGACGGACACGGTCTTCGCCCGCATTGACTCCCAAGCCTCCGGGACGGTAGTGGTTTGCCCAGTGCCCGGGTGGCGGAACTGGTAGACGCAAGGGACTTAAAATCCCTTATCCTTCGGGGTGTGCGGGTTCGATTCCCGCCCTGGGCACCATTGTTTCATACACGGAATCACCTGGTTGGCCCTTCCCGGCAGCGACACAAAGGCGAGACGACGTAAAAAGGCCCGGTTCCCAAGGGAACCGGGCCTTGCTTGCCGGAAATATCCAGCGGTAATGCTACCAGCGGGGACGCTCGGTGCGGGGCTTGGCCTCGTTGACCTTGATGGTCCGGCCGCCCAGGTCCTTGCCGTCCAGGTTCTGGATGGCCTCGCGCGCACCGTCGTCATCCATTTCGACAAACCCGAAGCCGCGCGGACGACCGGTTTCCCGATCTTCGATCAGGTTGATGGAAGTCACTTCGCCAAAGGCCGCGAAAGCCGCGCGCACTTCGTCTTCGGTGGTGGTCCAGGCCAGGTTGCCGACATAGAGATTCTTAGACATTCAAACTCTCCAAACAAAAAGGTAATTACGAGATGCCCGTGCATCAATAGAAAAGGAGCGGCATGCGGGACGCGCACACTGCTCCTCGACTTGTTTCATTCATTGACCACCAACATTGGTCATGTTCAGACCGCGCTTACACGGGTGCGGCTGGTGTGTATCTTTATTTACTCTCCTACCGCGTCGAAAATGTCAAGAACTATTTTTGGTATTTGATTTTATTTTTGGCCTGAAAGGGGCATGGAAACGATTCGGCCGTTGTTTCGCCAATTATACCTAGCCTTGAGCGGAATGTTTGGCTAAGACGCCATGCTTTTCAAAACGATGCTTTTTATTTTTTTAGCCCTTGCTTTACCCATTCATAGGCGTATGCTGTTCATAATAGTGCATTGTCTAAACGACCTTTTCCCCGTTTCCTCCCCAACGCGACAACTCAGCCAAACAAAAAAAGAGAACGATATGAACGTATTACTTGTATATCCCGAATACCCGGATACTTTCTGGAGTTTTAAGACAGTCCTCAAGTACATATCCAAAAAGGCCGCCTTTCCTCCTCTGGGTCTCATGACCGTAGGGGCCATGCTGCCCAAGGAATGGAACCTCCGCCTCATCGACACCAACACCCACCGGCTGCGCGACCGGGACATTCAAGACGCGGACATGATCTTCGTCAGCGCCATGTTGGTGCAGCGCGACTCGTCCCACGCCATCATCGCCCGCTGCAAGGCCATGGGAAAGACCGTGGTGGCCGGGGGGCCGCTCTTCTCCGTGGAGCACGAACAATTTCCCGAAGTGGACCACTTCGTGCTCGGCGAGGCCGAGGTCACCCTCGCTCCCTTCCTGGAAGACCTTGCCCAGGGCGCGCCCCGGCGCGTCTATGATTCCAAGGTCCGGCCGGACATCTCGGCCACGCCCATTCCGGACTGGAGCCTGATCCGGATGAAAGACTACGCCACCATGTCCGTGCAGTATTCCCGGGGCTGCCCGTTCAACTGCGAATTCTGCGACATCGTGGTCCTGAACGGCCGCACCCCGCGCACCAAGGCCCCGGCCCAGATGATGGCCGAATTCGACTCCCTGTATCGCGCGGGCTGGCGCGGTGGGGTGTTCATAGTGGACGACAATTTCATCGGCAACACCCGGGATGTGAAGGAGATGCTTCCCCAACTCATCCAGTGGCAGAAGGAGCGCAACTACCCCTTCCAGTTCCAGACCGAGGCCAGCACCAATCTTTCCGACGACCCCGAGCTGATGAGCCTGATGAGCCGGGCCAATTTCCACAAGGTGTTCCTGGGCATCGAGACGCCCGAGGTGGACAGCCTCAAGGAATGCGGCAAGCACCAGAACGCCAGCCGGGACCTTGTCCAGGCAGTGCGGACCATCCAGGGCCATGGCATGCAGGTCACAGCCGGATTCATCGTGGGCTTTGACAACGATTCGGAATCCACCTTCGACGCCCAGGTCCGCTTCATCCAACAGGTAGGCATCGTCACGGCCATGGTCGGGATCCTCATGGCCATGCCCCAGACCAGGCTCTGGAAGCGGCTTCAGGCTGAAAACCGACTGTTGGGCGACACCGACGGAAACAACACCGTCGGCAGTCTGAACTTCATTCCCAAGATGGACCCCAAGGTGCTGGTGGACGGCTACCGCAGGATCATCGAACGCATCTATTCCCGGCGCTTGTACTACCGGCGCATCAACACCTTCCTGAAGAACTACACGCCCACGGCCAAGGCCAAGGTCACCCGACAGGACCTGCAGGCCGCAGTCAAGAGCGTGGTCCGCATCGGCCTGTTCTCGAAGGCCAGCCCATACTACTGGAAGCTGGTCATCCCGAACCTGTTCCGGCCCCGGTATCTGCCCGTGGTCTTCGAACTGATCATCTGCGGGGAGCACTACACCCTGATGCGCAAGCGGCTGCTGGCCATGCAGGCTTGTTGACAGGACCGCCGGATTCAAACCGGACGGTAAATTCCTTTACGGCCGGGCAAGGAAAGCATGTCGTGCAAGGTGCTGGCCGTAAAGCAACATTAAATTATTACGATATGTTAAAGTCCGTCGGACGTGTCCTAAAATCCCTCGGACTTCGGTCTGTGCGGGTTCGATTCCCGCCCTGGGCACCAAATATTTCAGCGTGTTACAACGATCGCTCCTACAAGGTCGATCGCCTCAGCAGAATATAAAACCCGTTTTAGACCCGTTTCGGTCCGCAGCAAGGCCCTGCTCCAGCCACGCCAAGCGCTCTTCCGACAGGCTCCCGGAAAACGACAACGAACGGAAGGGGAAGAAGAAACAGACAGTCTGGCCCTCGCCCTTCGGGCGACACCCCGGACCGCCATGCGGGCCTTGGGTGATATGATCAGCCCCAACGCGGTCAATTGTGGTTCGCGTCCCCGTTTCCGTTCCCGTTACCATTCCCGTAGAACTGATCGTCCAGGCCGTAGCTCTTGAGCTTGCGGTACAGGGTCTTGCGTCCGATGCCCAATATCTTGGCCGCCTTGGTCCTGTTGTGACCCACGTGCTCCATGACGCGCAGGATGAACTTCTTCTCGTGCTGGTCCAGCGAGGGGAACGGATCGCAGGTCTCGGAGTCGTCCAGGCACTTGGTGATGTCCACGGGCAGGGACTTGAGCGTGATCAGGTCGTTCTCGGCCAGGATCATGCCGCGCTCGATGACGTTGCGCAATTCGCGCACGTTTCCCGGCCAATGGTAGGACATGAGGCACTGCAGGGCCTGCTTGGACACCTTGTAAGGCGGGCGGTCCGGGTACAGGTGGCCCAAGAAGTACTCCATAAGCGAGGGGATGTCCTCCTTGCGTTCGCGCAACGGGGGAATCTGGATGCAGAACACATTGAGGCGGTGGAACAGGGCCTCGTGGAATCGTCCCTCCTCCACCTCCCTGGCCAGGTCGCGGTTGGTGGCGAAGAAGAAGCGGACATTGACCGTGCGCTCCTCCTTGTCCCCCACGCGGCGGTACTTCTTGGACTCCAGCACGCGCAGCAGCATGGACTGCACTTCCAGGGACAACTCGCCCACCTCGTCGAAGAACAGGGATCCGTTGTTGGCCAGGGCCAGCAAGCCCTCCTGCGAGTCCACGGCCCCGGTGAACGCGCCCTTGCGATAGCCGAAGAGTTCGCTGCGCAGCAGTTCATGGTTGAACGCGCCGCAGTTCTTGACGATCAGGGGCTTGTCCGCCCGGGTGCTCTTGGCGTGCAGGAGGCTGACCACCACGTTCTTGCCCACGCCGCTCTCCCCGGTGATCAGGACCGGAGTCTGGGTAGGCGCCACCTTGTCCACCAGGAACTCGATTTCGCGGATGGCCGCGGACTGGCCGATGAGATTTTTGGGCGGCTTGCCGATGCTGCTCTTCCGCAGTAGGCGGACCTCCTTTTGCAGCAGGCTCCGCTGGTAGGCCCGGCCGATGACCAGGTTGATCTCGTCCAGGGAAAAGGGCTTGGTGATGTAGTCGTAGGCCCCCATCTTCATGGCCTCCACCGCGCTGGGCACCTCGGAGTACCCGGTGATCATGATGACCTCCACGTCCGGCAGACTCTCCCGGAAGCGCTCCAGCAGGCTCAAGCCGCTGGCGTCCGGCAGCCTCACGTCCAGGATGATGACGTCGAAGTCGTGCTGGGCGGTGAGCTTCAGGGCCTGGGCGCCCGTGCAGGCCGTGGTCACCTTGCGGTCGGACAGGGCCAGTTCCCTCTCCGCCAGCTTGCAGATCAAGGGTTCGTCATCCACCACCAGGATGTTGATCCTGTCGGAACTCTTCATGGCATCTACTCGTCGAAATACGGCAGGATGACCTCGAACACGGCCCCCTTGCCCTGCCCGCTCTCCACGGTGATCTCGCCGCCGTGCTTCTTGATGATGTTGTAGCAGGTGGAAAGGCCGACGCCGATGCCCTGGCCGGCAGGTTTGGTGGTGAAGAAAGGCTCGAACAGCTTGTCCAGATGCTCATCGAGGATGCCGGGCCCGGTGTCCATGACCTTGAGGATGACCAGATTGTCCTGCACCTCGGTCAGGATGGTGATGTCCCCGGACTCCCGGACCGCATACAGGGCGTTGAGCACCAGGTTGAGGATCACCTGCATGAGCTCCCCGGGATGGCCCATGACGCAGGGATCCTGTTCCTCGCGGAGCACCTTGATGATGTCCGGCCGGAGTTGGGACAGCCGGGGATGCAGGAGCTTGAGGGTGTTGTCCACCACGTCTTCAAGATTGACGATGGACAGGGAACGTATCTCCCGGTGGCCGAAGGTCAGCAGGTTCTGGACGATCTCCGAACAGCGGCGGCATTCCTGGAGCACGATGTCCAGGTATTCCCGGTAGTGCTCCAGCAGGTCATTGCAATCGCCGTTTTCCAGCATGCATTCGGCCAGCTTGCCCAGCCGCTGTTTCAGGGCCTCGGCGAAGCCCCGGATGCTGGTCAGGGGGTTGTTGATCTCGTGGGCCACGCCTTCGGCCAGCACGCCGACCGTGGCCATGCGCTCGGCCTGGAAGTACTTGACCTGATACTGCTTTTCCAGGGTCACGTCCCGTTGCAGCAGCAGCACCTTGCCCGGGCGGCCCTCGGCGTCGTACATCAGGGAGGCGGTACACTCGATCTGGCGGTTTTCCCCGGCCAGGGGCATGATCTGCAGGTGCCTGCACACCCGGCACGCCCCCTCCTTGGCCATTATCAGGGGGCAGGGGGAACAGGGCTTGTCCCGTCCCTTGAACACCTGGTGGCAGGGCAGGCCCTGGGGGTCGGTGATGTCGTATTTCTCGAAAAAGGCGTTGTTCACCGAGAGAATCTTGAAGTCCAGGGACAGCACGAACATGACGTCCGGGATGCCGTTGAGGATGGCCTGCACGTCCTGGCGCTTCTGCTCCAGTTCGATGTTGGAGGCCTTGAGCTCCTGGATGGTCTTCTGCGCCTCCTTGAAAAAGCCCAGCTTGATGGACTCGATTCCCACGATGTCGTCAAGGCGGGTCGAATGCGGCATCACCACACCTCGTAATACAGGTTGAGCATGTCCTTCCAGGCGGCCGGGCGGGGATTGGTCAGCAGGCAGATGTCGTTGGCCGCGTTTCTGCTCATTTGCGGGAGCTGGGTTTTGTCCGGCAATATCTCGCTGAGGCGGGACGGAATGCCCAGGGCGTCACGCAGCTCCTCCAGGGCCTCGATGCCGGCCAGGGCGGTGGCCTCGTCGCTCTTCAGCCGTTTGCCGATGATGATTTCGCCCAGGCGGGCCATCTTGTGCTCGCATACGGGCATGTTGTAGCGCATGACCGTGGGCAGCAGCAGGGAGTGGGCCATGCCGTGCACCACGTCGTACATGCCGCCCAGGGCGTGCGCCAGGGCGTGCCCCGCGCCCACGCTGGCGTTGGTGAAGGCCATGCCCGCCGAGGTTCCGGCGATGGCCAACTGCTCCAGGTCGTCGAGGTTGAGCGTCTCCAGGGCCGGATGGATGTGCCTGATGAGCAGGTCCAGCCCCTTGAGGCTCATCATCTCGGTGTAGGGATTGGCGATGGGCGAGACGTAGGACTCCACGGCATGGGCCAGGGAATCGAACAGGGGCGGGATGATCAGGTCGCGAGTCAGGGTCTCCAGGAGCAACGGATCGGTGATGGAGATGTTGGGCACCAGGGTCCGGCTGATGATGGTCATCTTCAGGTGGCGCTCCATGTCCGTGACCACGGTGAACTGGGAAATGTTGGACTCGCTACCCATGGTCGTGGGGATGAAGACCATGGGCGGCAGGGGAAACTTGACCTGATTGGCGCCTTCGTAGTCGCGCACCTCCCCGCCGTTGCTGGCCACCAGGGCGATGCCCTTGGCCGCGTCCATGGGGCTGCCGCCGCCCAGGGCCATGACCACGTCCGCGCCCGCCTTCTTGTAAAGCTCCAGCCCGTTGCGCACCTGAAAATCCCGGGGATTGGCAGCCACGTTGCCGAAGTAGGCGAAATCGAGCCCCTCCTCCCGGAGATGGGAGAACAGCAGATCCACCCAGCCCGCCGCCTCGATGCCCGGGTCGGAGACCACGAAGACCTTGGAGGCTCCGAGCCGCCTGGCGCACACCCCCGCGTATTTCAGGCTGCCGCGGCCGAAAATGACCTCCGGAATCGTGAACTTGAACACATCCACCATGAACCGCTCCCCCCGCTTTCCAAGTGTCCTTCGGTATGAAGGCTCCCTACAAATATCGAACCAAGACCACGAATACACGCCTGAACCGCGAGGTACGCAGCCGTGTTCGCCTGACCGGACGGCCCGCCGCCCTGCTCCCGGGACCGGGAGTTGGCAAAACGCCGATGGCGCGAAGCCCTGGCGGACGGCGCTGAAGCATACACGGTATTTCGGTCTATTGCACGGAACCGCTCGCACCGAAGGCGAACCACGGGAACCCGCGGTCCGGTCTGCAGGTCAGGCGTGAAACAGACCGCTACCGAAACTATGCCCGCCCGGGCATAATTCCCCTTATTTCTAATTATAACCCCCAAAAAAACGCTCTGCCAAGCCCCTAAAAAGCGACCCCATTTGACCCACCGAAATCGGCTCCCCGGGTCGAAATGACCCGCCCCATGAAACGGCCGGACTCCCTTCCGAGCACCTTCCCGGGGATTTGCTGACCGCTTCCCGTCACGCGAGGCAAATTGAATCGCCAGCAACTTTGGAATGTTATCGTCACACGATCAAGGTGAGGTGAAAATGGCGGCCCCGTGAACCGCATCCCTGGCCTTCATCTTGCTCAATAGGGGGCAAGTCCTGATTCCAAAACCGCCCCATACAAGGAGGCCACTGTGAGCGAGAATTCAACCAAAACCCTGCCTGAAGCCGTGGAGACGCGTCTTCCCGACAAACCCCGGGAGGAGGCGCAGCCGCCCGAGAACAAGCTGCTCATCAGCCGCAGAAAGATGCTCGGTTTCCTGGGCATCCAGGTAGCCGCCGGAGCGCTGGCCGTCAGCGAGGCCATGGCCGCGCCCAAGAACTTCAAGCCGGAATGCACCAACCGGGGCATCACTCCCGAACAGCTGCCCAATTCCCGGGCCTGGCTCGTGACGGATCCGACCACTTGCGTGGGCTGCCGGACCTGCGAAATCGTCTGCTCCCTGTCGCACGACGACATCTGCCAGCCGACCCTCGCCCGCATCCACACCACCTATGATCCCCTGCACTCCCTGGGCAAGCTCTGCGCCATGACCGAAGCGTGCAAGCAGTGCAACATGGCGGACTGCTACCTGGCCTGCGAGTACGACGCCCTGGTCCTGGACGAGAAGACCGGGGCCCGGGTCATCGATCCCGAGAAGTGCCAGGCCTGCGGCGAATGCTTCGAGGCCTGTCCCTGGGACATGGTGGTCTACAACGAGACCAAGGGCATCTACAGCAAATGCGACCTCTGCGGCGGCGATCCGCTCTGCGTGAAGTATTGCCCGGCCGACGCGATCAAGTTCATTGAACTGAGCTAACCCCGTTTGAAAGGAGCAGCGACAATGTACGGATGGGCTGGAAAAATATTGCGGGTGGACCTGAGCAACGGCTCCATCAGCACGGAAGACACCAAGAAATACACGGACTACACCGGCGGCCTCGGCTTCGGGTACAAGATCATCTTTGACGAGGCCCCCAAGGCGGGCCCTTTTGACCCGGAAAACCGTCTGATCTTCGCCATCGGTCCCCTGACCGGCACCATGGCGCCCTCCACCTCTCGGCCGGAAGTCATCAGCATTACGCCGCACTCCTACGCGGTGAAATCCAAGCACCACATGGCCTCACGGAGCAACTTCGGCGGCTACTGGGGCGCGGAGCTCAAGTTCGCGGGCTATGACGCCATCATCGTCCAGGGCAAGGCTCCCAAGCCGGTGTACATCAACATCAACAACGACAAGGTGACCATCGAGGACGCCAAGGCGGTGTGGGGCAAGGATGGCCTGGCCGCCCAGGAAGTCATCAAGGAGGAGCTGAAGGACAACGACGTCCAGATCGCCACCATCGGCCCCGCTGGCGAAAGGAAGGTCCGCATCGCGCCCATCATCCACCGCCTGGGCAACGTGGCCAGGCAGGGCGGCTTCGGCGCGGTCATGGGCGCCAAGAACCTCAAGGCCATCGCCGTGCGGGGCACCAACGGCGTCAAGGTGGCGGACAAGAAGGGCCTGATCGACTACATCAAGGACATCCGCAGTTTCCAGCCGGCCCCCCTGGGCGCCACCCCGCTGTCCAACGGTCCCCTGAGTTGGACCGGGAAGCACATCGATCCCGCGGACATCAACCATCAGGCCCAGCGCTTCAACCAGACCGAGAGCAATGCGCCCTGGCTGAAGAAATACCACCTCAAGACCCAGTCCTGTTACTCCTGTCCCCAGGGCTGCTACACGTACATGAAAACTCCCAAGGACGGCATGGGCGCGGTGAGCTGCACCCAGTGGTTCTACGCATGGATGGGCAACCGGGACGAAGGCACCTTCCAGGCCAGCCAGTTGGTCAACAAGCTGGGTCTGGACTCCTTTGAGATGTTCCCCATGATCCAGTTCATCTGGCATCTGCAGGACGAGGAAGTCGACGGCAAAAGCGTGCTCCGGCACATGTACGACAAGGACCTGGTCAGCAAGAAAAACCTCAAGGTTCTGGAGGCCGCCCACTATCCCCGCGAAGGCGGCGACCTGGGCTCCGAAGGCCTGGAGGGCATGTTGACGTTGATGGCCTATCGCGAAGACTTCCTGGGCGACGCCTTGGGCGAGGGCTTCCGCCGGGCCATGGACATCATCTCGGCCGAGTTCGAGAAGCTCAAGATGCCTGAAGTCGCCAAGGCGGTCATGAAATTCATCAAGATGGAAGGCATCATGGGCGGCGTTGTCGGCGGCAACGGCGGCTGGGGCATGTCCGCCCACTACGACCCCAGGACCTTCGGCTACTACTGGGCCGTGAACTTCGCCATGGAGAACTGCGACCCCATGCGCCACTCCATGACCAACCTCATCGAGTGGACGGGGCTTTCCTTTGAGCAGGCCCTGCCCGTGGCCATCAAGCACTGGGGCAAGGATATCGCGGAGAACGGGCTGAACGACATCCACCGCAAACGCGACATCCCCCTGAAATGGAACGACGAAAAGTCTCCCAAGGCCCACGCCTACCTGAGCCAGTTCATCCACTACCGGGGCTGCATCAAGGACAGCATGACGGGCTGCGACTGGGTCTATCCCGTCATGGTCAGCGGCCGCGAAGACCGGGGCTATACCGGGGACATCTCGGTGGAATACAAGCTCCTGGGATACGTCACCGGTGAAAAGATGACCCAAGAGAAGCTGAATGAGCAGGCCGCCAGAACCTGGACCCTGCACCGGCTCCTGACGGTCTTGGAGTGGAATGACGGGAAGTTCGTGAACATGCGCGAGGAGCACGACCAGATTCCGGACCACTTCTTCGCTCCTGTGGACACCCGGCTCCTGCCCTCCTACCCCCCGGCCGATCCGCCGCATCCGCCCCTGGTGCGCGAGAACTTCGAGGCCACCAAGACGGAATACTACAAGCTCATGGGCTGGGACGTGGAAACCGGACTGCCGACCCGCAGCCTGCTCAAGAAGCTGGGCATGGACGACGTGCTGGCCTCCTTCGAGGCCCAGGCCTTCCCGCTGCCCAATTAACAACACCCACAATGGTTCTTGAACAACACCTCCAACCCTCAAGAACGGTGAATCCTGGCCTCCCGGGGTTATCAGCCCTCTGGGGTGCCGGGGCCACACCAAACGCGAACCGGGCCGCCGCAAGGCGGCCCGGGGGCGCGTTTTTCATACTCCAGCGCCGATTCGTCCGGTGGGGACGGGATGTCCCGGGAATCACGGCCGCCGCGGTTCACGCCGGAGCATGGGAAACAGGCGTATTCGCCACGGAAGGATACTCCTGATGAACGCCCTGCTTCTGGCCCCTCCGGCCATGCGGATGATGAACCCGGCCACCTTCCGGGCGGACCTGCTGCCGCCCAAGACCTGGGTGCCCCTGGGCATCGCCTCCCTGACCTCGGCCCTGCGCTCCAGCGGGTTCAGGGCGGAGTACCGGGACCTGCACGACTGCGACTGGCCCCTGGTGGAAGCCCTGCTGGTCGAGAGCATTCCCGACCTGGTGGGCGTCAGCTGCTTCACCCTCAGCCGGGGCAACGCCATGCGCCTGGCCGCGCTGTCCAAGCACCTGTTCCCCGATGTCCCGGTGGTCATGGGCGGCCCCCACGCCACCTTTTTCCCGGACCAGATCCTGGCCTCCGGGGACGTGGACGTGGTGGTGCTGGGCGAGGGCGAGATCACCATCGTGGAGCTGGCCGGCCGCCTGGTCCGGGGCCAGGACCTGGACGATGTCCGGGGTATCGCCTTTCTCAAGGACGGCCGGACGCACCTGACCCCGGCCCGCGAGAGCCTCACCGACCTGGATGTCTTTCCCTTTCCGGCCTACGACGCCTTTGACCTGGCGGAATACAAGTCCCCGGAGATTCCCGACCAGTACCGGGACCTTCCGGGAACCCACGTCCTAACCTCCCGGGGCTGCCCGTTCCACTGCGAATTCTGTTCGGTGAACAAGTTCTTCAACGGCAAATGGGCCTTCCGTTCACCCGGCAACGTGGCCGACGAACTGGAGGAGCTGGTGGCCGACCTCGGGGTGCGACACGTATACTTTTCCGACGACCTGTTCTCGCTGAACCACCAGCGGACCATCGGCATCTGCAAGGAAATCCTGGACCGGAAGCTGGACTTCGTCTGGATGGCCGAGACCCGGGTGGACTGCGTCAACGAGGAGATGCTGGCCTGGATGCGCAAGGCCGGATGCTACCGGGTCTACTACGGCGTGGAGTCCGGCAGCCCGCGCATCCTGAAGTCCATCAACAAGGGCTTCACCACGGCCCAGGTGCGCCGGGCCTTCCAGTTGACGCACCAGGCGGGCATGGAGCCCAGCTGCTTTCTCATGGTCGGCAACCCCGGCGAGACCCCGGACACCATTGACGAGACCATCGAGCTCATCCAGGAGATCAAGCCGGCCACGACCCCCATCGTGGGCATCACCACCATCCTGCCGGGAACCAGGCAGTACGACCTTTCCAAGAATCAGGGGCTCATCAGCGACGACTACTGGCGCTCGGACGGCGCGCCTCCGCTGTACACCGGGGAATACGAGGTGGACGACCTGATCCAGTTGCAGATCCGACTGGCCAGGGGAGTCTGCCCCGAGGTCTACGAGCAGATGTGCGCCATGGGCCTGGACGACAACTACTTCCGCCTGCGGCGCATGATGGGGAATCGGCGTGAACGCACGGCCTGAACGCTCAATCCCGCTGCTTGCCGTGCTCCAGACCGCGTCCATCGCTGTCGGTCCGCCCGTGCCCACCGTGCCTTGGCCCGGCGCGACCGTCTTTTTCCGAGAATATAACCGCACCGGCTGGAGAACCAAACCATCGTGCTCCATGCCGCCGGCGGAAAACAGGGAGGCCACCCATGAAAGTCATTGACGTTGAAAACGCCGTCGGCACGGTATTGTGTCACGACATCACCCGGATCGTGCCCGGCCAATGCAAGGGACCGGGCTTCCGCCGGGGGCATGTGGTCCGTCCGGAAGACGTTTCCGAACTGCTCAAAATCGGGAAAGAGCATCTCTACGTGTTCGATCTCGCGGATGGCTACATACACGAGGACGACGCGGCCCGCCGCATCGCCAGGGCGGCGGCCGGGCCCGGCCTGGAACTGGACGAGCCAGTGGAGGGCAAGGTCACCTTCACCGCCGCCATGGACGGGATGGTTGATATCGACGCCACGCGTCTACTCAGGCTCAATTCCCTGGGAGACGTCCTTTTCGCCACCATTCACGGCAACCAACTCGTGCGCAAGGGACGGAAACTGGCCGGAGTCAGAGTGCTTCCCCTGGCGGTTCCGGAAACATTGATCCTCTCCGCCGAACGGCTGCTCACGAAAGAAAGACCAATGCTCCAATTGCGGCCGCTGAAACCGGCCCGGGTGGGGATCGTGGTCACCGGCAGCGAGGTGTACAACGGACTGATCGAGGACAAATTCGGTCTGGTGGTCCAGGGTAAATTCGACAGCTACGGCTGCACGGTCCTGGGCAAGCGTCTTGTTTCCGACGACCAGGCCATGACCGCGAGGGCCATTCGCGATTTCCTAAGCGAGGGAGCGGAGTTCATCGTGGTCACCGGCGGCATGTCCGTGGATCCTGACGACCGGACTCCAGCCGCCATCCGTGCCGCCGGGGCCGAGGTGATCACCTACGGCGCGCCGATCTTTCCGGGCGCCATGTTCATGCTGGCGCGCATCGGCAGCGTTCCCGTTCTGGGCCTTCCAGGTTGTGTCATGTACTATCGGGCGAGCATATTCGACATGGTGGTCCCCAAGCTCCTCAGCGGCGCCGATGTGACCCGCGACGACATTCTCGCCTTGGGATATGGCGGATTCTGCGAGGGTTGCGCCACCTGCCGCTATCCCGTCTGCGGCTTCGGCAAGGGGACGTAATTCCCTCCTGTCTCCAAGAGCGTCCGCCTTGCCGGACACCACAAAAGTGGCCCAGACCCGTTTTCAGGCCCGTTGCTGCGCAAGGTTCTGTGCGGCCGGACAAGGGAAGCATGTCGTGCAAGGTGCTGGTCGTAAACAAACATTATGAATTAATATAATACGTTATTTCCAATCGGGGGTGGCTCAAAATCCCTTGGCCTTCGGGTCGTGCGGGTTCGCCCCCCGCCCTGGGCACCAGCCATCTCAGAAGGATTCCGTGCGGTCCTGTCCGGCCCGGTCGTTTTCAATGCCGCCTGTTTCAATGCTGAATGACGTGCAGCCGCCCAACTTCAGCCCGTCCACCACCCGGATCAACATGCCCACAGCCGCGTCCCGGTCAGCCCGGACGCGCACGGCCATTTCCAGGCCCTGCCCCGCGCCCTGGTCTAGAAGTTGGCCGATGGCCAGGGGCAGCCCTTCCAGGGACACGGCCTCCTCACCCAGATAGACCTGTCCCTGCTCGCTGAGGGAGACCACCACCTCTTCCGGGGGCTGGACCTCGGCCGTGGCCGAGTCCGGCAGGTCCACCTGGATGGCCGGGGTGACCACCAGCCGCGAGGTGAGCATGAAGAACAGGAGCAGTAGAAAGACCACGTCCACCAAGGACGCGATGTCGATGCGCAGGGAGAACCGCTTGCCCCGTTCGAACTTCATGCCCGCTTTCTCCTCAGGGCCGAAGCCAGTTCCTGGAAGTTGAACACGATTTCGTTCAGACGGGCGTCCAGATAGTGGTGGGCCACGTGGACCGGGATGGCCACCAGGAGCCCGGCGGCCGTGGTGATGAGCGCTTCCCAGATGCCTGAGGCCAGCATGGCCGGGTCCACGGCCGCGTTGGCTCCGGCAATGACCTGAAAGGCCCGGATCATGCCGATGACCGTTCCGGTCAGCCCCAGGAGCGGACTGATGACCGAGATCAGGGACAGGGAGCCCAGGCCGCGCTCCAGGGCGCGCACCTGGCGCGTGCCGATGGCGGCCACGTCCCGCTCGCCATCGCCCCGGGCCACGGCGTCGATGACCGGCGCCAGCAGGGGGGGGCGCTCGGCCACGGCCCGGCCACGGTCCCTGGTCACCCAGCGGTACGCGGTTCGAAACTGCAGGGCCTTGCGGAGCACGATGGCCGCGGCCGCCACGGAACAAAACAATATGGGCCACATGAGCAGCCCGCCCTTGGTCGCCAGGGAGAACATGATCACCTTTCCTTGAGTTGGAAGCGCACCGGCAGGAGGGCCACGCAGGCCACGGGCTTGCCGTTCTTGCTGGCCGGGGAGAACCGGGACTTGTGCACCGCGTTCACGGCCGCCTCGTCAAAGCCGTGCCCCGCGCTCTCCATGACCTCCACGCGGACCGGCCGCCCGTGTTCGTCCAGGGTGATGCGCAGCAGGACCCGGCCGGACAGGTGGAGGTCCTTGGCCTGGCGGGGATAGGCCGGCCTGGCCCAATCCAGGACGCCCGGCCCGCCCACCGCACCGAAGCTGGTGTGCACGGGGCCTTCCGCGCCCGAGCCGCCGCCTCCGGCCACGGATAGGGCCGCGCTCCCGGTCGTGCCCCCGCCCGTGCCTTGGGACGCGCCGTCCGAACCCGAGGCTGCGGAAGCGGACGGCGACAGGGACGCCTGCTCCGTAACGGCCGCGCTCTGGACGATGGGTTTAGGCTTGATTGTTTCCTTTACCCGGACGGTTTCCTTTGGCTTGGGCTGTGGAACGGGCTTCTTCTGGACAACCGGCTTAGGCTCGGGCTTGGACGCCGGAGTGGGTTCCGGAGTGGGGAGGGCGGCCGCCACCGCCTTGTCCGCGGCCTTTTCGCCGGGGGAGCCGGTCCCGGCCAGGATGGTCATGCTGATGGGGCCCGCGGGACCCTGTGCGCCGCCCCCTTGCAGGGGGATGCACAACAGGGCGGCGTGCAGGAGCATGGAAACCACGATGCAGGCGTTGCAGGGCCAGCGGCTGGAGGACATACGCATGCGGCTTCTCCAGGCTAGGACGCCCGCCCCTGGGAGACCATGCGCAGCATGGGCGGTCCGCTCTTGAGCAGGGAGCGCGGCAGGCAGGTCCGCATCCCGCAGCCCACATCGAGGATGGCCACGTCCGTCTGGTACAGGCGGCTGATGCTGGCCGCATGCATGACCGATCCGGGCGGGCCGTTGGCCACGATCTCGCCCTGGCTCATGAGCGCCACCCGGTTGGCCACCCACAAGGCGTGGTCCGGAAAGTGGGTGGACTTGATGAAGGTGTAGCCGTCCTCGGCCAGCTTGACGATGCGCTCCAGCAGACGAATCTGGTTGCCGTAGTCCAGGCCGTTGAGGGGTTCGTCCATGACCAGGGTGTCCGCGCCCTGGGCCAGGGCCCGGGCGATGAGGGTCAGCTGCCGCTCCCCTCCGCTAATCTCGGTGTAGGCGCGGTCCTTGAGCCCGTCGATGCCCAGCTTTTCCAGGGCCTGCAAGGCCAGATCCTTGTCCTGTTTGCTGTAGTGGGAAAAGATCGACTGGTAGGGGGCGCGGCCCATGAGCACCACGTCCAGCACGCTGTAGGCGAAGGACATGCGATGGGTCTGCGGCACGTAGGCGATCTTGCGGGAGAGATCCCTGGGGCTCATGTCCAGGACGGGCCGCCCCTCCAGGAGGACCCTTCCCTTGCGGGGCTTGTGGAGCCCGAGCAGAACCTTGAGCAGGGTGGTCTTGCCGCAGCCGTTGGGCCCGAGCACGGAAAGCACGTCGCCCAGGTCGATGTCCAGGGACACCCCGCGCAGCACCGGCTCGGAGCCGTAGCCAAAGGTCACGTTCTCGACCGTCACCTTGTGCATGGTCCTACCCCCATCCCTTGCGCGCCATCCTGAGCACCAAGGCGAAAACCGGGATGCCCAGCAGGGCGGTCAGGATGCCCAACGGAACCTCCACCGGAAAGAGCTGGCGCGACATGTTGTCCACCACGAGCAGATACAAACCGCCCAACAGCGCGCAACAGGGCAGCAGCACCCGGTTGTCCGGCCCGACCAGCATGCGCCCCATGTGCGGGATGACCAGGCCCACCCAGCCGATGATGCCGCCGATGGCCACGGTCAGGCTGCTGATGAGCGTGGCCGTGACGATGAAGATCAGGCGCAGTTCCCTGACCCTCAGCCCCATGCTCTGGGCCTCCTCCTCTCCCATGGTCAGCACGTTGAGGTACTTGGCCAGCAGGGTGATGATCACGATGCCGACCGCTATGCCCGGGACCAGGGCCATCACGGTGGGGGTGTCCACCAGGGAGAATCCGCCCATGAGCCAGTAGATGATGGCCGGGAGTTGGTCGTACGGGTCGGCCAGGTACTTGACGATGGACAACAGCGCGGTGAACAGCGCCCCGCTGATGACCCCGCTCAGGATAAGCAGCAGCAGCCGGTCGCCCTTGTACAGCCGGGACAGGAGCAGGGAAAGCAGCACGGCCAGCACCCCGAAACCAAAGGCGCTGGCCTGGACCACGATCCATCGGGAGGAAAAGACCATGGCCAGGGCGGCCCCGAAGGAGGCTCCGGCCAGCACGCCCAAAAGGCCCGGGGAGACCAGGGGGTTGACGAACATGGCCTGGAAGGTGGCCCCGGACACGGACAAGGCCGCGCCCACCGCCAGGGCGGCCAGAATGCGGGGCAGGCGGATGTCGAGCAGCAGTACGGCGGTGCGGTCCTGGACCGGGTCCGGTCCCGCGCCGTGCAGCAGGTGGTTCAGATAGGCTGCGATGTCGCCCAGGCTCAAGGGATAGCGGCCCTGGGTGAAGGAAAACAGGATCACCGCCACCGCCAGGACCAGAATCAGGACCAGCCAACCCATCTTGAGCTTCATGGGTGCAACACGCTTTGGATTTGGTCGTCCGTCAGGTCCAGGTACAGGAAGAGTTTGTAGAATTCGCTCGCGGCCTGGACCATGTCCCTGGGATAGCGGTCCGGGTACAGGATGCTGGTCAGCCACTGCACCCCCAGGATGCGCATAAAGCACGGCGGCCGGTCGAACCAGTTGAAGGGCAGATAGGGGATGGCGTATACGCGTCCTTCCCGGACGGCCCGTATGGTGCCCCACTGGGGCATGTCGGACACCCCCTTCACAAAGGGCACGTACTGGCCCACGATCACTTCCGGATTCCAGAGCATGACCTGCTCGATGGACACCGGCTCCCGGCCGTACATGGACATGGACACGCACTGCTGCACGTTCCGTCCTCCGGCCATGTTGATGAGCATGGCGTGGGAGGACGTGTCGCACTCGGTCTCCAGCCCGTCCCGCGCCTCGGCGTAGTACACGGAAACGCGCTCCTGGTCGGACAGGGATTCCAGAACGGGCCGGATGTCCTCCAGAACCCGCTCGGTGTAGCTCGCCAGTTCCTCGCCGCGCTCGGGCCGCTCCAGCAGGTCGCCCAGGAAGCGGAACGCGTCCACGTAGTCCTGCAGACTGTCTTCGCGAAGGTAAAGCACCGGTATGCCCATTTTCGCGGCCGTGGCCTCGACGCGTTCGGTGACGGCGGTCTGTTTCTTGTACCCGGTGACCATGACGTCCGGGGCCACGGCCATGACGTATTCCAGGTTGGGGGTCCTGCCCTGGCCGAACCAGCCGCCGATGACCGGCAGATCCCGCACGCATTCCAACAGATAGGGCCGCACCTTGTCGCGGATGGGGAAGTTCCAGCCGACGATGGTCTCCGGGGCCATGGTGTACATTATGTACAGGGAGGGGGGCGAGGCGGCGTAGACCTTGGTGATGGTGTCCGGCACCTCCACTTCGCGCCCGGCCATGTCCGTGATGGTTCGGGACATGGCCGGGCACGCGGCCAGGAGAATCAGCAGACAGGCTGCGGAAAGCGCCTTGGCCGTGAACGGCAGGGCATGCTTTGAAAGGGGGGTGTGCATCCTGGCCGTCCTAGAGGTCTTGGTCGCAACCGGTTTCCTTGTCCCAGGAGAGCACGGCCCAGCGGACCGGGCGCTGGCCGGGCATGCGCAGTCCGCCGTTCTCCGGGACCAGGGTCCGGACCAGGTAGTCGCGGAGCCGCGCTTCCTCCTCCCCGGTCATGTCGAGGATCATCCAGCGGTTGTCCGCCACGGCCGCGTCAATGTCGGGATAGGCTCTTTTGCGTTCGTTGTAGGTGAAGGCCACGTTGGCGAAGATGCCCATCTGCCGAAGCAGGTTGAGCACCACGATGTAGTCCGGGCCGAGGTTGAAGGAGCGTCCCGCGGCCTCGATGATGCGGCGGTCATGGGGCCCCTCGTCCACTAGCGTGGACAGGAAGACCTTTTTGCGGGCGCAGCGGTGGGCCTTGAGCACGGCGTCCCGCAAGTTCTCCATGATCAGGGAACGCGACCCGATGACCACGTCATGGGATCCGATGCCCATCTCCTCCCAGGAGGCCTGCCAGCTGCCGTCCACCACCCGAACGTTGGTGATCCCGGCTTCGTCGCACCGCTCCTGCAGCAGTTCGCGCATGCGGCTGGACGGGTCCACCGCGGTCACCGAGGCCACGTCCGGAGCCAGAGGAACGGCCAGGGTTCCGGCCGCGCATCCCATGTCCAGCACGGTCCAGTCCGGTTCCGGCCGAAGCAGGGTCAGGAACTGCTCCACGTAGTCGCCGGCGGCCACGGCCCGGGTGAACTCGGGAGCGCGCTTGTTCCAGAACTTCTTTCCGGAATGCCGACGCCGGGCGTGATGGGCCTGGCTGTCCTGCCAGACCTCGTTCCAGTCGATGTTCGGCACGCTCATTGTTCCACCTCGGCGAGGATTTCGCCCTCGAGCGGTCCTTGGGCGTGGGGTTTGTAGTAGCCCGTTCCGTCCGCGCAGGGTTGGCAGTAGTCCCTCCCGTCCGCATGCACGTGGCGGCCGTCCAGCACGGTTTCCCCGCAGACGCAGCAAATGGCGAACCCCGTGGGCGGGCCCGGCAGGTCGCGCGGGTCCACGTCGACCAGCACCTCCCGGACGTGCAGCAGGTCCTCCTCGGGCAGGAGGATGAGCGCCTCCAGGTAGTTGTTCTGGTCCTCCAGCGAGCCCATGGTCTCGGCCAGCGAGGCCGCCTTTTCCCGCGAGGACTCCAGGGCGTTGACGCGCACGGCCCGGCCGCTGGGCAGGTGGACGAAGGTGGCCGCCATCTTGCCAAAGTCCTTGACCCTGAGGCTTCGTCTGCCCGGGGTCAGGCCCGTGGCGACGATGATGGCGTCCGTGGCGCAACGGTAGGTCTCCACGAAGACCACGAAGTCCTTGCGTTGCTTGCCCTTGGGGTCCGTGATGCCCAGTTCCCGGAGCCCGGCCAGGGCCATGCGTACGCCCACGACCTGGCCGCCGCAGAGATGCCCGTGGAACCGTTTGGCGTCTTCAAGGATGCGCCTGATCTCTTCGACGTCGGCGTGCATGCCGTCACCTCGTTAGAATTTGAAGTCGATTCCGCCGTACCAGACGCGGCCGGCTTCCGGCTGGCCCTCGTCGATCTCGTATTCCTCGTCCAGGAGGTTATCCACGCCCAGGTTGAGGGACAGGTGGTCGTTCAGGGCGTATTCCAGCTTGGTTCCGAAGAGGAAGTACTCTCCGGCCACCCGCTCGCCGTTGGTGTCGCTGAGCCGCTTGGAGTCGTATTCACCGTCCACCAGCAGGGAGAGGCCTTCCAGGAATTCGTACTGGAGATAGGCGAACAGCTTGTTCTTGGGCGTGTTGGTGAGCTCCTCGTCGGTGCTCAGGTTGTTGTATTCGAGGTGGGTGTAGTTGGCGCCGCCGGAAAGGTCGCCGATGATGCGGCCGGCCACGCTCAACTCAAAGCCGTACTGCTCCACGTCACCGATGTTCTGGTTCTGCCAAAGGCCGCCGGGCGCATCCACCTGCAGGATGAAGTCACTGATGTCGTAGTAGAACAAGGTGACTTCGGCGATCCCCGTCTCGCCCCATTGCTGCTCGTAGCCCACCTCGTAGTTCACGGACTTCTCAGGCCCGAGGGCGGGGTTGGGCAGCGCCTGGCCCTGGCGGTAGGAGAACTTGTCCTTGATGGACGGCATGCGGGTCTTCCAGGCCACGCTGGCGTGGGCCAGGCCGCCCTCTATGGGCCGGTAGAAAAGGCCGAGCTGGGGATTGAAGCCCGAGGCGCAGCCGCGGTCGAAGGGCACGATTTCGTTGTTGCCATCCGTGTTCTCGGCCACCAGGCTGTTGATGTAGTCGAAGCTGGCCCCGGCGATGACGTAGAAGTTGTCGGTCACGTCCCAGGTATCCTCGACCCCCACCGAATAGATGCCTTCCTCGAAGTGCTGGATCGGGTCGCCGTCGTTGTGTTCGCTGTGGAAGTCGTGCTTGTAGTGGAAGGCCATCTTCAGGGCGTGGGACTCGATGGCGTAGGTGCCGAGCTCCACGGAGCCGCCGATGGTGTGGTCGTCGTAGAAGCTCCTGAAGGAGGAGTTCCTGTTTTGCGTGGTGTACGTGCTGTCGTCGTAGGCCCAGAGGGAATTCTCGAACTTGTCGTAGTAGAGCCGGGTCTTGATGTAGTATTCGTCGTCCCCGAACGCCGTGTTGGTGTTCAGGTAGAAGCTCTGCTTGTTCCAGTAGGGCCATTGCCAGTAGCGCGTCCGGGTGGTGCCGTCGGAGCCCGCGTATGGGGAGGAGCCCTTTTCGCCGTGCTGGTTGATGTAGGTGAAGGAGTATTCGTCGGTTTCGTTGGGAGTCAGGCCGACCTTGAAGGAGAATTTTCTGTCCGTGCGGTAGGAGTTCTCCCTGTAGTCTCCGTCCTCCTCGGTGGTTTCGTCATAGGAGTCGGGCAGGGGATAGTCCGCGCTGTCCAGATAGGACGCGCCCACCTGCAGATACCACCAGTCCTGGTTGGTGCCCAGGTTGGCCCAGCCGGCGTAGCCCTGGCTGAAGCCCCGCACCCCGCCGCCGACCTCGAGTTCCTCTTCCGGACGCTTGGAGATCATGTTCACCGCGCCGCCCATGGTGTTGGGCCCGTAAAGAACCGAAGTGAAGCCCTTGGACACGACCACCTCGGACAGATCGAAGGTGGTGAAGCGGCCCAGGTCGGGATACCCGTCGTAGGGAACGTAGATGGGGATGCCGTCCTGGTAGATGGGCACGCGCTTCTGGTCGAAGCCGCGGATGTGGATCATGGTTTCACCACGCGCTCCGAGCTTCTCCACGGTCACGCCGGGAAGCATGTTGGTCGCTTCCGACAGGGTGTCCGCGTTGAACTTGCGCATCTCGTCCGCGTAGATTCGCGTGGAAGTGGGGTTGCCGCTGCTTTCCTCGGTGTCGATGACCTCGATCTCACCCAGGGTAAAGACCTGCTTTTCCGCATCGCTCGCAGTGGTGATCGTCCCGTCTGTGACGTCATTGCTTTCGTTTTGAGCCAACAAAGTACTGCCGTTTTCAAACTGCGTGTCGTCATCCGCATGGCAGAACAATGGGAAGTGACAGCTGAATGAAACAATGGCCGCGACAACAAGTATAACAATTCTACGCATTACCCACCTCTTCAACTTCTTTTTGCAATAGCGAATTCCAGCAGCAACAGGGTGTTTGTATTCGCTATAACGTGAAATGTTTTTCCGCCTTGCCTGAAATGAATTACCGCAACAGAAGGCACATTCATCGCGTCTGGCTTCGGCTTAGCAAGTAAGTTTTTAAACGTCAATATGTTTTGCAAAACTTACAATTTTGCAAATATTTCCAAAAAAACCGGGGTAAAAATATTATGATAAATATGCTGTGTCGTGCATAGCCGTCATTGCGACCATGCCCGATTCCGCTCCCCCGGCCCAGGCTCCCTTGTCCGGATTTCGGCGCCGTGGTATGCAGCCCACAAAGCTGAACCGGACCGACGCTTCTTGTCCCGAGCATGCGAGGCGCGACATGACCTCCCCCTCCCCTCCCCTGACCTGCAACGTGAAGACGTTCCGCATGGCCAAGGGCCTGACCCAAAGCCAGCTGGCCGAGCAGATCGGGGTCGGGCGCCAGGCCATCTACGACATCGAGTCGGGGAAGTACGCGCCCAACACGACCGTGGCGCTTCGTCTGGCCAAAGCCTTTTCCTGCCGGGTGGAGGATCTGTTCAGCGAGGAACGCGACGAGGAGGCTGCCTACACCCTGATCGGCGAGGCCGAGCCGGACAATCCGCGCGTGTCCCTGTCCATGCTCCGGGGACAGCTGCTGGCGTATCCCCTGGCCGGCTCCGAGCCCTTCAGCAGCGGGTTCGAGGCCGCGGATGGTCTGCTCACCCCGGACCAGCGACGCGTCCGGCTTCTTTCGCCCACGGCGCGGATCGACCAGTCCATCGTCCTGCTCGGCTGCGATCCCGCCTTCGCCCTGCTCGGCCAGCACGCCTCCAGGCTGGTGCCCTCCCTGCGCGTGCATTGCCGGTTCGCCTCCAGCGTTAAGGCCACCCAGCGGCTGGCCGCGGGCCATGCGCACATCGCGGGCACGCATCTGCACAGCAGCGGCGGCCAGGAGGACGACGCCAACGCGCGCCTGGCCAAGCAGAGCCTTGGGGAGCAGCAGGCGCTTGTGGTGGGTTTTTCGCGCATCGAAGAGGGGTTGCTGGTGGCCCGGGGCAACCCCCTGGGCATCCGCAGGCTGGAGGACCTGACCAATCCGGCCGTCCGGCTGGTCAATAGGGAGCCCGGCGCGGCGCTCCGCGTCCTGCTGGACGACCTGCTGCACCGTCAGGGCGTGCCGGCCACGGCCGTGGCCGGATACGAGAACGCGGTCACCAACCACAGCGAGGGCATCCAGTCCGTGCTCTTCGGCAAGGCCGACGCCGCCCTCGGTTTCCGGGCCATGGCCGACCTGCACGGCCTGGATTTCGTTCCCCTGGAGTCGGCCCGCTGCGAGCTGGTCATCCCCAAGGACATCCTGGACCACCCGGCCCTGCAGATCCTGCTCGACGCCCTGCAGACCCGTCAGCTCCGCAGCGACATCACGGCCTTGACCGGATACGAGGCCGAACGGACCGGGACCATCATCGCCGAACTCTGAGTCCTCTCTCCGGCCCGGCGGCCATGGCCCGCTTCGTTTTTCCCGCACCCTGCGCGTCGACAATATTGGCAACCATGGTCACGCTTTCTGGAATAATAGTGCTACAGAAGCGTGGTTGACATGGGATGCGAAATGTCCGAAACGGGTGGCATGCTCCGGTACAGTCACTCGCAACATGAATCATCTTTACGGGAATGGTGAAAAAGTGACCCATAACAGCCCCACCAATGGCGAAAAGAACGCGACTGAAATAGACATTTCCTTTTATAGATATGATGCGGACCATCGATTTGCGGCCATGTATCCGCTTCTGGTCCGGCAGATACTTGAGGATTACGGCACCGGAAAGCGGACCGTCCTGGACATCGGCACGGGAGGCGCTCCCCTGCCCATCGAGATGGCCAAGGTTTCGGACGTGGAACTGATCGGGGTGGACAACAACGCCGAGGTGCTGGACATCGCGCGCCAGAACATTGCCCGGCACGGCTTGCCTCCGGAACGCATCCGCCTGATCCGGTGCGAGGTCTACGACATCCCCTTGCCGGACGGCGCGGCGGACCTGGTCATCAGCCGGGGGTCCATTCCGTTCTGGGAGGATCTGGCCAAGGCGTTCGCCGAGATTCACCGGGTCATGGCCCAGGGCGGGACGGGCTTTGTGGGCTGCGGCTTCAGCCGTTACCAGCCGGTGGAGGAGGTCAAAGGGATGCGGCCGGAGTGGTCCAGCAAGGGCAAGGAGGATCCCCGCAACGCCTGGAAGGAGGAGGGGCGCATTCCCAAGGCGCTGGAGGACGCGGGCGTGCGGCACTTCGAGATAAGCTGCGGCCCGTACGGCTATTGGGTGATCCTTTCCAAGCCCTGAGCCGCGTGCCCGTGCTTGATTCCCACCTGTAAAAAAATGATGCGGGTTCGACTCCCGCCTGGGCACCATTGATTCATTCACGGGATCATCTGTTTGGCCCTTCCGGGCAGCGGCGCAAAAGGCGAGACGACGTAAAAAGGCCCGGTTCCCAAGGGAACCGGGCCTTGCTTGCCGGAAATATCCAGCGGTAATGCTACCAGCGGGGACGCTCGGTGCGGGGCTTGGCCTCGTTGACCTTGATGGTCCGGCCGCCCAGATCCTTGCCGTCCAGATTCTGGATGGCCTCGCGCGCGCCGGCGTCGTCCATTTCCACGAAGCCGAAGCCACGCGGACGGCCGGTCTCCCGATCCTCGATCAGGTTGACGGAAGTCACTTCGCCAAAAGCCGCGAAAGCTTCGCGCACTTCGTCTTCAGTGGTGGACCAGGCCAGGTTGCCGACATAGAGATTCTTGGACATTCAAACTCTCCCAAAAAAAGATTCTGACACGATGCCCGTGCATCAATAGAAAAGGAGCGACGTGCGGGACGCGCACACTGCTCCTCGACTTGTTTCATTCACTGACCACCAACTTTGGTCATGTTCAGACCGCGCTTACACGGGTGCGGCTGGTGTGTACGAGTGCCTGTTCCGCTATCTTCAAGGAAAAGTCAAGCGATTCTTTTTTTAAAAATCACTTTTTTTTCACAGACAAGATACGCATGCCGTGTCGGCCACGACGGATTGGGGGATCGGTTTTCAGCCCTCGCCAAGCGGGTCCCCGCAATCCGAGCAGGAGATGGTGCGCAGCAGCGGGTTGTCGCCCTCGGGAAGCCTGGGCACGGGATAGGACGCCGGAACACTGAGAATCCTGCGAAGTTCCTCGATATATCCCCCGGGAAGGCCGTTGGCCACCGCGCCCTGGACGATGAAGGCCAGGCATTCCCGGCTCGGCGGCCGGGGCCGTCCCCGAACGTCCTTCTTATAGATCGCGGCCTGCCAGGCCTTCCCGTCCCGGTCCGTCACGGTGACCGGGTAATGGAAATACGCCCCTGTCCCGTCGATGCGAACGTCCTGCCAGCCGTCCAGGCCGTCGCCGTCGGCCACGCTCAATTCGTACAACACTCCCCAGAGCTCGTGGCCCGGGTCGGGCACCACGGTTTCCATGCCCCCGTCCCAGACCCGGGAGTGCTCGAAAAAAGCAAGGGAATAGTCGGTCAGACAAGCCGCGCCCACAACCTTGGGCCGCGAGCACCGCGCATTGATCTGGTCCGGGTTCATGTTCGCGCCGTAGGCGAAGTGAAGGATCTTTTTTTGTGGTTGAATGCCCATGTCCCTATTATTCACCGCCAGGGGCAGGTGGTCAATGGATTGGAACGCCGGTATCCCGGGGCCGGCTCGTCCGCCTCCGCCCCTCGCCTCTGGTCCGACGAATCTGAAAATCCTTGCTCCCAAACCCGCGCCAGGGCTATGGTCCGGACAAACACATATCGGGAGTCACATCATGCGCAAGCCATTGACCATCCTCTTTTCCGCCGCCCTCGTTTTGACCCTGGCCGCGACGGCCCTGGCCCAGACCACCTCGGAACAGCTCCCGGGCACCTGGATCCTGGCCCCCAACCCGCGAGCCGAGTCCGGCACCCTGGTCTTCAACGACGACGGCACCTACGTGCTCGAGGAACGACACGTGGCCGACGGCGTCCAGGTAGGCGTCACGGGCCAATACTTGGTGGACGAATCCGCCTCGCCCGTGCGCATCGACCTCTGCCTGGAGCAATGCGGCGGTCCGGGTTCGGAATGGACCACCCGCTTCGGCATCCTCCGCTTCCTGGAGGACGGCGGCCTGGAGATCCGCACCTCGCCGGACGTCAATCCACCCACGGAGTTCACCACCGAGGAAGATCCCTACACCATGATCCTCACCAGGGGAGGAAAGTTCTGACCCCGACGACGGCCCTTTGAATGATTGTGATAAAAATTATTCCACCTAAAGCTGATCCATTCCCCTGCCGATGGTACAAAAACGCAAGCAAGACAGTTTGTCGGGCGACCGCTGTTCGCAAGCATTTTTGAAAAAAATTGTATGATTTCGAGGCTATCTACAAGAGAAGCCTGTCAAGGCTCGTGGTGTCAAAACATAATTAAGACGCATCTAGTTTTCCTTAAACGATATTTAGCATATCCGATGGGGCTGCATCCGTGCCCTGACCCGCGGCTGACTACGAGGGTGCCGCGAGACGGAATCTGCAGCAACACAAGGACTTCATGTGAAAGATGTGGCGGGGATCGTGTTGGCGGGAGGGGCTGCCTCACGTCTTGGTGGACGACCGAAATGCCTTCTCCGAATCAACGGCAGGCGGATTCTCCCCGAGCTGTTGAAGAAGCTGTCCAAATGCTTTCCCGAAATTCTTATTTCCACGCGCAACCCATTGCCGTTCTTGAACATGGGGGTCCCACTTGCCCTTGACAAGGTTCCGGGCCGGTGCTCCCTGGCCGGAATCCACGGCGGCCTGTCCTTCTGCATTGCGGACCACGCCTTCATCGTCCCCTGCGACGCGCCCTTTCTCAAGCCCGACCTGATCCGCCTGCTGGCGAGCCAGGTACGCCCCGAAATCGACGTGGTCATCCCCATGCGGGACGACGGCCGCATGGAACCCCTGTGCGCCATCTACTCCAAGCGGTGCCTGCCGCACATCGCGGACCAGCTGGCCCGTGGCGACAAGAAAATCATCAACTTCTTCGACAAGGTGAACGTGCTCCAGGTGCCGGAGTCCGCCCTGAGGGCCGCCGACCCCTACCTGGACTCCTTCATCAACCTGAACACCCCGGCGGACGTGAAAATGGCCGCCCTTCTGTCCCGATCCCGGACGAGCTAGCCCCGCTCCAGCCAGTCCGCCAAGGGCCCGGCATCCTCCAGCCCGAAAACCACGGCCCCGGCCAAGGCCGCCGCCCTGACCGCCGGATGGTCCGGCGCGTCGGTGGCCACGGCGGCCAGCCCTTGGCCCGCGTCCAGCAGCAGCCCGTCATGGGCCTCGGGCCGGAAGACCTCGATCTTGGGCGCCCCGGATCCTGAAAACCCCTCGGCCAGCACCAGGTCCATGTTCCCGAACCAGCGTCGGGCCGCTTCCTCCAGCGCCGGCTTGGGCTCCACGTCCATGACCAGGCCCACCTGGCCGGGCCCCAAAATCATGGTGGCCGCGGCCCCGGCCCGCTTCAGACGCCAGGTGTCCTTGCCCGGCTGGTCCATCTCAAAACCGTGCTGGTCGTTCTTGACCACCCCGACCCGCACCCCCCGAACAAGCAATTCCGCCACGAGTTTTTCCAGCAGTGTGGTTTTGCCGCAGCCTTTTTTCCCGGAAACACAGACGATTTTCATAAAAACAACCCTTCTGGTGCCAAAAATGAAGCAAGATTTCTTTTGTTGACCGGACCTCCTCGGCGCGACAGATGATAACTATAATAAATACAGCGAGTTAATTATGCCAAAAAAGACACAATACACTGTCCGGCAATTCGGGCCGGGCGGCATGACCGACGACACGGTGGACGCCATCACCGAGGTGCCCCTGAGCATCCAGCTCAACGGCCGCCACGTGGTCACGCTCATGTGTACGGGACAGCATCCGCGCCACCTGGCCCTGGGCTTTCTCAAGTCCGACGCCCTGATCCAAAGCATCAAGGACGTGGTGAACGTGGAAACCCTGCTGGAACCGGACCGGATAGGGGTCCGGGTCGAGGTTCGCTACGATCCCTGGAAAAACCATGAGCTGCAACGGTCCATCACCTCGGGATGCGGCAAGGGCACCAATTTCGACCACAACGTGGAGACCATCTCCAAACGCCGCCTGAACACCAACATGACCGTACGGGCCGAGGACATTCTCCGGCTTGTGGAAGAATTGCACAACCGATCCTCCTTGTACAGGGAGACGCGGGGCTGCCACAACGCGTCCCTGTGCTCGGCCACCGAGATGGAAGCGTTCCGGGAGGACATCGGCAGGCACAACGCCATCGACATGCTGGTGGGCCGCTGCTTTGAAAAGGACGAGCCCACCGCCGGCAAAATGATCGTGGCCACCGGCCGGGTGGCCTCGGAGATCCTGCTCAAGGTGGTCCGCATCGGCGTCCCCATCCTGGTGTCCACGGCCGCGGCCACGGGCTTTTCCGTGGACCTGGCCCGGCGCACCAACCTGACCCTGGTGGGAAGCGCCACCAAGGAATCGTTCCGCATATACCACGATCCGGGAAGAATTCTGGCATGAAGCAAAACATGGTTGTAACCAAGCGCATTTGGTGCCAAAATAAAAGCAACTCCTGCGGGTCGCCCAGGCGGACCGTCAGGGGAGGAGGCCAATCTGATGACCAATGATCACGACACAATGGTCAGGCATCTGCAAAAGAAGTCCAGGGAACTGCTGTCCCGGGAACACCTTCCCGGCGACCTGGTGTCCCTGGTCGTAGCCGTTGCCGACCGTCAGCTGGCCGCCCTGCCCGACGCCGCCTTCCAGGAACCCGAGCCCGGCGAACTGGCCAACGAACACCAGCGCGGACGGGGCATGCCCCTGCTCCCCAGGGAGCACTTCCGCCCGGACCGGGACCAGGCCGCGACGCTGCTGCGGGACATCCTGGTCCTGTCCAGGAAGGTCCCGGGGCCGCTGGGCGAGGCATCCAAGGCCTTTGAAAAGGACCACCTGCCGGACCTCGACCTGGGCGAGGCGATCACGGCCTACCTGGCCTCGGACGAGCCCTATTTCTCACGCTGGGGCGAAGCCGTCTCCGACGCCCCCAGGCTGGTCAGCTTCCTGGTCCAGGCGGCGGTGCGGCCGTCCCTCATGGCCCAGGGCAAGCACCTGGCTCGCCTGTACGACGGATCCAAGCCCTGGCGGCACGGGCACTGCCCCGTCTGCGGCAGCCTGCCCTTCATGTCCGGGCTGCGCGGCAAGGAGGGCAAGCGGCACTGCACCTGCTCCTTCTGCCTGACCGAATACCGGGTGCCGCGCCTGGCCTGCCCCTTCTGCGGGGAAACCGACCACAACAAGCTGTCCTTCTACGATTCGCCGGACGAGCCGGGCTTCCGCATCGACGCCTGCCTGTCCTGCCGCAACTACATCAAGACAACGGACTTCAGAAATCTCGACAAGACGTCGATTCCGTCCCTGGACGACCTGGAGTCCCTGCACATGGACATCCTGGCCCGGCAGCGGTCGTTCCAGCGGCCGACCCTGTCGATCTGGGGATTCTGACCGGGCGGCCGGGGACGCCGGACGGACAGAGGAGAAGAGACATGGCCAACGCATACGCGGAAACCTGGGATTCGGACCGGCTTCGGTTCTATGACCGTCCCTTCTCCTCGGCGCCCATGCGGGGCGAACTGGACGCCGTGTGCAGCGACGCCCGGGCCATGAAAATGCTCACCCCCTGGCTCTGGCCCGCCGAAGAACGCCACTGCCCCCGATGCGGGCACCACGTCATCTACGACCTGGCCGACGGCCGGCTGCGCTGCCGCGACTGCCGCTACACCTTCACCGCCTTCAACGGCCGGTGGATCAACACCGGCAACATCTCGCCCTCGGACTGGATATTCCTGGCCCGGCTCTTCGTGGAGGGGCTCAACGCCTTCCAGGCCAGCGAGGTCGTCGGCATGTCCTACAACGCCGTGTTCAAGGCCTTCACGGCCATGCGCTTCGCCATCCTGGCCCGGGGCATCGACGCGCCCCAGATGTTCGGCGTGGAGACCGGCCTGTCCCAGTACATCCGCAACAAGCGCATCCGGTTCCTGCCCCGCAACGCCCAGATCGACTCCTCCCCGGTGTTCGGGATCATCGAGCGCGGCGGCTGGGTGTTCACCGACATCATCATGGGCTACCAGTACGAGACCCTGTTCCACCTGAACCTGAGCTTCCACCTGCCCCTGGCCCGGGCCGGCAACGTGGTCTACACGGGCCGGTTCCGCCAGTACCAGACCCTGCTCTCCTGCACGGACAAGACCGGCGCGTACCCGCACATCCACAGCCCGTTCCAGCCCGAGATCGAAACCGCGCCCGATTCCTTCTGGCGCTACGCCATGGACCGGCTCAAGCTCTACAAGGGAATCACATCCACCCGGTTCCCGCTCTACCTCAAGGAAATCGAGTTCAGGTACAACTACGCCCTGCGCGACCTCATGCCCCTGCTCCTGGAGCGACTCTGCGATCCCGTGCCTGAAATGAACCAAGAGCCCGTGGCCTGCCCGATCTTTTAACGGTTCGCGCACACCTCCAGCAGAAAGCGCCCCCGGGACCGATTTTCGACCCCGGGGGCGCTTTATTATGTCTTTTTAGACACGTGTCGAATGCGAATCAAGAAGCCTTTCCTTGCCCATTTTTCCCGCTTGCATGTAATACTGAACCAAACCCGAAAAGGGAGGTGATGCCTTTGCGTAGCAAGACCCCGACCGTTGCGGCGCCGTTTTCCGGCCTGGGATTCGACCTGACCGGCACGGCCCTCAAGGCGGACGACACGCGTCTGCTGCAGCGCCATGAGGAGCACGGCTTCTTCATGCCGCCGCCGACCGCGCCCGAACGCGATCGCTGGGGGTTCGAGCTGATGCTGTTCCTGGGACGGGAAACCGGCGGCAGTTGATCTTTCACACACAAACGGAGGACAAATGGGTATCAAACGAAGGGACTTCCTCAAGATGTCGGGCACGGCCGCGGCCGTGGCGGCGTTCGGGGGACTGGGCTTCAGCCTGAAGCCCACCGAGGCCAAGGCCCAACTCACGGAGTTGCGCAAGGGCAAGCAGACCACCAGCGTCTGCTGCTACTGCGCCGTGGGTTGCGGACTCATCGTCAACACCGACAAGAAGACCAAGCGGGCCATCAACGTCGAAGGTGACCCGGACCATCCCATCAACCAGGGCGCCCTGTGCGCCAAGGGCGCCAGCATCTGGCAGCTGGGCGAGAACGATCGCCGCCCGGCCACCCCGCTCTACCGCGCGCCCGGCTCGGACAAGTTCGAGAAGGTGACCTGGGAGTGGTCGCTGAAGGAGATCGCCAAGCGCGTCAAGGCGACCCGCGACGCCACCTTCACCCCCACCAACGAGAAAGGACAGATCGTCAACCGTACCGACGCCATCGCGTCCTGCGGTTCTGCGGCCCTGGACAACGAGGAGTGCTGGGCCTATCAGACCATGCTGCGTTCCCTCGGCCTGGTCTACATAGAGCACCAGGCGCGGATATGACACAGCGCCACTGTGGCGGCTCTGGCAGAGTCGTTCGGACGCGGCGCGATGACCAATCACTGGATCGACATCAAGAACAGTGACTGCATTCTGATCATGGGCAGCAACGCTGCCGAAAACCATCCCATCTCCTTCAAGTGGGTGACCAAGGCCCAGGAAAGCGGCGCCACCGTCATTCACGTGGACCCCAGGTTCACCAGGACGTCCACCAAGGCGGACATCTTCGGTCAGCTGCGCTCGGGCACGGACATCGCCGTGCTGGGCGGCATGATCAAGTACATCCTGGACAACGACCTGATCCAGAAAGAATACGTGGTGAACTACACCAACGCCTCCTTCATCGTGGGCGAGAAGTACGGGTTCGACGACGGCGTGTTCTCGGGCTACAACCCGGCCACCCAGAGCTACGACAAGAGCACCTGGGCGTTCGAGGTGGACGAGAACGGGGTCCCCAAGCGGGACGACAGCCTCAAAAACCCGCGCTGCGTGTACCAGCTTCTCAAGAAGCACTACGAGCGTTACGATCTGGACAAGGTCTCCACCATGTCCGGCCTGGGCAAGGACAAACTCGTGGAAGTGTACAAGGCGTACTCGGCCACGGGCAAGCCGGACAAGTCCGGGACCATCATGTACGCCATGGGCTGGACCCAGCACACCGTGGGCGTGCAGAACATCCGCAGCATGGCCATGATCCAGCTCCTGCTGGGCAACATCGGCGTGGCCGGCGGCGGGGTCAACGCCCTGCGCGGCGAGTCCAACGTGCAGGGGTCCACGGACCACTGCCTGCTGTTCCACATCATCCCCGGCTACCTGAAGACGCCCAAAGCGGGCCAAGACACCCTGGAGGCCTACGACAAGGCCTACACCCCCAAATCCAACGATCCCAAGTCGGCCAACTGGTGGCAGAACTATCCCAAGTACTCGGCCAGCCTGATCAAGTCCATGTACCTGGACTCCGAACCGGCCGATGCATACAACTACCTGCCCAAGCTGGAGAGCGCGTCGGCCAAGGACTATTCCTGGCTGACCATGTTCGACAAGATGCTGGACGGGCAGTTCAAGGGCCTGTTCGCCTGGGGCATGAACCCGGCCTGTTCGGGCGCCAACTCCAACAAGACCCGCGAAGCCATGTCCAAACTGGACTGGCTGGTGAACGTGAACATCTTCCCCAACGAGACCGGCTGGTTCTGGGAAGGCCCGGGCATGGACCCGGCCAAGGTGAAGACCGAGGTCTTCTTCCTGCCCTGCGCCGTATCCATCGAGAAGGAAGGCTCCATCACCAACTCGGGCCGCTGGATGCAGTGGCGCTACAAGGGCCCGGACGCGCCCCACGGGCAGAAGCCCGACGGCGACATCATGTACGAGCTCATGGAAGAGATCCGGCACATGTATGAGAAGGAAGGCGGCGCCTTCCCCGAGCCCATCACCAAGCTGACCTGGGACTCCATCGCCACCGACGGCGTGTTCGACGCCAACAAGACGGCCAAGCTGATCAACGGGTTCTTCACCAAGGACGTGACGATCAAGGACAAGCAGTACAAGAAGGGCGAGCAGGTTCCCAGCTTCGCCTTCCTGCAGGCCGACGGCTCCACCTGCTCGGGCAACTGGCTGTACTGCAACTCCTACACGGAAAAGGGCAACATGGCCGCCCGGCGCGATCCGACCCAGACCGAGATGCAGGCCAAGATCGGCCTGTACCCCAACTGGTCCTGGTGCTGGCCCGTGAACCGGCGCATCCTGTACAACCGCGCCTCGGTCACTCCCGAAGGCAAGCCCTTCGCGCCCAGCAAGCCGGTCATCGAATGGACCGGCCCGGAGACCAAATGGGTCGGCGACGTGCCCGACGGCGGCTGGGCTCCGTCCGACAAGTACGCCTTCATCATGCAGAAGCACGGCTTCGGGCAGATCTTCGGCCCGGGCCGCGCGGACGGCCCCTTCCCCGAATACTACGAGCCCATGGAGTGCCCGGTGACCGAGCATCCGTTCTCGTCCACCCTGCACAGCCCCACGGCGCTCAAGTTCGACGACGAGAAAAAGGCTGTCTGCGATCCGCGCTACCCCTTCGTGGGCACCACCTACCGCGTCACGGAGCACTGGCAGACGGGCCTGATGACCCGCAACCAGCCGTGGCTGGTGGAGGCGGAACCGCAGATCTTCGTGGAGATGAGCCCGGATCTGGCCAAGCTCCGCAACATCGCCAACGGTGAGAAGGTGATGGTCGAGAGCCTGCGCGGCTCCCTGTGGGCCATCGCCATCGTCACCGAGCGCGTGACCCCCTTCACGGTTCAGGGCAACACCATCCATCAGGTGGGCCTGCCCTGGCACTTCGGCTGGACATGGCCCAAGGATGGCGGCGACAGCGCCAACATCCTGACTCCTTCCGTCGGCGATCCCAACACGGGCATCCCCGAGACCAAGGCCTTCATGGTCAACGTCCGCAAAGCCTAGGAGGATACCGACATGAACGGAAAGAGCTTCTTCATAGACCTGACCAAGTGCACAGCCTGCCGGGGATGCCAGGTGGCCTGCAAGCAGTGGAAGAAACTGCCGGCCACGGAAACCAAGCAATTGGGCACCCATCAGAACCCGCAGGATTTGTCCTACGACACCCTTAAGCTGGTGCGTTTCCAGGAAGTGGTCCAGGAAGGCACCTTGCACTGGCTCTTCTTCCCGGAGCAGTGCCGGCATTGCATCGATCCGCCTTGCGCCGCCGTGGCCGAGGTGGAAGGCTCCATCATCCATGACCCTGACACCGGGGCGGTGATCTACACGGGCAAGACGGCCAAGGAGGACTTCGAGTCCATCCGCGGCGTGTGCCCGTACGACATCCCGCGCCAGGATCCCAAGACCGGCATCATCGCCAAGTGCGACATGTGCATCGACCGGGTCCAGGCCGGGCTGCTGCCCGCCTGCGTGCAGACCTGCCCCACCGGAGCCATGAACTTCGGAGACTACGACGACATGCTGGCCCTGGCCGAGGAACATCTGGCCAAAGCCAAGAAAAAGTACCCCCAGGCCATCCTGGTGGACCCGGAATGGGTGCGCGTCATCTACCTGGCCGCCGTTGATCCGGCCATGTACCACGAGTACATGATGGCCGAGGCGGCCCCGGACAGGACACTCGACCGTCGCGAACTGTTCGCCAAGTTCGGACGCCCGCTGAGGAATATGCTGGGCTAACAGTCCGCGAACACCTCCTCCCTCAACCAGCCCCCTGGGTCCGTTTGGCGAACGGACCCAGGGGTGCCCATACAAGGCCATGAAACAGCGTATCGCCATCACTTTACTGTTGTGCCTGGCCCTGCTCGGCCTGCCCGGAAGCACTCCGGCCCACGCCGACACGAACAACGGCCCAGGCCCGGAACTGGGAACGACCCTGCCCGACCCGGCCATCGAGCCCTCGGACAGGGAATGCGGCCTGCTGGACATCTGCACCAAAAAGGACCCGCTCTACCTGAGCGACCTGCCCGGACGGTTCATCCTGGTCCAGATGTTCTCCATGTACTGCCCCCACTGCCAGGCCTCGGCCAAGGACGTGAACGCCCTGTACCAGGCGCTCCAGGCCTCGCCGCATGCGGGCCAGGTGACCATGGTCGGCCTGGGCGCGGGCAACTCCCGGTACGAGGTGGATTTCTACCAGGACCAGTTCCAGGTGCCCTTCGCCCTGTTCCCGGACCAGGACATGGCCTTCTACTCCTGCCTGGAACAGCCGGGCACTCCCTTCTTCATCGTCCTGGAAAAGGACGCCGGAACGCTCCGGGTGCGCTTCGAGCACCAGGGCCCGTTCGGCGATCCCGAGGAATTTCTCGAACAACTCTTCAAGGCCCTGGAGTTGGAGCCATGACCAAAGCATGGAGCGTCGCCGCGGCCTGCTTTGTCCTTCTCGTGGCGGCCGGCCTGCCGGCCCTGGCCGACCACGCCGGGTTCATCGACCCACACAGCCTGTATCGGTCCGGGGACCTCAAGCCCCGGGACAGCGAGCTCAAGGTGGCCGTGGGCGACCAGGCCCCGGACTTCACCCTGCCCGCGGTCCAGGGCGGCACCGTGACCTTGTCCGACTACCAGGGCCGGAAGAACGTGCTCCTGAGCTTTGTCCCGGCCGCCTGGACCCCGGTCTGCTCGGACCAGTGGCCCGGGTACAACCTGGCCCGGCCCCTTTTCGAGGCCCACGACACCGTGCTCCTGGGCATCACCGTGGACAACGTGCCCACCCAATTCGCCTGGACGCGGGCCATGGGCGAGCTGTGGTTCCCGGTGCTGTCCGATTTCTGGCCCCACGGCCGCGTGGCCGGGACCTACGGGGTGCTGCGCTCGGACGGCATGGCCGAGCGGGCCTTGTTCCTCATCGACAAGCAGGGGATCATCCGGTTCATCGACGTGCACGACATCAACCAGCGTCCGGACCTGGGCGATATCGCGGCCCAGTTGAAGGCCTTGCCGTGACCGGCCGGCTTAAGCTCCTGGCCCTGTCCGCCCTGCTCTGCCTGGCCTGCCTGAGCTGCTCGGACCAGGACACGGCATCGAAGCTCCCGCCCAGGGAACCCTTCCAGACCATGACCACGGCCCAGTTCCAGGGCATGCTGGCCTCATCCCAGGGGCCCGTGGCCGTGGCCGTGATGAGCGCCTCCTGCGCGCCGTGCCGAAAGGAATTGCCCGTGGTGGAGCGGCTTGCCCAGGAACTGCACTCCAAGGGCCTGACCGTGCTCGGCCTGAGCCTGGACTTTGACCAGCCAAGCCTGAAAAGGCTGCTGGAAGACACGGGAATCCAGTTCCCGGTCTACTGGACCGGAGAGGAGGCCATCGGGCCCCTGTCCATCCGCTATCTGCCCCTGATCATCCTGGTCCGCGACGGCCAGGAGGTCGGCCGCCTGGAAGGGCTGCACTCCGAGGAGGAGCTGCGGGCCCGGTTCCTGGAACTGCTCCAGAATCCCTGATCAAGCCCGGGGCGTGGCCTTGAAAGCGTCCTCCAGGTCGGCGTGGATCTCCACCATCTTGCCCACACCCACGATGTCCAGCACTTCGCGCAGGTTGTCCCGCACGCCCACCAGGGACACGGGCGTGCCCGACTCCCGGCACTGGTTGAACAGGGTGGTCAGAAGCGAGATGCCCGCCCCGTTGACCGACGAGTTGGGCCCGAAACAGAGGAAGATGGGCCGCCCGGGCGTCTGCATGGCCCGCTCGAACGCCTTTTGCAGGAAGGGGCCGGAGGTGGCGGTCAGGCTGCCCAGGTTGGTGATGACCACGCCCTCGGGCCGAACCTCCTCGTCGACCAGGTCCTGGATGTTGTCCGACATGCGGATGCGGTTCTCGGCCCGCTGCAGGGCCAGGTCCAGCACCTTGCGCCGCACCGGCTTGGAGATGAAGTCCGTGGCCTCCAGGTCCAGGGCCTTGACGGCCTGGTCCACGTCGCCGTGGCCCGTGACCACGATGACCTCGGCCTTGGGATTGGCCCGCTTGATGCGGTCCAGGACCTCCATGCCGTCCAGCAGGGGCATCTTGATGTCCGTGAGCACGATGGGCGGCCGCTCCTTCTCGTAGATGGCCAGGGCCTGCTCGCCGTTCTCGGCCAGAAGTACCTCGTAGCCGTAGCCTTCCAGGAGCATCTCCAGCATTTCCAACGTCGGCTTCTCGTCATCAACGATCAGTATTCTCTTGTTCATTCCCGTCTCCTAGGCCGCGGCCCGTTCCGTGGGGAAGGTCACCCGGAACACGGCTCCCCCGCCCGGTTCCTCCCCGATGGTCACGTCGCCGCCGTAATCGCGGACGATGCCGTAGCTGATGGCCAGCCCCAGCCCGGTGCCGCGCCCCACTTCCTTGGTGGTGAAGAAGGGCTCGAAAATCTTCTGGCGCATGTCCCTGGGCACCCCGCAACCGGTATCGGCCACCTCGGCCACCACCTTCCCCTTGGCCGCGTACGTGCGTATGCGGATCTCCCTGGACGCGTCTTCTCTGGGGCAGTCCATGATGGCGTCCCGGGCGTTGTTGGTCAGGTTGAAGAACACCTGCTGCATGCGGTTGTCCTGGGCCATGATGGTCGGCAGGTTCTCGTCCAGGTCCAGCTGGAAGCGGATGTTGTCCAGCTCGAACTGCTTGCGGATGATGGACAGAACCTGGACGATGGGCCCGTTGAGGTTCAGGGGCTTCTTGAAAGGCTCGGCCTTGCGCCCGAAGGAGCGCAGGGTGTCGATGATCTCCTTGGCCCGCTGCACCTGGCCGCTGATGGAGGTCAGGACCTTGCTCATCTTGTCCGGAGGAACCTCCATTCCCTTTTCCCGGTGGAAGTCCAGCAGCTCGCAGGCCAGCTGGATGGCGTTCAGGGGCTGGTTGAGCTCGTGGGCCACGCCCGCGGACATCTCGCCCAGGCTCTTCATCTTGGCGGCCTGGATGATCTGGGCGTCCTTCTCGATGAGCTCGGTGATGTCCGTAGTGGCGATGATGATGGCCGCCCGGCCCATGTAGGTGATGGGGCAGGCGTGGGTGTTGACGAAGAACGGCTCGCCGCCCTTCTTGTAATGCACCACCTTGGACTGGTACACGCACCCGGTCACGGCCTGGTCGAACTCCGCGGCCATGGGCAGATTCTTCTCATGCTCGGGACAGAGGCTGGTGAAGGACGAGCCCAGGAACGCCTCCCGGGTGTAGCCGTAAAGCTCCACGGCCCGGGGGTTGACGTCCAGGATCTCCAGGTTCTCGGCGCCCAGGACGAAGGTCGGGTCGGGCGCGGAGTCGAACAGGGAGCGGTACTTCTCCTCGGACTCCCGCAGCCTGCGGCGGTAGAGCCGGATGCTCCACAGCATGTTGCGGAAGGAGTCCTCCAACTGGACCACCTCGTCCCCCAGGCGCTTCGTGTAGAACTTGCACGGGTTGCAGGAGTACGGCTTGTCCTCGCTCTGGTCCTGGTCCTTGGACTGGTCGAAGTGCCAGCAGGGCAGGCTGGTGTTGTGGTAGGCCGGGCACTGCGACGGATCCCACTTCTCCGCACCCGAGGTCTCGAACTGGACGTCGAAGTTGCCCCGGCTGACCTCGTCCGCAGCCTGGGTCAGCCCGGTCACGGGCCGGACGATCTTGCGCGACAGATAGTTGGTCAGGACCAGCAGGAGCACGGTGAACAGCACGATGAAGAACAGGAAGGTGTTCCTGAGCTTGCTGATCAGGTTGTCCATGTGGGACTTGCTCAGGCCCACGTGCACCGTGCCCACGCGGTAGAGGCCCTCCTTGATGGGCACGGCGATGTCGTAGGTCACCTGGCCGTCCACGTTGAGCTCCAGCACGCTCTTGTCCACGCCGGGGTTCAGCAGGTTGGCCGTGCGCAGGCTGCCCGGGAAGGGCCGGAAGAAGGTGTTGCTGACCACGTTGTTGTCGCGGTCGGCGATGAAGATGTAGGCCACCAACTCCTCGCGCTCGCCCAGCCGCACCTCCTCGGCGATGAGGTTCAAGAGCTTGGGGTACTCCTCGTCCAGCACGTAGGAACGGGCGTGCTCGGCGATGGAGTGGGCGATGGCGCTGCCCCGCTGCTCCAGCTCCTCGGTCAGAGAGGAGACCAGAATCCAGCGGGCCAGGAAGGCGATGATCACGCTCAGGGCGAAGGTCACCACCAGAAAGGTGAAGAATATCTTGTTGCGGAGGCTGAACGGACTCTTCATTGTCCCACCTCCGTATGCGGCGCATCGATGGCGCGGGACAGCCCCTGCCAATCGTCAAAGAGCACGAAGCGGCCTTCCTCCAGCAGGGTGAAGAAGACCTTGTCCGAACCCTGGTGGTCCATGGGACCGAAGGACAGGGTGATGTCCGGCCCGAGCTTGAAGGCGCTCATGGTCTCGATGGCGGTCAGGAACCCGTCGCGGGTCAGGTCGCGCCCGGCCCGCTTGAGCCCCTCCACCAGGACCTTGGCGTTGATGAAGCCCTCAAGGCCCACGGAGTTGGGCGTGTCGCCTGGATAGTGCTTGGCCAGAAGCCGGACATACTCCTGGGCGCAGCCCGGGGTATGGCCCGCGCTCGCCCCCTGGGGCGGAGGCACCACCTGGGACATGATCACGGCCTGGTCCGTGTGCCCGATCTTGCGGGCCAACTCGTCCGCGCCCACGAAGGACACGGCATAGAACAGGGGATGGCGGCCCTGGGACGAGGCCAGGTGGACGAACTCGGCGCAGGGGTCGTAGGTGCCGATCATGACCACGGCCTCGGGATCGGTCTCCAGGATGCGCTCGGCCGCCTTGTCCACGGACATGCTGCCCCGGATGTACGAGGCCCGGGCCACGGGCTCCAGGCCCAACTCCTTGAGGGCCAACTCCGTGCCGGTCAGGCCGTCGAACCCGTAGGCGTCGTACTGGTAGAAGACCGCGATGCGGGTCATGCCCAGCTCCCGGACCAGGTGCTCCACCGCGGCCCGGGTTTCCTGGTAGTAGGAGGCGCGGACGTTGACCAGGTAGCGGTTGAAGGGCGTACGCAACGCGTTGGCCCCGGTGAACATGCCCACCAGGGGGATGCCCACCCGCTCCACGAAGGGCACGATCTTGACCGTGGTCGGCGTGCCCACGTAGCAGAACAGGCCGAAGACCTGATCGTCCACGATGAGCCGCTGGGTATTGCTCAGGCACTGGGGCGGGTCGTAGGCGTCGTCGTAGGCGATGACGCGGATCTGCCGCTCGTTGACCCCGCCGGACTCGTTGACTTCCCTGATGTAGGAGAGCGCGCCGCGCAGGGTCTGGGTGCCCAGATACCCGGCGTGGCCGGACAGGGCCAGGGAAGACCCGAACAACACCTCGGAATCGCTCACCCCAAGCACAGCCTGGTCCGACTGGTCCAGGCTCTCTCCGGAACCGCAGGCACAGGTCAGGAGGAGAATTCCCAGCGCCAGACACCTGAACAGAGCCCGCATGGCCCCTCGCATTGCTGATTTGTTGGAAACGTTCACCCGTTTACGGTCAGCATACGTGCCCGCCGGGCACATGGCAATACTTGGAGCCGTCTTGACGGCGTCTCGGCATCGAGGCACGATTCACCATGCCCACGCACCCCCTGCCCACGCGTCCCCAGGTCCTGGAAACAGCCCGCCGGGCCTTGGACCGGGACCATCTCGTCCAGACCGAAACCCTGGCCACCCAGGACGCGGCCGGGCGGATATGCGCCGCGCCCATGCGGGCCCTCTGTCCCAGCCCCACGGCCCACGTCTCCACCCGGGACGGCGTGGCCGTGCCCCTCGGCCCTGACCCGCGACGCCTCCCCGGACTCCCCTGTCGAGCTGGCTCCCGGGACCGACTGCCATCCCGTGAACACGGGTTGGACCCTGCCCTTGGGCACGGACGCGGTCATTCCAAGGGAGGAGGTCCCGCCAGGACGGCAACGGGACGCTCCTGGTCAGCGAACGGGTCCGACCCGGACGGCACGTACGGCCTCAGGGCGAGGATATGGAGCCCGGCGACCTGGTGCTGGGCCCGGACGCGCTCATCTCGCCGGTGGGACGTGGGCTCCCTGCTCACGGCCGGAATCTTTGAGCTGCCCGTGTACGAGCGGGTGCGCATGGCCTTCATCTCCACCGGGGACGAGATCCTGCCCTTCCGGTCCCGGCCGGTTCCCGAGCCCGGCCAGGTCATCGAGAGCAACGCCCGCATGTTCTGCTCCCTGGCCCGGACTTGGGGAGCCCGGGCCGAGAGCCTGGACCCGGTGGCCGACGACCCCGAAGCCCTGGCCCAGGCGGTGAAACCGGGCCCTGGACGGCGGGGGCGCATATCGTGGCCGTGGGCGCGCGGGTTCCTCGCACAGCAACCGCGACTACACCCGAACCGTGTTCGACGCGGCCGGGGAGATCCTGACCCCGGGGGTGGCCATGGGTCCCGGGACGGCCCGGCATCCTGGCCACGGCCCGGGGCAGGCGTGCTGGCCGGAGTACCCGGCAACCCGGCCGGAGCCCTGGCCTTCATGCAGGAAATTCCTGGGCCCCCTGGCCTGCTGGCTGGGCCGCCGCCCCCTGCCCCCGCGCAGCCAGGCCAAGGCGGTCATGGCCTGCGATCTGGCCCCCAGGGCCGGGCATGGAGCGGCTGGTGCGCATCGGCCTGGGCCTGGTGGACGGCGTGCTCCTGGCCGCGCCCCTGGACCGCCGCTCCGGCCTGGCGCGGACCCTGGCCCGGGCCACTGGCCTGCTGCGCGTACCGGCCGACTGCCCCCGGCCTCAAAGGCGGGGACGTGGTGCGCGTGGAATGGCTGACCCCCCACGCGGACCCGGAAAACCACCTCGTCATCCTGGGCGAACGCTGCCGGGCCCTGGACATCCTGGCCGACGAACTTCTGGAGCACGGACCCGGGCCGCGCCTGGACTTCGTCCGGACGTCCGCGCCCGAGGCCCTGAAAGGCCTGGCCCGCAACCGGACACTGGCCGCCACCTGCGCCCTGCCGGAAAGCAGGCCCGCGCGTTCGGCCCTGCTGCGGGAACACCTTCCCGACGCCACGGTGCGCGCGGTGCCCCCTGGCCGAGGGGTTGTCCCTGGTATTCCCGGAAGCCCGCCTTGACGACCCGCGCCTGGCCGCCCTGCTCGGCCTGCTGGACGATCCGGCCGTGCTGCGGCGGCTGGCCTGACCACCGTCTTTATCGTCTCCTGGAAGATTTTCACGCCAACGGCCATCGTTGTACCCCAACAAGGGTACAAAGATGGCATACAATAAGAATAATCCCGCATATCCAGGCTTTTTTCCGTATTGATGTACCCTGACCATAATACAGAAAGGTTCACAAACCCAGGCCTGCTATTTTGAACATATGACAGAACCATCCCACTGTCCGTGTTTTTTGGTACGGTCACTTTTTGCAGAAAAAAAATCCCCACACCCTTTTTTTACGACAGGACCTGTGCCAATATGGAATGAAGTTTTCCTATAATGGACAGCATCGCACACCTGGATTAGGTGCTGTACATTGCTGACAACCAGCCTACTCTTGGGCTTGCACAACAGGCTGCGCATTGGGCGGTGGTCGGGATTGTGCGCCAAGGGGGGGGGCGCTGGACAGGCAGGTATCGGGCTAGGCAGGGTCCGGCCGCCGGGGAGGGAGGATGAAAAACGTATTGGCGACCCGTTGGGGGCATCATCTTTGTGGGATTGGCCATCGGAATCCTGGCCTCTCTCCTGCAATACCTGGGCAATCCGGCCAACATGGGCATCTGCGTGGGCCCTGCTTCGAGCGGGACATCGCCGGCGCCGTCGGCCTGCACAGGGCGGGAGTGGTCCAGTACATGCGCCCGGAAATCATCGGCTTCGTCCTGGGCTCCCTGGCGGCTGCCCTGGCGGCCAAGGACTTCCGTCCCCGGGCCGGTTCCGCACCCATCGTCCGTTTCGTGCTCGGCATGTTCGCCATGATCGGAGCCCTGGTCTTCCTCGGCTGCCCCTGGCGCGCCCTGCTCCGGCTGGCCGGCGGCGACCTCAACGCCATCCTGGGCCTGGCCGGTCTCATCGTGGGCATCTGGGATCGGCACCCTTTTCCTGCGCATGGGCTTCAACCTGGGACGCAGCCAGAAGACCTATGCCTCGGTGGGGCTGCTCATGCCCATCATCATGGCCATCTTCCTGGCCCTGATGTTCATCTACCCGCAGATCGAGGGCGAGCCCCAGAGCGGCGTGCTCTTCTACAGCCTCAAGGGTCCCGGCGCCATGCACGCGGCCCTGTTCGTGTCCCTGGGCATCGGCCTGGCCGTGGGCATCCTGGCCCAGCGCAGCCGTTTCTGCACCATGGGCGCGTTCCGCGACCTGATCCTGTTCAAACACCTGCACCTGTTCCTGGGCGTGGTGGCCCTGCTGGTGGCGGCATTCGCCATGAACCTGATCCTGGGCCAGTTCCACCCCCGGGTTCGAGGCCCAGCCCGTGGCCCACAACCTGCACGTCTGGAACTTCCTGGGCATGGTCCTGGCCGGTCTGGCCTTCGCCCTGGGCCGGGGGCTGCCCCGGACGCCAGCTGTTCATGGCCGGCGAGGGTGGACGGCGACGCCAGCATATTCGTGCTGGGCATGATCGTGGGCGCGGGCCTTCGCGCACAACTTCGGCACGGCCAGCTCGCCCAAGGGCCTCGGCCCCCACGGCATCGAGGCCTGGATCGTGGGCATGGTCTTCTGCCTGTTCATCGGCACTGACCATGAGAAAGAAAGCGTAAGGGAGATACAGATAATGGCCGAAACAGTAGACGTTCGCGGGCTTTCCTGCCCCCAGCCGGTATTGGATACCCTGGCCAAGATCGCCGAGGTCGGTTCGGGAACCATCGAGACCCTGGTGGATTCCGAGGCCAGCGAGGAGAACATCACCCGGGGCCGTGCAGGCCAAGGGGTGGAGCGTGACCTCGGTCTCCGACGAGGGTGACCACCACAAGCTGACCATCAGCAGCACATGATCTTCCCGCGCAAGGGAAAAACAAAAGAAAAGACCGCAGGCCCCGGACTCAGCGAACGGGGGCCTGCTGGTCTTCGAGAGCACCAGCGAGGTCATCCGGGCCGAGAAGCTGCTCAAGGAGCTGGGCTACGAGATCAAGGTCATGGGCCCGCCCCCCGAGATCCAGAAGGGCTGCGACCTGGTCATCGACTTTCCGCTCATGGAGGAGCTGTTCATCACCCGGGCTCTGGAACAGGCGGACAACCCGCCGATGATGGCCGTGCCCGTGAGCGGCCCCCTGCTGACCCCGGTGGACCTCTTCCACGTCAAGGACTTCGGCGACCACCTCATGGTCCGGGCCGCCAACATGAAGCTGACCGTGGACAAGACCAGCCTGGTCGATCGTCAACGTGTCCTGGCGGCGGCTGCCCGGACGTTCCCTATCTGGCCGGGGAGCTGACCGGAAAGACCCTGCGGGACGCGCCCAGGCCCGCGCGACCTGGGCCCACACCCTGTGCGGCTACGCCCTGGACCTGGCCTTTGAAGAGATGAGGCGGATATGCTCGGTGTGATCGGCACCCTGCCCGTGGACAACCCCGACCCTGGTCATCGGGGAGGCGTCGTTCGAGGGGGGCGAACCTGCTGGGTGGACGGCCACGTGGTGGACGTGGCCCGGGGCACCCCGGCCCTGCTGGCCGCGGCCGCGGTCACGGCCAGGGCCCTGGGCAAGCATCCGCCCATGGCCTGGCTGGTGGGCGACATCGGCCAGGGAGGCGGCAGCCGCGTGCTCTACGCCCACCTCTGCGACCACCTGGCCGGATGCGGTTTGCTCGGCCCTGACCTTCCACTACCTGCAGCCGGACGTGGACTGGCACAACAAGGTGCTGTTCGCGATCCGGGGACATGAACCCCGCGCCCCTGCTCATGGCCGACGCCGGTGTTCATGTACGCGGCCAAGATGAGCCGGCCAGTCCGGCGAGTACGACCTGTTCACTCCCGGATGCCGGGGAGCTGGCCTTCCTGGCCGACGAAACCGCGCCGCACCCCTTCTACGCCCGGGGCTTCCTGCTCCACGAGGACAACAAGGCCCCGGACCTCATCGCCCGGGCCTACAAGCACGACAACGCGGCCCGCAACCTGCTGGTCAAGGGGGCCACGGACCTCATCGTGCGCTCGGGCGAGATTCTGCACACCGTATCCAGCCCGGCCCTGGAGGCCATGGAGGCCATGGCGCGGCAACGGGCGACTCCCTGACCGGCACGGCCTCGGCCCTGGCCGAAGCCGGGTGGGACATCCCCGAGGCCTGTTTGCTGGCGGCGCGGGCCAACCGACTGGCCGGTGAACTGGCCGGACTGACCCCGGCCTCGCAGGTGGCCGACCTCATCGCCCGCATCCCCCAGGCCCTGGAGGCCCCTTCTCGAAGACCGGCAACAGGCCGCGCCCCTAGCCCCCTCTTCTTATCCTTGCCTCGCATCAGAGAGCCGTGCTTTAATCCGCCCCGTCATGATCACAGCCCTGGACTGCATCCCCTGCTTCTTCTTCCAATTGCTGATCGCGGCCCGGCGCGCCGACCCCGCGACGACGAAGACCCTGCACCGCCGGCTCATCGCGGCCTGGGCGCAGCGCGTGGCCGGCCTGGACCTGACGTGCTCCCCCCCGGCCATCGCGGGCCGGATGTACGGGATGGTGGCGGAGATGACAGGGTGCGACGACATCTACGCTCAGGCCAAGAAGGACGCCAACCAGCGCGTCCCTGGGACATGCTCCCGGAGCTGCGCGGGCTGCTCGACAACGGGCAGGACCGGCTGCGCCGGGCATTGGAATTCTCCATCGTGGGCAACTACATGGATTGCGCCGGTGCCCAGGGGAATTCGACTGGCAGGCGGAGCTGCGGCGCATGGACTCGGACCTGGACCCGGACGCATACCAAGCCTTTTCCAAGGCCGCCGCTTCAGGCACGGGACATCCTGATCCTGGGACGACAACGCGGGCGAGATCGGGCTGGACACCCCTGCTGGTGGAAGCCCCTGCTGGACCGTGGCTGCCGGGTGACCTACGCGGTGCGCGGACGCCCGGTGATCAACGACGCCACCCTGGAAGGACGCCCGGGCCGTGGGCATAGACCGAGCTCTGTGAGGTGGTGTCCTCGGGCGTGGACACGCCCGGGCACGGTGGTCGAGCGCTGCGATCCCCGCGTTCCTGGAACGCATGGACCGGGCCGACCTGATCGTGAGCAAGGGGCCAGGGCAACTTCGAAGCCCTGTGCGGCGAGCGGCCCAGGGGTCTGGTTCGCCTTCAAGGTCAAGTGCCCGGTGGTGGCCAAGATGACCGGCCGCCCGGTGGGGCACTCCATGTTCTGCACCCGGCCCGAGGGCTGAGCCGGGCGCATTCCCCTAAAAGCGCTGCGGCATGTAGCCCCGGCGGCAGATGGGCCCGTGCCCTTGACGCAGGGCAGGCCGGTGTCCGCCGCCACCATCTCCAACACCTCGTCCAGGCCGTTCTCCAGGCCGTTGCCCAGGACCCAGCCGTCGTCGCCCTTGTGGGCGAAGGGAGCCAGGTGACCACGTGGACGGCCTCGGCCCCCTTGGCCTTGAGAATCCGGGCCAGTTGGAGGGTCTCCCTCCGGGTCCGGGGACAGGGTGAAGACCCCCGGCCAGCTCGGTTTCCTCGTACCCGGCGAACCCCTCGCGGCGTCCGGCCAGGCACTTGAAGCAATTGGTCAGGTGGGCCAGCGCTTGGCGTTCTTGTCTGAACGCAGGATGGCGATCTTGGTCATGGGATCAGCCTCCCGTGCCCCGGCCGCCGCGACCTCCGCCGCCACCGCCGCCCATGCCGCGTCCACCGCCGCCGCCCATGCCGCGTCCGGTTCCGCCGGCCCCGACGGCAACCGCCGCCACCGCCGCCCATTCCACGGCCTCTCGCCGCCCGCCCATGCCTTGTCCTCCGCCGCCACCCATGCCGGCGTCCGCCCGGCCGGAGCAGCCGCCGGAGAAGCGGCCGGACCGCCTTCACGATAGTCGGCCAGGGCCTGTTTCCACGGTTGTCCCGGCCGGACAGGACCACCTTGATCCCGGCCTAGTTCCAGGGCGACTTCCGCCTTGGGGCCCACGCGGCCGGTGATGAGCAGGGCCACGCCCGCGTCGGCGATGGTCTGGGCGGTCTGGATGCCCGCGCCCTGGGCCAAGTCCACCTGGCCGGAATTGTCCAGGTAGCCGTACGACCCGGAGTCGGTGTCAAAGAGAACGAATCCGGGCGCCCGCCCGAAGCGGGGGGTCCAGGTGGGCTGTCTGGCCCCTTGCCTTGTGCGCTGACGGCAATCTTCATGGCATACTCCTTTGGGAACGCTCGGTTCCCATTGGTCTCGTTGCGAAGGCCCGGACCACGGCGTGGTCAGTATTGCAACAGGCCGCGCAGCTTGTCGGCCAGGTCCTTTCCGTCCTGTTCCCCGGGGTTCGGGGGCACCTGGGCCAGCACGCCCAGTCCCTCGCTCTCCTCGTGGAAGTCCTCCTCGCTCATATCGCTGACCACGGCCGTGTTGATCATGGCGTTGACCTTGAGCAGCTCGCCCACCAGGCCCAGGGAGGAACTCCCGGGCAGATCCTTGTCCACGACTGCCAGGACCGGAGCCTTGTCACGAGCCACGTCCAGGGCCTGGCCCGGGTCCACGGCCATGGCGAGCTCGACCTCTCCGGACCCGGTCAGGCCGCGCGTGAACGCGGCCAGCTCGTCTGCCCGTGTGGTGACCAGCAAAAACACCATCTCCCCTCTCCTTTTTCAGTCCGTTTCAGCCCGCAGCCGCGACTTTTCCCGGGCCCGGGCCCTTGCCGGACTTCTCCAAATGGTCCGCGATGGCCTCGCCCAGGGTGTTGAGCGCCAGCCGGGCACAGTGCAGATGGTCCTCGGGCAGCCCGCCCACCTCGGCCACCACGTGCTCGGTCTCGATGGTCAGGGCGTCGTCCAGGCTCTTGCCGTGGGCCAGCACGCTCATGGCGCTGGCGCAGACCAGGGTGAAGGCGCAGCCAGTGGGCTGGACCCGGATATCCCGGATGCGTCCGTCGGCCACGTGAATGGACACGCCGATGGAGTCGCCGCACTGCCCCGTCATCTCGGCCGCGCCGCTGGGCCGTTCCATGTCCCCCTGGTTGCGGGGGTTGCGCATGTGGTCCAGAAACCGCTCGCTGAGGGTCTCCGGGGTTGAATCATGGTGCATGGATGTCTCCGCCGGGGCTTACATGCCTCCCCCGCCGCAAGTCTGGGCCGGGGTGAATTCCTGCAACTGTCCGGCCAGCAAGGCGTTGACGGCCTCGCCCACGTTGGCGGCCGTGGCGCCGTAGAAGACCTGGATGCCCACCTGGTTGAAGCCCATGAGCGGACGCATGCCCATGCCGCCGGCGATGAGCACGTTGACCTGGTTTCCGGCCAGATGGTTCACCGGGGCCATGCAGCCGCCCTGCTGGTGCGGCACGTTGGGCAGGGTGCTGACCTCGGCGATCTTGTTGTCCTCCACGTCGACCACGGTATACACGTCGCAATGGCCGAAATGCTGGCCCAGGGCCGCCTCGAGGCCGCCGGAGCCAGCGGAGGGAATGGCAATCCGTACCTTGTTCATGATGCTCTCCTCGTTATGAAACGTTGGTTTTTTCAGGTTGCTTGGTTTTGGAAAGGTCCTCTATCCGTTGCCAGGCCTGGCGCAGCGCGTGGCTGAAGGGACAGCCCGGCAGTTCGGTGACCGCCTTGCGCTGGACCATGGCCTGGGTGACGATGTTGTCGTGGGGCAGTTCGGCGATAACCGAGTACCCCCTGTCCTGGCAATACGTTCTGATGCTGGCGGCCTGGTCCGGGTTGAGGTCGCATTTGTTCACGATCACGGCCACCTTGGTGCGGAAGTGCTCGCAGAGTTCGCCGACCCGCTCCAGGTCGTGGCGGCCCGACGGCGTGGGCTCGGTGACCACCACGGCCAGGTCCGTGCCCGACAGGGAGGCGATGACCGGGCAGCCGATGCCCCGGCGCGCCGTCGCACAGAAGCATGTCCAGGCCCTTTTCCTCGGCCAGCTTGCGTGCCTCCTGCCTTGAGCCGGGCCACCAGCAGGCCCGAGTTCTCCTCGCCCGGAAAGAGCTGGGCGTGGATCATGGGGCCGAACCGGGTGTTGCTGGACGACCAGGTGCCGCAGTGCCGGATGGGGAACTCCACGGCCCCGGCCGGGCAGAACTCCACGCACACCTTGCATCCCTCGCAACGCAGGGGGTCGATGCCGAAGACTCCGTCCTTCTCGGACACGGCCCCGTAGCGGCACATGTCCATGCAGGTCCCGCAGCCCGTTGCACAGGTCCGGATCGATGTGGGCCTCGTGGCCGGAGAAAAAATCCTCCTGGGTTCACGGTCTCGGGTTGCAGCAGGATGTGCAGGTCCGGGGCGTCCACGTCCAGGTCGCACAGGATTCTGTTTTCGGACAGGTCGGCAAAGGCCGCGGTGAGCGAGGTCTTGCCCGTACCCGCCCTTGCCGCTGATGATGATTATCTCACGCATGGGCGGCCTCCTTGAGCGCGGCCCGAACCGTGTCCCCTGACGTGCTGGAACAGCTTGCGGTACTCGTCGCTGACCTGCGCGGCCAAACGTCCCCGGGCATAGGCCTCAGGCGATTGCCCGGTCGTAGGGAATCTCGGCCAGGATGGGCAGGTCCTTGTCCTTGCAGAACCCGTACACCGAGTCGTCCCCGTGCCCGGCCCGGTTGATAATCGCGCCCATGGGCTTGCCCATGGGGGAGAAGGCCTCCCAGGCCAGCCGGAAATCGTGGAACCCGAAGGGCGTGGGCTCGGTAACCAGGATGACGTAGTCGCTGTCCATGACCGCGCACATGGCCGGACAGCTGACGCCCGGAGGCGCGTCGATGAGCGCGTCCCCGGGACGGACGGCCAACCGCTCTTCCAGCCGCTCCTTGACCGCGCGCATGAGCGGCGGGCTCATGGCCTCGCCGATACGCAGCCGGCCCATAAGATAGGGAACGTCGCCGGCCCTACCCTCGAGCATGACGCCCAGCTCGCGGTGGCCCACGCTGATGGCCTCTTCCGGACAGATGGCCATGCAGCCGCCGCAGCCGTGACACATCTCGGGAAAGGTCATGACCACGCTTCCCAGCACGTTGATGGCCCGAAACTGGCAGAGGTCGGCGCACTTGCGGCACAGAGTGCAGCGCTCCTCGTCCACCACAGGGACGTCCATATGCACGGCTTCCTCGTCCGGCAGGTCCGGATTCAGGAACAGGTGCAGATTGGGTTCCTCCACGTCCAGGTCCACGGCCGTCACCGGCCCGTCCCAGATCGAGACCAGAGAGGCCGTGACCGTGGTCTTGCCCGTACCGCCCTTGCCGCTGGCAACTGTGATACGCATCTCTATTATCCTAGCTATCCATTCAAAAAGCCTTTTGGCGGACCGTTCAAAAACCGCGAGAGCAAGGCGCGAAAAAAGTTCAAGGCCGACGCGTACTCCCCGTACGCGAGGCATTTGGACTTTTTGAAGCAACGCAGCCATCGCGGGAATTTCAACGGGCTGCTATTTGTTGGGCTCCGAGGCCACAACCACCTTGCCGTCCTTGAAACGCTCCACAGCCTGGCCCACGGTCATGTCGGCCAGGTCCTGCCCCACCTGCACGCCCGCGGCGGCCAGGGCCTGGAAGGCCTTGGGGCCCACGAACCCGGTCAGGACCACTACGGCTCCGGCGTCGGCGATGGACTGGGGCGGTCTGGATGCCCGCGCCATGCGCCATGGCCTGGGACCCGCCGTTGTCCAGGTAGCTGTGTTCCATGGTCTCGGTGTTCACGATGACGAAGCCCGCGGCCCGTCCGAATCTGGGATCGACCCATCTGGTCCAGCCCGGGGCCTTCGCTGCTGACGGCGATCATTGTCATGGCTTTCTCCTCAGTGCAACCGTTTGTTTCGCCTTTGTTTCCTCGAATTCGGTAGGTGCCGCCCTCGATACGCAGGGCGCAGCCGTTGGCCAGGGTCTCGGCCACGGCCTTGCGGGCCTCGGCCAGCACCCGGCTGGCGATGTGCCGGGACACGCCCATGGCCTGGGCCGCCTCCTCGATGCTCAGGCCCTGGTAATCCACCAGCCGCAGGGCCTCGTACCCGTCCACGGTCAGGCGCATCTCCACCAGATCCCGCATGGGGATTCCCTGGGGTTTGAAATAGGTCACATCGGGATGTTTCTCGACGAAACGGCACTTTTGCGGGCGCGGCATCCTGCCTCCGTGTTTTGCTCGTATGCGCATTTAAGCCCTGCGCCGGACAAAGTCAATGGGTTGATAACGATTTTCAACAAAAAAAGCCCGGTCCTGATTCTTGACAAGTCAACAAAGCGCGGCTTATGGATCCAGACAAAAGATAGGATGCTAACGATTAGGATGCTAGTATCCATATCCTTGTCCGGGGCCTCGCATATGAAGGTGTCCCGTTTTTGCCTGTTGTTCGTCCTGGTATCTCTTGCCCTTGCCGGTTGCGGCCAGGAGCAGGCCCCCGGCGGGAGAAAGACGACGAGGACAAGGAATGGAAAAGACTTCCAAGGAACCAACGGGAGGCGTCATGTCCAAGGAACTGCTGGCACGAAAACGCGACATGGACAAGATGGGAGCGATCGTCATCATCCTCGGCCGGGGCTGGCAGGCGCTCCTGGACGAACGCATGAAGCCCTACGGCATGAGCCGGGCCCGGTGGACCGTGCTCCTGGCCCTGAACTGGCTGGCCGTGCCCACGTCCCAGACCGACCCTGGCCAGGCTGGTGGGCGTGCGCGAGGCCGACCCTGGTCCACATGCTCGACGGCCTGGAAAAAGACGGATTCGTGCGCCGCATCCCGCCATGCCAAGGGACCGGCGTGTCAAGCTGGTGGACATCTGTCCCAAGGGGCTGGAGCTGTGCGAAAAGCTGATACGGGTGGCCGACGCGCTGGATGCCGAGATCATGGCCCTGGTGTCCGAAAACAGGCTGAAGCCGCTGCGCGCCGACCTGCTCAAGATCCGCGAGTATATCTCGGACCAGCTCGACAAGGAATAGACGCGGACTCAGTCCTCCCGGACGGCCTTTTCCAGGTCGGCCAGCAACGCGTCCAGGTCCAGGCCGTAGCGTTCGGCCACCTGGCCCACGGTCTCGAACAGGGCCTGGCACATGAGACATTCCCCGGCCTGCCCGTCCCGGGCCTGGAACACGGGGATGGTGGCCTGCCAGCGATGCACGATGTCCAGCAGGGTCATTTCCGGGGTGATCTTGGTCATTGCTCCGGCCTCCGGCCTCCCATCCAATACCCCCCGCCCCAACCTGTCAAGGCGGGCCCGGGGGCATGAACGACCTCACACCGGGGCCTCTTCCGAGGCCAGCAGGTAACCCCAGCCGCGCACCGTCTTGATGGTCACGTCCTCGCCCAGTTTGCGGCGCAGGTTGCAGATGTGCACGTTGAGCACGCAGTCGTCCACGCTGTCCGGGTTGCCCAGGGCCTTGTTGATCAAGGTCTCCCGGCCGACCACCTGGCCCGATTCCTGGGCCAGCTGCTCCAGGATGCCGAACTCGGCCGCGGTCAGGGGAACGTCCCTGCCCTGGACCCGCACCCTGCGGGAGCCGGAATGGATGTCCAGGTTGCCGACCGTGAGCCGTTCGCCGCCGTCCCGCTTGGGTCCCAGGTGCTCGGCCACGGACACGCGGCGCAGCACCACCCGAATGCGGGCCAGCAGTTCCCGAAGCCGCAGGGGCTTGGAAACGTAGTCGTCCGCGCCCATTTCCAGGCCCAAAACGCGGTCCGCCTCCTGGTCGCACCCGGTGAGCATGATCACCGGCACGTCGGATTCGCTGCGGATATCCTTCATGACGTCGAATCCGGTCATGTCCGGAAGCAACACGTCCAGGAGCATCAGGTCGTACTCCTTGGAGCGCAGGGCCGCCAGTCCGCCGCCGCCGGAATACTCCTGGTCCGATTCGATGCCTTCCCCGGCCAGGTAATCCGTCAGAAGATTACACAATTCCTTGTCGTCATCGACGATCAACACGCGGGTCATATGGCGCCCTCCCAACCCAATGGAATTCAAGCCACAAGCGCACCCCACCTCATAAGGGCGCCCGAGGCCTCTTCAATACTAAACGCACGAGGAGGAAAACCCGGCGCTGAAATTTCGCAAAAGTCGATTATTTTTTTGGCAAGCCCCGCCATTCAAGGGGATCGCGAAGAGGACCACATCAAAGAACCGACCGCGGTCCATGCCGGACCGAGTCAGGCCCCGGCCTCGAGCCGGGCGCGCAAACTCTTCCTGGCCCGCACCAGAAGCGACTCCACGGCCGACACGCTGGTGTCCATGACCTCGGCGATCTGGTTGTAGCGCAGGTTCTCGCTGTGGCGCAGGAGCACCACCATGCGCTGGCTGTCCGGCAGCTCGGAAACCGCCTCGGTCAGGATTCGCATGGCCTGGGCCCGCTGCAGGGCCAGGTCCGGGGTGTCGTGCTCCACGGGTTCCGGCGGGGTCTCCATGTACACGGGCCGGGAACGCCGGATATGGTCGATACACAGATTCTTGGCGATGCGAAAGAGAAGGGTTCGCAAGGCTGCCTCCGGACGATAATTTCCCATGTTTCGATAGAATCGGAGAAATGTCTCCTGGGTCAGGTCCGCGGCCTCGTCGGCGTCGCGCAGCATGCCGCGGATGAACCGGAAAACCGCATCCTGATGGCGGGTCAGCAATTCCGCAAAGGGAGCCTCGCGGCCCTGGGCAGCCAGTTGGACAAGATCCCAGTCCGGCTTGTCGGCGTAACGGCTTGGAAACCGCATCACTCTCCGCCAGGCCCTTCCCCGGGGCCCGGTCCCGATCCATGCCGCTCCTGGAGGCGCTCCAGCAGGAAGGAGAAAAACCGGGTCCGCAATTCAGGGCCGAGGGTGACCTCCACGGACTGGGCGTGGGCGAAAAGCATCTGGAGCCGTTCCTCGTGAAGCTCCATCAACTCCTGCTTGTTGCGCTCCAGGCCCTCTTCGTCCAGGGGACCCGGCGTGGCCAGCACTTCCAGGGAGTGGACCCGGGCGGTCTGGAGGGCCTCCTCGTTGGCGTGCAGCCGGTCCCCGAAATCCTCCATGAGCTCGCGCAGGGACTGTTCAGTGTCCGCGGGCAAATCCAGGCTGGTGATGACCTCCTCGGTCGGAAACCTGGGCGGCCGGTGCTCGGGAAAACCGAAGACCAGCGGGCGCAGGAAGAAGGCCAGGAAGCCCACGTTCAGGGCCAGGGAAAAGATCAGCAGAAAGCGCGGCAAGTTCCGGCTCATAACCAGTCTCCGTTGTCGGCCAGGATGTAGTTGGCGTAGGGCCCCTGGGCCTGCTCCGTGCCGCTGACGGTCCCGGTCTGCCGGCCCATGAGGCCGCCCAGGAGGATGCCGGCCAGGGCCATGGCCAGGGCTGCGCCCCGGGCCGCCGCGCCCAGGGAACGCCACCAGTCGGCCAGGGAAAAGCGGTCCTGTTCGTTCCGGATGGCGGTCAATATCCGTCGCTTGAGCCCTCCCGGCGCCTTGGGCGCGGGCAGGGCGTCCAGAATCCTGTTCAGGTCCAGGGCCTGGGCCGCCTGGGCCGAGCAGGAGGGGCAGCCCTCCATGTGCAGGGCCACGGCGCGGGCCTGTTCCGGCCCCAATTCGCCGTCCAGCCAGCGGTCCATAAGTCGAATCACGTTCACGCAGTCCATATGTATCTCCCTATCCATTTTCCATCGGGATACCAAATCAAACGATCCGGCCCTGGAAATCCTGCGGGCAAAAAGGAAAAAACGTGCCCCCAGGGGCCGAGAAACCGCCCTGGCCATCATACCTCGTTGTCCGCCTTTTCCAAAGCCCCGGCCGCCTGCCCCGTATCCGCCCCGTATCGATCCGGCAACACTGTTGATCCGGAACGGCCGATTTGAGCACGTAACAAAACGTTACGGCGTCCGATTCCAGGCGGACCGTTCCGGTTCAATGATTCAAAGATGTTAAGATGAAAAATCCCGCCCGCCGTTACTTTTCGCACCGCCTTCTCATTCTGCGAAGTATGAAAAAAAATACCTATATTACAATATATTATATTATGCCATCGGAATGGAACGTTTCTTTCAATAGTCCGTACATGACCACGGGCACGACCATGAACCAGCCACAGTGCATTTTCCTATGCACCCCACCCTTTTTTTGTGATATGGATGGAGTATCTCCCTTTTTTTCGGTTCACGGATCGACCTCTGGAACTGATCGGGACGGCAGAGAGCAAGGAGTCATAGCATGAACCCCCCGGACGAACACAGTCAACTCACCCTGACCATCGGCCCCGCGGCCTCGGACCTGAGCGACGCCGTCCTGGCCATCCAATCCTTCCTGACCGAGGAGGAGAGCGAGAACGAATCCATCCTCCTGCTGGCCTTTCGCGAGTTGGTCAACAACGCCCTGGACCACGGCAACAAGCGCGACCCGAGCCTGACGGCCACGGCCATCCTGGAGCGGGAGCGGCCCGGCCAGTTCCTGCTCACGGTCAAGGACCAGGGAGAGGGCTTCGACCACCAGGCCCTGGACATGACCATGCCCGGCGCCGACGAGGAGCACCGGCGGGGCCTGCCCCTGGTCAACGACCTGGCCGAATGGATCCGCTTCAACGAGGCGGGCAACCAGGTCACGGTGGAGCTTCGCCTGCCCCAGAAGACCCTGTTCCAGATCGAACTTCTGGACGACTGGCAGGTGATCCGGCCCAACACGGACATCGCCGGGGAAGCGGCCGAGAACTTCCGAACCACCCTGTTGGACCTGGCCCAGAGCGGGCACGGCAAGTTCCGCTTCGACCTGGTCAACGTGGCCGAAATCGACTCCATCAGCCTGTCCCTGTTCGTGGTCTTCAACAACATGCTCAAGAAGCGCGGCCTGGAGCCGGAGCTTGAGATCGTCAACGCCCAACGCGATATTGCCCGGCTCTTCCACATGACCCGCCTGTCCCGGTTCTATCGATTCCCGGGCCAAGGAGCCTAGAACATGGACGAAAGCATACTCCAGGAATTCATCATCGAGGCGCAGGACCACTTCGAGACCATCGAGGACGATTTCCTGCGCCTGGCCGACGATCCGGCCAATCCGGACCGCGACATGGTGGACAAGGTCTTCCGGGCCATCCATTCGGTCAAGGGCGGCGCCGGGTTCCTGCAGCTGACGTCCATCGCCAAGCTGTCCCACGCCATGGAGAACCTGCTCTCCGCGGTCCGGGCCGACGAGATCCAGCTGACCCGCGAGATCATCGACGCCCTGCTGGCCGGGGTGGACATGGTCAACTCCATGTTCGAGGCCCCGGCCGAGAGCAACGACGTGGACATCACCCCCATTCGGGACAAGCTGCTCAAGCTGCTGGCCGAGGCCAGCTCGGACCAGGCCAAGGCGGACATGCGGACCGACGTGAACCTGGAGGAGGCGGCCGGCTGCAAGGTCCAGTTCCAGCTGACCAAAAGCACCTTGAAGATGCTGCCCGCAGCCCACGAATACCTCTATTTACTGCACTACGACCTGGACAAGCTCTGGAAGTCCAGCAAGCAGACCCCGGTGGAACTGGTCCGGAAGCTGGACGGGGTGGGCGAGATCGTGGACGGCCAGCTCATGGAGTTGGGCGAGGACCTGTCCGAGGGGCTTCCCGAGGGGCCGCTGTACTACGACGTGCTCTTCTCCTCCCTCATCGGGCCGGAGACCATCGCCCTGGCCACGGGACTGGAGGACGACCAGGTCACGGTCCTGAACAAGCAGGCCCTGTTGGAGCACGCCCAGGACGCGGACTCGGGCGTCTGCCTGGAGGACACGGACCAGGGCGACGACCTGGTCATCGACCTGGACGGCGACCTGGAGTCCCCGGCCCAGGAGGAGGCCAAGCCCGTGTCCAAGGAAGTGGCCGGGGACATGGCCGTGCAGTTCGCCTCCGAGGCGGACGAGCAGCTGGAAAGCCTGGAAGAGGTCCTCTGCCAGATATTCGACAACCCCACCGACACCAGCGACTCCCTGCGCGAGGCCTTCCGCCTGACCCACAGCTTCAAGGGCAATGCGGGCATCGTGGGCGCGTCCGATCTGGAGCGCGTCAGCCACAGCCTGGAATCGGCCCTGGACTTCTTCCGCGAGACCACGGCGCCCCGGCGCGACGCCGACCGCAGCGTGCTCTTCGCCGCCCTGGACGGCCTGCGCACGGGCGTGGCCTCCCTGCTCAACGGCGAGGAAGGGACCATCCCGCACTCCGAGCGCCTCATGCGCGATCTGGAATCCCTGACCGAGCCCAGCGAGCCGGACCAGGCCCCGGGCGAGGCCGCGGCCACCCGGACCGCGACCGCGGCCAAGAAGACCGAACGCAACGACATCCGCGTGGATCTGGGCAAGCTGGACGACCTCATGAACCTGGTGGGCGAGCTGGTCATCGGCGAAGCCATGGTCACCCGCAACCCGGACCTGGAGGATCTGGTCTCGGAACGCTTCGAACGGGCCGCGCACAACCTGCGCCGCATCGTCTCGGACCTGCAGGACGTGGCCATGAGCGTACGCATGGTGCCGCTGTCGCGCACCTTCCGGCGCATGATCCGCCTGGTCCACGACGTGTCGGCCAAGGCCGGCAAGAAGGTCCGCCTGGACCTGGTGGGCGAGGACACCGAGGTGGACAAGACGGTCATCGAGCAGGTGGGCGACCCCCTGGTGCACCTGATCCGCAACAGCGTGGACCACGGCCTGGAGCCCCCGGAGGACCGCCTGGCCGCGGGCAAGCCCGAGACCGGCGTGGTGACCATCTCGGCCGGGCACGAGGGCGGCGAGGTGGTCATCAAGGTAGCGGACGACGGGCGGGGCCTGCCCCGCGACAAGATCCTGGACAAGGCCCGCAAGCAGGGCCTGGTCACGGACGACGGCTCCCGCATGAGCGACGAGGACGTATACCGGCTCATCTTCGAGCCCGGCTTCTCCACCGCGGAGAAGGTGACCGACATTTCGGGCCGGGGCGTGGGCATGGACGTGGTCAAGCGCAATCTGGAACGCATCAAGGGCCGCGTGGACGTACGAAGCACCCCGGGCCAAGGATCGGTCATGATCCTGCGCATCCCCCTGACCCTGGCCATCATCGACGGCATGCTCGTGCGCGTGGGCACCACCCGCTACACCATCCCCCTGCTCTCCATCCGCCAGTCCTTCCGCCCGGTGGACGGCCAGGTCTCACGGTCCGTGGACGGCCAGGAGCTGGCCGACGTGCGCGGCGAGTTGGTGCCCGTGGTCCGCATGCACGATTTCTACGGAACGACCGGAGACTTCAGCGACCTGCAGGAAGGCATTCTCATCTGCGTGGGCGCCGCCGACCGGCAGATCTGTCTGTTCGCGGACGAGATACTGGGCCACCACCAGACCGTGATCAAGGCCATGCCCGGCACGACCGGCTCGGCCAAGGGAATATCAGGATGCACCATTTTGGGTGACGGCGAAGTCAGCCTCATCCTGGACGTGGAGAACCTCATGGATGCCGCGGAGCATGCGGCGGACAATTTGCAACCGAGGGGGGACGCGTGAGCGAACAAGTGGAAACCAGCGAACTGGAGCAGTTCGACGCCGAAGAGGACACCCAGCGTGAGAAGTACCTCACTTTCCACCTGGGTGAAGAAACCTACGGCATCGAAATCAGGCACGTGCGCGAGATCATCGGCATCCAGAAGATCACCGAAGTGCCGGAAATGCCCAACTTCCTGCGCGGGGTCATCAACCTCCGCGGGCAGGTCATTCCGGTCATGGACGTGCGCACCCGTTTCAAGATGGACCGCCGCGACTACGACGACCGCACTTGCGTCATCGTAGTCGAGGTCCAGGACAACACCATGGGACTCGTGGTGGACACGGTCTCGGAGGTGGCCGACATCCCGGATGCGGATGTCCAGGCCCCGCCAAAGGTGAAGAAGGCGGCCAGCAGCCGCTACATCAAGGGCATGGGCAAGACCGGTGACGAAGTAAAGATCCTGCTCGACGCCGACAAGCTGCTGTACGAGGACGAAGCGCTCAAGATGGCCGAGGCCGTCGCCTAGGCAAAAAAAGGGAGAGAAACAATGAAGATTCTGCATTTCTTTAGCCGAAAGCTGGCGGCCAAGTTCCTGGCGCCCATTCTCGGCGTCATCGTGCTCGGCATGGGGGTGAGCACGTACCTGTCGTTCGAGGGCTCCAAGGACGCCCTGGAATCGGGAATCCGCGACCAGATGAGCCAGGTGACCGGAAACCTGGCCAAGCAGATCGACGGCTGGATCATCGACCTGCAGAAGGACATCGCCATCACGTCCACCCAGGACTCCATCGCCGAGCCCCTGACGGTAAGTACGACGCCGTCCGTGAGCTTCGACGCCGAGGGCAACCGCGTGGTTTCCCCGGCGTCCAACTACCAGGCCGTGGTAAAGGCCACCAGCGATGAACTGGCGGGGCTGGTGGAGACCTACGGGGTCTATGAGCTAATGGGCGTGGTCGATCCCGCCGGGACCATCGTGGCCTGCAACGTGCAGGAATCCATCGGCACGGACCTGTCCAAGCGCGAGTACTTTCCCAGGGCCATGGCCGGTGAAGCGGTAATTTCCGAGCCCGTGTTCTCCAAGTCCTCGGGCAACGCGGTCTTCGTCATCGCCCAGCCCATCATCCGGGACAAGAAGGTGCTCGGCCTGCTCATCGCCACCGTGAACCTGGCCCAGTTCAGCGAGCAATACATCGACCCGTTGAAGTTCGGGAACAAGGGCTACGCCTACATGATGACCGACACCGGCGTGGTCCTGGCCCACCCCACCAAGGACAACATCCTCAAGCTGAACCTGACCGACTACGAGTTCGGCAAGGAGATGGTGGCCAAGAAGCAAGGCTACGAGACCTATGAATGGCAGGGCGCCATGAAGCAGGTGGCCTATTCACCGGTCAAGGCCACCGGCTGGATCGTGGCCGGCGGCGCCGACCTGGAAGACATCTTCGCCCCGGTGACGGCCATCCGCAACCAGTCCATCCTGGTGGCCGTGGTGGTGGTTCTCATAGCGGCGGCGGTGCTGTTCTTCATCGTCATGAGCATCGTCCGGAGCCTGAGGAAGGCCGTGGACTTCGCCAAGACCATCAGCCAGGGCGACCTGTCCCGCCGGCTGCGCCTGGCCCGCAGGGACGAACTGGGCGAGATGGCCAAGGCCATGGACGAGATGGCCGACGGGTTGCAGACGCAGGCCAAGCTGGCCGAGGCCATCGCCGCGGGCGACCTGACCAGGGACGTGGCCCTGGCTTCCAACAGGGACCAGCTCGGCAAGGCCCTGCAGACCATGACCGCCAACCTGAACGACATCCTGAGCCAGATCAACGACGCGGCCATGCAGGTGGCGGCCGGATCGGCCGAGGTCTCGGACTCCAGCCAGTCTCTGTCCCAGGGAGCCACGGAGTCCGCGGCCTCCCTGCAGCAGATCACCAGCTCCATGACCCAGATCGGCGCCCAGACCAAGACCAACGCGGAGAACGCGTCCACGGCCAACCACCTGGCCAGCGACGCCCGCAACGCGGCCGAACAGGGCTCCGAGGACATGAACCGCATGGTCGAGGCCATGGACGCCATCAACGAGTCCAGCCAGGCCATCGCCAAGATCATCAAGGTCATCGACGAGATCGCCTTCCAGACCAACCTGCTGGCCCTCAACGCCGCGGTTGAAGCGGCCCGGGCCGGCACCCACGGCAAGGGCTTCGCCGTGGTGGCCGAGGAGGTGCGCAACCTGGCCGGACGCAGCGCCAAGGCGGCCCAGGAGACCGCCGAACTCATCGAGGGTAGCGTGGGCAAGGTTAAGCACGGTTCCGACATCGCCAACCAGACCGCCGAGTCCCTGACCAAGATCGTGGAGGGCTCGGCCAAGGTGGCCGACCTGGTGGCCGAGATCGCCGCGGCCAGCAACGAGCAGGCCGAGGGCGTATCCCAGGCCAACCAGGGCCTGAACCAGATCGACCAGGTCACGCAGCAGAACACGGCCAACGCGGAAGAGACCGCCTCGGCCTCGGAGGAGCTGTCCAGCCAGGCCGAGCAGCTCAAGCAGATCCTGCAGCGCTTCCGCCTCAAGGGCCACGGGCAGACGGCCCCGGCCCTGTCCGGACGCGACACCCGGGCCCGGGCCCTGCCGGCCGTGGATCACGGCCAGGACAACGGCGGCGGCCAGGCTCCGGACGGAGACTCCTTCGACATGAACCCCGAGGACGTCATCGCCCTGGACGACACCGACTTCGCCAGATACTAACCCCGACCTTCCCGGCCGGGAGCCGTCGGGCTCCCGGCCGGGAAACGGCTTTACGCCGGAGCAACAGATGGTCGACAAGAGCTCTCAATCCATACCCGGCAGCGCCGAGTTGGAAGGCCATCCCGGCCTGGGCCGCATGGTCCGCCTGACCGACAACGAATTCCGCTTCATCCAAAACTTCGTTATGTCAAAGGTGGGCATCCACCTGACGAACCAGAAACGCTCCCTGGTGGAGGGCCGCCTGGCCAAGCTCATGCGCACCATGGGCTTCACCACCTACTCGGCCTACATCGACTACCTGCAAAAGGACGCGTCCGGCCGGGCCCTGGACGAACTGGTCAACCGCATCTCCACAAACCACACCTTCTTCTACCGGGAAAAGGCGCACTTCGACTTCTTCGTCAAGACCGTGCTCCCGGATGCGGCCAAGAAGCAGGCCGCCCTTGGTGAACGCGACCTGCGCTTCTGGAGCGCGGGCTGCTCCTCGGGCGAGGAGCCCTACAACCTGGTCATGCTCATGAAGGAGCATTTGGGCACCACCTACGCCAGTTGGAAGGCGGGCATCCTGGCCACGGACGTGTCGGCCAACGCCCTGACCCACGCCAAGCGCGCCGTCTACGACGCGGACCGGCTCAAGCTCATGCCCCCCAACCTGGTTAAAAAATACTTCCGCCAGACGGCCGACGGCCGGTACGAGGTGGACCCCATGGTCCGACAGGAGGTGATCTTCCGGCGCTTCAACCTCATGAACACCGTGTTCCCGTTCAAGAAGCCCTTCCACGCCATCTTCTGCCGCAACGTGATGATCTATTTCGACGAGCCCACCAAGAAGGCCCTGGTGGAGCGGTTCTACCGCCACACCGCGCCGGGCGGATATTTGTTCATCGGCCATTCCGAGTCCCTGGGGCGGGCGGACTGCCCCTACTCCTATCTCATGCCGGCCGTATACAGAAAGGATTGACCATGGCCAAGCCGATCAGAGTTCTTGTGGTGGACGACTCCGCGCTGGTGCGCAACGTGCTCACCAACGGTCTGGCAAAGGATCCGGGCCTGGAGGTGGTGGGCGCGGCCACGGACCCCTTTGACGCCCGCGACAAGATCGTAAAGCTCAGGCCGAACGTCCTGACCCTGGACGTGGAAATGCCGCGCATGGACGGCGTGGAGTTCCTGCGCCGCCTCATGCCCCAGTTCCCCCTGCCCGTGGTCATGGTCAGCTCCCTGACCGAAAAGGGCAAGCAGATCACCCTGGACGCCCTGGCCGCCGGAGCCCTGGACTTCGTGTCCAAGCCCCGAAGCGACATGGCCAAGGGGCTGGACAGCCTGCTGTCCGAGCTGATCACCAAGATCAAGATCGCCTCCACGGCCAACGTCAGCCACTGGAAGCACAAGAAGCCCGAAGCCAAGCGGACCACGGCCACGGCCCGCGGCGCCCTGTCCGAGACCACGGACAAGGTCATCGCCATCGGGGCCTCCACCGGCGGCACCGAGGCCATCAAGGACGTCATCACCCGCTTCCCGCCGGGCACGCCCGGGGTGGTCATCGTCCAGCACATGCCGCCCGGGTTCACCCGCCTGTTCTCCGAGCGCATGAACACGCTGTGCCTGATGACGGTCAAGGAGGCCGAGGACGACGACCGCATTCTGCCCGGCCGGGTTCTGGTGGCTCCGGGCGGGGAGCGGCACATGGAGGTCGTCCGTTCGGGCGGCGTGTACAAGGTCCGCCTGAAGCCCGGGGATCTGGTCTGCGGCCACCGCCCCTCGGTGGAGGTGCTCATGCACTCGGTGGCCAAGGCCGTGGGCGCCAACGCCGTGGGCGTCATGCTCACGGGCATGGGGCACGACGGCTCGGGCGGCATGCTGGCCATGCGCCAGGCCGGGGCCAACACCATGGCCCAGGACGAAGCCACCAGCGTGGTCTTCGGCATGCCCAAGCAGGCTTATGAGAACGGCGGCGCGGAACGGCTGGTTCCCCTGCCGGACATCGCCCAGGCGGTCATGAACATGCTGGGCAAGCAGGCCGCCCAGACGGGCACAAAGAACTGATCCGGACCGCGAGGGCCGCGTTTCCGCCGCGATGGAGATGTGATCCTCACGGCCCGGGACTTTCTCTCCTCTTTCAACCAACATGAATTCCATCGTTTTTTAAGAAAAATCATTTTATTTTCATTTTGTAGTTGAAAATGATTTTCATTTTCTATAGGCTGCACCCATCCTGTCAACGTTGGAACACCACGGAGGAACTATGTGCGCGGCCCTCGTAGGCGGAATGGACCGCCTCAAGCCACAATACGAAAGGACGGCCCGGGACCACGGTTACAAACTCAAGGTCTTCACGGGCAAGGAAAAGAACATCAAGACCATGATCGGCTCCCCGGACCTGATCATCATCCTCACGGACAAATGCTCGCACAAGGCCCGCATCGAGGCCATGCAACGGGCCAAGACCGGCGGCATCCCCGTGGTGCGCATGCACTCATGCGGCGTGTCCAGCCTCAAGCAATGCCTGAACACCGCGGCCGCCTAACGCCGAAAACGAGGAGACCATCATGCCGGAACTGAAAGCCGTGGGCCTTTACAACCGTCTGGCCATGCGGGCCGCCAACCAGGGGAAGACCTCCGAGGCCCTGCTCCGCCTGGCCCTGGCCATGCGCCTGGCCCGAGAGGCCGGTCGCCCGTTGCTGGAGGCCCTGTCCAAAAACAACATGGGCATCGCCTACCAGATGGCCGACCGTGCGCGAGAGGCCTCGGCCTGCTTCACCATCGCCCTGAAGCTGGCCGTGGACCACGCTGGTGGGGACCACCCCCTGAGCCGGGCCATCCGCACCAACATGGACCGTCTGGAACACTCCAGGGACCACAAGGCCGCCTGATCCCATGTACCGGCACGATTCCGCGTGCGGCGCGGCCTGCCTCGTCCAGGCCGCAGCCGTCGTCACAACCACGCTGCACGAGTTCGCCGAGTCCCTGGGCAACGCCGTGGACGCCAAGGACCCGCACACGCGCAGGCATTCGGACGAGGTGGCCGAGGTGGCCCACGCCCTGGCCCTGCGCATGGGCCTGTCGCCGCGCGAGGCGGACGTCATCCACGTGGCCGCGCACCTGCACGACGTGGGCAAGATCGCCCTGCCGGACGCGGTGCTGTTCAAGTCCGCTCCCCTGACCGGAGAGGAGTGGGATCTGGTGCGGAAGCATCCGGTCATCGGCGCGGACATCGTCCGGCCGGTGCGGGAGCTGCGGCAGTGCGGGGTGCTGGACATGATCCTGCACCACCACGAACGCTTCGACGGCAAAGGCTATCCGGACGGCCTGGCCGGGGAGGACATCCCCCTGGGCGCGCGCATCATCGCCCTGGCCGACAGCCTCTCGGCCATGCTCCAGTCCCGGCCCTACCGCAAGGCCATGAGCTTCGAGACGGCCCGGATGGAGATCGCGGCCAACGCGGGATCCCAGTTCGATCCCCGGGTGGTCCGGGCCTTCATGGCCCGCAGCGAGGACATCCGCGCCGTCATGGAAACCATGCGACTGCCCCTGAATCGGGGCAAATAGGAGAAAAAATGGAATACGCCATCATCATCGCCATCGTGGCCGTGGCCGCCGTGGCCGTGGCCAGGCGCGCGGCCCGCGCCTTGCGAAACAACGACGGACCCGCCTGCGGGTGCAACTGCGGATCAGCCTGCCCTTCCTGCCCCGGCAAGGGATGCACCCTGTCCGCGCGGCCCGATCCCGGACAGCCCGGCAGACAGGGCTGAGGCCCCCTTTTTTTGCCTTTCTATTGAGAATGACAACCAACACCAACAGGAGGAGGACAGACATGGACATCAACTTGAGGCAGTTGCAGGTCAATGACCTGGCGACCATCACCCGGATCACGGCCAACGGCGAACTGGGCAAACGCATCCGCGACATGGGCCTGGTGCCGGACACCCGTATCCAGGTGGTGGGACACGCCCCCCTGCGCGACCCCGTGGCCCTGCGGGTCCAGGACGCCACCATCACCCTGCGCAACAGCGAAGCCGACCACATCCAGGTAGCCAAGGAGGCGTAACGTGGAACGAAGTCTCAACATCGCCCTGGCCGGCAATCCCAACTCCGGCAAGACCACCATGTTCAACGCCCTGACCGGCGCCCGGCAGCACGTGGGCAACTATCCCGGCGTCACCGTGGCCCGCAAGGAGGGCACGTTCCAGCACAACGGCGAGAAAGTCACCGTGGTGGACCTGCCCGGCACCTATTCCCTGACGCCCTACTCCGAAGAGGAGGAGGCGGCCCGCAAGTTCCTGGTGGAGGGCTGCCCCGACGCGGTCATCGACGTGGTGGACGCCAACACCCTGGAGCGCGGCCTCTACCTGGCCGTTCAGTTCCTGGAGATGGGCGTGCCCCTGATCCTGGCCCTGAACATGATGGACGAGGTCCGGCGCGCCAAGAAGCGCATCGACTCGGCCAAGCTGTCCACGCTCCTGGGCGTGCCCGTGGTGGAGACCGTGGCCCGCGAGGGTGAGGGCCGGGCCGAGCTGGTCGGCCAGGCCGTGGAGTTCGCGCGCAGGAACCAGGGCCGCGTGGAGCCCCTGGACATCTCCTACGGGCCGGACGTGGACGCCACCCTGCTGGAGATGACCGCCATCATCGAGCAGGCGGAAATTCTGCCCAACCTGCCCTCGCGCTGGATCGCCCTCAAGTACCTGGAGGGCGACGATGCCATCCGCGACGTCGGCCGGGCAAAGGACTTCGCGGCCCACGCCCATCTGCTCAAGCTGGCCGAGGCCGAGCAGAGCCACGCCCGCCAGACCCTGAACGCGGACCTGGAGGCCCTCATCGCGGACTACCGCTACGGGTACATCGCCTCCCTGCTCAAGCAGGACGTGATCAACCGCGACGAACAGGTCCAGCGCAGACGGATGTCGGACGCCCTGGACAAGGTGCTGACCCACGCCCTGCTGGGCCCGGCCATCATGATCGGCGTGCTCTACGGCATGTTCTGGCTGACCTTCGCCATCGGCGAGATCCCCATGGGCTGGGTGGAGGCCCGGATTCGGCTGGCTGTCCGGCGCGGCGGAAAGCGCCATCCCCGAAGGGCTGGTCCAGTCCCTGGTGGTCTCGGGCATCATCGACGGCGTGGGCGGGGTGCTGGGCTTCGTGCCCCTGATCCTGGTCATGTTCCTGCAACTGGCCGTCCTGGAGGACCTCGGCTACACGGCCCGCATGGCCTACATGCTGGACCGCGTGTTCAAGGCCTTCGGGCTGCACGGCAACTCGGTCATGCCCTTCATCATCTCCGGCGGCATTCCCGGCGGCTGCGCCGTGCCCGGGGTCATGGCCACCCGGACCCTCAAGAGCCCCAAGGAGAAGCTGGCCACCATCCTGACCGCGCCCTTCATGGCCTGCGGGGCCAAGGTGCCCGTGTTCCTGCTGCTCATCGGGGCCTTCTTCCCAGAAGCCGGAGCCTCGGCCCTGTTCTGGATCACCATCGCCTCCTGGGGCGCGGCCCTGCTGGTGGCCAAGGCCCTGCGCATGACGGCCATCAAGGGCGAGCCCACCCCCTTCCTCATGGAGTTGCCGCCCTACCGCACCCCCACCCTGCGCGGCGTGCTCATCCACACCTGGGAACGCGGCTGGCAGTACATCAAGAAGGCCGGAACCGTGATCCTGGGCATCTCCATCCTGCTCTGGGCGGCCATGACCTTCCCCGGCCTGCCCGAGGACCGGACGGCCCAGTTCGAGGAGACTCGCGTGGCCGCCGAGGCCCAGCACCAGGGCGAGGCCCTGGAGGACGCCCTGGCCGCCATCGACAACATCGAGGCCGAGGCGGCCCTGCGCCATTCCCTGGCCGGACGGCTGGGCACCCTGCTGGAGCCCGTCAGCCAGATGGCCGGATTCGACTGGCGCACCAACATCGCCCTGGTGGGCGGGTTCGCGGCCAAGGAGGTGGTGGTCTCCACCCTGGGCACGGCCTACTCCCTGGGCGAGGTGGACCCCGAGGAGTTCGAAAGCCTGTCCGACCAGCTGGCCGCCGACCCGGGTTTCACCCAGGCCACGGCCCTGGCCCTCATCGTGTTCACCATCCTCTACGCACCGTGCTTCGTCACGGTGGTGGTCATGGCCCGGGAAGCCTCCTGGAAATGGGCGGGCTTCTCCATGGTCTTCAACACCCTGCTGGCCTTCGTCTTGTCCGTGGGCGTGTACCAGATCGCTGCCGCGTTCTAGGCACACGGACCAGCGGCGGACCGGCCTTCCCCCTCTTCAGGCCGGTCCGCCGCTCCAAACAAAAAGGCCGGGCAAACGCCCGGCCTTTCTTCTTGTCTGGATGCAAAGGCTAGAACAGGCCCTTGATCTTCTCGCCCACGTCTTCCACCGGATTGCTGGACTCGGAGTCCTTGTCCGATTCCTTTTCCGTGGCCGTATCTTCGCTGGAATCACCGCCGCCCGTGACGCCCTCAAGCAGGCCGGTGCCCAGGTCCTGCACGGACTCCACGCCGCCTTCCAGCAGACGTCCCGCGCTCCCGGCCATCATCTCGGCCCACTTGATGGGATCGGGCCAGAAGCTCAGGTCCGAGAAGGTGCCGGTGACGCGGATGGGGATGCCGATGCCCAGTTCCTCGTCCTTGTCGCCCCGGCCCTGGCCCTCGGTGGAGGCCAGCAGGGCTCCGACGACCAGGTAGTCCACGGTCTCGGTGGGCAGGTCCACGGTGCCTTCGCCGTCTGCCTGGATAAAGGGAGACTTGAGCAGGAAGTCGTCGTTGGTCACCAGGCCGTTCTTGATCACGGCCGAGCCCTGAAGCAGGCCGAACTTGGTCTTGGCGTCCTCGCCCTGCTTCACCTCGTCCGAGTTGGAGCTCTGCAACTGGGTCAGGGCGTTGTCCATGACCCCGGCGAAGTCCACGCCCGGGAAGATGCCATCGTGCACGTCGAATGCCACGGTGCCGTTCAGGGTGCGCTTGACCGCGCTCACCGTGTCCCCGGCCGCGGAGATGTTCACGTCCGCGTTGGTGTTGCCCGACAGGGACTCCTTGCCGACCATGGCCTGGAGCAGGTCGCCGATCTCCAGGTTCCTGAGCGTGGAGGCGTGGTTGACGCGGGAGGTGGACCCGCTCACGTCCAGCCGGGAGGTGGAGGTGAAGGTACCGTCGAACAGGGAGAAGGAGGCGGGCTTGACGTCCAGCACGCCGTTCTTGGCCTTGACGACCACCAGGGCGTCCGTGATCACGGACTGGCCGGTCTTGATCCGTCCGGCCTCGATGCGGCCGTCCAGGTCGAGCTTGCGCAACATGGCCTTGGTGTCGTCGGTCAGGAAGGGCTGCTCCCCGCCGCTTGATTCACCGCCCGTGTCGGTCGAGGCCTCGGTGCCGCCCTCCTTGCTCGGAGGCAGGTAGCGGTCCAGGTCGATGTCGTCCACGTTGACCTGGAAGGTGTATCCGGGATTCTCCGTGCCTGTCATGGCCGCCTCGGCCGTGACCGTGGTGTCGTCCAGGGTCAGGACCACGTCCTTGGCCTTGGCCCCGCCGGGCGCGTACTCGAAGCCCAGGGACGCGGCCACCTTGGTCAGGGCGGCGGAATCGCCGGTCTCGGGCGGGGTCTGGCCCAGGGCTGCCAGCAGCTCCTTGGCGTTGAACTGGTCCACCTTCAGGGTGCCGGTGAAGGCCGGGGAGTCCACGATGGTGGCGCCCGTGGCCTGGGCCTGGGCCGTGACGCCGTAGGCCTTGATCTGCAGGTCGGTGGCCTCGGCGGTCTGGGCGGTCATGTCCGCGGCCAGCTTGGAGGCCGTGACCTCCACGTCGGCCTTGCCGCCGGGCACGGCCGCGCCCGTGGCCTCCACCGTGGCGGTCAGGCCGCTGACGCTGTAGGCCTGGGCCTCCATGTCCAGGGCCACCTCGCCCTTGACGTCGATGGCGGCGGCCACCTCGGGATCGCTGCTGGACACCGAGAAGGCCACGGCCATGTCGAACGGGCGTCCCGGGGAGATGCCGCCCAGGGCCACGTCCACGTCCTTGAGTTCGTAGCGCTTGCCCTGCTCGCGGTCGTCAAACAGGATGTTGGCCTTGGTGATGCTCACGTCGCCGACGGAAATGTCCTTGCCGGAACTCTTCGCGGCCTTGTCCTCGGTCTTGTCCTCGGCGGCCGCCGCATTCCCGCCGCCGGACAGGGCCTCCCAGTTGGCCTTGCCGTCCTCCAGGCGGATCAGGTTGAGCACCAGGCCGTCCACCGAGATGTCCCCGGCTTCCACCGACCCGGTCAGAAGGGGCAGCACGCGCACGCCCACCGAGGCGGAGTTGACCACCACGAAGGGCTCGTCCCCGAACTCGGGCGGGTTCTTGAGCGTCACCTTGCCCACGTCCAGGGCGATCCAGGGGAACACGTCCAGGCCGATGTCGCCCTCGATGACCAGTTCCATGCCCGTGGTCTCGGCCACCAGGTTCTGGATCTCTTCCTTGTATTCATTGGGGTCCACAAAGATGGACGCCAACACCAGAACCAGGATGAACAGGCCGACCAGCGCGGCCAGAGAAATAAGTATCCATTTGATTGTCTTGCCCATTGCCAACTCCTGGGGGGTAAATGTTCAGGGGCGTACAAGCGCACCCGTGGAGCGTGAGCCAAGTGTAGACGAGTGGGGAAACAATGCAAGGGGCGGAGAGCAAAAAAAGCCCCCCTCCGGTTCCGGATGGTCCTTGCGCCGCCCTGCCCCATGCCCTACCATGAACCACCATGTACGGCATCTCCCTGAAGTCCTTCATCGACATCGAAAGCCATCCCCGGATGCACGAGAAGCGCGCCGTGGCCGTGGACCAGCGGGACTCGGCCCTGGAGTACACCTACTTCGAGATCCTGACCGCGGTCTGCGTGGACATGGTCCGGGCCGACGGCGCCATCGAGACCAACGAGTTGGACTTCCTCCACGACCTGCTCGGCCTGTCCGCCCGGGAGGTCCGGGACCTGGTGGAAAGCCAGGGGTTCGTCAACTACCGCCGCGTGTTCGATTTCCTGACCGGGCGCCAGAAGCAGGAACTGCTGTCCATCCTGCTGGAGTTCGCCTCCACCGGCCGGGTGGATTCCTCGGAGGCCGAATTCCTGACCCGGACCGTGGACCTGCTCCGGCTGCCCGAGCCCCTGCGGGCCGAGGCCCTGGACAGAATCCAGGCCCTGGACTCTTCTTCCTGATCCTTTCCATTTCTTCCCATTGACAAGGATTCCGGGCCTGTGCTAGTCGCCTGTGACCGCCGGTCACTTTGCGACCAGCGGTCATTCAATACAGCGCAACCGCAACGACGAGCCATGGCCAACAGACAGCAGGAAAAATCCCAGCAGACCCACAAGGAACTCATGGCCGCGGCCATGGAGCTGTTCGGGGAGCGGGGCTACAACCTGACCACGGTCAGCGCCATCACGGCCCGGGCCGGGTACGCCAAGGGCAGCTTCTACCGCCACTGGCCCGGCAAGGACGACCTGATGTTCGAGATCATCGAGCACAAGCTGGCCGACTACCGGGCCGCCAGGGACCGCCGCCTGGCCGAGACCGCCGGGCTGGCCGAACGGCTGGCCGTGATCTGGAACTTCCTGGAGAACATCGTGGCCGACCGCAACTGGTCCCGGGTCTTCCTGGAGTTCGCCCTGCAGGCCTCCCGCGACCCCAGACTCAAGCAACGCATGAACGAGTCCGCCTACCGCCTGTCCAACCAGGTCTTCGCCGACCTGGTCCGCGACCAGGTGGACACGGACTTCCCGCCCGAAAAGATCGGGGCCCTGAACACGGCCCTGTTCGAGGGCTTCCTCATACACAACGTTCTGGAGACCGGGGTCCTGGCCCTGGAAGACGTCAAAAAGGCGGCCGCCACCCTGGCCGTGATCAACGGCCGCCAAGAGTTCAAAAAGCGTCTCGACGGCGACGTGTAACAATATTTAATCATTAGGGAAAACCAATAGCACAGGTCGTTCAAAAATGGTGAGATGCAAGGCGCAAGAAAAGTTCAAGGCCGACGCGTACTCCACGTACGCGAGGATTTGAACTTTTTGAAGCACCGCAGCAGATTGCCGTTTTTCAACAGCCTGCTAAGGAGAGAGTGATGCGCAAACTGTTCATCCTGCTGGTCCTGGTGACCCTGGCCCTGGTGTTCGCCGCCGGCTGCGGCGACAAACCCGAGCAGAAGGCCCCTGAAGAGACGGCCCAGACCGAGGCCCCGGCCGAAACCGCGGCCGAAACCGCGGCCGAACCGGCTGTCGAGCCCGTGACCCTGACCTATTCCTGCTTCTTCCCGCCGACCCACGTCCAGTCCCAGCTGGCCCAGGCTTGGTGCGACGAGGTGGCCAAGCGGACCAACGGTCTGGTCAAAATCGACTACTACCCGGGCGGCACCCTGACCAAGGCCCCGGAGACCTACGAGGGCGTGGTCCAGTCCGTGTCCGACATCGGCCTGTCCGTGCTCGGCTACACCCGCGACCGCTTCCCGGTCATGGCCGCCATCGACCTGCCCCTGGGCTACACCTCGGGCGTGGCCGCCACCACCGTGGCCAACGCGGTCTATGATCACTTCAAGCCCGTGGAGTTCGACGACGTGGCCGTCATGTATTTCCATGCCCACGGCCCGGGCGTGCCCTGCACCAAGGGCAAGGCCATCCGCGTGCTGGAGGACTTCCAGGGCCTGACCCTGCGGGCCACCGGCAACTCGGCCAAGGTGGTCAAGGCTCTGGGCGGCACCCCGGTGGCCCAGTCCATGCCCGAGGCCTACCAGGCCATCCAGAAGGGCGTTGTGGACGGCGGCATGTACCCCATCGAAACCAACAAGGGCTGGAAAATGGCCGAAGTGGTGGACTACTGCACCGAGGCCTTCTCCTCGGCCTACACCACCACCTTCTTCGTGGTCATGAACAAGGACAAGTGGAACGCCCTGCCCGAGTCCGCCCGCCAGGCCATCACCGAGATCAACGCCGAGTGGGCCGTGAAGCACGGCCAGGCCTGGGACGAGTCCGACGTGGAAGGCCGCGAGTTCTTCCTGTCCGAGGGCGGCGAATTCATCTCCCTGTCCGATGACGAGTCCCTGCGCTGGAAGACCGCCGTGGCCCCCATCCTGGACGAATACGCCCAGGAGCTCACGGAAAAGGGCCTGGACGGCGCGGCCATCGTCCAGTTCGTCAGCGACACCCTGGCCGCCAACCAGTAAAACCATGAGGGCCGGGGGCGTTCGCGCCTCCGGCCCGTTTTCGGAGCCTTCATGCCCCCCCGCTCCTCCTTCGCCCTCCGGCTGCTCGACAAGACGACCCGGGCCATGCACCTGGCCGGGGCCGCCTGCCTGGCCGGCATGGCCCTCATGACCCTGGCCGACGTGCTCAGCCGGCAACTGCTCAACCAGCCCATCTTCGGCACCGTGGAGTTGGTCGGGTTCATGGCCGTGCTCACCGTGGCCCTGACCCTGCCCAAGGCCCACGTGGAGCGCAGCCACATCGGGGTGGAGCTGTTCATGCGCTACTTCCCCAGGCCGTTGCGCTCGGGCCTGCGCCTGGCCGCGGACCTGGCCGGGCTGATTCTTTACGGGGTCGTCACCTGGCGCATGGCCGCCTTCGGCCTGGCCCAGCGCGCCTCGGGCGAGACCTCCCTCAACCTGCGCCTGCCGGAATACTTCGTGGTCTTCGCCCTGGGTGTCGGCTTCCTGGTCTTCACCCTGTCCATCCTGGCGGACATCCTCACCCTGGCCTTTCGCACGGAGGAATAGATGGACCCCGCCCTGGCAGGAATCCTGGGCATCGCGGTGATGCTCCTGCTGTTCGCCACCCGCATGCCCGTGGCCCACGTCATGATGCTGGTCGGGCTGGTCGGCTTCTCCCTGCTGACCTCCTGGAAGGGCGGCCTGAACATGGTTTCGCGCAGCGTGTACTCCAGCTTCGTGTCCTACGACCTGTCCACCATCCCCCTGTTCATCCTCATGGGCCAGATCGCCTTCAACTGCGGTATCTCGCGGCGCCTCTACCGCACGGCGTACAATTTTCTGGGCCCGGTGCGCGGCGGCTTGAGCATGGCCACGGTTGCCGCATGCACCGGCTTCGGGGCCATCTGCGGCTCCAGCCCGGCCACGGCCGCCACCATGGCCACGGTGGGCATCCCGGAGATGAAGCGCTTCGGGTACTCCGACGCTTTGGCCGCCGGGTCCGTGGCCTCGGGCGGCGGCCTGGGCATGATCATGCCCCCGTCCGTGGTGCTCATCGTCTACGGCGTGCTCACCGAGCAGTCCATCGGCGCCCTGTTCGTGGCCGGAATCCTGCCCGCCCTGCTCCTGACCGCTCTGTTCATGGGCGCGGTCTGGGCGGTCTGCCGCGTCCATCCCGACGCGGGCCCGGCCGGGGAGTCCCTGCCCTGGTCCGAGCGCTTCGGGTCCCTGCTGGGCCTGTCCGACACCCTGGCCGTGTTCGTCCTGGTCATCGGCGGGCTGTTCTGGGGCTGGTTCACGCCCACGGAATCCGCCTCGGTGGGCGTGGCCGGCGTGACGGCCGTGTCCCTGATCCGGGGCACCCTGACCTGGCAGGGGCTGGTCAAGTCGCTCAAGGAGACCCTGCTCACCTCGTGCATGGTCATGTTCCTCATCGCCGGGGCCGTGGTCTTCGGCAAATTCCTGGCCGTGACCCGCATCCCCTTCGACGTGGCCGACTGGGTGGCCTCCTTCTCCATGCCCGCCTGGGGCGTCATGAGCGTCATCGTGCTCATCTACTTCCTGGGCGGCTGCTTCATGGACTCCCTGGCCTTCGTCATGCTGACCATCCCGGTCTTCTTCCCGGTGGTCATGAGCCTGGGCTACGACCCCATCTGGTTCGGGGTGATCATCGTCCTGGTCACGGAAATGGGGGTCATCACGCCGCCGGTGGGCATCAACGTCTACGTGGTCTACGGCATCACCAGGAAAATCGCGCCGAACATCCGCCTGGAGTCCATATTCCGGGGCATCTTCCCCTTCCTGGCCGCCATCGCCCTGGGCATCGTCATCCTCATGCTCCTGCCGCAGATCGTGCTTTTCCTGCCCCATCTCATGTATTGACCCGAAAATCGGGGCCTCATCCCATGTATGGGCTTTTCCATACATTAAGAATGGGGTAACGGTATTCAACATGAGCAAGGACCATTTCCTTCGCACCGCCATCGTCGCGGGCGCCCTGGCCGCGGCCGTGCTCCTGGGCGGCTGCTTCTGCGTGGAACAACGGGTGGTGGACCCGGCCCGGGCGGTCCGGCCCATGGGCCTGGCCAGCGGGCTCTACGCCCATCTCGGGCCGGACGGCGAGGACCTGGGCACGCGCATCGTGGCCTGGCAGGAGGACATCAACGCCGTGGCCTTCCTGGACAAGAAGACCGATACCCTGTCCAGGGACCGCATGGCCTGGTTCCTGCCCCTGCGGGCGTTCGGGTTCTACATCGTCCAGACCATGCCCAAGGACGACCGCGTGGAATGCCCCTACCTCCTCTCCCTGGCCCAGGTGGACTACGGCGAACTGACCCTCTTCAACTTCCACCCGGACAAGCGGGCTGAAGTGGAAGCCCTGATCCGCCAGCACAACCTGGAATCAGAACGGCTCCAGAACCTCACGGGCTCCACCGAGGACATCAAGGCCTTTTTCCTGGACTACGCCAAGAGCGATTTGCTGGTCCCCACGGACCGTTATGTGATCCTGAAAAAGGGAGAGTACGAATGAACGCCAAATTCCTGAAAACCACCCTGGCCGCGTTGGTCTGCCTGACCTGCCTGGGCTGTTTCTGCGTGGAGCCGGACATCCTGCCCGCGGACAAGGCGGAACGGCTCAAGGCCGTGCCCGAAGGCACCTGGGCCACCTATTCGGAAAAGGACGAGCGCCAGGAAGACATGATCATGGGCTGGAGCGACGAGCACAACTGCTACACGGCCCTGGGCATGGACGAACAGGTGGAGGAGACCGTGCTGGTCCGCTTCTACCACCTGGCCACCGCGCCCTACTACGCCATGCTCATGGAGCCCACCAATCCGGCCGAGGAGGACAAGGACTGCCCGGCCGCGCTCTTCCTGATCAAGGTTCAGGAGGGCCAGATGGAGTTCCTCCTGCCCCTGGGCATGAGCGACGAGGAGCACGAGGCCCTGGCCGCGTCCTCGGGCGTGGACATGGTGGAGGAGAAGCTAGTGGGCTCGCCCGAGGCCGTGCTGGCCTACCTGGACGGCCTGGCCAACTCCCAGGGGCTGGAAGTGCTCCAGCGCTACTCCTTCCCGGCCCCGCCCTGGCCTCCGGAATCCGAAGCTACGGAACCCGAAGCTACGGAACCTGAAGGCGGCGAGGCCGCCCCTGAAGGAGCCACTCCCAAGCGGGCCGGACAGAACCAGTAACCGACCGCACGTAAAAAGTCCCCGGGCGCAGGCCCGGGGACTTTCCTGTTCGGACGAAAATGAAGGTCACACGCCGGTATCGAGCAGGGCTCCGGACAGATTCTTGAGGGTTCGGGACAGATTGACCACCTCGTCAGGAGGCAGCTTGCGGATGACCTTGTCCGTGTTCTTGTCCCGCACCTCGACCTGATACTGGTCGTTGTCCATGAGCTTGAACTTCAGCGCCACGCCGCGCTTGGACAATGCGTCCCAGGTTTCGCCGAGCATCTCCTCCACGGCGGAGCGATCCAGCACCTTTGGTTCGGCGCTGCGCGCCTCGTCAGCCGAGGAGGAGGATGCCGCGTCCCCTTCAGGCGCAGACCGGGCGCCGGACCAGCGGTCGTCCGTCCGCTGGCTGCCTTGCACCGCGATGGTCTCGCTTTCCTGAACGTTCATGGCCAGATCTCCCCTCGCCGCACCTGGCGGCCGACTGCGTTCGCGGGCGAGTATTCGCCCTTACGACTGCCTGATCGGACGAGATGAAGAAAACTTTAGGCCGGGGATGAAATAATTCAGCACTCGTCCGAGCCCGAGTCCTCCAGGGCCTCGCCGTATTCCTCGGAATAGATCTCCAGCATGACCATGGCGAAGGACAGGATGAGCGGGCCGTACAGGATGCCCTTGAACCCGAACACGCTCACCGCGCCCAAAATGGCCACGAAGATGTAGAACGGGGAAAGCTTGGCCGCGCCCTTGAGCAACAGGGGCCGCAGGATGGTGTCGATGTTGACCACGATGCCCGCGCACCAGATGCCCAGGAACAGCCCCCACTCCCAGTCGCCGACCACGAACAGGTAGACCACGGTGGGGAACCAGATCAGGCTGGCCCCGAAAACCGGAATCAGGGCGGCGAAGGCCATCATGGCTCCCCAGAACAGACCCGGGATGCCCACGATGGCGAAGCCCACGCCGGCCACGAAGCCCTGGAGCGCGGCCACGAACAGGCTGCCCAGCAGCACGGAGCGGGCCACCCGCTGCAGGCTGTCGATGATCACGTCCTCCTGGTGGCGGCGCAAGGGGGCCAAATAGCGCAGGCGGTGGATGATGCGGCCGCCGTCGCGCAGGAAGAAGAAGAGCAGCAGGACCATGAGCAGGAACTTGATGGCCAGCCAGAAGGCGTCCTGGAGCAGGTTCTTGCCGAACTCGAACATGTACTGGGCGAACTGGCCCGTGTACTCGAGTACCTTGCTCTGCAGGTCGACCTCCTCCAGGCGCAGGAAGGGCAGCTTCTCGCGGATCCAGTCCATGTAGGGGCCGCCCTGGCGCATGAGTTCGTCGAAGTCCTGGCGCAGGGCCCAGAGCTGGATCTCGCGCAGGCTCTTGACCCCCTGCTCGGACAGGCCCACGGCCAGGAAAAAGGCCGGGATGACGATGATGACCACCACCAGGGCCACGGTGACCGCGGCCGACAGGTTGGGCCGCCCGCCGAAGACCCGCTGGATGCGGGAATACAGGGGCGCGGCCATGACGGTCAGCACCGCGGTGATGATGATGGTGTTCAGGAAGGGGTAGACGATGCGCAGGCCCAGATACAGGGAGAACAGGAGCAGGCCCAACAGGAAGTAGGAGGCGATGCCGCGGGAAAAGGGAGAGGGAAGTTCGTTCACGGCGATTCTCCGGACCGGACCGGCAGATGGCGGCCCAGGGTGGCCAGCATGGTGCCCGCGTCCACGGGCTTGGCCAGGTAGTCGTTCATGCCCGCTTCCAGGCAGCGTTGTTCGTCGCACCACAGGGCATGGGCCGTGAGCGCGATGATGGGCAGGTCGGCCGGGCAGCCCGCCTCTCCCACGCGCACCTGCTCGGTGATCCGCAGCCCGTTCACGCCCGGCATCTCCAGGTCCATAAGCACGGCGTCCACCCCGGACCGGCCCAGGATCGCCAGGGCCTGGTCGCCGTCGGCCGCGGCCAGGGCCTGGGCGCCGTTCTTCTCCAGGGAGCGGACCACGTACATCCGGCTGACCAGGTCGTCGTCCGCCACCAGTACCCGGATGCCGTCCAGGGCGCCCTCCTCCAGAGGCGCGGCCTCACGGGGCTTGGGCGCGTCCCGGGGCACCAGGGGCACCATGACGCTGAACCGGCTGCCGCCCTCGGGCCCGGTCTCGGCCCAGACGCGGCCGTCCAGGGCCCTGACCAGCTTGCGGCACATGGCCAGGCCCAGGCCCAGGCCGCCGCGGCTGCGGTTCATATAGCTCTCCACCTGGATGAAGCTGTCGAAAATGCGCTCCAGCTTCTCCTTGGGGATGCCCTGCCCGGAGTCCAGGACCGTGAACCGCACCGTTATGCGGAACGGGTCCTCGCAATCCCCGGGCTCGGCCTGGACCAGCACCCGTCCCGGGCCGCCGTGGCGCACCGCGTTGTCCACCAGGCGGTCCAGCACGCGGCCCAGGTTGTGGCTGTCGCCGTGGAACTTGCCGGGCAGGCGCGGGTCCACGGCCGTCTCCAGCTCGCAGCCGCACTCCTCGGCCAGGTCTTGATGCCGCTCCACCACTCCGTCCAGCAGGTCCGCCATGCGGAAGTCCTCCTGGCTCAGCTCGAACCGCTTGGCCTCCAGCTTGGAGTACTCGAGAATATGGTTCAGCACGCCCATGAGCTGGAGCGCGGATTTCTTGAGCAGGTCCGCGTGCTCCTGGTGCTCCGGACCCAGCTCGGGGCGGCGCAGCAGGTCCACCATGCCCAGGATGCCGTTCATGGGCGTGCGCAGTTCGTGGCTCATGGTGGCCAGGAAGGAAGCCTTCAGGGCGTTGGCCTCCTCGGCCTCGTCCCGGGCACGCTTGAGCTCGGCCTCCATGCCGTGCTTGTACAGGGCCAGCTCCACCGCGGTGCGCAGGTCCGCGTCCGAGGGCGGCTTGACCAGGTAGCCGAAGGGCCCGGTCAGGGCGGCCCGGGCCAGGGTCTCGTCGTCGGAGTGGGCGGTCAGGAAGACCACCGGGATGTCGTAGGTCTGGCCGATGCGGGCGGCCGCGTCGATGCCGTCGCGGGCACCGTCGCCGGAGCCGTTGCCCAGGACCATGTCCATGATCACCAGGTCCGGGCCCAGGTCCCCGGCCATCTGCAGGGCCTCCCCGCCCGTGGCGGCCTGGCCGGCCACCGCGTAGCCCAGGCGGCCGAGCTTGGCGGCCAGGTCGATCCGGGCCACGCGGTCGTCCTCCACCACCAGGATGCGGCGGGAAATTTCCGGTACGTGTTCGCTGGCGAGAGGCATGGAATAGCAACTACTCCCTGGCCGCGGGCATGGTCAAGGAGGCCCGGTTCATTCCTTGTCTTCGCGCATGTCGCGGAAGGTCAACCCGGCCAGGCAGCCGCAGAGCATGCCCAGGCCGGCCGCCTTGTACAAGGAGATCAGCCCGGTCCAGCCCACGATACAGCCCAGGGAACCCCCGATGAGGATACCCTTGACCACGGCCTCGATCTTCTTCTGAGTGCCGCTTTTCTCTTTGTCGGACATGCGTTCCTCCTGTCCAATGGCTCGGAATGCCGTGATACAAGCACAAATGCCAGGGCAAGACAAGCGGCCCTTCCCTTCCGCACGATTTCAGCCTACCATCCGCCGCCATGCAGACGCGCTCTCCACTGCACATCGCCCTGGCCCGCGTGGTCCGCGACATCCTCAAGGACGGGATACGCACCAGCCTGGAACTCTTCGTGGTCATGGTCCCGGCCATCGTGGCCGTCAAGATCCTGGTGGAGCTGGACCTGATCCGCTGGCTGGCCCTGCCCCTGGAGCCGGTCATGGGCCTGGTCGGCCTGCCCGGCGAGACCGGCCTGGTCTGGGCCTCGGCCCTGCTCAACAATTTCTACGGCGGCATGGCCGTGTTCATGACCCTGCCCGGCATGGAACTGACCGCGGCCCAGGCCACTGTGCTCTGGACCATGCTCCTGGTGGCCCACGCCCTGCCCGTGGAGCTGGCCGTGGCCCGGCGCTCGGGCCCCAGGCTCCTGTTCCAGGGGGTGTGCCGGGTGGGCTGCGCCCTGGTCCTGGGCAAGATCCTCCAGCTCGTCTACCAGGCGGGCGGCTGGCTCCAGGACCCGGCCGTGGTGGTCCTGGCCCCGCCCGACACCACCGATCCCGGCCTCTGGCAGTGGGGCCTGGGCCAGGCCAAGAACCTGGGCGCCATCTTCCTGGTCATCCTGGCCCTGCTGGTGCTGCTGCGCATCCTCAAGACCATCCGCGTCATCGACCTGCTCAACGCCATGCTCAAGCCCGTGCTGCGGGCCATCGGCATCGGGGCGCGGGCCTCGGCCGTGACCATCATCGGCCTGACCCTGGGCCTGTCCTACGGCGGCGGCCTGATCATCCGGGAATCCCGGGAAGGGGCACTGGGGCGGCGCGACGTGTTCTACTCCCTGACCCTCATGGGCCTGTCCCACGCCCTGATCGAGGACACCCTGGTGGCCGTGCTCCTGGGAGCCGGAATCTCCGGCGCATTGTGGGGACGCCTCGGCTTCACCCTGTTCTTCGTGGCCCTGCTGGTGCAGGTGGCCCGGCGGCTGCCCCAGCGCCTGGCCGACCGCTTCCTGTGGGGACCGCCCCGGCCGGGAGAGGACGAAGGGGACGAACCCAAACTGGGCCTTGACAACCCGGACAACCGGAGATAACGCCTTGTCCATGAACACCCGAACCGCTTTCAGCTTTTTCTTTTTCTTCTTTTTTAGGAACGCTTGCGGTTCGGGGCTGACGCTGTAGACATCACAACGAGAACATCCCCAAGGGCCGCAGGCGACACCGCTTGCGGCCCTTTTGTTTTGGGGGACAAACCAAGGAGAACCGACATGCAACTAGGCAAAGCCGTACGACTGGAACGCATCATGAACCGCAACAACGGCCGGACCATCATCGTGCCCATGGACCACGGGGTCACGGTGGGTCCCATCTACGGGCTGATCGACCTGCGCGAGGCCGTGGACAACGTGGCCGACGGCGGGGCCGACGCCGTGCTCATGCACAAGGGCCTTCCCCGCTGCTCGCACCGCCAGAAGGGCCGCGACGTGGGCCTGATCATCCATTTGTCCGCCTCCACCTCCCTGTCGCCCACGCCCAACGCCAAGACTCTGGTGGGCACGGTAGAGGACGCCATCAAGCTGGGCGCGGACGCGGTCAGCGTGCACATCAACCTGGGCGACGAGAGCGAGCCGCGGATGCTGGCCGACCTGGGCAACCTCTGCTCCCGGGCCGGAGAATGGGGCATCCCGGTGCTGGCCATGATGTACGCCCGCGGCCCCAAGGTGGAGAACGAGTACGACCCCAAGGTGGTGGCCCACTGCGCCCGGGTGGGCGCGGAGCTGGGCGCGGACATCGTCAAGGTCAACTACACCGGGGACCCGGACACCTTCCAGCGCGTGGTGGAGGCCTGCTGCATCCCCGTGGTCATCGCGGGCGGTCCCAAGATGGATGAGGACCGGGACGTGGTCCAGATGGTGTACGACGCCGTATCCGCGGGCGGAGCCGGGCTTTCGGTGGGCCGCAACGTGTTCCAGCACGACAACCCGTCCAAGCTGGTGCGCGCGCTGCACAAGGTGGTGCATGAGGACGCCGAGGTGGACGAGGCCATGGTGGGATTGATCTAATCCAGTTTTTTTCTCCCTGGGCGTTGCAATTCTTATAAAGATTTTCTAGAAAGGACCAAAGCAATGCCGACGCTGGACTCGTTCCCGGCGCAGAGAGGGAGGCCCACATGGCTTACGACAAGAAGATGCGAATCCTGGTGGTGGACGACTTCTCCACCATGCGCAAGATCATCAAGAACATCCTCCGGCAGCTGGGCCTGGAGAACATCGTCGAGGCCGACGACGGCACCACGGCCTGGGACGTGCTGAACAAGGACAATATCGATTTCATCGTCTCCGACTGGAATATGCCCCAGATGACCGGCATCGAGCTGCTGCGCAAGGTCCGGGCCAGCGAGGAATATGCGGACCTGCCCTTCCTCATGGTCACGGCCGAGGCCCAGCAGGAGAACATAATAGAGGCGGTCCAGGCCAAGGTCTCCAACTACATCGTCAAACCCTTCACCCCGGAGACCCTGCAGCAGAAAATCGACAAGATTTTCTCCTGACCTCCGGACCCATTGCCGCAAAAACCGAACGGGGCCGCAAGGCCCCGTTTCTCGTTCCCCCACAGACCACAAGGAGGACTCATGAAAATCGTGGCGTTCAACGGGTCGGCGCGCAAGGACGGCAACACCGCCATCATGCTCCGCACCGCCCTGGCCGAGTTGGAAGCGGAAGGCATGGAGACCGAGCTGATCCAGTTCGGGCCCAAGGCCATCCCCGGCTGCATCGCCTGCTACAAGTGCAATGAGAACAAGGACGGCCGGTGTGCCGTGGACGACGCGGTCAACGAGTACATCGCCAAGATGGTGGCGGCCGACGGCATCCTGCTCGGCTCGCCCACCTACTTCGCCAACGTGACCACCAACATGAAGTCCGTCATCGACCGGAGCGGCATGGTGGTCCGGGTCAACGGCGACCTTCTGAAGCGCAAGGTGGGCGCGGCCGTGGTCACGGCCCGGCGCGGCGGAGCCATCCACACCTTCAACTCCATCAACCACTTCTTCTTCATCGGACAGATGGTGGTGCCCGGCTCCTCCTACTGGAACATGGGCTACGGCCTCGGCCCGGGCGACGTGGACAAGGACCAGGAGGCCCTGGAGACCATGCGCACCTTGGGCCGGAACATGGCCTGGCTGCTCAAGAAGCTGCACGCCTGAAGAAAACGCGTCCTTGCACAAACGACTTCACATGTTTTGTGCAACCGGCTTCACCAACCAGGACGAAGGAATTAGATTTATCCAATGATACCAGGTGGTGCTCTTATGGCACAGGCCTTGCTTTTCAGGAGCCATACTCGAGCCGCCCATCCGACAGGCTCTTGACATATTCAGGGGAGCCGAGTGGCCCCCTGGTCCCCGCGGCCAGCCATCCTCCCTCCTCCCCCCCACCCGGCCGCGGGAAATGACAGGGCCCGGAAGCGTTTGCTTCCGGGCCCTGATCGCGTCGATATGAAATCGTGTGGTCAGCTCTGCTTGTTCAGGTAGTGGTAGCGGATCAGGGGCGTGGGCCGGTGGGCGCCGTGGTAGGCCGTGATTCGCTTGTTCTCTTTCTTGAGCTTGGCCAGGTCCTCGCGCAGCCGCTTGTGCAGCTTGCGGGCCTCGGTGAAGAGCATGCCGTGCTGGCGCTCCAGGCGGCGCACCTTTTCCAGGAACTCGGCCTCGTTGTCCTCGGTCAGCTCCACGGTGGAAACGCGCAGGGCCTCCTTGACCAGCCGGTTACGCTGCTCGGCCGTCTCGGCCATCTGATCCAGGTCCTCCCCGAGCAGATGCTGCAATTCCTGCTCGCCCAGGGAATAGGCCTCATCCAAACGCTTGAGCGCTTCGTCCATGGTCGGCTCCCCGGAGTTAGGCGCGTGCGGCCTTGACGTCCTTCTCGATGGCGCCAATGACTTTCTCCCAGTTCTCCACCGCGGGCAGGAATTCGTATTCCAGCAGGTCGGCCAGCAGAATCCAGTCCTCGTTGGCCAGCACCTCGCTCATCTCGGTGAACAACTCGTTGAGTTCCTGGCTGGCGGCCAGGAATTCGCGCTGCTCGCTGACCGGGAAGGTCTCGCGCAACACGCCGATGAGGTTCAGGAAGCTGCGGATCACGTCCAGCAGGTCCTGGTAGGTCTCCAGGGCCTCGGCGTCGTCGCCCTGGCGGAACAGTTCGGCCACGCCGCGGCCGCCCTTGGCCATGAGGGCCACGACCTTGTACAGCTCGGCCGTCATCTGCTCGGCCATCTCCTGCACCGGAACGCTCTTGAGCTCCAGCATCTTGAAGCTGTCCGTGCCGATATCCTCGGCCTGGTGGGGGTAGATCTCGCTGAACGGCTCGTTGTCCACGAACACGTCCGTGACCACGCGGTTCTCCACGTGGCCCCGGTCCAGGATTTCGCCCAGAACCTGCTCAAGGTTCTCGAAATCCCCCAGGGACATCTCGGTTTTCTGACCATCGATAACGATCATGAGGCAACTCCTTGGCTGCAAAAATGTTCCATCGGTTCTTGCGCGGAATTTTATTCAAATTCCGTGCCGTCACCCGGGAACAACGCCAGGAGGGAATCAAGCAGGGACAGGTAGCGGTCGGCCAGGGCGGCCACGCTCGGAAGATCGCCGCCCGCGGTCTGGGACTGGAAGCGCCACATCGAGGCCAGCACGTCCAGGCGGGAATCCACGCGCAGCAAGGACTCCACGCGCTGCCAGCTGGCCAGGAACTTCTTCTTCAGGGCCTCGCGCGGGGCCATAAGCAACAGCTCGGCCTGCTGGCTGAGCAGGAACAGGCCGTCGCGCGCGCCGGACAGGGCCGTGCGCAGGCCCGTGGCCGCTTCAGGGGACAGGCCGTGGGGTCCGTACCCGGACGGGTTCGGGGGCTGTTCGTCAAGAAACCGACGATAGAACGCCCGCTGGACACGAATCCAGCGCACCCGGTCCGTGGCCTCGTGCCCGGACAGGGACTCCAGGTCCAGGAAGCCTTCCGGGTCCCGGACGGTCCGCCAGACCCGGGCTCCCGGAATGGCCCCGGGAACGTCTCCCTCCCCGGCCAAAGCCAAGGCATGCTCCAGCACGGCCTGAACGGGCACGGCCTGGCGGCAGGCGTGGCCGCGGTCGCAGTCCCGGCCGAACGCGCAGGGGTGGCAGTCCATGTCCGGCTCGAAGCAGATCGAGCCCGGCAGGCCCGGACCGGTGTCGAAAGGCTGGGCCGTGGCCAGGAACACGGCCAGGCAGGGCACGCCGAGGCCCGCGGCCAGGTGCATGGTGCCGGTGTCGTTGGTGACCAGGAAGGCCAGCCGGGTCAGGACCCCGGCCAGTTCGGACAGCCCGGTGCGGCCCATGAGGTTGACGGTGGCCCCGGCCAGGTCGCCGGCCCCCTTTCCAACCATGTCCAAAAACCGCTCGCCCAGGGGGAGCTCGCCCTCCGTGCCCAGAAGCACGGGCGTCAGCCCGGCCCGCTCGTGCAGGCCCCGGGCCACGGCCGCGAACCGCTCCACGGGCCAGCGCCGCCGGTCCTCGCTGGCCCCCAGCTGGAACCCGACGTAATCGTCATTGGGCAACAACTCCCGGGCTGCGGCTAGGTCTTCCGGGCCAGGCCGCGACAGGGACGAATCAGTGTCCTTGGGGTCCACCCCGGCCACCCGGGTGAACAGGTCGATGACATTGAAAGGGCTGGCTCCCCGGTTGCCCGAGGCCATCTGCAGGAAAGCGGCCCAGGCCGAGGTGTCGGCGTTGAACCCGTGGCCGTCCATGGCGAAGCCGCGCACGGTGGCGCCCAGGCGCGAACAGAGCAGCCGGGCCGGATGGGACGGAGTCAGGTTGACCACCAGGTCGGCCGGCCCCGTGGCCGCCACCTGGTCCAGGAACCGGGACAAACGGCCCAGGCCGGACGGCCAGCTCCGGTCCAGGTCGGCCAGGAAACCGGCCCCGGGCAGGGCGTGGACCTCATTCACCCGGTCCAGCAGCCCGGCGGCCGAGGCGAAGTTCTCCAGACAGACCAGTTCCACGGACCCGGTCCGGGCCAGGCCGCGAACGGCCGCCTGCCCCTGGATCAGGTCCCCGAAGCGGGTCATGTTCAGCACAAGAATCTTCACCAACGCGCTCCCGTGTTCTTTGGCGGCATACCCTATTTCGGCCCGGATGCGCCACCCCGAGGAAAGTCCAAACCCTGCGGGATTGCGCCCCTTCCGGCCCTGGCGTATTGATGAAATATGGCGTTTCAGCGCCCAGGAAGCCCGCTGCTTGCCCCAAAAGGGCCCTGCGGGAAGGCCCGTCAGCGGCGGCCCGATATCGTGAGCGGCGTCCAATTCCGGGTGAACGGAAGCCCGCCGACCCGGCGGTCCCCCCACGGGCCGGTTCGACCGTTTACCGAAAAGAAGATGCCCGGCCCGAAAAGCGGTGCTAAAGAAGGGCCTGTCGGCCGAAGGCGGTCGAAGACGATCTTACATTTTATCTGGCTGAAGCGAACCAGTTGAACATCAAGCAAGAGGGAGGCCCCAATGGGCGACGACAAAATCCAGAGTTTGTCCACCGAATCGCGGGTAATCCAGCCCCCCAAACGCGCCGACGCGGCCGTGGGGAGCATGGAGGAGTACGAAAAAATCTACAAACGCTCCATCGAGGACCCGGAAGGCTTCTGGGCGGAACGCGCCGGGGAATTGGTGGAGTGGGAAAAGAAGTGGGACAAGGTCCTGGAAGCGGACTTCGATACGCCTGAGATCAAATGGTTTTCCGGCGGCCGCCTCAACGTGGCCTACAACTGCCTGGACCGCCAGATCAAGAACGGCAAGCGCAACAAGGCGGCCATCATCTTCCAGGGCGAGGCCGAGGACGACGTCAAGGTCTACACCTACCAGATGCTCCACGACGAGGTCTGCCGCTTCGCCAACGTGCTCAAGAAGATGGGCGTGGGCAAGGGCGACCGCGTGTCCATCTACCTGCCCATGATTCCGGAGCTGGCCATCGCCATGCTGGCCTGCGCCCGCCTGGGCGCGCCCCACTCCATCGTGTTCGCCGGTTTCTCGGCCCACGCCCTGCGCGACCGCATCAACGACTGCGGCAGCAAGGTCCACATCACCGGCACCGCGGTCAACCGCGCCGGACGCCAGATTCCGCTGAAAGGCAACACCGACGAGGCCCTCAAGGAGTGCCCGGGCGTGGAGCGCGTGGTGGTGGTGAACTCGGCCAAGGGCTTCGAGAAGTTCGAGATGGTGGAAGGCCGCGACACCTGGTGGCACGAAGAGATGGCCGCCGAGGACATCACCGCCGACTGCCCCTGCGAGTCTATGGAAGCCGAGGACCCGCTGTTCATCCTCTACACCTCCGGGTCCACGGGCAAGCCCAAGGGCGTGTACCACACCCAGGGCGGCTACCTGACCTACACGGCCCACACCTGCCAGTGGGTCTTCGACCTCAAGGACGACGACGTGCATTGGTGCACGGCCGACATCGGCTGGGTCACCGGCCACTCCTACATAGTGTACGGCCCGCTCTGCCTGGGCGCCACCAGCCTGATGTTCGAGGGCGTTCCCTCCTATCCGGCCCCGGACCGCTTCTGGCAGGTGTGCGAAAAATTCAAGGTCAACGTGTTCTACACCGCGCCCACGGTCATCCGCGCCCTGATGCGCGAGGGCGAGCAGTGGACCACCAAGCACGACCTGTCCAGCCTGCGCATCCTGGGCTCGGTGGGCGAGCCCATCAACCCCGAAGCCTGGATGTGGTACTACAACAACATCGGCAAGGGGAAACTGCCCATCGTGGACACCTGGTGGCAGACCGAGACCGGCGGCCACATCATCTCCGGCCTGCCCTACGCCACGCCCATGAAACCGGGCGCGGCCTCCCGGCCCCTGCCGGGCATCGAGGCGGCCATCGTGGACCGCGAGAACAAGGAAGTGAACGCCAACGAGGGCGGCTTCCTGATCATCAAGAAGCCCTGGCCGGGCATGCTGCGCGGCGTGTGGAACAACCCCGAGCGGTTCAAGTCCACCTACTTCGCCACCTTCCCCGGAGCCTACGAGTCCGGCGACGGCGCGCGCTGCGACGAGGACGGCTACTTCTGGATCATGGGCCGCGTGGACGACGTGATCAACGTGTCCGGCCACCGGCTGGGCACGGCCGAGATCGAGTCCGCCCTGGTGGCGCACCCGACCGTCTCCGAGGCGGCCGTGGTCGGCATGCCCCACGAGCTCAAGGGCCAGGCCGTGTACGCCTACGTGACCCTCAAGGCGGACGTGGACGAGTCGGACGAGCTCAAGAAGGAGCTGGTCATGCACGTTCGCAAGGAGATCGGCCCCCTGGCCAGCCCGCAGGTGCTGCAATTCGCGCCCGGCCTGCCCAAGACCCGGTCCGGCAAGATCATGCGCCGCATCCTGCGCAAGATCGCGGAAGGCGACACCTCAAACCTCGGCGACACCTCGACCCTGGCCGATCCGGGCGTGGTCACCGACCTGATGGAAGGCAACAAGGAGCTGATGGGAAGGTAGTCATCCCAAGGCCATAAAATCACGGCCCCGTCCCGATCCCTTTGGCGAGGACGAGCGGGACGGGGCCGCAACTAAACGACAGGGGGGTTTGACATGGAACAGAACGACAAGATGAAAGCCTATTGGCGCAGGAACCTGACCTACATGGTCATCCTGTTGTCCATTTGGGCGCTGGTTTCCTATGTGTTCGGGATACTGCTGGTGGAGCAGATGAACACGTTCCACCTGGGCGGTTTCCCGCTGGGGTTCTGGTTCTCGCAACAAGGTTCCATCTACGTCTTCGTAGTCCTTATCTTCGCATACTACCTGTTGATGCGCAAGTTGGATCGGACCTTCGACGTGGACGAATAACCTTATAAGCGAGGGAGGACTCACCCATGGACCAGATAAAATTGTGGACCTTCATAATGGTCGGCCTGTCGTTCGGGCTCTACATCTCCATTGCCTGGCGCTCGCGCGTCAAAGACACCAAAGGCTTCTACGTGGCCGGCGGCGGCGTCCCGGCCATGGCCAACGGCCTGGCCACCGCGGCCGACTGGATGAGCGCGGCCAGCTTCATCTCCATGGCCGGGCTGATCAGCTTCCTGGGCTACACGGGCTGCGTGTACCTCATGGGCTGGACCGGCGGCTACGTGCTCCTGGCCCTGCTCCTGGCTCCGTACCTGCGCAAGTTCGGCAAGTTCACCGTGCCCGACTTCGTGGGCGACCGGTACTACTCCACCACGGCCCGCGTGGTCGCGCTCATCTGCGCCATCTTCGTCTCCCTGACCTACGTGGCCGGGCAGATGCGCGGCGTGGGCGTGGTCTTCTCCCGGTTCCTGGAGGTGGACGTCAACACCGGCGTGTTCATCGGCATGGCCATCGTGTTCTTCTACGCGGCCGTGGGCGGCATGAAGGGCATCACCTGGACCCAGGTGGCCCAGTACTGCGTGCTCATCCTGGCCTTCCTCATCCCGGCCATCTTCATCTCCCTGAAGATCACGGGCAACCCCATCCCGCAGTTGGGCTTCGGCGGCACCATCGCCTCGGGCCCGGACACGGGGCAATACCTGCTCGGCAAGCTGAATGAGATCGGCGTGGCCCTGGGCTTCGGAGGATACACCTCGCCCTTCGTCACCAAGAACATGCTCAACACCTTCTGCCTGACCCTGACCCTGATGGCCGGTACGGCCGGGCTGCCCCACGTCATCATCCGCTTCTACACGGTGCCCAGCGTGCGCGCCGCCCGCCTGTCCGCGGGCTACGCCCTGCTGTTCATCGCCATCCTGTACACCACCGCTCCGGCCGTGGCCTCGTTCGCCCGCTACAACATGATCAACACCCTGTCGCAGGTGAACTACAATCCGGCCCAGGGCGAGGAGAAGATGGAGCTGCCCTCCTGGTTCACCAACTGGGCCCAGACCGGCCTGGTGGCCTGGGTGGACAAGAACGAGGACGGCAAGGTCCAGTACCTGGGCAAGGGCATGGGCGGCGGCGACGCCCTGAAGGGCAAGCCCACCCTGGTCGGCGAAGGCCAGCTCAACAGCTACGGCCTGCCCATGCTGTCCAACGAGATTCCCATGGACAACGCCAACGAGCTCTACGTTGACCGCGACATCATGGTGCTGGCCAACCCGGAGATCGCCAACCTGCCGCCCTGGGTCATCGCCCTGGTGGCGGCCGGAGGCCTGGCCGCGGCCCTGTCCACGGCTTCGGGCCTGCTCCTGGTCATCGCCTCGAGCATCGCCCACGACCTCTACTACCGGATCATCAACAGGCAAGCCTCCGAGAAGCAACGCCTCCTGGTCGGCCGGGTGATGATCGCCCTGGCGGTCATCGTGGCCGGGTACTTCGGCATCAACCCGCCCGGCTTCGTGGCCCAGGTGGTGGCCCTGGCCTTCGGCCTCGGCGCGGCCAGCTTCTTCCCGGTCATCCTGCTCGGCATCTTCTGGAAGCGGACGACCCGGGAGGGGGCCATCACCGGCATGGTCCTTGGCATCGGCTTCACCATGCTCTACATTATCCAATGCACCCCGGCCTTCATGGGCATGAAGCCGTGGCTCCTGGGCATCGACTCCACGGGCATCGGCACCGTGGGCATGATCATCAACTTCGTGGCCACCATGGTCGTGTCGCTGATGACTCCGGCGCCGCCGCAGGAGATCCAGGACATGGTGGAAAGCGTGCGCATCCCGCGTGGAGCGGGCACGGCCGTGGACCATTAGGAACGGACGCAACCAACAAACGCTCGACCGGCGCGGGGGGAGTCTCTCCTCCCGCGCCACGGGCGTCGGAGGGCGCCATGGGGCATCATGAGGCGGGCACGACGCGGCCCGAGATCATCGAGGAATTCCTCGCCCAGACACTGCCCTTCTCCGGCCTCCCGGACTCCATCCTGGCCGACCTGGCCAAGCAGTGCCTCATCGACTTCGCGCCCAAGAACACCCAGTTGCTCATCAAGGACGTCACCCGCGTGGCGGACCTGCTCATCGTCCAGCGCGGCGGGGTCAAGCTCTACCTGCGCGATGAAGAAGGCGAAGAGAACCTCATCGACTACCGGGGCGAGGGCGGGTTCGTGGGCGAGTTGTCCCTGATCCAGAGCGGACCGGCCTCCCTGTTCGCGGACACCGTGGAGGACAGCTTCTTCATCCGCATGCCCGGCGTGGCCTTCCAGCATCTGCTGCACACCCAGCCCCAGGTGGCCCAATTCTTCCTCAAGAGTTTCTCCCGGGACTATCTGTCCAAGGCGTTCAACGAGATGTACGCCCGCAGGGCCCCGGCCATGACCTGCGACTCCGGACTGTCGCTCTTCTCGGCCAAGGTCGGGGAGATGATCACCCGGCCGCCCGTGACCCTGGACTTCGGCGAGACCATCCAGATGGCCGCCTGGCGCATGGCCAAGCACAGCGTGGGCTCGCTGATCATCAAGGAGCCCTCCGGGGCCATGGCCGGCATCGTCACGGACAAGGACCTCAGAAAGGCCGTGGCCCTGGGCATGGACTACGACGCGCCCATCGAGACCATCATGTCCACCCCGGTCAAGACCATCGAAGCGCACGACGTCTGCTTCGACGCGCTCATGAAGATGATGTCCGGGCACATCCACCATTTGGCCGTCATGCGCCAGGGCGAGGTCGCGGGCATGATCACCTCCCACGACGTGCTCGTGCTCCAGGGCAAGAGCCCCATGTCCATCTTCCGCGAAATCCTGACCCAGGAGCGGTTGTCCGGACTCTACCCGCTCTCGGGCAAGGTGCCGCAGGTGGTGCGGACCATGGTCCAGGACGGGGCCAAGGCGGGCAACATCACCCGCATGATCGCCATCCTCAACGACCTGATCCTGGAGCGGGTGCTGGCCCTGCTCCAGCGCGACCTGGGGCCGCCGCCCCTGCCGTTCTGCTGGCTGCTCATGGGCAGCGAGGGCCGCCGCGAGCAGACCTTCGCCACGGACCAGGACAACGCCCTGGTCTACAAGGATACCGGCGACGACATCCTCAACCGGGCCGCGGACATCTACTTCACGGCCCTGTCCGAGCGGGCCAACGAGGAGCTGGTCCAGTGCGGGTTCCCGGCCTGCATGGGCGAAATCATGGCCTCCAACCCCAAATGGCGCAAACCTTTCGCCACCTGGCGCGACCAGTTCGAACGCTGGATCCTGGTGCCCGAGCCCGAGGAGGTTCTGCACTCCACCATCTTCTTCGATTTCCGGGCCGGGTACGGAGACGAGTCCTTTGCCGACTCCCTGCGCGCGCACATCGCGCACCACGCGCCCAAGCAGGAAATCTTCCTGCGCCAGCTGGCCGCGGACTGCCTGAGCGTGAGGCCGCCGCTGTCCTTCTTCAAGTCCTTCCTGGTGGAGAAGACCGGAGAGCACAAGAACCGGCTGGACCTCAAGAAGCGCGGCCTGCTGCCCCTGACCGACTTCGCCCGCGTCCTGGCCCTGAAGTACGGCATCAAGGAGACCAACACCCTGGGCAGGCTCAAGCAGCTGGACGAGGGCGGGCACATCCCGCACGAGCTGTACCTGGATACTTCCGAGGCCTTCGAGTTCCTGCTCCAGCTGAGGCTGGTGCACCAGCTGGCCCTGGTGGAGGAAGGCCAGAAGCCCAACAACTTCATCGCCCCGGCCAAGCTCTCGGAGCTGGAAAAGCAGACCCTCAAAGAGTCCTTCGGGGTCATCGGCAAGATCCAGTCGTTTTTGCGGGACATGTTCCGGCTTAATGTGGCTTAGGAAACCGCCGTGCTGCTCATGCTCAAGGACATCCTGGCCGGACTGCCCGTCATCGGGGAGTGGTTCGAGGGCCAGCCGACCATCCCGGAGCTGGCCGGCAACCACGCCTCGGCCCGGGCCCTGGACCAGTCCCACCCCCTGGAGGACTACGTGTTCTCCGTGGTGGACACGGAGCTGACCGGGCTCAACGCCCGGGAGGACGAGATCGTGTCCATCGGCGCGGTGCGGGTGCGGAACATGCGCATCGACCCCTCGGACACCTACAACATCCTGGTCCACCCGGCCATGGGCCTGCCCAAGTTCTCCACCCTGATCCACCGCATCACGCCCGACGCCGTGGAGCACGCCCCGACCATCCGGGAGGTCCTGCCCGGGTTCATCGACTGGCTGGGCCCCACCCTGGTGGTGGGCCACCATGTGGGCCTGGACATGACCTTTCTGAACCGCGCCTGCCGCACCCACTTCGGGGCCGGGCTCAAATCCCCCTGCCTGGACACCATGCGCATGGCCCAGGCCTTCCAGGAGGAGCAGTGGGCTTACCGCGACGATGCGTTCAGCCTGAAGATTTCCTACAATCTCGGAAACCTGTCCGAGACATACGGCCTGCCGAGGCTGCCGGAGCACGACGCCCTGGCCGACGCCCTCCAGGCCGCGTACCTGTTCCTGTTCCTGGCCCGCAAGCTCAGGAAGGGCAACGTGCGCACGCTCAAGGACCTGCACCAGGCGGCCAAGCCCCGCCGCTTCATCTAAAAACACATTAAATACAGGCTGGTCAAAAATGGTGAGATGCAAGGCGCGAAAAAAATTCAAGACCGACGCGTACTCTTGCGGTACGCGAGGGTTTGGATTTTTTGAAGCAACGCAGCAAATTGCCGTTTTTCAACAGCCTGACTGGGAGGAATTTTGAAACCCTATTTCGTACTCTTGTCGGTCCTGTTCGCATCCAACACCTTCCTGCGCGCCTGGCAGCTCTGGATGGGCGTGCCGGACCCGGTGGCCGTGTCCTACGCCGCGGACGTGGTCTGCTTCGCCCTGTGCCTGCGCGTGTCCCACGCCCTGGCCTTCGACAGGCAGCCCCTGACCCGGCCCCAGTCCCGGCTCATCTACTTCGCCACCATGATCGCGGGCATCGTGTCCATACTGCTGCGCGTCTGGGGGCCGCAGATGGGCGTGCCCGCGGTGGGCGGCGCCGGGCTCATCGACGTAGGCCTGTGGGGCCTGTCCTACGTCCTGTTCGCGGTCCCGGCCGTGCTGTACGACCAGTGGCTCAAAACCGGCGTGAAGCCGGGCCAGGGTTGACAACCAGGGCCGCTATCCCTAGTTCTCTTGGGTCGAGAAACACAAGGAGAACTCACATGGCGTACGAAGATGTCAAACTGGTCAAGCTGGTGGGCGGAGAGCTAGTCCTGGGTCAATGGGCCGAGGGCTCCGACGTCATCAAGAACCCGGCCATCCTGCAGACCGTTCCCACCCAGCAGGGCGTGTCCATGATGCTCATGCCCTATGGATATCCTTTTGAAACCGAGATCAAGGGCGAGATCGAGGCCCGGCACGTGCTCTACACCTACGATTCCTGCCCGGACGAGCTGGCCACCAAATACATGGAAGCCAAATCCAACCTGACCCTGTCCGGGCCCGGCGACCTCCAGACCCTGAACGACCTGGCCCAGTCCGCGGGCGGCGACCTGTCCACACTGCTCAAGAAATAGCCCGGCCGAACCATCAACCATCTGGCGGGGCGGCCCTGAGCCGCCCCGCCTTTTTCATGCCCATGAAGGAACTCCTCCCCCTGCTGCCCCGCCCCAGCCGTTACCTGGGCTCGGAATGGGGAACCGTGCGCAAGGACCCGGCCGACGTGTCCGTGCGCGTGGCCCTGGCGTTCCCGGACCTCTACGAGGTGGGCATGTCCTATTTGGGCCAGAAGATCCTGCTCAAGGCGGTCAACGATCGCCCCGAGTTCCTGGCCGAGCGCGTGTTCTCGGTCTGCGCCCAGACCGCGGCCATCCTGCGCGCCCACGACACCCGGCTGGCCACCCTGGAGACCGACACCCCGCTCAACGAGGTGGACGCGGTGGCCTTCTCCCTGACCCACGAGCTCTGCTACACCAACGTGCTGGAGATTCTGGACCTGGGCGGCATCCCCTTGCGCGCCGCGGACCGCGACGGGTCCCACCCCCTGGTCATGGCCGGGGGCGGCGTGGTGGGCAACGCCGAACCCCTGGCGCCCTTCCTGGACCTCATGGTCCTGGGCGACGGCGAGGAGGTCCTGCCCCTGGTGCTCCAGCGGCTGGCCGAGGCCAAGCAAAGCGGCATGGACCGCGACGAATTCCTGCGCTCCCTGCCCGGAACGCCCGGCGTGTACGTGCCCTCGCTGTTCGAGGCCGGAGGCAAGCCGCTGCTGGAGGGGTACGGCCACGTGGAGCGGGCCGTGGTGGAGGACCTGGACAAGGCCGCCTACCCGGCCCTGCAGACCGTGGCCCTGGCCAAGGCCGTGCACGACCGCCTGACCCTGGAGGTGGCCCGGGGCTGCTCCCGGGGCTGCCGGTTCTGCCAGGCGGGCATGATCTACCGGCCGGTGCGCGAGCGCGGGCCCGAAACCCTGGCCGCCATCATGAACCACGGACTCAAGGCCACGGGCTTCGAGGAGACCTCGCTCTTGTCCCTGTCCACGGGCGACCACACCGCCCTGGAGCAGGTGTTCACCAGCGCCTTCGACCGCTGCGCCGGAGAGCAGGTGTCCATCGCCCTGCCCTCGTTGCGGGTGGGCTCCCTGACCCCGTCCATCCTGGAGCGCATGGCGTCCATCCGCCGCACAGGCATCACCCTGGCCCCGGAAGCGGGCTCCCAGCGGCTGCGCGACGTGATCAACAAGAACGTCACCGAGCAGGGGCTCATGGACCACGTCCGGGTCCTGTTCGACGCGGGCTGGCAGATGGTCAAACTCTATTTCATGATCGGCCTGCCCACGGAGACCGACGAGGACCTGCTGGCCATCGCGGACCTGTCCCGCAAGGTACGCGACGTGGCCGGGCCGCACGTCAAGCGGCTCCAGGTCACCTCCTCGGTGTCGCCCTTCGTGCCCAAGCCGCACACGCCCTTCCAGTGGGCCGAGCAGATCGACCTGGAGGAGACCCGCCGGCGCATCGGGGTGCTCAAGGAGGCATTCCGGCCCCTGAAACGGGTGCGCCTCAAGTTCCACGAGCCGCGCATGAGCTGGTTGGAGGGCATGTTCTCCCGGTCCGGCCGGGACCTGGCCCCGGTGGTGGAGACGGCCTGGCGGTCCGGCGCCCTGTTCTCGTCCTGGCGCGACCATTTGGAACTGGAGCCCTATGAGCAGGCCCTGGCCGAGCACGGTCTGGACCCGGCCAGGCTCCTGGCCGCCCGCGACCCGGACGGGCCCCTGCCCTGGGACCATTTGCAGGCCGGGCCGTCCAAGGCGTTCCTCAAGGCCGAGTACCAGCGCGCCCTGGCCGGAAAGACCACGGAGGACTGCCGGTTCGGAAACTGCTCGGGCTGCGGGGTGTGCACCGAGGACAAGGACGGCAAGCCGCGCAAGAGCCTGCTCACGGCCCAGGCCGGGCACAAGACCATCCGGCCCAGGCTGGCCGCCGAGGGCCACGCGCCCGAAGACAGCGGCGCCCACAAGGCCACGGCCGAGAAGGAAACGCCGTCCGACGTTCGGGAACAGACGCGCCAGGCCCTGTCCCAGCGGGTGGGGCACTACCGCATCTGGTACGACAAGATCGGACCGGCCGCCTACCTTTCCCAGTTGGAGCTGCAATCCACCCTGGAGCGGGCCATGCGCCGGGCCGGGCTGCCCCTGACCTTTTCCGCGGGCTTCCATCCCATGCCGCGCATCTCGTTCGGCCGGGCTTTGCCCGTGGGCGTGGAGAGCCGCTGCGAGTGGTTCACGGTCTTCCTGCGCCAGGCCATGCCCGGGGACGCGGTGCGCCAGGCCCTGGCCCCGGTGCTGCCCCTGGGACTGGGCCTGCTCAGGGTGGAGGAGATCGGACCGGGCCGCAAGGTGGCCCAGGCCGTGGTCGAGGCCTTCGAACTGGAGTTCACGGCCGAACCCGCGCAGGCCCCAGGGCAGGCCGAAAAATGGCGGCGATGCTGGCTGGACCTGCACAAGCAAAAGGAATTCGTGGTCGAGCGCAAGACCAAGCGCGGCTCGCAGCCCACGGACATCCTGGCCCTGCTGGCCTCGGTAACCGAGACCGGCCAGGGTGCGTTGCGGCTGGAATTCGACTGGAACGCGGGCTACATGAACCCGCTCAAGGTGGTCCAGGCCGTGCTGCCAGAGGCCACGCCCCTGGACTTCCGCCTGACCAAGGTCGAGCAGCGCCTGGGCAAACTCAAGTAGCCCGGCCTACTCTTCTATCGTCACCAACACCCTTTTGTAGACCTCGATGGGCGCGTCCGGGATGCCCTTGGCCCGCACCCGCACCTCGACCAGGGCCTGGCCCGGAGCCAGGGCCGTGAACAGATATTCCAGTTGGTCGGGATCGCCGTCCTCGCCGGGCAGGATCTTGAACGAGGTCATGTCCAGCCGGTCGGAATCGAAATAGGTTCCGGCCAGCTCGTACCCGCCTGGCTCGGGGCTGCGCACCTCCAGGGTCAGGGGGTCGCCCACGCCCAGGCTCACTTCCGTGGTGTGGTCCCCTTCCATGTCCAGGGACGAGCCCGCGTCCCCACCGGCCCATTCCGGGGCCAGGGAGCAGGCGGCCGACAGGCACAGGACCAGACACAGGGCAAGGCAGGCGGCCACAGTCAGGGCCGCGCGGATCACAGGTCCATCCCCCACTTCTTGAGCCCGGCCATGCCGCCCTGCACGTTGGACACGTCCTTGAACCCGGCGTCGTCCAGGGTCACCTGGGCCTCGTAGGAACGCGCCCCGGTGTTGCAGAGCAGGATCACGGACTTGTCGCGGGGCAGTTCGTCCAGCCTCCGGGCCAGCTCGCCCTGGGGAATGTTGTGCCACTCGTCCGGGTGCCGCTCCAGGTATCCGGCCGCGTCGGCCTCCTCGCGGCAATCCAGGAAAAAGCACTGGTCCTGGCCTTCTTCCCAGCGTTCGGCGAACTCGGTCGGGCCAAAGCCGCGGTTGCGTCCGGTCAGCACGTTCTCGGCCACGTTGCCCAGGCAGTTGAGGATGTCCATGGCCGAGGAGAACGGCGGGGAATAGGCCAGCTCCATGTTGGACAGGTCACCCACCGTGGGCTGGTAGGGCAAAAGCGCGGCCACGGCGTTGACCCGGCCGACCATGGCGTCGGACAGCCCGCCGAAGCCCTGCACGCCCAGGACCCTGCCCGTGGGCTCGTCCACCACCAGCTCCAGGGTCATGAGCTCCTTTTCCGGGTAGAAGTGGGCCCGGTCCAACTGGACCATGAGCACGCTCTTGGCCTGGAACCCGGCCCGCTCGGCCATGGCCAGGGACAGGCCGGTTCCGGCCAGGGAAGTCTCGAACAGCTTGACCACGAAGGAGCCCACCGCGCCCGGGAAGGTGTCGTGCCCGCCGGCCAGGTTGTTGCCGATGATCCGGCCCTGGCGGTTGGACAAGGAGCCCAGGGGTAGGTGGAAACGCTGGTTGGTGAGCAGGTGGCGGAGGACCACGCAGTCCCCGCCGGAATAGATGTCCGGGTCCGAGGTGCGGAGCTCCTCGTCCACCACGATGCCGCCGCGCCCGTGGCATTCCAGGCCCGCGTCCCGGGCCAGCTGGTCGTTGGGCAGCACGCCCGCGGCCAGGATGACCATGTCGGCCTCGATCTCGCCCCTGGCGGTGCGAACGCGCTCCACCTTGCCGTCGCCCTCGATGGCCTGGACCTGGTCGGAGAAGTGGAAGACGACGCCCTGCTCCTCCATGTGCTTGGTGGCCATGCGGGCCAGGTCCGGGCTGACCAGGCCGGGCATGAGCTGGTCGGCCATCTCCACCACCTCGACCTCCACGCCCCACATGTCGGCCAGGGCCTCGGCCATCTCCAGGCCGATAAACCCGGCCCCGACCATGACGGCGCGGTTGACCTCGCCCTTGGTCACGGCCTCGCGGATGCGCATGGCGTCGTGCAGGCAGCCCACCTTGTGCACGCCGGGCAGGTCCATGCCCGGGATGTCCAGGTGCCGCGGCCTGCTGCCCGTGGCGATGACCAGCTTGTCGTAGGCCAGGTCGCTCTCCTCGCCCGTGGCCAGGTTCCTGATGCGCACGGACTTGGCCGCCCGGTCGATGCCCAGGGCCTGGGTCCGGGTCAGCACGTCCACGCCCTTGACGTCCTTGAAGAACGGCACGTCGCGGACCATGTGGAAGCTGGTGGTGCGCAGCTGGTCGATGTCCGACACCTCGCCGGACACGTAGTAGGGAATGCCGCAGCCGCCGTAGGAGATCAGGTCGCTCATGTCGACCATGGTCACTTTGGCCTGGGGCTTGAGGCGCTTGAAGCGGCAGGCCGCCTTGGGGCCCAGGGCCACGGCGCCGATGATGACGATATGTTCGGGCATGTTGTCTCCTTGCAAGGGGGGAATTGAAAACCATTCTCTGTAGCTCGGGCAGAGTCATACCCCTGGCCCGGGCCGGATGCAACCCGCCTCCACAAGGGTCCGCCATGCCCCATATGCGCTGTTCTCGACCGGCTAGGCCTTCTCCAAAAAACCCTGAAGGGCGCGACCCAGGCGGATCACGCCTTCCCGGATGCGCTCCGGGTTGGCGTTGGAGAAATTCATGCGCAGGGAGTTCTCGCCCGAGCCGTCCACGTAGAACGGCCGCCCGGGCACAAAGGCCACCTTGCAGCGCACGGCCTCTTCCAACAGGTCCATGCTGGACAGTCCGTTGGGCAACGTGACCCACAGGAACATGCCGCCTTCGGGGCAGGTCACCTGCACGCCCTCGGGGAAGTGCTCGTTCACGGCCGCCAACATGACGTCGCGGTGCTCGCGGTAGCGGTCCCGGATGCGCTCGATGTGCTGGTCCAGGTCGCCCGTGGCCAGCCAGCGGACCAGGATGGCCTGGTTCAGGGTGCTGGTGTGCAGGTCCGATGCCTGCTTGGCCGTAACCAGCTTGGAATGGATGTCGGCCGGGGCCACCATCCAGCCCAGGCGGAAGCCCGGGGCCGCGATCTTGGAAAAGCTGCCCATGAGCAGGCTCTCGCCGTTCGTAAAGGAATAGACCGGCGGCAGGTGCTCGCCCTCGAAGCGCAGCTCGCCGTAGGGGTCGTCCTCCATGAACAACACCCCGTGCTCGTTGCAGAGCTCGGCCACGCGCTGCCGGGCCTTGATGGTGTAGCGGCGGCCCGAGGGGTTCTGGAAGTTGGGCACCGCGTAGTAGAGCTTGATCCCGCCCTTGGCCATCTCGGCCTCCAGGGCGTCCAGGTCCGGGCCTTCGTCCGTAAGCTCCACGGTGACGAACTCGGGCTCGAACAGGGAGAAAGCCTGGATGGCGCCCAGGTAGCCGGGCCGCTCCACCAGGACCTTGGTCCCGGGGTCGATGAACACCTTGGCGGCCAGGTCCAGGCACTGCTGGGAACCGGTGGTCACCAGCACGATGCTTGGGTCCACGTCCAGGCCGAACCGGACCCGGTAGCGGTCCGCGATCCAGGCCCGCAGTTCGGGGTCGCCCTCGGTGGTGGAATATTGCAGGCTCTCGGGACCCTTCTCGGCCAGGACCTGCTGCGTGGCCTCGGCCAGGGGCTCCAGGGGGAACAGCTCCGGATTGGGCAGCCCCCCGGCAAAAGAGATGATCTCCGGATCGGCCGTGACCTTCAGGATCTCGCGGATGAACGAACGGTGCGCCTTGCCCATGCGGGCGGCGAAGATATGCTCCATGACTTCCCTCCCAAGCCGCGGAGCCTAGTCGGAAGGTTGGGGGAAGGCAAGCAGAATGCAGTGGGTTGAGCGCTATTTCACGGGCTTGAGCTTCACAGCTGTGCCGTAGCGGGAGCAGTGCTTGTCCTCTTTGGAAGGGAAGGACACGGCCAGCACTGCAAGCACAATAAAATGATTTATTATTTTATTGGCTTAAGCTTTACGGCGGTGCCGTAGCAGGAGTAGTGCTTGTCCCCCTCGGGGTGGAAGGACACGGCTTCGCGGTAGCCGATGATGGCGTCGGCGTTCACGTCCAGGCCCTGGGCGATGAGGCCGTAAAAGGCGTTCTCGAACACGTAGCCCCGGCAGGCGATGAGGCCGAAGGCCCCGAGCACGTCGCGCCCGGGCAGGTGGTCGGTGGTCACGATCTTGATCCGGCCGCCGGTGTAGGCGTCGCGGGCCTGGCCCAGCCGGGGATCGTCCTTCATTTCCTCTTCGCGCACCTTGCGCGGCTGTCCGAAGAGCAACGCCATGCCTCCTCCTTGCTTCAAACCCTCGCGATTTCCGGACCATAGCCTGAAGCCGCGAACCCATCAAGCCCGGCTACGCCCCTAGGGGACGACCTTCATGATGTACGCCTCGTCCCATTTCAAGTAGCGCTTGGCCAGCTCCTCCAGGTCCGCGGGGCCCAGTTCCTTGGCCACGTCGATGAGCTCGCTCTCCATGGTCCGCGCGTGGCCCAGGGCCAGCAGGTTGGCCGCCTGGCGGCTGCGCGACAGCAGGCTCTGGTGCTCCTGGTAGTACTCGCCGACCAGGATGTTCTTGCCCCGCTCCAGCTCCTCCTCGGGCAGAGGCTGGTCCGAGAGCTGCCTGGTCACGGCCTGGAACCCGGTCAGGGCCTGGTCCACCTTGTCCGGCTCGGTGCCGATGTAAAAGGCCAGAAACCCGGTCTCCGGGGCCTGCCACAGGAAGGCGGTCACGGTGTAGCCCAGGCCCTGCTCCTCGCGCAGGTCGCGGAAGAGCAGGCCGGACTGCCCGGCCAGCACGGCCCGCATGAGGGTCAGCCCGGCGCTGGACTCCAGGTCCGCGGTGCCCGCGGCCGGGAAGACCACCAGCACGTGGGCCTGGTTGCGGTCGGCCAGGGTCAGCTCGGCGGCGTGGTTTGTGGACCAGTCCGGAGCCACGAAGGCGTACGAACGGTCGGGCTCGGTCAGCTCTCCGGCCAGGTCCGCGCCAAAGGCCCGGATGGCCTTGGCGTCGAACTGGCCGCACACGGCCAGGACGAAGGGCAGCGAGGACTGGGTCTCCCAGAAGCTCATGACCTGGCCCGGGGTGAAGCCCTGGATGGCCTCCACCGTGCCCCTGTGGAAGTAGGAATACGGCCCCGAGGTGTACAGGAAGGGGAAGATGTGCCGGAAGGCCAGGCCCAGGGGCTTGTCCTCGCGCAGCTGGATGTTGGCGATCTGGTCCTGCCGGGCCAGCTCCACTTCCTTGAGCGGCCAGGTGGGGCCGGTGAGCATGTCGCGGATCACGGGCAGGATGTCGTCCGCATACCAGGCCGGAAACTTGGCGTTGAAGGCGAAGGTGTCGCGCCCGGCCGTGGCTCCGGCCGAGGCCGCCCGGTCGGACAGGAAATCCTCGATCTGGGTGGCGGTCATGTTCTCGGTGCCCCGGGTCAGGACCTTGGAGGTCAGCGTGGCCAGGCCCTGCTGGTCCGTAGCCAGCTCGCCGTCGCCGCCGGGCCAATAGATGGACAGGGCGGTGTACGGCAGGGTGTCGTCCGGGATGAGCACCAGCTTGGAGCCGCCGGGCAGGTTGAGCTCCTCCACCTGGTCCCCGTTCTTGGCCGCGTCCTTGGCCACGGCCTGGTCCTTGGCGGGCCAGCGCCCGGCCGCCACACGGGCCAGGGCCTCCTGGTCCACTCCGGCGTCCTCGGGCGTGAGCATGCACGCGGACAGAATGTCGGGGCGCAGATAGTCGGACGCCAACTCGGCCATCTCCTGGCGGTCCAGGTGGGTCAGCTGGAACAGGTAGTTGGCCTCGGCGTACTGGCCGCCGTAGTAGAACTGGAACGCGCCCAGCTTGCCGGCCAGCCCTGACAGGGTTTCCTTGGCCTGGAACAGGGAGTCGGCCAGGTTGAGCTTGGCCCGCTCCAGCTCCTGGTCCGTGAACTTCTCCGGGTCCAGGTGGGCCAGGGTGTCCATGAGCTCGTCCCAGAACCTGGTCAGGTTATGGGCGTCCAGAGTGGCCGAGATGTAGAAGATTCCGGCCCGGTCCAGGCTGAAGGAAAAGGCAGAAATGTCGTCCACCAGCCGTTTCTCGTACTTGAAGGTCCGGTACAGGAGCGAGGTGTCGTCCCCGCCCATGAGCTGGCCCAGGACCTCCAGGCCCACGGACTTGTTGGAGTACAGGTCCGGGATGGGGAAGGCCAGGCCCAGGTAGACCTTGTTCCACTTGCCCGGGATGACCTGGACCAGGGGGCCGTCGCCCTGCTTGGGCACGGGATAGGCCCGGGGGGGGGACACGGGCTCGGTGTTCTCGATGGGGCCGTAGATCTTCTCGGCCTCGGCCAGGACCTCGTCCGCGTCCACGTTGCCCACAACCACCAGGAGCATGGACTGGGGCTGGTAATGGGCGTTCACGTAGTCGTGGATGTCCTGGCTGGAGAAGCCGCCCACGGTCTCGGGATAGCCCAGGATGGGCCACTGGTAGCTGGTGTCGCTCCAGACCGTGTCCTGGATGGTCTTGAAGACCAGGTTGGAGGGCGTGTCGTTGGCGCGCTGGATCTCGGAGAGCACCACCTGGCGCTCGGTGTCCAGATCCTCCTGGGAAATCTTGGCGTTGAAGGCCATGTCCTTGACCACGTCCATGCCCAGGGACCACTGGTTGTCCGGAACCTCGACGTAGTAGACCGTGTAGTCCCAGCTGGTGCCCGCGTTGAGCGAGCCGCCCACGCTCTCCACCTCCAGGGCGATCTGCCCGGGGGTGGGACGGTTGGTGGTGCCCTTGAACACCATGTGCTCCAGCAGGTGGGAGATGCCCGCCTGGTCGGGCCGCTCGTAGGCCGATCCGGCATGCACGTAGAGGCGGACGTTGACCAGGGGGAAGCGGTCGTCCTCCTTGATCAGCACGGTCAGGCCGTTCCTGAGCTTGACCACTTCGGGATTCTCGATCTTGGCCAGGTCTTCGGCGTAGTCCAGGCCGCCCACGGGCGCGGCCGGTCCGGTCTTGACCGTCTTCTTGGGGGCGGCGGCGCAGCCCATGATGCCGGTGAAGCTCGTCAACAGCATCACCAGCACCCCCGCCAGGGCGATGGGACGAAACATGCGTGTGCTCCTGTGAATCTCATTCGGTACCAGGCCCTGTAGAATAAGCGTTGTCGTTCGAATGTCGAGGGGGGACTCCGCTTATGTATCAGAACGGGGCGAAATCTCAAGGAAGACCGGACGGACCGGGTCGGGCGCGGCCCACGGGCGGCCGGATTTTGCCAAGCCGAAAGAAAAGGGATGCGCCGAAGGCGCACCGCCTACTTCTTGACGAACAGATACACGGCCAGGCCCAGGAGCACGAAGGCGAAGATCTTCTTGAACTGCGCCTGGGACACGTACTCCACCAGCCTCGCTCCGACCTGGGCGCCGATGATGCCACCGATGCCCAAGGCGATGCCCACGCGCCAGTCCACGTTGGCCAGCTTGTTGTGGGCGATGAGGGCCGACAGGGAAATGACCAGGATGGCCAGGAACGACGTGCCCACGGCCTTCTGGGCCGCGTAGCCCATCATCAGCAGCAGCGGGATCATGAGGAACCCGCCGCCCAGGCCCGTGAACGAAGCGCCCACGCCCACGCCAACACCCAGTCCGGCCAGCATGGCCAGCCGCGCAAACTCAGTCATTGTCCGACTCCTTGCCGGTTGCGGTCGTTGCCAAAGTCCACGCTCTACACAACGCGCCCCGGGCCTGCAAGAGGCCTCCACAGGCTGTGGAGCATCATTGACAAAACCCAAGCCAGGGGCCACAAACACGGTCGGCCCGGTTGGGCCGTATCCCGCTTTATCCCTTCGGAGGCTACATGTCTTTTGACACCACCATCATCCCGGACCGCGCTTCACGCTGGGACGGGCTTCTGGACTGGCTTCAGATGCTCTCCGGCGCGGCGCTGATCCTGTTCATGTGGGCCCACATGATCCTGGTGGCCAGCATCATCATCGGTTCCCCGGTCATGAACGCCATCGCGACGTTCTTCGAGGACACCGGCATGGCCCAGGTCGGCGGCCCGCTCATCTTCCTGCTCTTCCTCGTGCATTTCCTGCTGGCCGCCCGCAAGGTCCCGGCCCGCTTCGAGGGAGCCAAGACCATCTGGAGCCACGCCCGCATGCTCCGCCACAAGGACACCTGGCTCTGGCTGGTCCAGGTGGGCACGGCCCTGCTCATCCTGCTCATGGGCTCCATCCACATGTGGGTGGTCCTGACCAACCTGCCCATCACCGCGGCCAAGAGCGCGGCCCGCATCCAGGAAGGCTGGTGGATGGCCTTCTACCTCATCCTGCTGCCCCTGGTGGAGCTGCACGTGGGCGTGGGCTTCTACCGCATCGCGGTCAAGTGGGGCCTGGTCAAGGCCAAGGGACGCAAGAGGTTCCACCGCTCCGAGACCATCCTGACCCTGATCTTCATCTCCATCGGCCTGGCCGCCCTGCTGCGGTTCTGGTTCCTGGCGATCTAAGGAGGCCGGCCATGCAGACCATCTACACCGACGTCCTGGTCATCGGGGCCGGCCTGGCGGGCGAACGCGCCGCCATCGAGGCCGGACAGGCCGGATTCTCGGCCATCTGTCTTTCCCTGGTTCCGGCCAGGCGCTCCCATTCCTCGGCCGCCCAGGGCGGCATGCAGGCGGCCCTGGGCAACTCGGCCATGGGCGAGGGCGACTGTCCGGACGTCCACTTCGCGGACACGGTCAAGGGCTCCGACTGGGGCTGCGACCAGGAAGTGGCCCGCCTGTTCGTGGACAACGCGCCTATCGAGATGCGCCGTCTGGCCTTCTGGGGCGTGCCCTGGAACCGCGTGGTGCCCGGCAAGTCCACCTACTTCAAGGGCGGGACGCAGTTCGAGAAGGAGGAGAAGGAGGAGAAGCGCGGGCTGATCACGGCCCGGGCCTTCGGCGGCACGGCCAAGTGGCGCACCTGCTACGTGTCCGACGGCACCGGCCACTCCGTGCTCTACACCGTGGACAACCGCTGCGCCGAACTGGGCGTGGAGGTCCACGACAAGACCGACGCGGCCTGCCTGATCCACGACGGGGTCACCTGCTACGGCTGCGTGGCCCGGGACATGCGCACCGGCGAGCTCCGGACCTACCTGGCCAAGGCGACCATGATCGCCTCGGGCGGGTTCGGCCGCATCTATCCCAACTCCACCAACGCGGTCATCTGCGACGGCGGGGCCCACATCACGGCCCTGGACACCGGGCTGGTGCCCATCGGCAACCCCGAGGCCGTGCAGTTCCACCCCACCGGCATCGTGCCCACGGATATCCTGGTCACCGAGGGCTGCCGCGGCGACGGCGGCACCCTGCTCGACGTGAACGAAGAACGGTTCATGGACAAGTACGAGCCGGACAAGGCCGAGCTGGCCTCCCGCGACGTGGTCTCCCGCTGGATGACCCACCACATCCGCCAGGGCAAGGGCGTCAAGAGCCCCTACGGCGACCATCTGTGGCTGGACATCCGCCATCTGGGCGAGGCGCACATCACCGGCAAGCTGCGCGAGGTCTACGAGATCTGCACCAGCTTCCTGGGCATCGACCCCATCCACCAGCTCATCCCGGTGCGGCCCACGCAGCACTACTCCATGGGCGGCATCCGCACCAACAAGGACGGCGCGGTCTACGGGCTCAAGGGACTGTTCTCCGCGGGCGAAGCCGCCTGCTGGGACATGCACGGTTTTAATCGACTTGGAGGCAATTCCCTTGCCGAAACAGTCGTCGCCGGGGGCATCGTGGGCAGGAAGATCGTGGAGTACCTGGAGGGCGCGGAAGTGACCTTCCAATCCTCGGTCATCGACGGCGCGAGCAAGTCCCAGGCCGAGCGCATCAAGGACCTCATCTCCGGCAAGAACGGCGACGAGAACGTCTACGCCGTGCGCGCGGCCATGCAGGAGAGCCTGAACCGGGGCGCCAACATCTTCCGCAACCACGAGGACCTGGCCAAGTGCGTGTCCGAGCTCCAGGAGGTCCTGGACCGGTCCCGCAAGGTGGGGCTACGTTCCAACGGCCTGGGCGGCAACGCCGAACTCTACGCGGCCCTGCGCATCGAAGGCCAGGTCAAGCTGGCCCTCATGGTGGCCTACGGCGCGCTCAACCGCACCGAGTCGCGCGGCTCGCACAACCGCGAGGACTACCCGGCCCGCAACGACCGCGACTGGCTGACCCGCACCCTGGCCTACTGGAAAAACCCGGGCGACGACCTGCCCGTGCTCAAGTACGAATCCGCCTCCGCGGACCTGTCCCTGCCTCCGGGCGACCGGGGCTACGGCAAGTCCGAGATCATCCCCATGGACGCGCCGCCTGAAAGCGCTGCCTCCGACGCGAAGGAGGAGAAATAGTCATGGCCAGAATGCTGACCTTCGAGATCTTCCGCTACAATCCCCAGGATCCCGAATCCACTCCGCACATGCAGGAGTACTCCCTGGAGGAGACCGAGGCCATGACCCTGTTCATCGCCCTGAACCGCATCCGGGAGGAGCAGGACCCCTCGCTCATGTTCGACTTCTGCTGCCGGGCCGGCATCTGCGGCGCCTGCGGCATGGTCATCAACGGCCGCCCGGGCCTGGCCTGCCATACCAAGACCAAAGACCTGCCCGCGCATATCCGGCTGCTGCCCCTGCCCGTGTTCAAGCTGGTGGGCGACCTGTCCGTGGACACGGGCTCCTGGTTCCGCCGCATGTACAACAAGGTGGAGTCCTGGATCCACACGACCAAGGAGTTCGACCCCGCGGCCGAAGAGGAGCCCATGGACAACGCCACGGCCGAGGCCGTGTACGAGCTGGACCGCTGCGTTGAGTGCGGCTGCTGCGTGGCCGCCTGCGGCACGGCCCGCATGCGCGACGACTTCCTGGGCGCGGTGGCACTGAACCGGGTAGGCCGCTTCGTGGCCGACCCCCGCGACGAGCGCGAAGACCGCGAATACTACGAGATCATCGGCAACGACCACGGCATCTTCGGATGCATGGGCCTGCTGGCCTGCGAGGACGTCTGTCCCAAGCACCTTCCCCTGCAGGACCAGCTGGCCTACCTGCGGCGCAAGATGGGCATCACAGCCGTGAAGAACATCTTCCGCAGGAAGAAAAAATAAAGGAGTTCGTCATGCGAACCATCAAGACGGCCGAGGTCACCGAAGCGGTGGCCAGAATGTGCGTCTCGGCCAACCTCAACCTGCCGGAGGACGTGCGCCGGGCCCTGGAAGAAGGGCTGGCCCGCGAGGAGTCCGAGGCGGCCAGGGAGGTCTTCCGCCAGCTCCTGGAGAACGCCGACCTGGCGGCCTGCGAGAGCCTGCCCCTGTGCCAGGACACCGGCCTGGCCGTGTTCTTCGTGGAGATGGGTGAGGGCGCGTGCGTGGACGGCAACCTCAAGGAGGCCATCAACGCGGGCGTCAAGAAGGGCTACGAGGAAGGCTACCTCCGCAAATCGTCCTGCGATCCCCTAAGCCGCAAGAACACCGGGGACAACACCCCGGCCATCATCCACATCGACATCGTGCCCGGCGACAAGCTCAAGATCGTGTTCATGGCCAAGGGCGGCGGCAGCGAGAACATGAGCCGCGTGACCATGCTGGCCCCGTCCCAGGGCTGGGAGGGCATCAAGAAGTTCGTGGTCCAGCGCATGGCCGAGGCCGGGCCCAACCCCTGCCCGCCCACCATCGTGGGCCTGGGCATCGGCGGCACCTTCGACCACTCGGCCAAGATCGCCAAGAAGGCCCTGGCCCGCAAGCTGGACGACACCCATCCCGACCCGCAGGTGGCGGCCATGGAGGCCGAACTGCTGGACGAGATCAACAAGCTGGGCGTGGGCCCCATGGGCATGGGCGGCAAGACCACCTGCCTGGGAGTCAAGATCGCCCTGGAACCCTGCCACATCGCCAGCCTGCCGGTGGCGGTGAACGTGCAATGCCATTCCGCCCGGCACGAGGAGGTGGTGCTCTGATGGCCGAATACCAGCTCAACACCCCGCTGAACGACGAGGAAGTGGCCAAGCTGCGGGCCGGAGACGTGGTCAAGCTCTCGGGGCTGATCTATTCCGCCCGGGACGCGGCCCACAAGCGCATCATGGACCTCATCGACAAGGGCGAGGAGCCGCCGTTCCCCCTGGAGGGCGCGGTGGTCTACTACGTGGGCCCCTCCCCGGCCCCTCCGGGCAAGCCCATCGGCTCGGCCGGACCGACCACCAGCTACCGCATGGACGCCTACGCGCCCCGGCTGCACGCCCTGGGCCTCAAGGCCAGCATCGGCAAGGGCAAACGCAACGACGAGGTCAAGCAGGCGCTCAAGGACCACACCGCGGTCTACTTCGGGGCCACGGGCGGAGCCGGCGCGCTCCTGTCCCAACGCATTGAAAAATGCAAAATCATCGCATTCGAGGAATTGGGGCCCGAGGCGGTCCGGGCCATGAAGGTCAAGGATTTCCCGCTTCTGGTGGTCAACGACTCGGTGGGCGGCGAGCTTTACGCCAAGCCGAACCTGGACCAGGACTGATCGTCCGCTGGCTAACACATTGAAATAAAACAATGTTAGAAAAAGTTTGCATTCCCTCTTGACCCCTGGTTGCAAATGAGGCAGAGGGATTTCGGGGAGCGCATCATACCAGACCAAATCCACGCGACCGCGGCCGAGCCGCCGCGGCTGATCCGGCACTTGCCGGGTTGTGGATCAGGCCGGAAAAATCAGCCTCCCGAGAGGAACGACAATGACCAACATCCACGCCAACTGTATGGAACCCAAGGCCGACGAGCCGAAAAAGGGAACCGTGTACCGCCCCTACCCCGAAGCGGACGAGAAGTATGACGACGGGCAGGATTGGCGTATCTACAATCCGGACAAATATCGCGATCCCAACTGGTCGCCGGACAAGGAATAGAACCAGGGGCCTCGCGGCCCCTTCTTCTTTTCCCATTTCCGCACGTCCGCCCGCTTCCGCCTGATCCCCGCTCCAGCCAGCCCGCGCTTGGTTGCGCACAGTGGCCCCCTGTCTGATTGTCAGGGATGGCCATCTCTTTGCCCACGCTGAGCTTTTTCCATCCATTCTGACAGGTTTCCGACAGATTCCGGACACTGTCCGGCCCGTCGGAAAACTATATTTAAAAAGTATGCAATTTTTTGCTTGACTCTTCTCTGGTATTAGTTATCATTCCTATCAAGAGCCGTGAACAACCCCGCACAGAGGAGGCAATCATGGGTAGCTTAAAGGATTACAAGAGCCTGGACATAGACTGGAGCATGACACCGGAAGATGCCGTGACCATGTACCTGGAATGGGGCAACAATTCCTGGCGCGGAGACCGCCAGCCGGTCCGCTCCAAGTCGGACTACTCGAACTATTTCGTGGTCTACAACTGGGACGAGAAGCCGCGGGTGATCCTGATCCAGCGCAACTCCGAGGAGGCCAAGGAACTGTGGAGCCGCGAACTCCCGGAAAGCCTGGCCGCGAATTTCCTCAAGGGCGTCTCGGGCTTCAAGGGAGTCTATCCGGTCACGGGCGAAGTCCGGAGCTGGCTCAGGGCCCAGATGGAAAACTAGACTTTCTCCACAACCCTCAAACTCCTCTCTCCTGCCAGAGCCCGGCCCGTGGCCGGGCTCTACTTTTTCGGCATGTAATTTAAAAAATTACATGGAGATGGAATGATTGTGGCCGGGCTCCATTCTTGGCCGGGGGAAAAGAGCTAGTCGCGGGGACCCAATCTCCGATCCAGTAAGATCATATCTGCCAACGTGAGAAGCATCATGGCCTTCAACACGGGCACGATGCGCGGGATGGCGGACACGTCGTGGCGTCCGGGCACGGAAAGCCTGGTCGGCTCGCCCGTGACGGTCACGGTGTCCTGCTCCACGGCAATGGACGGGATGGGCTTGACGTGGGCCCGGGCCACGATCTCCTGGCCCGAGGACAGCCCGCCCAGGATGCCGCCCGCGTTGTTGGACGCGAAGCCCAGCGGAGTGATGGGGTCGTTGTTCTCGCTGCCCAGGCTCCTGGAAGCGGCCGTTCCCGCGCCGATCTCCACGGCCTTGACCGCGCCCACGCCCATGAGCGCGTAGGCGATGCGGGCGTCCAACTTGTCGAACACGGGCTCGCCCAGGCCGGGCGGCACGCCTCGGGCGCGGATCTCCACCACGCCTCCCAGGGAATCGCCCATGGACTTGGCCTCGCCCAGCCTGGCCTCCCAGGCGGCCAGGACGTCCGGGTCCGGGCAGAAAAACGGCCTGGAGCAGGCGCCTTCCAGGTCCTCCACACGACAGGGCACGCCCCCGTATTCAACCGTATAGGCCAGCACATCGATGCCTTCCAGCTTGAGCAGCTCCTGGGCGATGGCCCCTCCGGCCACCCGGGCCAGGGTCTCCCGGCCCGAGGAGCGGCCGCCGCCGCGGTAGTCGCGCGCGCCGAACTTGGCCTGGAAGGTGTAGTCAGCATGGCCCGGGCGAAACAGGTCCTTGATCTTGGAATAGTCCTTGGAGCGGTGGTCCTGATTCTCCACGTGGAAGGCGATGGGCGTGCCCGTGATCCGGCCCTCGAACACGCCGGACAGCAGGCGCACCGCGTCCGGCTCCTTGCGGGCGGTGGAGCCCTTGCCCTGGCCCGGCTTGCGACGGTCCAGCTCGGCCTGGATGATGGCCTCGGTCAGGGGGATTCCGGCCGGACAGCCGTCCACCACCCCGCCCAGGCCCGGGCCGTGGGACTCGCCGTAGGTGGTCAACCGGAAGACCCGACCAAAGGTGTTGCCGCTCATCGGGTGGCCTCCAGCACGTTCTCGGACTTGCCGAGCAGCACCAGCACGTCCCCCTCCTTGAGCGGCACGTCCGCCCGGGGCACGAAGCTGAACTCCTCGGCGCCGGACGACTTGACGGCCACCACCTGGATGTTGTGGGTGCTGGGCAGGTTCAGGTCCCGCAGGGTCTGGCCGGCCCACTTGTCCACCGTGACCTCGCGCACCATGATGCCCTCGCCCAGGGCCAGGTAATCCAGGAGCCCGGGCACGGCCAGCCGGTAGGCCAGCTGCCGGGCCACGTACTGCTCGGGAAAGACCACCATGTCCACGCCCAGCCGGTCCAGGACCTTCTGGTGCTCCTCGCTCATGGCCTTGACCCACACCTTGGGCACGCCGAGTTCCTGGAGGTTCATGGCCACCAGGATGGACGCCTCCATGGAGTGGCCCACCGAGACGATGACGTGGTCCAGATCCTTGAAGCCCAGCTGTTCCAGGGCCTCCTTGTCCTCGGCGTCGGCCTGGTAGACCTGGGCCAGGATGGACTGGGCGCGCCGGATGGCCCGCTCGTCGCCGTCCACGCCGACCACGGAATGCCCGAGCTCCACCAGCCGCTGCGCCAGCGCGAACCCGAACTTGCCCAGTCCGATGATGCCCACTTCCAGTTTCTTCGCCATAGGGTCTTCTCCTATCAGGCCGTTACCCCAGCGGCAACTCTCCCTCGGGGAGCCGGTACTTGGGATCGGTCTGCCAGCTCTGCAGGGCGGTCAGCAGCCAAATGGGGCCGATGCGGCCCACGAACATGAGGCAGACCACCACCACCTTGCCCAGGCCGGTCAGGTTCTCGGTCATTCCCATGGACAGACCCACGGTGCCGAAAGCCGAAATGACCTCGAAAATGGTTTCCAGAAAGCTCCCGCGGGCCATGTTGTGGGGCACGTCCCCGCCTTCGGTGATAGACAGCACCAGGGTGGCGGCCACCATGAGCGCCCCGGCCAGGACGATGAGGGTCAGGGCCCGGCTGACCGAGGCCTTGGACACGCCCATGCCGGCCACGCGGACCTGGCTGCGGCCCCGCAGCTGGGAGATCACGAAGCTGGTCCAGACCCGGATGCTGGTGGTCTTGATGCCGCCGGCGCAGGACCCGGGCGAGCCGCCGATGAACATGAGCACCAGCATGATGACCAGGGTGACGTTGGTCAGGTACGGCACGGACACGGTGTTGAACCCGGCCGTGCGGCAGGTGACCGAGCTGAACAGGGAATGGAGCAGGACGTTGTTCCAGTCGTGCTCCGTGCCGCCCATGATCTCGGCCAGGAAAATGGCCGCGGCCCCGCCCAGGATCAGGGCCAGGGTGGTGGAAAGGACCACCCTGGTGTGCCAGGTGAAGCGGCGCGGGCCGCGCCGACCCCGGAACCCCCGCCCCAAGGCCAGGTTCTTGAGCGACGAGCCGCACTCGGCCAGGACGTAGAAGCCCAGGCCGCCGAGCACGATAAGGACCATGAACACCAGGTTCACGCCCCAGTTCCCGGCCCAGGCGGTCAGGCTGTCCGCCTGCAGGGCGAACCCGGCGTTGCAGAACGCGCTCACCGAGTGGAACACGGCCGAAAAGCCGTGAAAGCCCTGGGGATCGAGCAGGTTCAGGAAGAGCGCGCCCACGGCCTCCAGGCACAGCGCGCCCAGAACAACCCGGCCCAGAAAGTGCTTGAGGCTGAATCCGGGATCGTGCAGCAGGGTCTGGCCCACGGCCATGCGGTCGCCCAGGGACACCTTGCGGCCCAGCAGGTACAGGGCCAGGCTGGTGTAGGTCATGATGCCCAGGCCGCCCAGCTGGATGAGGCCCAGGATCACGCCCTGGCCCGTGGTGTTGAAGAATCCGCCGGTGTCCACCACCACCAGGCCGGTGACACACAGGGCCGAGGTGGCCGTGAACAGGGAGTCGATCCAGGACAGATTCTGGTCGTGGCACCAGCCGGAGTGCAGGGCCACGGCCCCGGCCAGGATTCCGGCCAGGAACACCCAGACCGGCAGCCAGAACGGGGACAGCAGTCGAGCGCGCATGAGGGGTCTAGTACACCTCCCCACGCCCGGGACGCAAGGCCTGGCCTTGGCGGGCTATTTTCTTGGGATGGCCGTCCGAGGGACGGCCTAGGAGCGTTTGATCTCCTTCAAGATCTGCTCCACCTCGTCGTCCAGGGATTCCCTGTCGCGCACCACCACGTCGGCGCAGGACAGGTACAGGCTCTGGCGCTCGGCCAGCACCTGGCGGACCTCCTCGTCCAGGGTCTTGCCGGTCAGGCTGGGCCGGTTGGCCTCCTGGGGGTCGCGGGCCAGGCGCGCGGTCAGGATCTCCGGCTTGACCTTGAGATAAACCACCACCCCCCGGGCCAGAATCTGGCGGTTGTGGGCACGCATGACCACGCCGCCGCCGCAGGCCACCACCATCTCCTGGCGATGGCCGACCTCGTCCATGACCGCCTCCTCGGCGTCACGGAACGCCTCCCACCCCCGGCGACTGACGTATTCGGCGATGGACATGCCGATGGCGTCCACCACCAGGTCGTCGGTGTCCACGAAGGTCAGGCCCAACCGCTGGGCCACCTCGCGTCCCACGCTGGTCTTGCCGCTGGCGCGCGGCCCAATGAAATAGATGTTTTTATGCATACCCTCCCCCATCAAACCGCCCCTGACAGAAAGGCGAGCTTGCAATATATCCTTCTAAAATAAAATTTCAAGGTATTTCGGTTGCGCCAACGCGGGCTGAAAGGCGCGCGCCCGGCGGTTTCCCCTTGGCAATCACGGCCAGGTCCGTTAGAACCGCCCTGCCGGCCACGGTCCGGCCCAACCCAGGAGAACGCATGAAAACCGCCATCATCGGCATGCCCGGTTCGGGCAAGACAGACCTCTTCGCCGCCCTGGCCGGGGAAAAGGCCGCCACGGCCGGAAACCGGGCCATGGTCAAGGTTCCGGAACCCAGGCTCGATCCCCTGATCCAGCTCTTCTCTCCCCGCAAGGTGACCTATTCCGAGATCGAGATCCTGGACCTGCCCGGCGCGGGCTCCAAGGGGCTGGGCGAACGCCTCCTGGCCGAAATCCGCCCGGCCGACTGCCTGCTGGCCGTGCTGGACGCCTTTTCCGGCATGGACGACCCCAAGGCCCAGCACGCCTCCATCCTGGCCGACATGCTGGTCTCGGACATGGCCGTGACCGAAAAACGGCTGGAACGGCTGGCCGCGGACAAGAAAAAGAACGCGGCCGGGTACAACCAACGCGAAGAGGAACTCCTGGGCCGGGTCATGGCCTGCCTGGAGGCCGAGACCCCGCTGCGGAACGATCCGGAACTGACCCAGGCCCCGGAACTCAAGGGCTTCGGATTTCTGTCGGCCAAGCCCGTGCTCTGGGCCTGGAACCTGGCCGAATCCAAGCTGGATTCCTTCACCCCGCCCGAGGCCGGTCCCGGCGAGGCGCATTTGCCCGTGTCCGCGCGGCTGGAGCGCGAACTGGCCGAGATCGAGGACCTGGAGGAGCGCGGCATGTTTCTGGCCGACCTGGGCCTGTCCGAGTCCGCCCTGGACCGCATCGTGGCCAAGACCTACGAACTCCTGGGACTGATCAGCTTTCTCACGGCCGGAGAGAAGGAGGTCCGGGCCTGGCCGGTGCGGCGCGGCTCCAGCGCGCCCGAGGCGGCCGGGGTCATCCACTCCGACTTCCAGAAGGGCTTCATCCGGGCCGAGGTGCTGGGCTACCAGGACTTCCTCACGGCCGGGGACATGAAAAAGGCCAAGGAACTGGGCCTGACTCGGCTGGAAGGCAAGGACTACGTGGTCCAGGACGGGGACATCATCGAGTTCCGCTTCAACGTCTAGGGCGCGAACAAGGCCCCGGACGGCCCGTTGTCCGTTCCCGGCAGGAAAACGCCGCCACGCCCCTTTTGCGGGCCGAATACGGCCTGCTGGTCACTTGAGCAGGACGTTCTCCACCCAGCCTTCCTCCAGGGCCTGCACGTACTCGGGCGTCATCTCGGGCACGGCCGCTCCGGCCAGGGCCTGGGGCGGCAGCGTGGCCTCTCCCAGGTCCACCGCGTCGAACGCGGCCCGCTCATGGTGGTCCAGGGACGTCAGGTCCAGGGCCGGAAGGTCGCCCCAGTTGGCAGGGTCGTACTTGTTCAACTGGGCCTCGGGCGACAGCAGGAAATTGGCCAGGAGCAGGGCTCCGGCCTTGTTGGGGGCGTTGAAGGGTACGGCCATGAAATGCACCCGGAACAGACCGCCCTCGGCCATGACCAGGGTGCGCACCGAGCCCGGATACGACCCGCGCAGAATCCGGCCCTGGGCGCGCAGAGGGCTGTAGCTCATGTTCAGCAGCACGTCGCCCCGCTTGAACAGGACGTCCAGGGCGGCCTGGCTGCGGGGATACATGGTCCCGGACTGCCACATGTAGGGTTCCAGGTCGTTGAGAAAGGCCCACAGCTTGGGCGCGTTCCTGTCGAACAGCTCCCGGTCGAATCCGTCCCGGTACTGCTCCGCCCCGCCCGTAACCGCGAACAGGGCCAGGCGCAGAAAGGCCGAGCCCTCAACGCAGGGCGGACGACAATAGGTGAAGCGGCCCGGGTGCTCCCGGACCCAGGCGGGCAGGTCCGCAAAGGAAGTGGGCGGCGCGACCTTGTCCTGGTCGTACTCGAACACGAACTGCGACATGCCCAGGGGCGCGGCCATGCCCCGCACCGGATACCCGAAATCCTTGGCCGACAGGAGTTGGTTGGCGTACCAGGTGAAGTTGGGCAGCCGGTGCGTGAACGGGCCGTACAGGGTTTCGTCCTGATCCAGGGCCTTGAACTCCTCGCCGTTGATCCATACCAGATCGATAACTCCCGGCGTCTTCCCTGTCTTCTTTTCGCCCAGCATCCGGGCCAGGAAATCCTCAGGGGTCATGGGCATGCGCAGCACCCGCAGGTTGTAGCGCTCCCACGCCTGGGGGACCACGTAGTCCTCCAGCCAGCGGTTGGCCTCGATGCTGTCCCCGTCCAAGGCCACGACCACGCTGGTATCAAGGGCCCGGTTCACCACCTGGCGCCACTCCAGGTCGGCCACGTTCCCGTTGTCGGCCGCCTCGACGGCCGCTTCCCCGGCGCAAAACATCATCAACAGCCCCAGGGCCAGCAGAACGATCCGCTTCATGCACATGCCTCCCAAATCTCCCTTTTGTTCACAGTCCTCTCCATGCCACAAACCCGGGCCTGAAACAAACCCAAGAAACCTTTGGGGCATTGTCATCCCCGACGGACATGCTTATGTGCATGAAAGGGAGAAACGCGGATGTCCGACAAGAAGAACGAAATCATCATGGATATGGGGCCCTGCAACGGCTGTGCAGGCTGCTCCGAACTGAATCCCGACATCTTCGGCTGGGACGAGGACCAGGGACGACCATACCTGAAAAAGACCCACGCCACCAAGGAAGAGATTCAGGACGCCCTGTCCTGCTGCCCGGGCGACTGCATCAGCCTGGAGCCCGGAGACTGACCCGGAGACTGACCCGGAGCGTGACCCGGATCAGCTCTTGGCCGGGCCGCAGTTTGGGGCGTTGCAGCAGGAATCCACCAGAAAGCCGGAATAGGCGTGGAAGATGCGGGTCAGCTTGGCCCGGTCCTCGTCGGTCAGGGGCCTGGGCTTGTGCGCCTCGGCCAGCTTGAGGAGGTCGTCCCAATGGGGCACGGCCTCCATGCCCCGGGCCAGGACCTGGCCGGTCTGGGCGACCATGAGCGAGGCCTCCTTGGTGTCCGTTGCAAGCGCCAGGGGAGCCGGGCCGCCAGGCGCCAGCCGCCCGGCCACCGCGGTCTCGCGCTCGAAGGTGCCGACTTTTCCGGAACAAAAGATGACCACCAGCAGCGGTTTGCCCTGCTCGTCCGAAGCCACGATATCCAGGGCCCGGGCGTGCTCCTTGCCGTCGATCCGGTAGGCGATCTCCACCTTGGCGGCCAGCCGCTCCTTGGGATACCCCCGCTCCTCCACCAGCATCTTGGCCAGGGCCTGCCGGAACTCCTCATAAGTGGTCTCGACGATCTCCTGGCCGCTCAGATAATCGCGGATGGTCTGGCCGTAGCTCACTTCATGCATGCCTGGCTCCTTGCCGGTAAAAGTAAAACATGGTGCCCTTCTGAGCAAGAAACCTCTTTCCCTTTTCGCGGATCGTTCAAAAACCGCGAGGGCAAGGCGCAAAGAAAAAGCAGGCCCGACGCGTATTCTGCCATACGCGAGGGCCTGCTTTTTATGCGGCAACGAAGCCTATCGCGGGAATTTCAACGATCCGCTACGGCATCAGGTTCTTGCCCGCCTGGATGGCCAGATTGAAGATCGGCGCGGGCAGGATGCCCAGGATGAAGACCAGGGAGGCCAGCAGACCGGCGCCGACCACGGAGAACACCGAGCGGTCGGGCATGGGAACGTCGTTCTCCTGCTCGTGGGTGTAGGCGTGGCGCACCAGGGACAGATAGTAGTAGATGGCGATGGCCGAGTTGGCGGCCAGGGTGATGACCAGCCAATTGTACCCGTGGTTCCAGGCCGAGGTGATCAGGAAGAACTTGCCCATGAAGCCCATGGTCGGCGGCAGGCCAACCAGGGCGAAGGCGCCCACGCCCAGGGCGAAAGCCAGGCCGGGAGCGCGCTTGTACAGGCCGTTCAGGTCGTCCAGCTGCAGGTTGCGGCCGTCCGTGGAAACGCGGCAGACCACCCAGAAGCAGACCAGGTTCATGAGCACGTAGGCCAGGGAGTAGAAGGCCGCGGCGGCCAGCCCTTCCTGGGTGCCGGAGACCAGGCCGACGGTGATGTAGCCCGCGTGCGCCACCGAGGAGAAGCCGAGCAGCCGCTTGACGTCCTTCTGGGCCAGGGCGGACAGGTTGCCGAAGGTCATGGAGATGGCCCCGAGCACGGCCAGTATGGTGGTGATCTCCAGGCCGGGCTGGAGGAGCTGGGCCAGGCGGACCAGGATGACCACCGCGCCCAGCTTGGGCAGGGTGGCGATGAAGGCCGCGGTCTCGTTGGAGGCGCCCTGGTACACGTCCGGGCACCAGAAGTGGAACGGGAACAGGGCCAGCTTGTAGAACATGCCGGCCAGGAACATGGTCAGCCCGATGACGGCCAGGGGCGCGTCGGCGAAAGACCAGGCCTTGCCGGCCAGTTCGTGGATGTAGCTCGTGTGCTGCCCGGCCAGGATGTACGAGTAGCCGTACAGGGCGATGGCCGTGGCCACGGCGCCGAACAGGATGTACTTGATGCCCGCCTCGGCCGCGCCCTTGGACTTGCTGCGCAGGACCACGATGGCGAACAGGCTGTACGAGGCGATCTCCATGCCCAGGTAGATGGTCATCAGCTCCACCGCGGAGGAGACGATCATCAACCCCCAGGCGGACAGGCACATGAAGAAGAAGTAGTCGGCCCGCTTGCCCTCCTCAAGGGTGGGCTGCCTGGTGGCGTTGGCGATGGCCACGAAGAGCCCGAAGGCGATGGCCACCTTGAAGAACTGACTCATGGTGTCCACCTTGTAGACATCGTAGAACATGAGCCCTTCCTGCCAGAAGGAGACCACGGTCACGAGCACGCCCAGTCCGGCGAACAGGGGCAGCCACTTCTCGACGGGCGGCTGCCAGGTCCTGTTTCCCAGGCTGAACACGAAGAGCGCCACGATGAGCGCCAGGAGGTACAACTCCGGGACGATGAGAACGGGATTGAAGTTCACGTCCAGCACTCCCTAGTTCTTGTCCGCTGCGCCGAAAAGGTCGCGGGCGGCGATTGCAAGCGGTTGCTCAGTCTCAACCTGGACGATGTCCTTGCGCTTGTGGAAGTCGTCCAGGAGGTTGTTGATGGACGGGTCGATGACCTTGAAGAAGATGCCCGGCTGCAGGCCGATGAACAGCACGAAGAAGGCGGGCACGGACAGGTAGACCCATTCACGCGAGTTGAGGTCCTTCCAGCCCTTGCAGGTCCTGGGCTCGCCCCAGGCCATCTTGAGCGAGACCCGGAACATGTAGGCCGCGGCCAGCAGGGCCCCGGGCACGAGCAGCGCGCCCAGCCAGGGGTTGATGTCAAAGGCCGAGACAAAGACCAGGATCTCGCCCACGAACCCGTTGGTTCCCGGGAAGCCGAAGCTGGCCAGGGCGAACAGGCCCCAGAAGAACATGTAGCCGGGCAGGAACTTGCCGAGCCCCATGTTGTCCGTGATGGCGCGGCTGTGGCTGCGCTCGTAGACCGCGCCGATCATCATGAACATCGCCCCCGTGACCACGCCGTGGTTGAGCATCTGGAAGAGCGCTCCCTCGATGCCCCGCAGGTGGAACAGGAAGATGCCCAGGGTGACGAAGCCCATGTGGCCCACCGACGAGTAGGCCACCAGCTTCTTGATGTCCGATTGCCCCAAGGCCACCGCGCCTCCGTAGATGATGCTGGCCACGGAGATGGCGATCATCAGCGGTGCGAAGTACTGCGAGGCGGCCGGAGCCAGCGGCAGGCAGAAGCGCAGGAACCCGTAGGTCCCCATCTTCAGCAGCACGGCGGCCAGGATGACCGAGCCGGCGGCCGGGGCCTGCACGTGGGCCGCGGGAAGCCAGGTGTGGAAGGGGAACATGGGCACCTTGATGGCGAAGGCCAGGGCCATGGCCAGGAAGGTCCAGAACTGGAAGGTGAAGCTGAAGTTCTGCTGCATCAGATCCGGGATGGAGAAGGTGCCGCCCTCGATGCGGAAGGCAACGATGGCCACCAGGAGCATCACCGACCCGGCCAGGGTGTACAGGAAGAACTTGAGCGACGCGTAGCGACGCTGGTCTCCGCCCCAGACCGCGATCAAGAGGTACATGGGGATGAGCATGGCCTCCCAGAAGACATAGAACAGGACCAGGTCGAGGGCCGTGAAGACCCCGATGCAGGCCGCGGTCATGAACAGCAGGCAGAAGTGGAATTCCTTGATCCGCTTGCCGATGTAGGTCCAGGAGCAGATGCACGCACAGGGGCAGCAGGACCAGCGGACAGGATGACCATGAGCAAACTTATGCCGTCCAGGGCCAGGTAGATACTCAAGGCCCCACTGCGGAATCCAGGACGACCCGCTCCACGAACTGGATACGTTGCGGGTGGATTGTCCAGCTGAGAAGCCGACAGATCAACGGCAGAGGCGATGAGGCATCTCGATGATCCCCACGGCCATGAGGGTGTATGTGCGATAGGTCCAGTCGCGCCTCCGCATGAACATGAGCAGTATGCCCGCTGCGGCAAGCAGGGGGAAGAAGATCAGGGCATGGTTACAGGATCGGGTACCCGAAGTCGTAGGCATTCTTTCTCGCTCCGTTTTGTCGCGTTCTTAGCTTAAGAATCCAGACCAGGGCGAAGATGCCCAGCGCCAATGATCAGGCAGCCCCCGCCACATAGGTCCTGCAGGCGGCCGGTGGAGCATCTTGGAGACGGAATCGCCCAGTTCGCCGACGGCATCCGCACCGCTGTACGTCCGAACCGTCCACGACCGTGTCAATGCCCTTGACGGTCAAAGACCGACTGAGTCCCGAAAGCAATGCTTCATGAGCCCGCGCAAGCCCCCAGACGCGCTGATAAACCTCGCTCCAAATGGAGTCGATCCAGGAGATGCGGCTTGCTCAGATCAGCCACATGACCAGGCCCTGCCGAACAAGACGGTAGAACCACTCGAAATCCATGTTGAGCTTGCCGGTGCGGGACAATGACCTTGCGCATGAGGTAGAAACGCCAATCCGGTGAAGCCCAGGAGCAGGAAGGCCTGCAGGAGGTGCCACAGGGTGCCAGGGGTGGTACGCGGTGGCCGACGCCGCCACGTACTCCGTGTAGGGCGCGATGCCGTCCTGGAAGGGCAGGTAGCTTGTACAGCAGATCTCGGGGAAGATGCCTTGTGATGAAGCACAGGGCCGCGCCCATGAACATGGCCAGCGTACATGTTGAAGGGGATGGGCTTCACCTCGGCCTTGTACTCGGGCTTGCGCGCCGTAGAAGGCAAAGTACGGCAGCTTGATGCCGACCGAGAGGAACGTACCCACGGCCGCGATCTCCATGCCCAGGGCCAGCCAGGTGCCGATGCGCCCCGGCCGCTCCGGCTGATGGTCATGGTCTTGGACACGAAGCCGTTGAAGAAGGGCCATGCCGGAGATGGATACGGCCGCGACCATGTAGAAGATGAAGACCCAGGGGCAGCTTGCGCGACCAGGCCGCCGAGCTCGGTGAGCTTCTGCCGTGCCGCAGGCGTAAAGCAGGCAGCCCGCGCCCATGAAGAGCAGGCCCTTGTACAGGATGTGGGCATAGGCGTGGGCACAGGCGCCGTTGAGCGGTCATGGCCGTGCCGATGCCGATGCCCGCGACCATGTATCCCGACCTGGGACACGATGTGGTAGGCCAGGATGCGGCGGGCGTTGTTCTCGATGGTACGCGTAGAAGCACGCCGTAGAGAGCCATGATCACGCCGGCGATGGCCAGGATCTCGAAGCCCGGCGAAGGAGCGCGCTCAGGAGCACGTAGACCGCGGTCTTGGTGGTGAAGGCCGCTCATGAACACCGCGCCCGTGACCGTGGCCTCGGGGGTAGGCGTCGGGCAGCCAGGCGTGCAGCGGCACCACGGCGGCGTTGACGCAGAAGCCGATCATGATCAGGTAGTCGTAGTAGTGCGCGCTCCCGCGGGATCAACGGGCACTCGAAGGCAAAGGTGCTCCAGGGCGCCTTGTACCTGAGCAGCAGGCCCGGCCGAGCAGGAAGAGCCCGCCCAGGGTGTGGAACAGGAAGTAGCGGAAACCGGCGCTCGTGTGACTTGGGATTGTTGCGCGCCAGCCAAACCAGGAACGTGGAGGCCACGGACATGAGCTTCCCAGAAGATGAAAAGCGTCAGGTAGTCTCCCGCAGAACACGCAGCCGAAGGCGCCGCCCACGTAGGAGAGCATGCGGCCATCGTGATGGGCCTTGTCTCTTGACGTGAAGGGCGAAAAGATGATGCCGAGGAGCGAGACTGAATGGCGAACACGTGGGCGAATATGACCGAAAGCGTGTCCACGCGGCCGAAGGATCATGATCCAGGCCCAGGTAGTTCAGGGTGCCAGGTCTCGAAGGGATCCACGCCCACCATGGCGCACCACGAAATAGATGGCGACGATGGCCGGTATGAGGCAAGAGCCAGCGGTAGTACTCTGGACTTGGGCCTGAAGAACGGGATCAGAAATGCCAGTGCCCAGGAACGAGATACGCCAGCGCCGGATTGAATGAAACTAATATCGTTCATTGCGCTCATAGTAATTCCTCGGACTTGCGCTATCATGGGCAAAAACACGAACTTTTTCAGGACCAGGGTCATGATGATGGCCACGCCGATGGCCGAACGCGGCCCAGAAACCGGGATACGCGTCAAAGACGAAGTGGGCGTGGTCGATGGCCCAGAAGTCGTACTCTTCGCCGTGCGCCGCAGCCCCATGGCCCTCGGACTCGTGTGCGGCGGGCTCGACCGCCTCGCCGTGGCCCGCGGCCTCGCCGTGCCCCTCAACAGCATCGCCATGCCCGCCGTGGCCGCCGATCTCGGGATGGACAAAAATATTGACCACCACCAAGAGCGCCAGGATCGCTATGAGAATCCGCAGCCACTGCTTGGCATTGCGTCGCTGCCACTCCAAGCCAGTCGCCCAGTTGGTGACAGCTTAAGCATGCCTTAGCATCCCTAGTAGTTGACCCAAAACATTTATGAAGTTCATGAACGTCTCCGGGATACAGGCCCAGAAACACGCTGATGATCGCCGCGGTGATGAAGCAGCGGGATCACCATGCTCTTGGAGACGCCTCGCGAATATTCCTCCAGGCGCATTGCCCTCCGGAGCGGGGCCTTGAAAAAGAATGCCTTGATAGATGATGGGCACGAAGTAACCCGGCATTCAAGAGCCGTACTGGACGCCAGCAAAGCGATGAGCAGGATCACGTGCCCCGATCGTCCACGGCGCCGCGGACCATGTACCACTTTGCTCACGAATCCGCAGACCGGCGGCACGCCGATCATGGACTTAGGGAGGCCACGGCGAAGGCGCCGAAGGTCCAGGGCATGCGGCGGCCCATGCCGTGCATGCAGGCTGATGCTCCTTGATGCGCGTGGCGACGAAGATGGCGCCAGCGCCCATAGAAGAGTGTAATCTTGGAGAAGGCGTGGTGCGGCGATGTGCATGAGGCCGCCCTTGCACCGCCAGCGGCGTGAGCATGGCCACGCCGATGATGACGTAGGAGAGCTGGGAGACCGTGGAATAGGCCAGCCGGGCCTTTAGGTCGTCCTTGGACAGGGCGATGATCGAGGCCACGACGATGGTGAAGGCGGCCAGATGTAGGCCGTCGGTGATGCCCAAGTTCATCTGCACGCCGCCCAGCCATTCGATGGGAAAGAGATCCTTGCCCAGCAGGTTCACGCCGAAGGCCGAGACGCATGACGCGGCTCATGGAGAACACACCGGCCTTAACAACGGCCACCGCGTGCAGCAAGGCCGAGACCGGCGTGGGCGCGACCATGGCCGAGGGCAGCCAGTTGTGGAAGGGCATGAGCGCGGCCTTGGCCAGGCCGGCGATGTACAGCACGTAGGTGACCGTGACCAGCGTCGGGTGCTCGGCCACCACCTCGGGCGGGAACATGCCGGTGACGATGTCGCCAAGGTGCATGTCCAGGGTGCCGCAGAGCACGTAGGTCAGGACCATGGCCGGGAGCAGGAAGAGCTTGGAGGTACCCATCAAGTAGACGATGTACTTCCGCGCTCCGCTCCAGGCGTCGGCGTCCTCGTGGTGGGCGACCAGCGGGTACGTGAACACGGTGATGACCTCGTAGAAGAGGTAGAGCGTGAACACGTTGGCCGCGAAGGATACGCCCACCGCGCCGAAGATGGCCACGGCGAAGCAGAAGTAGTACCGGGTCTGGGCGTGCTCGTTGAGCCCGCGCATGTACCCGATGTTGTAGCTGGTGGCGAACATCCAGAGGAAACTGGCCACCAGGGCGAAGATGATGCCCAGGCCGTCCACCGCGAAGGTGACCGAGATCCCCTCCATGATGGTGAACACCTTGTAGGTCATGATCTGGCCGTCGAGAACCGCGGGCGCGAAGGACAGCACACAGAGGAAGGTCACGGCCCCGGCCACCAGGGATACCGCCTCGCGTTTGTAGATGTCGCGGCGGAAGATCCAGATGAACAGCGGGGCGATCAGCGTGACCGCGACGGGAAGCAGAATGCGGACGCTCTCAAACATGGCTAATCCTTCAGGGTGGAAACGTCACTGGTTCTGGTGGAGCCGAAACGGCGTGAAACCACCACCACGATGGCCAGGACAAGGGTCGCTTCAGCCGCGGCCAGGCCCATGACGAGCAAGGTGGACAACTGCGCCAGGACGGCATTGGCCTCGGTCAGCTGCCCGGCGGTCACGATGGACAGCCCGGCGCCGTTGAGCATCAGCTCCACCGAGATGAGCACCCCCACCAGGCTGCGGCGGGTGACGATGCCGAAAAGCCCCAGGCAGAGAAGCATCAGGGCCACCAGTTGAAACATCACAAGCGGACTCATTTCCCTCTCCTTTCCCAAGCCAGAAGAACCGCGCCGGACATGGCGATCAAGAGGACCACCGAGATCAGCTCAAAGGCCAGGAAGTAGGACTCCATGAGCCCCTGGCCGAGCTGCTCCAGGGGAACCTCGGCGGGCGTGGCCGCGCTGACGGTCTCCCGTCCCCTGGTCAGGAGGAACCAGGACAGGATGCCGCCCACCGAGAGGATGGCCATGAGCGCGTACAGGTATTGGCGCACCGGGGCGCTCTGGCCTTCCTCGCCGCCCTCGTCGGCGTTGGTCAGCATGACCGCGAAGAAGATCAGCACGCCCACCGCGCCGACATAGATAAGGAGTTGCATGAAGGCCATGAACGGGGTGGCCAGGAGCATGTACATGCCGGCCACGCCGAGCATGGTGGCGATGAGCCCCACCAGGGCGCGGACCAGGCTCCGGCTGGACACGGCCCACAACCCGCCAAGCAGGATGATGACCACGTAAACCGCGAAGGCTATGTATGCCATGGTTTCCATCATTATCCTCCAGCTAGCCCGCGGCCTCGGCCGCTTCGGCCGGCTTGTCTTCCTTCTTGGGAGCCGGGGCCGGAGCCGGTTTGGCGGCGGCCTGCTCGTTCAGGCGGGCCAGGAGGTCCAGCGTGGCCTCCTTCTTCCGGTCCCACCAGATCAGGTAGACGTTGTTGGAGAAGCGCAGGGAGTTCACCGGGCAGTGCTCGATACAGGTGCCGCACAGGCTGCACAGGCTGTAGTCGTAGAGGAACTTGGCCGGGTTCTTGGGGGCCTTGGGCTTCTCCACCTTCTCGCCCCGCTCCTCGGCCTCCTTCCATGCCTGCTCCTGCTCGGGAGTGGGCTTGGGGGCCTTCTGCTTGACCACGGTCAGGCAGTTGCTGGGGCAGTTCAGGGCGCACATGCCGCAGGAGATGCACTTGGGCGTTCCCGGATCCTTGGGCTTGCCCACCAGCTCCACATGTCCGCCGTAGGTGTCAATGAGGTCGTCGTCGACCACCTGGCGCGGGTAATGCACGGTCCTCGTCTTGGAGACGAAGTACTTTCCCGTGATGCTCATCCCGACGATCAGGCTCCACAGGTCAGCGATGGTTCTGAAGAACTGTTTCATGTCGCTTCCTTAAGCCTTTTAAAACACCTTCATGAAAAAGGCGGTAGCCAGCAGGTTGATGGTCGCCAGCGGCAACAGCCATTTCCAGTTGATGTTGAGAAGCTGGGCAAAGGTCACCCGCGGGAAGGTCCAGCGCATCCAGATGAACACGAACAGCAGCGCGTAGACCTTGGCTCCGAACCACCACCAGCCGTCCACGAACGGGCCCTTGAACCCGCCCAGGAACAGGATCGTGCACACCGAGCAGATGACCACCATGTATGAATACTCGGCCATGAAAAAGAGGCCGAAGCCCATGGAGGAGTACTCGGTGTGGAAACCCGCGGTCAGCTCGGACTCGCCCTCGGGCAGGTCGAACGGGGCGCGGTTGGTCTCGCCGATGGCCGCGATGAAGAAGATGATGAAGGCCAGGGGCTGGACCACGATGTTCCACTGCCAGGGCCAGGAGCCCTGCATCTCGGTGATGGTGGTCAGGTTGAGCGAGCCGGTCATGAAGGCGATGGCCAGCACGGACAGCAGAAGCGGGATCTCGTAGGCCACGGACTGGGCCACGGCCCGGGCGCCGCCCAAGAGGCCCCACTTGTTGTTGGAGGCCCAGCCGGCCACCAGCATGCCGATGACGTTGATTCCCGAGAAGGCCAGGATCAGCAGGATGCCCAGGTTGAGCTCCATGCCCGTCAGGAACTTGGAGTGCGGCAGGGGCAGGAAGATCAACAGCACCGGGAAGAAGGACAGCACCGGAGCCAGCCAGAAGAGCTTGGGGTCCGCGCCGTCGGGCATGACCAGCTGCTTGCCCATGAGCTTGAGACCGTCGATCAGGGGCTGGAGCAGTCCGTGGGGGCCGACCTCGTAGGGGCCGGGCCGCCGCTGGACGTGGCCTGCGACCTTCCGTTCCATCCACACCAGGAAGATGGCGTTGAAGCCCACCCAGGCCATGATCGCCACCAGGGCGATGATGAGGCTCAAAAGGATTTTGAATTCCATAACTTCCTACCTGTCGATTTCGGGAATGACCATGTCCAGGCTGCCCATGATGGCAACCGCGTCGGGCAGGAGCGTCCCCTTGGCCAGTTCGGCGAGCAGGCTCAAGTTGGAGAAGCCCGGAGCGCGGAGCTTGACCCGGTAGGGAACCTTGGAGCCGTCCGAGACCACCCAGACTCCGATCTTGCCCCGGGCGCCCTCCACAGCGAAGTAGGCCTCGCCCTTGGGCATCTTGGCCTGCGGCTTGGGCGCGCCCTTGGCCATGTGCGTGCCGTCGGCGCCGCCGATCTGCTCCAGGGCCTGCTCAACGATGTTCAGGCTCTGTTCGATCTCGGCCAGGCGCACCAGGTAGCGGGCCATGCAGTCGCCCTTGTCGTAGGTCGGTATCTTGTAGTCGAAGCGGTCGTAGATGGAGTACGGCTCAGCACGGCGGGCGTCGTAGGCCACGCCGGAACCGCGCACCACCGGGCCGGTGGCCCCGTAGCGGCGGCACATCTCCTCGTCCATGACCCCGACGTCCTCGAGGCGCTTCCTGAGGATGATGTTGTCCGTGACCAGCCCCTTGTACATGGGCAGGCGGCCCCGCAGGTAGGGGATGAACTCCTTGGTCATGGCCGTGAACTTGTCGTCGATGTCCGCGGTCACGCCTCCGGCCCGGAAGTACGAGTAGGTCAGCCGGGAACCCGTGGGACGCTGCAGGATGTCCTTCAAGTATTCCAGTTCCTCAAAGGCGTACAGCATGGGGGTGAAGCCGCCCAGGTCCAGCACGTAGGCGCCCCACCACAGCAGGTGGGAGGCGACGCGGTTGAGCTCGCAGGTGATGACCCGCAGATACTCGGCCTTTTCCGGCACCTCGATGTCGGCCAGCTTCTCCACAGCGCCCACCCAGGCCCAGTTCCAGGCCAGGGGGTGCAGATAGTCCACACGGCCCATGTTGGGGATGAACTGACCGAAGGTCTTGGTCTCGCCCATCTTCTCGTGCATGCGGTGCAGGTATCCGAGCACCGGCTCGGCGCGCAGGATGTACTCGCCGTCCAGTTCCAGGATGACCCGGAGCACGCCGTGGGTGGAGGGGTGCTGGGGACCCATATTAAGGATCATGGTCCCTTCCTGGGCCCCACCCCTCTTCGAACTTGTTGGTGTAGAAATCGCCGGCCACCTGATCCAGTTTGGGATAGTACGTCATGGTCTAGCCCTCCCCTTCGGCTTCGGCTTCGGCCTCGGCCTCGGGCTCGGCAAAGAGCTCTTCGATGGCCGGGGCGCAGGAAACCACCTCGCCCAGGTTGAGCACACCGCCGATGCCGGTGCGCTTCTTGTCGGCCTTGAGCAACGGATTCTCGTCCGCGGCCTCGGCCGGCAGCAGCAGGGGCACCAGGTGCGGATGGCCCTCGAATTCCACGCCGTGGAAGTCGCAGCACTCGCGCTCGTGCCAGTCCGCGCCGCTGAAGATGTGGGATATGGTGGGCACCTTGGGGTCGTCGCGGTCCGTGATGACCCGCAGGGTGACGCGGCCGGGATTGGTGAAGTGGTCGAAGTGGTAGTGGACCACGATGCCGTCCGTGGTGTCGATGGCGCTCACGTCCTCAAGGAAGTAGCCCTTGTCCCAGAGCCGCTTGGTCGCCTTGACCAGGGTGCCTGGAGCGACGATGGCGGAGAGCACCTGCCCGGTCTTGGAGAAGTCCTCCTTGACCAGACATTGGGTGCGGATGCCGTCGAACAACGTGCTCATCACTTGCCCTCCCCTACCTGCTTGGGATTGGGCCACCAGCGCCGGCCGGTGATCTTCTGCTGCAGGGCGAAGAAGCCTTCAAGCAGGCCTTCGGGCCGGGGCGGGCAGCCGGGAACGTAGACATCCACCGGGATGATGTTGTCCACGCCCTCGACGACGTTGTAGTTGCCCGTCTTCATCTTGAAGGGCCCGCCGGAGATGGCGCAGTTGCCCATGGCGATGACCCACTTGGGTCCGGGCATCTGCTCGTAGAGCCGGACAACGGCCGGAGCCATCTTCTTGTTCACGGTGCCGGCCACGATCATGACGTCGCCCTGGCGGACCGAAGGCCGGAAGACCTCCATGCCGAAGCGGGCCATGTCGAAGCGGGTCATGCCGGTGGCCATCATCTCGATGGCGCAGCAGGCCAGACCAAAGGTGATGGGCCACAGGGACATGGCCCGACAGACGTCGAAGATCTTGTTGACCAGGGGGACGTTGACCAAAGGCGGGTCGATGACGGCCCCGTTGGCGGTCAGCACGTTCTCCGGGGTTACGATATCCGTCTCGGCCATGTGAATACCCCTTTTGCCCAGAAATAGACGATGGAAACCGCCAGGACGAACAGGAAAATGAAGACCTTGACGAAGGCCAGCCACCCCTCTGTGGTCGGATAATAGGCCGCCACCGGGAAGAGGTAGAGCACGTCCACGTCAAAGGCCAGGAAGATGAGGGCATAACAGTAGTAGGTGATGCCCCACCTGCGCCAGGACTGGCCGTGGGGGCGCATGCCGCATTCGAAGGGCATGCCCATGTCCCCTCCACGGGCCCTGGGCCCGACCAACGCCGCCAAGATCATGGGAGGCACGGCGAAGAGCAGCGCCCCTACCAAGAACAAAATAATGGCAAGGTGCAACCAGCTGAAAACCATGATTTTTTCTGTCCCTCCTCACATTCGCGGGAGCCCCAGAGAGGGGGCTGCGATCCCTGATACGGAAAGTGCCTTCTTTTGCCTCAATTGCCTAGTAACGTCAAGCCCGTTGTGAAATATTTCCCTTGCTTATGGCTCAAACACCATCATGATTCCCGGGGAATTCCAAAGCCATGCCCTATGCTTCCGGCAATTGGACGCGATTCAGGCGCATGGACTCGCCCTGCTTTTCCCACTGGGCCCGGAGCACGAAATCAAAGCGGTCCAGCTCCAGGCAGAGCTCGAAATCCTTTTCCGGAGAGAAATGGGCCTGGGCCGGATCGAAGAACTTCTGCGCGCTGGGAACGGTGCGCAGGAACCGGCGCAAGGCCTCGATGGAATTGGGGAACTCTTCCAGGGCGTTCTTCAGGTACAGGGAGCACATCATGTCCTCGGGCGTGGGCTCGACGCCCCCGGTGCCCATGGCCAGGATGCTCACGTCCCCGGGGGTCCTTGTGACGCAAGTAACGTTCTACCGCGCCCGCGTTGGCGAAGGACAGGGTCAGGACCTCGTCGGCCCCGGCCTGAAGCGCGGCCGCCAGGCCCCGGGTTCCGGCCGAGGTGGTCATGACCACGGTCCTGCCCGAGAAGTCCATGCCCTCCACCAGGGTGGGCGAGTTGCCGTGGTCGAAGTCCGGGGGCACGGCCTTGTCCTTCTCGCCCATGAGCAGCCGGGACGGGTCCTCGGCCTTGAGCCGCCGGGCCTGGTCCAGGCCGTCCGTGGCCAGGATCATTTCAGGGTTGCCCGCGGCCACGTGCAGCACGGTGGCGCAGAAACGAAACGTGTCCACCACCACGGCCGTACCCTTGGTTTTCGGGGCCTCGGCCAGGGTTTCCAATATCCAAACTCGCATTGGGGGTCCTCCTCTCCACTTGTCTCCCGCACTGGTTTCAGTCTATCAACCAGGAAAGTCAACCTGCTGAGCATATGGAGCAAGGCATGAATCGATCCAAGCGCGTACTGGTCACCGGCGGAGCCGGGTTTCTGGGCTCCCACCTTTGCGAACGCCTCCTGGACCAGGGCTGCGAGGTCCTGTGCGTGGACAACTATTTCACCGGCAGCAAGGCCAACGTGGCCCATCTCCTGAACCACCCCTACTTCGAGCTCATGCGCCACGACGTGACCTTCCCGCTCTACGCGGAGGTGGACCAGATCTACTCCCTGGCCTGCCCGGCCTCGCCCGTGCACTACCAGCACGACCCGGTGCAGACCACCAAGACCTCGGTGCACGGCTCCATCAACATGCTGGGCCTGGCCAAGCGCATCAAGGCCCGCATCCTCCTGGCCAGCACCAGCGAGGTCTACGGCGACCCGAGGTGCATCCGCAGACCGAGGACTACTGGGGACACGTCAACCCCATCGGGCTGCGCGCCTGCTACGACGAGGGCAAGCGCTGCGCCGAAACCCTGTTCTTCGACTACCGCCGCCAGCACAACCTGTCCATCAAGGTGGCCCGCATCTTCAACACCTACGGCCCGCGCATGGCCCTGTACGACGGCCGGGTGGTGTCCAACTTCATGGTCCAGGCCCTGCAGAACGAGCCCATCACCATCTACGGCGAGGGCCACCAGACCCGGTCCTTCTGCTACGTGGACGACCTGGTGGAGGGGCTCATGCGGCTCATGGACTCGGACGAGGCCGTGACCGGGCCCATGAACCTGGGCAACCCGCACGAGTGCACCATCCTGGAGATCGCGGAAATCATCATCAAGCTCACCGGGTCCAAGTCCGAGATCGTGTTCAAGCCCCTGCCCGAGAACGACCCGGTGCGCCGCTGCCCGGACATCACCCTGGCCCGCAAGACCATGGACTGGACGCCCAGGGTGGACCTGGAGGACGGGCTCAAGCGGACCCTGGACTATTTCCGCAAGGCCCTGGAAAAGAGCTGATGAAGTCTGAGGACCGCCCCCCCAGGCGATGCGTGGTCTTTCTGGACCGCGACGGCACCATCATCAGGGACAAGCACTACCTGGCCGACCCGGACGAGGTGGAGTTGCTGGATGGCGCGGTTCAGGGGCTGCGCGCGCTGGCCGGGCTGGGCGCGGTCCTGGTGGTGGTCTCCAACCAGTCGGGCGTGGGGCGGGGCTACTTCACCGAGGAGGACGTGGCCCTGGTCACGGACCGGCTGGACGAGTTGCTGGACGAGCACGGGGTGCGCCCGGCCGGGTACTACCACTGCCCGCACGCCCCGGAAAAAGGCTGCAACTGCCGCAAGCCGGCCACCGGCCTGGTTGACCAGGCCCGAACGGACCTGGGATTGAGCACGGACCCGGAGCGTTGTTTCGTCATCGGGGACAAGGACGCGGACGTGGAGCTGGCCCGGAACGTGGGCGCGCAAAGCATATTGGTCCTGACCGGCAAGGGCGCGGAGCACAAGGACCGCTGCCGGCCCGACTTCATTGCCCGGGACCTGGCCGAGGCGGCCGACTGGATCGCTGAAAAATTGGGCCGCGCTAGCTCTTCCTAATGTTGTAGACTCCCCTTCCTTCCACCAACGGGGTATCGGGATCGTCGGCCGCATGCACGATCACGGCCGCGTTGCCCACCCGGTTGCCCAGCAGCCTTACCTGGGCCTCGGCGATAAGGTCCTTGGCCGGGGCCGGGCGCAAGTAGTCCACGCGCAGGTCGATGGTGGCCACCTTGTCATGCGGGTCGCCCGAGGCCCAGACCGCGATGCCGCCGCAGGTGTCCACCAGGGTGGACAGCAGGCCGCCGTGCAGGGCCGGACGCCGGGCGTCGCCCACGAATTCGGGCCGGTACGGCAGGCGCAAGCGGGCGTAGCCCTCCCGGGCCTCCTCCACTTGCAGGCCCAGGTGAATATGAAAGGGAATCTCGTTCAAAAAACGCTTGAAGTCGTCGTTGGTCATGTGCGGGTTCTCGCTGTGAGTAGTTCGTCCACCAACGCCACCCAGGCGGTCAGCCCGGCCGGGACGTTCGCGGGCCACTGGAACGGGCCGGGCGCGGGCGCGGCTTCCAGGGCCAGGACCATGTCGGCCAGGGACTGGTGGTCGGCCGGGTCGGCCAGGACCTGATCCGGCGGCAAAAAGGCCGCCGAGCCGTTGTCCGCGCCGGACACGGCCTTGAGCCCGCAGGCCAGGGCCTCCATCAGGGCGTTGGAGCAGGCGTCGTAAAAGGTGGGCAGCACGAAGACGTCGCCCATATTATAAAAGGAACGCATGTCCTCCACCCGGCCCAGGAAGGCCACCCGCTCCCCCACGCCCAGGCTCCGGGCCAGGCGCAGGTAGCGGCCGGTGCCCCGCTCCCCGGCCACCAGGAGCCGGAAGCGTTCGGGCAGCAGGGCCAGGGCGCGGATGGCCGTGGCCACGCCCTTGAGCCGGAAGTTGGTCCCGGCCAGGAGGAGCGCAATCTCGCCGGGCTTGATCCCGGCCTCGGCCCGCAGCCTTGCCCGCTCGCCGTCCGGCAGGGGCGCGAAGCGGTCCAGGTCCGGCGGGTTGTAGATGACCCGCATGGCCGCCGGGTCAAGAAAGGGGTGGGCCCGGGCCATCCACTTGCGGGAGTGGTCCGAGTTGGCCACGATGAGCGGCGTGTTCCGGGCCTGGACGCGCTCGATCCGGCCGCTGATCCAGTTGGCCAGGGACAGCCTGCGCCGCAGCATCTTGAAGGCCCGGGGCAAACCGGCGGGCCAGGCCCGGGCCGACAGGTTCCAGAACACGGGCTGGGGCCCGCCGCCGATGCGCAGCACGTCCTGGTTGAGCGACTTGCCCAGGCCGATGGAAAGATCATAGCCGCCCTTTTTGCGGGCCGCCTCGGCGCGGCGGGCGAAGCACAGCACCTTGCGCCACTTGAACGGCCCGCCCCGGCCCAGCTCGATGACCCGCACGCCTGCGGGAGGCTCGGACTCGGCCCGGGCGCACAGGAAATCCACCTGATGCCCGGCCTTGGCCAGGGCCTCGGCCAGCCGCCAGGCGAACCCCTCGGCCCCGCCGTAGCGGGACAGCCGGGGCAGCATGAGGGCGATGCGGGCGGCGGGTTGGGACGCGGGTTGGGACGCGGGTAGGGACATGGGGGCTTACCTACCCGCAAAGCGGTTCCCGGGCAAGCCGCTTGCCCTGCCGCCTCGGGTGCTGGTATGGGGCCACATGCACGACCTGACCAAATTCCTGGCCGGATTCAAGCGCTTCCAGAAAGAATGCCTGTGCAACGACGGCGCCCTGCTGGACCAGCTCCGCCAGGGCCAGAGCCCCCGGGTGCTGATGATCGCCTGCTGCGACTCCCGGGTGGACCCGGCCCTGCTCACGGACTCCGGCCTGGGCGAGCTGTTCATCATCCGCAACATCGCCAACATCGCCCCGCCCTACCAGCCCGGCTGGGGCTACCACGGCGTGTCCTCGGCCATCGAATACGCGGTGCGCCATCTGGAGGTGGAGCACGTCATCGTGCTCGGCCACCGGCAGTGCGGGGGCGTGCGCGCCCTGCTGGACGGCGTGGACCCCAAGGACGAGTTCCTGGGCGAATGGGTGAACATCCTGGAACCGGCCCGGCAGCTGGCCATGACCAAGTACGCCGGGGCCGACCCCGAGGTGCGGGCCCGGGTCTGCGAGCAGGCCTCGGTCCTGGTCTCGCTCCACAACCTGATGACCTTTCCCTGGCTCAAGGAGCGCGTGGACAAAGGCCTCCTCACCCTGCACGGCTGGTACTTCGACCTGGAGACCGGCGAGCTGACCAGCTATTTGAACCGGACCAAAAGCTTCGAGCCGCTGGTCACGGTCTGCAAAAAAGAAGACTAGCCCTCCGCTCCAGGCCCGTACACCTGGGCCGGGCAGAGATGCTCGGGATAGCGCTGGCGCAGCTCCTGGCGGGCGCGGAAGCACAGGTGGCAGGCGTCCACGTATTGCCCCTTGCAGGACAGGCCGTACTCCTCCACCAATCCGGCCGGGCCGGAGCGCAGAAGCGGGCCGCAGATGGGATGGTCGGCCGCCCGGTACGTTTCCATGACCCGGGCCAGCCCGTCACGGAACACGTTGCCCATGGAAACGCCCTGGCAGATGTGCATCTCGCCCCAAGGGTCCACGTGCACCCGCTTGGGGTTTTCCAAATCCTCGTCCGGACACTCGGTGAACTCCCGCCAGTCACGCCGGGGCAGGTCCTTGACCAGCTCGTCCGCGGCCCGTCCCCGGAAGCGCACCCCGCCGCCCACGATGGGCTCACCCTTGTTCCGGGATTCGTCCACTTTCACCGAGGGCGGTTCGATGCGCAGCTCCGAGGCGTCCAGGCCCAGCCGGGCCGCGCCGTCCAAGGCCGCGCGCGCGGGAGTGGGCCGCTCCTGGTCGTAGTGGTAAATGTCGTCGCTCACGCCCAGGCCGGACAGCCCGGCCCTGATGAGCGGTTCGAGCCACAGGCCGGTGTCCTCGGCATGCACGGCCCAGTAGGCGTTGGTCAGGGCCTCCGCCTGAAAACCGCGCTCCCGGGCCAGCTCCACACCCCGCACCAGCAGTGGATAGAACAGGAAGGCCTCGCCGCCCTCGAAAAAGACCGTGCGCACCGTGCCCAGGGCCGCGGCCTGGTCCAGCAGGTTCTCCAGGTCGGCCAGGGAGAAGGTGCCCGGCGAGCCCGGGCCGCAATACAGAAAACAGTGCTCGCACTCATACAGGCAGGTGTAGGTCAGCAGGATATGGATGCCGGTCAGCATGGGGGCTCCTTTTTGGGGAAGCCTAGGCCATGGCGGCCGTTCGGGCAAGGAGCGGGCCGATTCCTGTTGCCCCGGGCCGGGTTCCCGGCTATGGTCGCGCCCCAGGAGCGTTCATGTACTTCCACACCCCGGCCCTTGACGCCCGCCTGTTCATATTCATCAATCAGGACCTGCACTCCGAAGGCCTGAACATCCTCATGCCCCTGCTCTCGTCCCGGCTGCTCATGGCCGTGGGCATGGCCGTGGCCTTCTATTTCCTGGTCAAGAAGCTGGGCAAGTCGCAGATCGCGCTCTTCGTCCTGCTGCTGCTGGCCCTGGGCGCCACGGACCTGACCACCAACGTGGTCAAGGACTCGGTGAGCCGGGTGCGGCCGCTCAACGCCATCGCCGGGACCTGGCACATGGAGGACGGGCACTGGACCAGGCGGCCGCCCGACTTCACCCAGACCAAGACCAACGGCTCCTCCTACCCTTCGGCCCACGCGGCCAACACCGCCTGCCTGGCCCTGCTGGCCATGCTGCTCTGGCCCGGAGCGCGGCCCTGGCTGACGCTCCTGCCCGTGCTGACCGGGTTCTCCCGGGTCTACCTGGGCAAGCACTACCCAACGGACGTGCTGGCCGGATGGCTGTTCGGCCTGGTGATCGCCGCGCTGGCCTGGATCGTGTGGAGGGTGTGGCTGGAAAAGGCGGTCAGGCGCTGGCTGCCGCGCTTCTATTCAGACTGATCCGCCCGCTGCTCGGCCCGGTGCCTGCGGTACAGGGACATGCCCAGCCAGGTGGCGGCCACCAGCAGGACCACGCTCACGCCCACGGACACGTACATGCCCAGGTCGGACTCGGCGTTCAGGCCGTCCCCGAACAGGGAGAAGACCAGGCTCTGCGGGTAGGCGCCCAGGCTGGACCCGAGCACGAACGGAACCAGCGGGATGGACGACACCCCGGCGGCCAGGTTGGTGGCCAGGTTGGAGCCCAGGGGAAAGAGGCGCACGGCCAGGGACATCTTGAAGGGCTGCCTGCTCAGGAAGGCGTCGATGCCGGCCACCCGCTTGCCGAACAGCCGGGCCACGAACTCCCGGCCCATGACCCGGGCGTACCCCGAGGCCAGCCAGCAGCCCAGGCCGTAGCCCACGGTGCAGAGCACCGACCCCCACCACCAGCCGAAGACCATGCCGCCCAGGAACCCGGTCAACTGCCGGGGCAGGCCCACCCCTGTGAACAGGGTGGTGAAGCCCACGAAGACCAGGATGCTGGTCGGTCCGTGGCCCAGGACCTTGTCCTGGAACCAGTCCGCGTCCTGGACCATGTCCTCCACGCCCGATTTCCGGGCCAGCCACACCAGCAGGGCCAGGGTGGCCAGAAAGACCAGCCCCTTGACCAGTCCCTTGAGGGAAGCGTTGTTCTTGTTTTCCTGTTCGCTCATGAGTGATTCCGCCCGGCGTCCCAGGTTGTACCCAATCGGGCGGAAATCGCAAGGCGGGACAGGAGGGGTCAGCCCGTGCGGCGGCCAAAGACGTGCAATAGCGCCGGGTCGAACCCGGCCAATACCTTGTCCCCGGGGGACAGGCGCGACTCCAGCAGGGTGCGGCGGTCCAGCATGCCCACCAGCTCGTAGCCGTGGGACCGCACCCGGGCCTCGTACTGGAAGCCCGAGGGCGAGATTCCGGCCAGCTCCCCCTCCACGACCTGGTAGGCGTCCGGAAACGATCCGGTCCGGCGGACCACCAGGTCCTCGGGCCTGAGCCCGACGTGGCTGGGCGCGTGCTCCCCGGGCCAGGGAACCTCCAGGCCGCAGAAGGCCACGGACCGGCCGCGCACCCTGGCCGGATACACGTTGCGCATGCCCGTGAACCGAGCCACGAACTCGGTGGCCGGACGCCGGAACACGTCCTCGGTGGTGCCCTGCTGCTCCATCCCGCCGTCGTGCAGCACGGCCACCCGGTCGGCCAGGAAAAAGGCCTCGGCAAAGTCGTGGGTGACCATGAACACGGTCAGGCCCAGGTCGCGGTGCACCGCCTTGAGCAGGTGGCGCATCTCGTCCCGGAAGTTGGGGTCCAGGGCGGACAGGGGCTCGTCCAGGAGCAGAACCTTGGGCTGGATGGCCAGGGCCCGGGCCAGGGCCGTGCGCTGGCTCTCGCCCCCGGACAGGGTGGTCACGCGCCGCGACAGCAGGTGGTCGATGCCCAGGGCCTGGACCAACCGGGGCAGGAAGGTCCCGGCCTCTTGCCGCGCTCCGGGATGGTAGCGCAGGCCGTAGCGGATGTTTTGCTCCACGGTCAGGTGCGGAAACAGGGCGCTGTCCTGGTACACGATGCCCAGGCGGCGGCGCTCGGGCGGCTCGCGGGTCTGGTCCCGGCCGTCCAGGGACACCCGGCCGGACGCGGGCCGGATGAGCCCGGCGATGGTCTCCAGGATCAGGCTCTTGCCCGAGCCCGTGGGCCCGAGCAGGCAGAAGAAGGTTCCCGGCTCCAACCGCAGGGAGTCCACCTTCACCGCGAACGAGGGCACGCGGATGTCCAGATTCTCCAGGCGAATCACGAGGCCGCCCTCCCCGGCCGGGACACCAGCCTGAGCAGCAGGAACAGGAACAAACAGACCAGGATCAGCCACACGGCCACAGGCTGGGAATACTTGAGCCCGTAGGCGGTGAACCGCTCGTACATGAGCACCGGGGCGATGCGCGGGTGGTAGGCCACGATGACCACGGCCCCGAACTCGCTCACGGCCCGGCCCGCGGCCATGATGGTCCCGGCCAGCATGTGCCGCCAGGCCAGGGGCAGGGTGACCCGGAAGAAGGTGGCTCCGGGCGAGGCCCCCAGGCTGCGCGACACCTTTTCCGAGCGCTCGGGCACGCTCTCGAACCCGGCCTTGGCCGTGTTCAAATAGAACGGCAGGGCCACGTACGTGCACACGGCCACGATACCCGTCACCGTGCCCATGACCTGCACGCCCAAAGCCTGGAGCGCGTCGCCGATGACGTGCCCGCGCCCGGCCAGGCTCAGCAGGGCGATGCCCACCACGGGGTGGGGGATCATGATGGGCAGGTCGATGATGCTCTCCACCAGCCGCTTGCCCCGAAACTCGCGCCGGGCCAGCAGATAGGCCAGGGGCGTGCCCAGGACCAGGCAGATGAGGGCGGCCCCGCCGGAGGTGCCCACGGACAGCAGGATGCTGTCCAGCACGTCCGGGTCCCGGATGGTCTCCCACAGGGCGGCCGGGGTCGGGCCGGTGACCATCTGCAACAGGGGCAGGACGATGAAGGCCAGGACCACGATCCCGGCGGACACGGCCAGGCCGGCAACCAGGCCGCGCGGGACAAGTCTTCGGGCGACAGGCAACGGATTTCCCTTTGAAACGGCGAGGGAGGCGGACCTCCCCCGCCCGTGTCACGTCAGTTCTTGACTTCCACCAGAGGCTTGAGCGCGTCCGGCAGGGCGTCGTACATCTCCTGCGAGGAGACGCGGGCCGGGATGAACGGCGGCTGGCCCTGGTCCTTGAGGATCTTCAGGCCGCCCTCGGGGTCCAGCAGGTAGGCCAGGAAGTCCACGGCCGCACCCATGTTGGGGGCGTCCTTGAGCAGGGTCACGCCGTAGGTGATGGACGCGCCCGTGCGGGTGATGGTCTGCCCGGGCTCCTTGCCGCTGACCTCAACCTTGGCCTGGGAGTAGAAGTCGTCCAGGCTGTAGTCGGACAGGTTGATGTGCGAATCCAGGGTCACGTACTTGAGCCCGTGCTGCACGGCCACGGACAGGTACTCCCAGGCGTAGTCCATGTGCCCGCTCTGCAGCAGGGCGATGAGCTCCACGGACTTGGGCCGGACGTTCTTCTCGTCACGCGCGGCCAGCAGGTCCTGATACAGGCCGGGCTTCTGGTAGAAGGCCTCGGCCAGTTGCAGGACCATGAGGGAGCGGTAGCCGCAGGGGTCGAGGTTGGGGTCGCTGTGGCCCCACTCCACGCCGTCGCGGCCCAGGATCTCGTACCAGTTGTCCGCGCTGATCTCGGAGGCGAACTTGCTCTGGTCGGTGTAGCACAGGACCATCTGGTTGGTGGCGAAGCGGATGTTGATGTCCGTGAACTTGGGCACCAGGTTCTTGTCGATGACCACGTAGTCGGCCGAGGCCATGATGTCGCACGGCTTGCCCAGCTCGGAAATCATGCGGGCCATCTTGGTGGACCCGCCGCCCTCGCGCTGGACGTCCAGGCCGGGATGGGCCGCCTCAAAGACCTGCTCCATCTGCTCCAGAGGCACGGACAGGCTCCCGGCATGGAAAATGGTCAGTTTGTCGGAAGACCCGGCAGAAGCGGTCATGGGCATGGCGCTCAACATCATGACGGCGAAAAGTACGGAAAGAAGCTTGGACATGCAATACTCCTTAATTCGAATTTGGCACCAAACGGACTAAGACATCGTGGCGTACTTTTTAGCCCTTCTCATTATTTTATGTCAATAAAAGCACAATTATTTTATTCATGTTACACATCATTACAATACATTTTGCAACAATACTCCTTTTTATACTTTGAGTTGCTTCCTTATTATGCCCTGTTGGGCATAATTTTACAGAAAAAAAATTTTCTCAGGTCCCGTTGCAACAGCGTACGAGAGCCCCGGCCGCCCCGGGAACGCAGCTCGGGAAACCTTGCCGGCCCGCCGCGAGCGCGGGAATCAATGATTGTTGGTATTGCGGCCTACCCAGGCCAGAAGCAGGATGCCCGCCTGCCCGGCCGCCAGTACGGCGTCGCGGAGCAGCCAACCGTAGACCAGGCCGCAGCCCGCGCCCAAGGCCAGGCAGACGATGGCCCAGGCCGGAACGGCCTCGCTACGGCGCATGGCCAGGGCCATGCGGGCGAAGAACGCGGCCTGGCCCAGCACGGCCTGGACCAGGAGCCACCAATGTTCGGGAAGAGCCATGCTATTGGTCTCGGTTGGACTCTTTGATTTCAAAACGGAAGGTGCGGCCCAAAAGCCAGCGTACGCCGATCAGGTCCCAGATCCCGGCCTTGAGCCGGTCCCAGGTGCCGTACTTGGACACGCCCTGGTGCCGGGGCCGGTGGTTGACCGGGGTCTCGGCCACCTTCGCGCCCTGGGCCTGCATGAGCGCGGGCAGGAAGCGGTGCATGTTCCGGAAGCGCGGCAGGGTCATGAGCAGGTCGCGGCGCATGAGCTTGAGGGAGCAGCCCGTGTCGCGCACGCCGTCCTTGGTGAACCAGCGCCGGACCTTGTTGGCGACCTTGGAGGAGATGCGCTTGGTAAAGGTGTCCTTGCGCTTGGCCCGGAAGCCGATGACCATGTCCGCGCCCTGGCCGAGCCGCTCCAGCAGGGCCGGGATGTCGGCCGGGTCGTTCTGCAGGTCGCCGTCCATGGTCACGATGAGCGGAGCCCGGGCCGCGTCGAACCCGGCGCAAAAGGCCGCGGACTGGCCGCGGTTCTCGGCAAACGACAGGAAGACCAACTCGGGATTGTCCTGGGCCAGGCCCCTGAGGGTGTCCAGGCTGGCGTCCGAGGAGCCGTCGTCCACGAACACCACCTCCCAGGCCTGGGGCAGCGGATCGAGGGCGGCGCGGATTTCCGCCAGGAGCGGCGGGATGTTGTCCTGCTCGTTGAAAACGGGCACGACAACGGAAATATCGGGCGTTTTCGTCATGTCGGGCAAGGGATACGGAACTTTCGGGCCGAAGTAAATACCGGTTGACAACCCCGTCCATCATGACTACATCTTCCACTTCCATGTCGCGGGGTGGAGCAGTTCGGTAGCTCGTCGGGCTCATAACCCGAAGGTCACAGGTTCAAATCCTGTCCCCGCTACCAAGGAAAGCAGCCGGTTGCATCGAAATGGTGCAACCGGCTTTTTCGTTTCCCCGTTTGCCCCGCTCCATGCCCCGCCTAAAAATGGCGGGGCTTTTTTTTCGATTTTCTCCACCTCCTCAATGTCAGCTAAATCTGCCTGTCTAGGGTGCCTCCCATGCACTGTCAGCAATCAACCAACAGGAGGTTACCAACATGACAGGTTTGATCCGTATCGCAGTCGTCGTCGCGGCCCTGGGCGTTCTCGCCCCTGCGGTCCATGCCGCCCAGAAGCAGGAGAACGACGCCCTGGCCTCGGCCTCGGCAAAGGTCACCCTCGAGGAGGCGGTCAAGATCGCCGAGGGAGCGGCCCACGGCAAGGCCTCGCGCGCCGAATTCGAATTGGAGAAGTCCGGCGGCGTGTACGAGGTGGAAGTGGTGGCCGCCGACGCGGTCTACGACGTGCGCGTGGATGCCGCCAAGGGCTCGGTCCTCTCCTCGGACCAGGACAAGGCGGACCATGAGGACGATGACCATGACGGCGGACGCGAGGAGCACGAGGAGGATGACGACTAGCCTCGTCGCCTTCCCGACGCCAACCACGGGGGCGATTCCCACCCCTTCCCCACATGCGCCGTCCGGCGCGGCCCCGGCCTCCGGGACAGCCTTCCCTGTCCCGGGGGCCCAGGGGCGAACCCAGGAGGATGCACCATGAACGAGGCAATGGCCCAGAAAACAACCGCAATGCTGAACAAGGTACCGGAAGTGACCCTGGCTTTCTGGATCATCAAGATCATGGCCACCACCGTAGGCGAGACCGCCGCGGACTTCCTTATCTTCAATTTCCACATGGGGCTGACCGGCACCTCCATGATCATGGGCGGACTGCTCCTGGCCTCCATGGCCATCCAACTCCGCGCCAAGCGCTACGTTCCCTGGATGTACTGGCTCACGGTGGTGCTGATCAGCGTATTCGGCACCCTGGTCACGGACAACCTGGTGGACAACCTGGGCGTATCCCTGGAAACGACCACCATCGTTTTCAGCGCGGCCCTTCTGGCCACCTTCGCGGCCTGGTACGCCAGCGAGAAGACCCTTTCCATCCACACCATCTTCACTACGCGGCGCGAGCTGTTTTATTGGGCCGCCATTCTGTTCACCTTCGCACTGGGAACCGCCGCCGGCGACCTGGCCGCCGAGGGCCTGGGGCTCGGCTACGGCATCTCCGGCCTGGGCTTCGGCATGCTCATCGCCATGGTCACCATCGCGTACTTCTTCTTCGATCTGAATCCGATCCTTTCCTTCTGGACGGCCTACGTGCTGACCCGGCCCTTCGGCGCCTCCTGCGGCGACCTGCTCTCGCAGCCGGTGAGCGCGGGCGGGCTGGGCCTGGGAACCGTGGGCACAAGCGCGACCTTCCTTGCCACCATCCTGCTGCTGGTGTCATACTTGAGCATCCGGGAGCGGAGGCTGGACGGCGGCGTGAACCGAATCAGGTAACCCGTCCGTTCGTACGGGAGTCCCGGACCTGACGGGACATGCGCGTGGCTCCCGGGGGGACCGGCCTCCCGGGAGCCTGTCCGAAACGCTCCCTGCCATGGGCAGGGAGGAGGCCTGGAGCACGAAATGCGGGTGCTGCTCGTTGAAGACGATGAAATGATCGGCGCGGCCATGGAACAGGCGCTCAAGGAGGCGGCCTATGCCGTGGACCGGGTGCGTGACGGAATCATGGCCCTGGAGGCGATCCGGAACGTCCGCTACGGCATCGTGCTGCTGGACCTGGGCCTGCCCGGCAAGGACGGACTGGAGGTCCTGCGTGTCCTTCGCAAAGACGAAGACCCGGTGCCGGTGCTGATCATCACCGCCAGGGACGCCCTGGAGGACCGCCTTTCCGGCCTGGACGGCGGGGCCGACGACTATGTGGTCAAGCCCTTCGCCATGTCCGAGTTGCTGGCCCGCATGCGCGCCATCACCCGCCGCCGGGGAGGCGCTGCCGGTCCACTTCTGTCCAACGGCCGGATCACCCTGGACCCGGCCACCCATGAAGCGTCCGTGGACAACAAGGCAACCCTTCTGTCCGCCCGGGAGTACTCCTTGCTCCAGGCCCTGATCGCGAGGCCCGGGGCCATCCTGTCGCGTGGCGAACTGGAGGAACGCATCTATGGCTGGGGACAGGAAGTGGAGAGCAGCGCCGTGGACTTCCTTATCCATTCCCTGCGCAAGAAGCTCGGCCCCGAGGCCATCAAAAACGTACGCGGGGCGGGCTGGATGGTCCCGGGAAAAAGGCGGGAGGATTGATGCGCTCCCTACAGGTACGCCTGTCCACCTGGCTCTCCCTGGCCGTGGTGCTTGTCGCCCTGGCTGCCGGGGCCTTTTCCTTCTTCACGGCCTACCGGGAAGCCATGGAATTGCAGGACGACCTGTTGCGGCAGACGGCCGCCCTAGTCCAAGGCCAGGGCCCGGATCAAATCATTCCGGCCCGGCCGGGCCAGGACGCGAAGGACGATACCGAGGAAGAGGCCGAGACGGCATTGGTGGTCCTGACATTATCCCCGGACGGCTGGCGAGGGCTGTCCGCGGCCGTATTGAGCGGGCTGCCGTTCGACCTGCCCGACGGCATGCACACCCTGGCCCTGGAGGACGAAGGCTGGAGGGTCTTCGCCGGTACCCGGCCGAATGGTGGGCGCATCGCCGTGGCCCAGCAGACCGATGTACGCAACGAAACCGCCCTGGACAGCGCCCTGCGTACGCTCCTGCCCTTCCTGGTCCTCCCGCCGATTCTCATGTTCCTCGTGGGCGGCCTGGTGCGCGGCATGTTTCGTCCCCTGAAACGTGCGGCGGGCCAGGTGGAGCAACGTTCGGAGAAGGACCTGGGTCCCGTACCGCAAACCGGCCTCCCCGAAGAGATCCAACCCTTCGTGTCCTCCATCAACAACCTCATGGCGAGGGTAGCCGCGTCCCTGGCCCTGCAGCGGCGCTTCGTGGCCGATGCTGCCCACGAGTTGCGCACCCCCCTCACCGCCCTGTCCCTGCAGGCAGAGAGCCTGGAGAGTTCGGAAATGTCCGGGGACGCCCGGCAGCGGCTGGCGGACATGCGCAAGGGGATACAACGCGCCGAGAATCTGGTGGGGCAGTTGCTGGCCCTGGCCCGGGCCAATGACGCGGCTCAAGAGAAACGGGCACCGGTGTCCCTTCAGACCGTATTCCGACGGGTACTGGAAGATTTCATGCCCCTGGCCGAGGCAAAAGGCATCGACCTGGGCGTACTGGACCAGGATGACCGCACGGTACTGGCCGAACCCGACGATCTGTCCATCCTTGTCGGCAATCTGGTGGGCAACGCCATCCGCTTCACCCCGCCCGGGGGCCGCATCGACCTGTCCGTCCGGGAGGATCGGAAATTCGTGGTCATGCAGGTGGACGATACCGGACCGGGCATTCCCGAGGCGGAGCGGGAACGCGTCTTTGAGCCCTTCTACCGAATCCTGGGCAGCCAGGAGACCGGCTCGGGCCTCGGGCTGTCCATCGTGCGTACCCTTTGCGACAAAATGGACGCCACGGTGGAACTGGACTGGGCCGACACCCGCCAAGCCAGCGGATTGAGCGTCCGGGTCACATTCCGGAAGCCCTAGGAGCCTGATCCGAAGGTCACGGGTTCACATCCTGTCACCGCTACCAAGAAAAACAGGCGGTTACGACTGAGATGGTCGTGACCGCCTTTTCGTTTCCAGCCTGTTTCCACCCGGCCCCTGCTGCAATCAACATTTCACACAAGCCGAATTGTGTGTATAACGATCGGCAACCTCACCCTCGGCCTGATCCGCGCTCTGCCCATCGGCGCCACCTGCTCCCGCTCCAAATACGTTCGCTCGGAGAATCGGTAGCGTGTTTTCTCTGGATTACCGACAGAGGATAACGCAATGAAAATTCTCGGCGTACTCATGCTTTTGGGTCTGCTTTCGGGATGCGCCGCCCTGCCGGGCGTGATCGCGTCCGGGGCGGGCGTGGCCGGAAGCATGCCCCTCCTGGGGCATGCCGGGACCGGATACAGCGTCCTGTGTCGCTGCTACCGGCTTTTCAAGGGTGAACGCCTCGATGAGCAAATCCGCAATGACTACGACGAAATCGTGGAGTTCTTCACCGGCAAGACCGAAGTCAGGCGGGAGGGCTCCGTTGACAGCGTAGCGGACATCACCCATGGATGAAGCGGCTCCTCCCGCCCCCATTCAGAGCTTGACGGCCTGACAGGGCTTGGCTAATTTATATTTATTAAGAGATGTTGCGTACGACGAAAACGCTGGAGACTTTCATGAACGACACGAAGCCCTTGGAACAGGCCCTTGACGGCGTGAACGCCGATCGCCGCGACTTCCTCAAGAAGCTTCTGGTCACGGCGGCCGTGGCCGTGCCGGTCCTGACGACCACCGTGACGGGCGAGGCCTGGGCCCTGAAGGTGGAAGGGAACCTCAGGGATACGAAGAACGTTTCCAAGCTGCCGACCATTACGAAGACGGAGAACATCACGGACCGGACCGCTCCGGACATAAAAATCGACGATGTGAAGGTCGAGTCGAATCCGACCGCTCCGGATATCAAGATCGATCCGAATCTGTACCACAAGGCCAAGTAAAGGGAGTGTGTCGGTCACGAGACCTCCGACATGCCCATACCCATCGTATCGCCCCGGATAACGTTCGCGGCCGTCGAGGACGGCTACATCGGCTTTGACGAGGCGGGCAAGCGCCTGCATCGTCTCAACCCCCTGGGTGCGCTCATCGTGGAGCTGTGCGACGGCAAGCGCCGGGTGGAGGACATCGTCGCCCTGGCCGGGGGACTGCTGCCCCAAGGCCAAGCCGACGAGATCGAGCGCTGGATCGAGCAGGCCGTGGAGCAGGGGTTGCTGGTCTGGGGCGACACGCCGCCCAACGTGATTCCCGACGACGAACTCCCGACATTCGCCGACCGCCTCCATGAGCACGGCGAATACGAAGCCGCCCGGCTCTGCCGCAGGCGCTACGCCGAGGCCTTTCCCGAGGACGCGGCCAACTGGTACGCCCTGGGCCTCGTGGCCCTGCGCAGCGGCCGCCGCGACGATGCCGCCGAGGCCTACGCCCGCTACCTCCAATGCGCGCCCGGCGACGCCGCCATCGAGCACCAACTCATCGCCCTGCGGGACGAAACTCCGCCGCCGCGCTGCTCGGACAACTGCGTGCGGAAACTCTTCGACGGCTTTGCCACAAGCTTTGACGACAAGCTGCTCAACCGCCTGGACTACCAGGCTCCCCAGCGCCTCGGCGAACTGCTGGACGCCGCCACCAACGGCGCCCGCGATCTGACCGTCCTGGACCTGGGCTGCGGCACGGGCCTGTCCGGAGAGGTCCTGCGGCACCGGGCCGCGCGGCTGGTGGGCATCGACCTTTCACCGGGCATGCTGGACAAGGCCAGGGAACGCGGCGTGTACGACGACCTGGAGGTGGCGGAGATCACCGGCTGGCTCGGCCTCGGGCACGAACGTTTCGACCTGGTGGCGTCCTGCGACTGCCTGACGTATTTCGGCGACCTCGGCCAGGTGGCCCGATTGGTGGCGGAGCGGCTCAACCCCGGGGGCTGGTTCGCGTTCACCACGGAGCGCGGCGACCGCCACCCCTTCCGGCTCACGGACAGCGGCCGGTACGCCCACCACCCCGACCACGTCCGCGAGGCCGCGGCCTCGGCCGGGCTGTCCGTGCTCCGGCTGGACCAGGGATACCTGCGCCTGGAGGCCGGACAGGAGGTCGTCGGCCTGGTGGCCCTGCTTCAGAGCTAGCCCCGAAACCGTTTCCGCAGCCCGATCAGGCCGACCAGGCCCGTGCCGAGCAGCCAGATCGCGCCCGGTATGGGGGTCGGATGCGGCCCGGACACCAGGGCCAGCATGATGTCACCACCCGTGGAACCCAGTTCCGCGTCGTATTTCCACGGACCGACAAAGGAGATCGTCAGGAGGCTCAGGTCTCCCTGAATGCCCGCGGAGCCGAACAGGTTGAACACGTCCCCGGCCTGGGGCAGGAAGCCGTCCAGGAACCAAATCTCCAGAGTGGTCGCTCCCAGCAGGTTCAGGCTGCCGGTGATGTTGATGGAGTCGAACAGCGCGTACCCGGCCACCTCGAACTGGAACACGGAGCCCGCGTAGGCGTTCAGGTCGCCGTCGATGTTCAACACGCCGGGCGAGTTGCCGGGGCTGACCGTGCCGTATAGCTCCACGTCGCCGATGATGGTGCCGGAACCGGACACGCTGCCGCCGTACACGTTCATGGTCGGAACGGTGAGGATGCCGTTGACCACCGTGGCGCCCGCATACTGGTCATAGGCGCCGGACTTGGTGAACGAGCCGCCCTGTTGGATGTCCACGCCGCCGTGGTTGGCAAAGGCGGAGCCATCCATGCTGAACATGACCGCGGACGCGATCTCCAGGTTGCCGGAGTTCAGGAAGCCGTTGGCAAGGGACGACAGATTGATGCGGCCTCCCGTGGCCACGGACACCAGGCCCTGGCTGTCGAACGTTCCAACGTCGCTGATCTGGATTTTCTTCTGGGAAGCCATGGTCCCGCGGTTTGTCAGGGTGTCCATGTCCTGAAGGTAGAGGTCCCCGCCGGTGGACAGGATTTCCCCGTCGTTGATCAGGGTCTGGGGGTTGATTTGGAAGGAGCCGCCGTCGGCCAGCAGGGTGCCCTTGTTCAGCACCGTGCCCGCGCCATAGCCGAGATAGTTGTCGTAGCCGACCGGGGTTTTGATGGTGGCGCCCACCAGGTCCAGGGTCTGTCCATCCAACAGCTGGATGATTGATCTGCTGTAGCTGCCGTTCTCGGCAAGACGAATGGTGCCACCGCCGGTCAAAACCACGGTGTCGGTGCCGAGCAGGATTTTCCGAGGCGTGCTGGAGGTGGAAGACAGGTCGATGGTGCCGTCGAAGTTGAGCGCGTCTTCCAGAGTCAGCGTGGGGGAAACCGTCATATCCCCAATCAGATTCACATTGTGCAGCGTGGCGGCGTTGCTCCTGAGGATACTGCCGTTGTTGATGATGGCGCCCTGGTCGATCCGGCTCGAATTAAGGACCAGCTCGCCGCCATTCTGGGCCTTGAGCACGCCCGAGGAATTCTTGATCTCGCTGTTGGAGATCGAAACCTCGCCGCCATCGGCCAGGATCGTGGTCTGGTTTTCCAGCCCTCCGACGTTGTCTATCTGGATTTTGTCCTGGGAGACCATGGTCCCGCGGTGGGTCAGGGTCTCGATGTCCTGGAGGTAGAGGGTGCCACTGGTGGACAGGATTTCTCCATCGTTGACCAGGGTCTGGGGGTTGATTTGGAAGGAGCCGCCGTCGGCCAGCAGGGTGCCCTTGTTCAGCACCGTGCCCGCGCCATAGCCGAGATAGTTGTCGTAGCCGACCGGGGTTTTGATGGTGGCGCCCACCAGGTCCAGGGTCTGTCCATCCAACAGCTGGATGATTGATCTGCTGTAGCTGCCGTTCTCGGCAAGACGAATGGTGCCACCGCCGGTCAAAACCACGGTGTCGGTGCCGAGCAGGATTTTCCGAGGCGTGCTGGAGGTGGAAGACAGGTCGATGGTGCCGTCGAAGTTGAGCGCGTCTTCCAGAGTCAGCGTAGGGGAAACCGTCATATCCCCAATCAGATTCACATTGTGCAGCGTGGCGGCGTTGCTCCTGAGGGTACTGCCGTCGTTGATGATGGCGCCCTGGTCGATCCGGCTCGAATTAAGGACCAGCTCGCCGCCATTCTGGGCCTTGAGCACGCCTGCGGCGTTCTGGATCTCGCTGTTGGAGATCGAAACCTCGCCGCCATCGGCCAGGATCGTGGTCTGGTTTTCCAGCCCTCCGACGTTGTCTATCTGGATTTTGTCCTGGGAGACCATGGTCCCGCGGTGGGTCAGGGTCTCGATGTCCTGGAGGTAGAGGGTGCCACTGGTGGACAGGATTTCTCCATCGTTGACCAGGGTCTGGGGGTTGATTTGGAAGGAGCCGCCGTCGGCCAGCAGGGTGCCCTTGTTCAGCACCGTGCCCGCGCCATAGCCGAGATAGTTGTCGTAGCCGACCGGGGTTTTGATGGTGGCGCCCACCAGGTCCAGGGTCTGTCCATCCAACAGCTGGATGATTGATCTGCTGTAGCTGCCGTTCTCGGCAAGACGAATGGTGCCACCGCCGGTCAAAACCACGGTGTCGGTGCCGAGCAGGATTTTCCGAGGTGTGCTGGAGGTGGAAGACAGGTCGATGGTGCCGTCGAAGTTGAGCGCGTCTTCCAGAGTCAGCGTGGGGGAAACCGTCATATCCCCAATCAGATTCACATTGTGCAGCGTGGCGCCGTTGCTCCTGAGGGTACTGCCGTCGTTGATCACGGTGCCCTGGTCGATCCGGCTCGAATTAAGGACCAGCTCGCCGCCATTCTGGGCCTTGAGCACGCCCGAGGAATTCTTGATCTCGCTGTTGGAGATCGAAACAGTGCCGCCGTCGGCCAGGATCGTGGTCTGGTTTTCCAACCTCCCGACGTTGTCGATCTGGATCTTGTCCTGGGAGACCATGGTCCCGCGATGGGTCAAGGTGAAAATGTCCTGGAGGTAGAGGGTGCCACTGGTGGACAGAATTTCTCCATCGTTGACCAAGGTCTGGGGGTTGATTTGGAAGGAGCCGCCGTCGGCCAGCAGGGTGGCCTTGTTCAGCACCGTGCCCGCGCCATAGCCGAGATAGTTGTCGTAGCCGACCGGGGTTTTGATGGTGGCGCCCACCAGGTCCAGGGTCTGTCCATCCAACAGCTGGATGATTGATCTGCTGTAGCTGCCGTTCTCGGCAAGACGAATGGTGCCACCGCCGGTCAAAACCACGGTGTCGGTGCCGAGCAGGATTTTCCGAGGCGTGCTGGAGGTGGAAGACAGGTCGATGGTGCCGTCGAAGTTGAGCGCGTCTTCCAGAGTCAGCGTGGGGGAAACCGTCATATCCCCAATCAGATTCACATTGTGCAGCGTGGCGGCGTTGCTCCTGAGGATACTGCCGTTGTTGATGATGGCGCCCTGGTCGATCCGGCTCGAATTAAGGACCAGCTCGCCGCCATTCTGGGCCTTGAGCACGCCTGCGGCGTTCTGGATCTCGCTGTTGGAGATCGAAACCTCGCCGCCATCGGCCAGGATCGTGGTCTGGTTTTCCAGCCCTCCGACGTTGTCTATCTGGATTTTGTCCTGGGAGACCATGGTCCCGCGGTGGGTCAGGGTCTCGATGTCCTGGAGGTAGAGGGTGCCACTGGTGGACAGAATTTCTCCATCGTTGACCAGGGTCTGGGGGTTGATTTGGAAGGAGCCGCCGTCGGCCAGCAGGGTGCCCTTGTTCAGCACCGTGCCCGCGCCATAGCCGAGATAGTTGTCGTAGCCGACCGGGGTTTTGATGGTGGCGCCCACCAGGTCCAGGGTCTGTCCATCCAACAGCTGGATGATTGATCTGCTGTAGCTGCCGTTCTCGGCAAGACGAATGGTGCCACCGCCGGTCAAAACCACGGTGTCGGTGCCGAGCAGGATTTTCCGAGGCGTGCTGGAGGTGGAAGACAGGTCGATGGTGCCGTCGAAGTTGAGCGCGTCTTCCAGAGTCAGCGTAGGGGAAACCGTCATATCCCCAATCAGATTCACATTGTGCAGCGTGGCGGCGTTGCTCCTGAGGATACTGCCGTCGTTGATCACAGTGCCCTGGGCGACCCGGCTCGACTCGATCACCAGCGTACCGCCGTTCTGGACCTCGATCGTGCCGCCCTGGTTCTGCACCTCCACGTTGTTGAACTTCATCGTGCCGCCCTGCGTGGTCACGAGGCCGGCGTTGGCCAGGACCAGGCCGTTGCCGCCGATGGTGCCGTAGCCGGCAATGGTCTGTTCGTTGATCAGGGTCGACCCCAGGGCCTCGTCGGAAGCCGTGATCTGCCCGTCTTCCAGATAGATCTGGCCGCCCTCGCCGTAGAAGAGCATGTCGTTGTGCACGGCCAGGCTGCCGCCCAGAATATTGATGTTGCCGGTGTTGTGCACATTGCCGTAGGCGAGGCCCTCCCACCCGCTGCCCGCATAGTAATCGGCGTGCAGGGGCTGGCCGTAGGTGCCCAGGGTCAGGGCGTCGGTGACGATGATCTGCGAGTCGTTTTCAATGTTGGCGGCGAAGATATCCAGCGGCGCGTCCACGTTGATCTGGCCGCCGTTGTTGTAGAACGCCAGAACGTCGATAAGGGAGCTGCCCGATTCGGCGGCCAAGTGGGTGTTGTTGATCACCACGCCCGTACGCTGCGTCTTCCCGGTCTCCGAACCGACCAGTTCGCCGCCCTGGAACAGGATGTCCCCCTGCTCGAACCTCGCCTTGCCCTTGAATTCCAGCCGCCCGGTGCTCTGGAAGATCAGGTTGGCCAGGTCGGTGCCGACGGTGATGTCGTTGAACCAGGGCTGGTAGTTGTCCTTGCCCAGGTCGACCTTGACGTCGAATTCGCTCAGGTCGGAATTGTCCGCCTCAAAGGAGTCGGTCACATCGCCGGTGTCGGCGTCGATGGCCCTGACAATGGCCTGGCCGAGGTCGTCCGTGTCCGGTATGCCGAAATAAATGTATAAGTTGTCTCCATCCTGGGGGGTCTTGAAGGGGATGCTCTTGTCCAGGTTCCACTCAAAGTTCGGAACGAGGTTTCCCTCTCCGTCTTCCACGAACGTAACGTCGTAGATAAAATCATAGACAAATGGGGTGACTGACGAAGGGATGCCGTACCAGTTGCTCTGAAACGGCGACGAGTTGGGCAATCCCGCGAAATGCGGGTAAATGAACCCGCTGGAGCTCCAACTGAGGATCGGAACGCTGTCCAGCATCAGAGTGAGGCCATCCATCCACAGGGATCCGAAGGAGGCCTCGAAGTCATCGATGGTGGCCCAATCAAAGCTTGGCGCGTAACCGAAGACGTTCGGCCCCCAATACAGGTCGTCGGCTTGGGCTTTGAGCGGGTTGGAGGCCAGCAGGGGGAGCAGCAGCAGGGCACAGACGAGCAAGCGGCGCAGCACGGGCATGGTAGTAGTCTCCTGATAAGTTGAATCCGCTTACGCAAAGCAAGAGGCATACCATGTTTTCCGTACTTAAAAATACTTAAATAATAACACGATAGGAAAAACGCCCAAATAACATTCTAATAAAAATAGACCGGTGCTTTGACTGGCCGCGGGGTCCGAACCGTGTCCGCGTCCCGGGACGCCATACGAAAATGCCAAACATTAAGACAAGATAAAGACGAAGAAACTACTGAGGTATACAATGTTCTGATTTTACAAGACAAGCTGTTCGCAGAGTCTCTTAAATAATACTTAATGCATTCAGTTGGTTAAAATAAAACAAAAACTAAGGGTTTGTGAAAAATAGTCTTGTTATTCAAGACAATGCCCGTCCGGCAGGCCTGTAACGGCCAGGTGATATTTCCCAATCCTCTTCCTTGTTCCCCCGCCCCAATTTGACGCGCCCGGCCGGGGCACGTACCTAATATATATGATCGATGATCATGCTTCTCACATCTTCGACGCCGTGAGCTACGCCGTCGTGGCCATGGATACCAAAGGAAACGTCCTGTACCTGAACCGGCCGGCCAGGGACTTCCTCCACCACCGGGGCCGGGAGTTCAGCTCCTGCATGGGCAAGCCCGCCGACCTGATCCTGCCCATCGCCACGCCCATGGCCATGAAGGCCATGCAGTCCGACGACTTCAAGAACGGGCGCGGCCGCGTGGTGGACAAGGGCAAGGAGCTGTTCTTCGAGATCACGCCGCTCATGGTCGACAACAAGCTCCAGGGCGCGGTGGTCAGCCTGCAGCGGCCCGAGCGGTTCGAGGAGGTGGCCTCCAAGCTGGACGCCTACCAGAAGCTCTCCAAGCAGCAGCAGGCCGTGTTCGAGTCCTCCAGCGACGGCATCTGGGTCACGGACGGCCAGGGCGTCATCACCAACGTCAACCGGGCCTCCCTGGAGCTCAACGGGCTCCTGGGCGAGGAGCTCATCGGCAAGAACGTCAAGGACATCGTGGCCCGCGGCGGGGTGGACCAGGCCGTGACCCTGGAGGTCATGGAGCACAAACGCCAGATCAGCCTGATCCAGCACATCAAAAAGACCGACCGCCAGATACTGGCCACGGGCACGCCCGTGTTCGACGACTCCGGCCGCCTGGCCCTGATCGTGGTCAACGAGCGCGACCTGACCGAGCTGAACAACCTGCGCCGCGACCTGGCCATCGCCAAGCAGAGCCAGGAGTCCGTGCGCAACGAGCTCAAGAGCCTGATGGTGGTGGAGCTGGCCGGGCGCGGCATCGTGGCCGAGAGCAAAAGCATGCGCCAGGTCCTGGCCGCGGCCCTGAAGCTGGCCCAGCTCGACGTGACCAACATCCTGATCTCGGGCGAATCCGGCGTGGGCAAGGGCATGCTGGCCGCCTTCCTGCACAACAACAGCCAGCGCCGCGACAAGCCCTTCCTGAGCATCAACTGCGCCGCCCTGCCCGAGAGCCTGTTCGAGGCAGAGCTGTTCGGGTACGAGGAGGGCGCGTTCACCGGGGCGCGCAAGGGCGGCCGCCTGGGCCTGCTGCAACTGGCCCAGGACGGCACCCTGTTCCTGGACGAGATCGGCGAGCTGCCCCTGGCCCTCCAGGCCAAGCTCTTGACCTGCCTGGACCAGGGCGAGTTCATGCCCATCGGCGCCACCAAGGTGGAGACCATCCGCTGCACCCTGGTCTTCGCCACCAACAAGGATCTGAAGGCCCTGGCGCGCAGGAAGGAATTCCGCCAGGACCTCTACTACCGGCTCGACACCTTCAGCCTGCACATCCCGCCGCTGAGGGACCGGGAAGAGGACATCTTCGAGCTGGGCCGCACCCTGCTGGAGACGTACAACAAGAAGTTCAAGACCAACCGCTTTCTCAGCAGCGAGGCCCTGGACCTGCTGCAGAAGCACCCCTTCCCGGGCAACGTGCGCGAGCTGCGCTCGCTGATCCGCAAGGCCGTGGTCATGAGCGAGCAGGACGACATCTCGGGCTACCTGCGCCACTGCACGGGCCGCCCGTCCGGCGCGCCCTCCATGCCCGCCTCGGACCATCCCGACTCCCTGGCCGACGCCGTGGCCCGGCTGGAGCGTGAAATGCTGCTCAAGGCCAAGGCCATGTTCCCCAACACCCGGCAGATGGCCGACCACCTGGGCGTGAACCAGTCCACCATCGTACGCAAGCTGGCCAAGTACGGCTTGGGCGGGCAGCGGCTGTCTTGATGCGTTAACGCATCAGGGCCGCAAGCCCCAAAAAAATATTTTCACATTATATTAAAGGCAGTTGTCACAGCTATTATCCGACGGAGCGGACAAAATCCTCGGCCAGACAGCAGCCTCACACACCCGATGCGTATCCGCATCGTACATATCAATCCGTAATCACTGACTAATATCTCAATATACGATGCGAAGTCGCATCAAGCCGAACTCCCACGACTTTTGCTCTCCTTGCAAGATATTAAAATTATGATATAAAACTATACTGGCCGTTTTGTTGCTAGGAAATGCTTCCCATCATCACAACCCAGCATCGACCGTATGAAAAACACACGTTGGAAACCCTGGGCGCTTCTTTCCCCGGCACTGACAGCCGTCTTCCTGCTGCTGGTGATTCCGGTCTGCTTCGTGGTTGTCTACAGCTTCTGGCTGAGGGCCCCCAGCGGCGCGGACATCGCCGCCTTCCAGATGGGCAACTACGCCAAATTCTTCGCGGACTTCTTCTATCCGTCCGTGCTGATCCGCACCATCCGCATCGCCCTGGAGTGCGTGATCCTGTGCCTGGTCCTGGGGTACATCCCGGCCTATTTCTTCTACCGCACCCAGAGCCGCCTCAAGCCCGTCCTCATGCTGCTGATCATGCTCCCCTTCTGGATCAGCTTCATCATCCGCACCATGAGCTGGGTGAACATCCTGGGCGACACAGGCCTGGTCAACCACACCCTCATGTCCCTGGGCCTCGTCTCCGAGCCTATCTCCCTGCTGTACAACGAGGCCTCGGTGCTCATGGGGCTCATCCAGTATTTGCTGCCGTTCATGATCCTGAACATCTACGTCAGCCTGGAAGGCATCGACAAACACCTGACCGAGGCGGCCCGCAGCATGGGCTGCAGCGAGTGGCAGGCCTTCCGGGAGGTCACGCTCCCACTCTCCCTGCCCGGGGTCAGCGCGGGCTGTCTGCTGGTCTTCGTGCTCACGGCCGGAACCTACCTGCCGCCCCTGATCCTGGGCGGCCCGGGCGACGAGCTCATCGGCAACCTGATCTTCAAGCGCGTGGTCGGCACCCTGGACTGGCCCTTCGGCTCGGCCATCAGCGTGGTCCTGCTCACCCTGCTGGGCATCATCGTCTGGACCTACAACCGCTACCTGGGCATCAACACCCTGTTCAAAGCCTTCAAGGGAGCCTGATCCATGCTCAAACTTCGCGGCTGGCCCCTGATCAAGCTCTACACGTTCCTGGTGTACGTGTTCATGTTCGCGCCCATCGTGGTGGTCATCATCCTGTCGTTCAACCCGCACCAGTTCGGCACCTTCCCCATGGAGGGCTTCAGCCTCAAGTGGTACGCCAAGCTGGCCGGCAACGACACCATCCTGCGCGCCTTCAAGAACTCGCTCATCCTGGGCTCGTTCACCGCGGTCATCACCACCACCATCGGGGTCATGGCCGCCCTGGCCTTCGTGCGCTACGACTTCTGGGGAAAGAACACCCTGAACACCCTGCTGCTCTCGCCCATCATGATCCCCGAGGTCGTGCTGGGCGTGGCCCTCCTGCTCTTCATCCGCTGGCTCCAGCAGCCCAAGAGCTTCGTGCTCCTGCTCATCGGCCACGTGGTGCTCACCCTGCCCTACGTCCTGCTCATCGTGCAGGCGCGGCTGGTGGGCATCAAGCGGGTCTACGAGGAGGCGGCCCTGTCGCTGGGGGCCAATCCGTTCCAGACGTTCAAGGAGGTGACCCTGCCTCTGCTCATGCCCGCCATCTTCGCGGGCATGCTGTTCTCGTTCACCATCTCCTTCGACGACATCACGGCCACCCTGTTCTGGGCCACGGCCCAGAACCAGACCGTGCCCGTGAAGATATTCGGCATGTTGCGCAACTCCGTGAGCCCGGAGATCAACGCGCTGGGCGCGGTCATGATCGTTTTGACCGTGGCCACGCCTTTGTTGGCCGGTTTTCTGGCCCGTAAATTTGCCCGGGGATAGGTGAGCTAATCCCCCAACCGCAATCCCGAGGAGGGTGCACCTGTGAAGAAACAATTAGAGGCCGTTAAAGAACAGTACGACAGCGGCAAACTGTCACGGCGCGACTTCATGAAATACGTCGGCGCGGCCGGTGTCATGGCGGGCCTGGTGGGAGGACCCTTCCTGGCCATCCGCAAGGCCATGGCCGCGGACTCCATCCGCTTCGACGGCTGGGGAGGCACCACCTCCGAGGCCTTCCGCAAGTACGCCTTCCAGCCCTTCACCAAGGCCACGGGCATCGAGGTCATCGACGGCGAGTTCGGCGACATGGACTCCTACCTGACCCGCGTCAAGGCTTCCTATCCTCCGGGCGGCGAGTTCAACCTGGCCCACCTGAGCGGCGTGTTCGACTACGCCCGCTACGTGAACCTGGGCTACGGCTCGGAGCTGGACGAGTCCAAGATCCCCAACCTGGCCAACGTCATGACGGCCATGATCGAGCCCTACCGCAAGATCACCGGCGGCAAGCTCTCGGCCGTGCCCTACGACCTGGGCCAGACCGGCATCGCCTACAACACCAACAAGATCTCCAAGGAAAAGGCTGAGAAACTGGGCGCCTCCCTGCTCTGGGACAAGGAGCTCAATGGCAAGCTCGGCTCCTGGGGCGACTGGCGCACCAACATCTGGTACGCGGCCCTGCACACCGGCCAGAGCCCCAACAACATCACCGACATGGACGCCATGTGGAACGCCCTCAAGGCCCAGGTGCCCATGATCAAGAAGTACTGGGGTTCCGGCGCCGAACTCATGAGCCTGCTGGCCAACGAAGAGATCTACGCCACCGTGGCTTGGTCCGGCCGCGTCGCCCACCTGCAGAACGAGGGACACCCCATCGGCTACCTGTCCCCCAACGGCTGCTACTCCTGGCAGGAGTGCATCTTCGTGCTCAAGGGCAGCGACCTGGACGTGGCCGCGCAGCTCTTGAACTACATGCTCGAGCCCGCGGCTTCCATCGCCGTGGCCGAGGGCCAGCAGTATCCGCCGAGCCTGGACCCGACCAAGGTTCCCATGCCCGAGTCCGTGTCCAAGCTCCCGGCCTTCGACCCCACCGGGAAGCTCGAGGGCTACCTGTTCGCCGATCCGGCCTACTGGAACGACAAGCAGGTGGAATGGGCCGAGAAGTGGGACCGCATCAAAGCCGGAGCCTAGGCCCGAAAACGAGATAATGATCGCCCCGCCGCGCCCGGGCGCGGCGGGGCTTCTTCCTGAACTCGCAGGCAAGAGAGAGATTCCGTGGCGAACAAGACGTCCCCTCCGGCGGTACAACTGAAAGGCATCCTCAAACGCTTCGGCAAGGTGGAAGCCGTGCAGAAGACCGACCTCGACATCGAGGACGGCGACCTGGTCACCCTGCTCGGCCCCTCGGGCTGCGGCAAGACCACCATCCTGCGCATGGTCGCGGGGCTGGAGACGCCCACGGAAGGGGACATCTACATCAAGGGCAAGCGCATCAACGACATCCCCATCCACAAGCGGAACCTGGGCATGATCTTCCAGAATTACGCGCTGTTCCCGCACAAGACCATCTTCGACAACGTGGCCTTCGGCCTCAAGTACCGCGACGTTCCCAAGGACCAGATCCGCGCCAAGGTGGAGAAGGCCCTGGAAGTGGTGCGCCTGCCGGGCGTGGAGAAGCGCTATCCGGCCCAGCTTTCCGGCGGCCAGCAGCAGCGCATCGCCCTGGCCCGGGCCATCGTCATCGAGCCGGACGTCCTGCTCATGGACGAACCCCTGAGCGCCCTGGACGAGAACCTGCGCGAGGACATGCGCCGCGAGATCGACAACCTCCAGCAGATGCTGGGCGTGACCACCATCTTCGTCACCCACGACCAGCGCGAAGCCTTGAGCATGTCCGACAAGATCGTGGTCATGCAGGCGGGCGAAGTGCTTCAGGAAGGGGGACCGGAAGAGGTCTACAACAAGCCGGTCAACCATTTCGTGGCCGACTTCCTGGGCACCTCCAACTTCTACCCCGTCACCGTTCTCGGCTACGAGGACGGCCTGGCCCGGGTGCGCCTGGAAACCGGCGAGGAACTCCTGGTGGACGACCGCAAGGACATGGCCGAGGGCGAAAAGGCCGAATTGGTGGTCCGCGCCCAGAAGTTCGCCCTGTACACCGAAGAGGACAAGGGCACGACCACCGAGCTCAACGTGTTCAAGGGCAAGATTTTCGACCGCAGCTACATGGGCGGCGAGGTCAGCTATTTCATCCGTCTGGAAAGCGGCCTTGAGATCCACACCATCAGCCAGGTGCAGCTCCAGGCCCTCAAGATCGGCATGGACGTGTACGTGGAAGTGGCTCCGCGCCGGTGCGGCCTGCTCCATCTCAAGGAAGGAAATTAGGTCGACCCATGACACAGGGGGATGTCCAGGAACGCTTCGCCCGCCGCTTCCCGCAACAATGGACAACGGTGGATTCCCACACCCAGGGCGAGGCCACCCGGCTTCTGGTCGGCGGGCACGGCGACATCCCCGGCCAGTCCATGCGCGACAAGCGCGAATACTTCCAGGCCAACCTCGACCATTTGCGGCGACTGCTGACCCGTGAGCCGCGCGGGCACCGCGACCTGCTGGCGGCCGCGGTCACCGGCCCGGTGTCCGGGGGGGCGAGCTTCGGGCTCATCTACATGGACGCCCGGCGCTACCCCTTCCTGTGCGGCCACGCCACCATCGGGGCCGTGACCACCCTCATCGAGCTGGGCCTGATCCCGGTCCCGTCTTCCCCTGAAGAAGAAGTCGTGGTGGACACCCCATCCGGCCCGCTGCGCACCCGTGTGCGAATGGAGAGCGGCAAGGTGGAGGCGGTGTCCATGCGCTCGGTGCCCACGTTCGTCTACGGCCAAGGCCAGTCCCTGGACGTGCCGGGCCTGGAAACCATCACCGTGGATACGGTCTGCGTGGGCGGCTACTTCGTCATGGTGGACGCCAAAAAGGCCGGGCTGGACATGTCGCCCGGGAACCGGGCCGAGCTCATCCCCCTGGGCATGCGGGTCATCGACCAGGCCAACAGGCAGCTCGAAGTGGCCCATCCGGAGCGGCCCGAGGTGGCCACCGTGGACGTGGTGGAATTCTATGACGCCCTGGAGCCGGGTCTGGGCCGCAGCGTGGTGGTCTACGGCGAGGCCCACATGGACCGCTGCCCCTGCGGCACCGGCACCACTGCCAAGGCCGCCCTGCTCCACGCCAGGGGCGAGATGGCTCCGGGCCAAACCTTTCGCAACCAGGGCCCCCTGGGCACCGAGTTCCTGGCCGAGATCGTGGAACAGACCACCGTGGGCGAGCTCCCGGCCGTGGTGGTGGAGGTCACCGGCAGCGCCACCATCACCGGTTGCCACTCATTCGTCCTGGACCCGACCGATCCCTTTCCCGAAGGCTTTCTGCCATGACCTGCGGACCAACGACACTCAGGGCCACGCTCATCCTTGAGAACGGGACCATCCGCACCCAGGATCCCAGCCTGCCGCAGGCCCGGGCCGTGGCCATGCGCCACGGGCGCATCCTGGCCGTGGGCTCCAACCAGGACGTGGCCGAACTGGCCGGTCCGGGCACCGAACGGGTAGACCTGGAGGGACGGCTCTGTCTGCCCGGGTTCATGGACTCGCATTTTCACTATTTCCAATGGGCCATGGGCCGCACCCAGCTCAATCTCGAAACCGCGCGCGACTTCGGCCACTGCCTGCGCCTGGTCAAGGAATTCGCGAACAAGACGCCCAAGGGCGAGTGGGTCCAGGGCCAGGGCTTCAACGAGTCCGACTGGCCCGAGAACCGCATGCCCCTGCGCGCGGACCTGGACGATGCGGCCCCGGACCATCCGGTCATGATCTGGCGCTGCGACCTGCACCTGGTGGTGGCCAACTCCGAGGCCCTGCGCCGGGCCAAGGTCACCGACCACACCGAGCCCCCGGCCGACGGCGCCCTGGACCGCGACGGGCGCGGCCGGTTGACCGGGGTGGTGCGCGAGGGGGCCATCTCCCTGGTGCGCGACGCCGTCCCCATGGTCACCCTGGAGCAGCTCACCGAGGCCATGGACCAGGCCCAGTCCGCGGCCCACGCCCTGGGCTTCACCAGCCTGCACGACGTACGCCTGTCCGGCATCAAACGCGAGGCCGCCCTGACCATGCAGGCCTGGCAGCGACTGCGGGCCGAGGACAAGCTCAGGCTGCGCTGCTGGACCTCCATCCCGGGCGAGTGCCGGTCCCTGGCCCAAGAGTTGGGCCTGCGCACCGGCCTGGGCGACGACTTTCTGCGCATCGGGCACGTGAAATACTTCTTTGACGGCGGCATGGGCGCGCGCACGGCCTGGATGATCGACCCCTACCAGGACACCGGGCAGACCGGGCTCTGCGTGTACCCGCCCGAGGAACTCTTTCATGAAATGACCGAGTGCCACGGCTCCGGCCTGGCGGTCATGGTCCACTCCATCGGCGACCGGGCCAGCCGCGAGCTGGTCACCCTGTACGAGCGCCTGCTCACGCCCGAGCGCCGCGCCGACCCGGCGGCCCCGCACCTGCGCCACCGCATGGAGCACGCCCAGGTCATCCGGCCTGAGGACGTGGCCCGTCTGGCCAAGCTGGACATCCCGGTGTCCATGATGCCCGCCAACATGGTCCTGGACATCAACATGATCAGCCAGTGCGCCCCGGGCGTCACCGGCTGCGCCTACCCCTTCCGGCCCATGATCGACGCCGGAATCCAGGTCATGTTCAGCTCGGACTGCCCGGTCTGCGATCCCAACCCCCTGGTCAACATCCAGGCGGCCGTGACCCGGCAGCGCGACGACGGCACCCCGGAGGGCGGCTGGCGCCCCGAGCTGCGCGTGAGCGTGGACGAGGCGGTGCGGGCCTACACCGCCACCTGCGCCCTGGCCTACGGGCAGCAGGACGTCACGGGCAGCGTCAGCCCGGGCAAGCGGGCCGACCTCGTGGTCCTGGACAAGAACATTTATGAAATCGATCCGTTGGACATCCACACGGCCCGGGCCGCCCTGACCGTGTTCAACGGACGCATCGTCCACCAAATCCAACATCCCCAGGGGGAATCATGAGTCCAACCAACCAGGAGCTCCTGGAGCGCCGCAACAAGTTCGTTCCCAAAGGCGTGTTCAACGTGGCGCCCCTGTTCGCGGACACGGCCAAGGGGGCCGTGGTCACGGACGTGGAAGGCAACCAGTACATCGACTTCGCCTCGGGCATCGGCGTGGTCAACGTGGGCCACAACCACCCCAAGGTGGTGGAGGCCGTGCGCGCCCAGGCCGACAAGCTCATCCACACCTGCTTCCACGTGGTCATGTACGAGGGTTATGTGGACCTGGCCGAAAAGCTCATCCAGGCCACGCCCGGCAAGTTCGACAAGATGTGCGCCCTGTTCAACAGCGGCGCCGAGGCCGTGGAGAACGCCATCAAGGTGGCCCGCCACGCCACGGGCCGCCCCGGCGTCATCGCGTTCGAGAACGCCTTCCACGGCCGCACCCTGCTGGCCGCCACCCTGACCAGCAAGGTCATGCCCTACAAGCACGGCTTCGGCCCCTTCGCGCCGGAGATCTACCGCATGCCCTACGGGTCCTGCTATCGCTGCGCCTACAACCTGAAGCCCGAGACCTGCGGCTGCGCCTGCGCCGAGGCCCTGCGCGACGTGCTCGTCCAGAGGGCGGACAACGTGGGCGCGCTCATCGTGGAGCCGGTCATGGGCGAGGGCGGCTTCCTGGTGCCGCCCAAGGACTATTTCCCCAAGCTCAAGGCCATCTGCGAGGAGCACGGCATCGTGTTCATCGCCGACGAGGTCCAGTCCGGGTTCGGCCGCACCGGCAAGATGTTCGCCATGGAGCACTGGGGCGTGGAGCCCGACCTGGTGGTCACGGCCAAGGGCATGGGCGGCGGCATGCCGATCTCCGCGGTGGTGGGCAGGAAGGAGCTCATGGACCACCCCCAGATCGGCGGCCTGGGCGGCACCTACGGCGGCAACCCGGTCAGCTGCGCCTCGGCCCTGGCCGTGCTGGACGTGTTCGAGACCGAGGACGTGCTGGGCAAGGCCACGGTCATGGGCGAGCGCATGCGCGTACGCTTCGAGGACTGGGCCGGCCGCTTCCACTGCATCGGCGACGCCCGGGGCCTGGGCCCCATGCGGGCCCTGGAGTTGGTGCACGACAAGGCAACCAAAAAGCCCGCGCCCGAACTGGCCAAGAAGCTGGTGCAGGCGGCCCGGGACAAGGGCCTGCTGCTCATCTCCTGCGGCACCTACGGCAACGTCATCCGGGTGCTGGCGCCGCTGACCATCGACCAGACCGGGCTCGACCAGGGCCTGTCCATCATGGAGGAATGCCTCCAGGCTATCGATTCGGACCAGTAACGCGAAACGCCGAAAAAGGGGGCTTCGGCCCCCGGCACGGCACTGACCAAAGACCCGTTCAACCCTGTTCCGGCCCGCTGTCGTCCGCGCGGCCGGGATGAAATCGGCATTTGCCGGAGTTTCCATGAGCCAACCGTTTTACACCCCCTACCTGTATTACCAGACATCCATGTCCAACCCCTTCGTGATCAAGGGCGAGGGAATCTATCTGTGGGACCACATGGGCAAGCAATACCTGGACGGATCGTCCGGGGCGGTCATCTGCAACATCGGCCACGGCGACAAACGGGTGCTGGAGGCCATCAACAAGCAGGCCGAAGAGACCTTTTTCAGCTACCGGACCCAGTTCGAGAACGAGGTGGCCCACCGCCTGGCCAAGAAGCTCATCGACCACTCGGCCCCGCACCTCAACCGCGTGTTCTACGTGTCCAGCGGCTCCGAGGCCGTGGAGTCCGCGCTCAAGCTCTGCCAGCAGTACTTCTACGCCCGGGGCGACTCCCGCAACCTGATCATCTCGCGTTTCCCCAGCTACCACGGGGCCACCATGGGCGCGCTGTCCCTGACCTCCTACGCGGTGCTGGAAAACCCCTACCGCCAGCTGCTGCGGGCCCACCCGCGCATCCCGGCCCCCTACTGCTACCGCTGCGAGTACAACGAAACCTATCCCGACTGCGGCCTGCGCTGCGCCTGGGCCCTGGAGCAGTGCATCCTGGACTACGGCAAGCGCAACATCGCCGCCTTCATCGCCGAGCCGGTCACCGGGGCCAGCGGCGGGGCCCTGGTTCCGCCGCCCGACTACTTCGAGGTCATCCAGGAAATCTGCCGCCGGTACAACATCCTGTTCATCCTGGACGAGGTCATGACCGGGTACGGCCGCACGGGCAAACTCTTCGCCTACGAGCACTGGAACGTGCAGGCGGACATCGTGGCCCTGTCCAAGGGCATGGGCTCGGGCTACTTCCCGCTGGCCGCCACCATCAGCCGCCAGGAGATCGTGGACGCGGTCATGGCCGACGGCGGGTTCAAGCACGGCCACACCAACGCGGGCGCACCCATGGCCTGCGCCGTGGGCGAGAAGGTGCTGGACATCATCCTGGAGGACGGGCTGTGTGAGAACGCGGCCGCCATGGGCGAAATCCTGGGCGCGGGCCTGCGCAAGCTGGCCGACAAGTACGAGGTCATCGGCGACGTGCGCGGCATAGGCCTGCTCTGGGCCGTGGAGTTCGTGGCCGACCGCGGGACCAAGGAGCCCTTCCCCCAGCACTGGAACGTGGGCTCGCTCATCAAGGCCGAGGCCTTCGACGAGGGGCTCATCGTGTACCCGCGCCGGTCCATCAACGGCGCGCGCGGCGATCACGTGCTCGTGGCTCCTCCCCTGATCATCAACCAGGAGCAGGTGGCCGAACTGCTGGAGCGGTTCGACCGCAGCCTGGCCCGGCTGACCGAACAGGTCAACAGCCTGCGGGAGACGAGCCATGTCGGATAACATCCTGGACAAGACCGTGGGCATAAGGGACGCCCTGGCCGACATCCGCGACGGGGCGACCGTCATGGTCGGCGGCTTCGGCATGCCCGGGGCGCCCATCGCGCTCATCGACGCCTTGCTGGACCTGGGCCGTGGGAACCTGACCATCATCAAGAACGAGGCCAACGAGCCGGGCATGGGCGTGTCCAGGCTGGCCGAGGCCGGGTTGGTCTCCAGGATCATCCTCTCCCACCTGGGCCTGAACTCGGTGGTCATCGAGATGATGAACAAGGGCGAGATCGAGATCGAATTCTTCCCCCAGGGCATCCTGGCCGAGAAGATCCGCTGCGGCGGGGCCGGGCTGCCCGGCTTCCTCACGGACATCGGCATGGACACCATCATCCGGGAGGGCAAGGAGATCATCGAGTTCCAGGGCCGCCAGGTCATGGTGGAGCCGAGCCTGCGCGCGGACGTGGCCCTGGTCCACGCCCGCCGGGCCGACCGGCTGGGCAACCTGGTCTTTGAGAAAACCGCCTACAACTTCAATCCCCTCATGGCCACGGCGGCCGATCTGGTCATCGCCGAGGCCCTGGAGGTGGTGGACACCGGCCGGCTGGACCCGGACCAGATCCACACCCCGTGCGCCTTCGTGGACCGCGTGGTGGACCTGGGCGGACAGCCCACGGCCGCATACAAAGTGATGGAGCACCATGTCAGCCAAGCATAAGATCGCGGCCCGCGCGGCCAGGAACCTCGAGCCCGGCCAGGTCATCAACGTGGGCATCGGCCTGCCCGCCCTGATCCTCCAGCACCTGTCCCCGGACGTCCCGGTGCTGGTGCATTCGGAAAACGGCGTGCTGGGCATGAGCGGCCACGCCGCCGCGGACAAGGCCCACCCCATGCTCATCGACGCGGGCGGGGACTACGTGGGCACGATCGCCGGGGCCTCGTTCTTCGACAGCGCCCTGTCCTTCTCCATCATCCGCGGCGGCCGCCTGGACGTGGCCTTTCTGGGCACCCTGGAGGTCGGGGCCAACGGCGACCTGGCCAACTGGATCATCCCGGGCAAGTTCGCCCCAGGCATCGGCGGCGGCATGGAGCTGGCCCAGAAGGCCCGGCGCGTGGTGGTCATGACCACCCACTGCACGCGCAAGGGCGGGCCCAAGATCCTGGAGCGCTGCACCCTGCCCCTGACGGCCAAGGGCTGCGTCAGCCGCATCATCACCGAGCTGGCGGTCATGGACGTGACCGGGCAGGGCCTGGTCCTGCGGGAGCTGGCCGAGGACGCGGACCTGGAGGACGTCCGGACCAGGACCGGGGCCGACTTCACGGTGGCCCAGGGAGAGCTGCCCCGCTTTTAACCGCCAAGGATTGTCATGGACATCAGAGAACAGACCATCATCAGGGCCGTGGACGACCTGGCCGACGACATCATCGGGCTGACCATGCGGCTGACGGCCGAGCCCAGCACCCTGGAGAACGAGACCTCGGTGGTCAACGTCATGGAGAGCGCCCTGATGGACCTGGGCTACGACCCGGTCCGGGTGCCCATCGACCGCCACCGGCTGTCGTCCCATCCCGGGTTCGCCGAGGTGCCGTGGGACTACGACCCCCAGTCCGGCCGCAACAACCTGGTGGCCACCATCAAGGGCCAGGGCCAGGGGGGCAGGACCGCCCTGTTCAACGGCCACCTGGACGTGGTCAGCGCCGAGCCCCTGGAGTTCTGGGACACCGACCCCTTCGACCCGGTCATCAGGGACGGCTGGCTGTTCGGCCGGGGCGCGGGCGACATGAAGGCAGGCGTGGCGGCCATGGCCTACGCGGCCAAGGCCGTGGAGCACGCCGGGTTCGCCCTGGAAGGCGACGTGACCCTGGAGACGGTCATCGAGGAGGAGTGCTGCGGCAACGGGGCCCTGGCCTGCCTGGACGCGGGCTATGACGCCGACGCCGTGCTCATCCCCGAGCCCTTCGGCCCCACCCTGCTCACCAGCCAGGTGGGCGTACTCTGGTTCCGCGTGGACGTGGCCGGGAAGGCCAACCACGTGCTGGACACCAAGGCCGGGGCCAACGCCGTGGAGAAACTCTTTCCCATCATCAAGGGCCTGCGCGGCCTGGAACGCGAGATGAACGAGGAGCCCAGCCCGGACGCCTACCAAAGCATTTCCCACCCCCTGAACCTGAACGTGGGCATCGTGCGCGGCGGAGACTGGCCGTCCACCGTGCCCGCGTCCGCCGAGCTGCACTGCCGCCTGTCCTACTATCCGGGCCGGCGCTACCGGGACGTATGCGAGCGCATCCGCAAATGCGTGGAGCAAACCGCCGCGGCCGATCCCTGGCTGGCCGCCAAGCCGCCCGAGGTGAGCTTCTACGGCTTCCGGTCCGACGGCCACACCCTGGACCCCCGGGACCCGATCCTGGCCACCCTGGGCGGCTGCCACCAGGCCCTGACCGGCTCCCCTGCCGAGGAATACATCTGCACCTGCACCACGGACCTGCGCGCCTTCGTGTCCTACGGCAACGGCTCGGCCACCTGCTACGGGCCCGTGGCCAAGAACATCCACGGGGCCAACGAGTGCGTGAACCTGGACAGCATCATCCACACGGCCAAGGCCTACGCCCTGTTCCTGAGCCGCTGGTGTGGATTGGCGAAATAACAACACAAAGGATTTCAAGATGAAAGACGTGGTCATCGCGGGCTATCTCCGCACGCCCTTTTCCCGCTCCAAACCGACAAACCCCGAGGCCGACTGGTTCCACAAGCTGCGGGCCGACGACCTGCTGAGCCGGTTGCTCCCGGAGCTCCTGGACCGCTCGGGCGTGGCCCCGGAAAGCGTGGACGACTTCATCGTCGGCAGCGCCCTGGGCGTGAACGAGCAATGGACCTACGGCGGCCGCACCCCGCTCTTCCTGGCCAACCTGTCCGAACGCACCCCGGCCAAGTTCGTGGACCAGCAGTGCGGGTCCAGCATGGCCGCCCTGCAGATCGGGTTCATGGAGGTGGCCACGGGCTTCGCGGACGTGGTCCTGGTGGCGGGCATGGAGCAGATGACCCGGGTGCCCATCGGACCCAAGCTCTACGAGTCCGGCTGGGCCAACATGGACCCCAGGCTGTTCAACGACCCGGCATTCGCCCACTGGGACATGGCCACGACCATGAACATGGGCCTGACCGCGGAGAATTTGTTCGCCGAGACCGGGCTGGCCCGCGAGGACCTAGACGCCTGGAGCCTGCGCTCCCATCTGCGCGCGGCCGAGGCGTTCGACCAGGGCTTTTTCGCGGACGAAATTTTGCCCATTGACGCCGAGCAGGCCGACGGCCAGATGCTCACCGTGGACCGGGACCAGTGCGTCCGGCCGCAATCCACCCTGGAGGCCCTGGCCGGGCTCAAGCCCGCGTTCCGGGAGGACGGGGTCATCACCGCGGGCAACGCCTCGCCGCTGAACGCGGGAGCCAGCTCCATGCTGCTCATGAGCCGCGAGGCCGCGGACAAGCACGGCCTGCCCGCCAGGTCCCTGCTGCGCTCCATCGGCTTCTGCGGGGTGGACCCGACCAAAATGGGCACCGGCCCCATCCCGGCCGCGCGCATGGCCCTGGACAAGGCCGGAGTGGACGCGGACGGCGTGGACTTCTGGGAGATCAACGAGGCCTTCGCCGTGGTGGTGCTGCACATGATCCAGCAGCTGTCCATTGACCCGGAAAAGGTCAACGTCAAGGGCGGGGCCCTGTCCATCGGCCACGCCATGGGCGCCACGGGCGTCCGGCTGGTGGGCACCCTGGCCCGGATCATGGAACAACAAAACGGCCGCACCGGCTGCGCCGCCGCCTGCGTGGGCGGAGGCCAGGGCGTGGCCGCGCTGGTGGAGCGCGTGGGATGACGAGGCCGGACGCGGCCCTGGCCCTGGGCGGGTCCCTGATCCTGCACGGGCCCCTGTCCGACCGGGCCTACCTGGCCCGGCTGGACCCACAGGACGCGCCCGCGGTCATCCGTGCGCTGGACCAACTGGCCCGGGAGCACGGCTACGGCAAGATATTCGCCAAGGCGCCGCAATCCTGCGCGCATCTCTTTCTCGAGGCGGGCTACGTGGTCGAGGCCGTGATGCCCGGCATGTATCCCGCGGAGCACGGGACGGCACGGGAACACGGCCTGTTCCTGGCCAGATTCCTGGACCCGGCCCGCCAAACCGAGCAGAACCCGGAACAGGCCCTGCTGGCCCTGCGCCTGGCCGGGGCCAAGGCCGGGGAGGTTCCCCCGGACCCGCCCGACCAATGGGACATCGAGCGCCTCGGCCCGGACGACGCCGAGGAGATGGCCCGGCTCTACGACGACACCTTCCGCACCTACCCCTTTCCCATCAACGACCCCGGCCATCTGCGCGAGAACATGGCCGACCACGTGTTCTACTACGGCGCGCGCTCGCACGGCGGCCTGGTCGCCCTGGCCGGGTGCGAGACCGACCCGGACCTGGGCCAGGGCGAGATGACCGACTTCGGCTCGCTCCCGGACGCCCGGGGATTCGGCGCGGCCTTCCATTTGCTGGAGCGCATGGAGCACGACATGCGCGGCATGGGCCTGGCCGTGGCCTTCACCATCTCGCGGGCCCTGTCCGTGCCCATCAACGTCACCTTTGCCCGGCGCGGCTACGGCTTCGGCGGCACCCTGCTGAGCAACACCAATATTTCCGGCTCCCTGGAATCCATGAACGTCTGGTTCAAGGATCTTCGACAACCCCAACACAACAGAGAACAGGCATGGAAATAAGCAGCACGAATTCGTTGGAGATGCGGTTCGCGTACTCGGGTGAAACCGTTCAGGTGGACCTGGACGCCTTGCATGGGGCGGTGGTCGAGCACCTGGACAAGTACGGCGAGGAATCCTTTCTCGGCCCACTGGCCAAGGTGGTGGGAACAGGTTCCGGGGAGGAGCGGTTCCAGCGGCTGCTGAAGCGTTGCGAAACGGACGAACCGGCCTTTTTCGCGGCCATCCTCAAGCAGTTGGAGAGCGCCAACCACACCAGGCAGACCGACTTCGCGATGAACGGCCTGGCCCTGCCCCAACGGTTCCTCCTGCCCATCCTGGAGGTCATTATTCCCGGGAATGGGTTCCTGGCCATCAAAAGCGTGGAGCAGTTCGAGCACCTGACCAACGTCACGGTGCCCGCCGAGGACCGAGAGAACCTGCAGGCGGTCATCGAGCAGTACCCGGTGCGCCTGTCCCGGCACGTGATCCGGCAGTCCCGGCTGTCCCGGGACGTGGCCTACCAGTTCATGCCCTTCGTCCAGGAGCTGGACCAGACCGGGCACAAGAACACCTGGGTCGGCCAGTTCCACCAGGGGCTCCTGGAGCAGATGTACCAGAACCGGCCCATCTTCGTGCTGCACATGAGCTGTCCGGTGTACTGCCGGTTCTGCTTCCGCAAGCACAAGGACTGCCGCAACCTGCCCACCCCGACCACGGACGACGTGGAAAAGGCCCTGCAATACATCGCCGGGGCCAAGGACATCAAGGAGATCGTGCTTACCGGCGGCGAGCCGCTCATGAACAAGGAGACCCTGATCACCGCGGTGGAAGGGCTGTCCAGGATGCCGCACATCCAGACCATCCGCATCGCCTCGCGCTGCATCTCCTACTACCCGGAGATGTTCTACAAGGAAGACGCCTTCTGGCTCAGATACCTGGTGGAGAAGAACCGGGACATGGCCAAGGACCACAAGCGCATCGAGGTAGCCACCCATTTCATCCACCCGGACGAGGTGTCCCACTACAGCCTGGACATCATCTCCCACCTGGTGGCCAACGGGGTGTCGGTCTACACCCAGACCCCGTTCCTCAAGGACTGCAACGACCGCGGTCCGGAGCTGGTGGACCTGTACCGCCAGCTGCGCGCGGCCGGGTCCGAGATGCACTACATCTACATCCCGTGCAGCCCCATCCAGGGCAACAACGTCTACTGGACCGAGATCAGCCAGGGGCACAAGGCGGCCGCGCACCTGCGGGCCTACGGCTCGGACCGGGCCATGCCCATCATCTGCACGGCCACCACCATCGGCAAGATCGACTGGAACGCCAGCGGCTGGGCCCTGCGGCGCGACGAGGGCAACCCGGACGACATCTGGATCAGGACGCCCTACAGCGAGGAGTACTTCAAGAAGTTCGCGCCCGACTTCTCGCTCATGAGCGCCAAGGCCAATGCCAACGGCACCCTGGACGTGCCCTTCATGGCCAAGATCGGGGACGACTCCCTGTTCCTGGGCCACCTGGAGGACGCTGAGGAGCCCGAACCCTTCCTGGACCCCGAGCGGCTGGCCAAGGCCCAGGACATGCTCCAGGCCGACCAGCGCGTGCTCCAATCCGTTGTGAGCACGCCGATTCCGTCACTCAACCGCATCCACCTCACCCGCGTGGAGCTGGACCTGGGCGCGGACCAGGACATGGACCAATGGCTGGACTACCTGGCCGCGGACACGAACATCTGCGACGTGGTGGCCTCGGCCGAGCACGGCCTGCTGGACAAGCTGGGCGCGGTGGAGGATCTGGCCGCGCGGCTGCGGGACGTGGACCACGTCATCTCTTTGCGGCTGCGCAGCGCGGAGTTCACCTACCAGCCCGAGCTGCTCACCCCGGAAGTCGTGGACCGCATCTGCTCTTTGAACACCCTGACCGTGGTCAACTCCCTGCGCGTGGAGATCAGTGCCCAGTTCCTGCACTCCTCCGAATTCCAGGACGCGCACCGGGACCTGATCACCGCCTTTCTGGGGCGCGGCGTCACGGTGTACGCCAACATCATCCTGCTCACGGACGTCAACGCCAATCCCGAAGAGATGAAGGCCATGTGTTACAAGTGCCGCCAGATCGGCATCGAGCTCTACCACCTGTACGTGGCCGGGCTGCCGGTGCAGCTGGCCCTGAACGGGGAGCGGCCCGTGGAGGCCACGGACGTGGTCCACATCGCCACCCACCTGCGCCGCCACGAGTCCGGCCGGGAGCTGCCGCTCTACGTGGTGCGCACCGCGCTGGGGGACGTGGACTTCAACCTGACCGGCATCCCGGCCCAGACCTCGGACAAGGCCACGGCATTCGTCATGAACGGCTACGGCCTGGACTACTACCTGTCCATGAACCCGGACTTCGAGCCGCCCGAGGGCTCCAGCCTGAACCAGGACGGTCGCCCGGTGGTCTGGGTTCCGGGCATCACCGTGGGCAAGAACAGGAGCTTTTTCCTGCGGGGAAGAGCGTAGGCGCTACCCCGCGCACACGGACTTGACGTTGACGAACTCGCGGATGCCGTAGGCGCCGAGCTCCCGGCCGAAGCCCGAGCAGCCGATGCCGCCGAAGGGCAGGTTGGGATCGCTACGCACCAATCCGTTGACGAACACGGTGCCGGCCTTGATACGCCGGGCCAGCTCCAGGCCCTTGCGCTCGTCACCGGTCCAGATGGATCCGCCCAGGCCAAAGGGGGTGGCGTTGGCCAGGGCCAGGGCCTGGTCCGCGTCCTCCACCCTGAAGACCAGGGCCACGGGTCCGAACAGCTCCTCGCGGCAGACGTCCGCCTCCGGGGGCACGTCCGTGACGATGGTCGGCGGGTAGAAGAATCCCGGCCCGTCCGGCACCGCGCCGCCGCACGCGACCTTGCCGCCCGCGGCCAGGCAGCGGTCCACCTGGTCCTGAAGGTCGTGGCGCAGCCGGGCCGAGGCCATGGGGCCGATGACCGTGTCCTTGTCCAGGGGGTCGCCCACCCTGAGCTTGGCCATCTCGGTCTTCAGGGCCTGGAGAAACTCCTCGTACACTTCCTTGGCCACGATGAACCGCTTGGCCGCGATGCAGGTCTGGCCCGTGTTGCCGCATCTCGACAGGGCCGCGGTGGCCGCCGCCTGGGGGATGTCCGCGTCGGCAAGCACGATGAGCGGATCGCTGCCGCCCAATTCCATGACGCTCTTCTTGAGCCGAGCCCCGGCGGCCGCGGCCACGCGCCGTCCCGCGCCCTCGCTGCCGGTCAGGCTGACGCCGATGACCGAGTCCTGGTCCAGGACGGTCTCCACCTGCCCGGCCCCGATGAGCAGGGAGCGGAACACGTCCTTGGGAAATGCGGCGTTGAACACCTCGTCCAGGGCCAGGGCGCACTGGGGCACGTTGGAGGCGTGCTTGAGGACCATGGTGTTGCCGGCCATGAGCGTGGGCGCGCCGATGCGCACCACCTGCCAGAACGGGAAGTTCCAGGGCATGACCGCCAACACGGTGCCCAGGGGCTCGTAGTCCACGTAGGACGTCCGGCCGCAGCCTTCCACGGGCTGCCGGGCCAGCATGGCCGCGCCGTTCTCGGCGTAGAAGTCGCACACGGCCGCGCACTTCATGACCTCGCCCGTACCCGGGGTGATGGGCTTGCCCATGTCCTGGGCCATGACCTTGGCCAGGTCCCCGGCCCGCTCGCGCAGCAGTCCGGCCAGGGCCTTGAGGCAGGACGCCCGTTCCTCGAACGAAGTCTCCTTCCAGGACTCCCAGGCGCGGGCCACCGCGGCCACGGTGGCCACGGTCTGCTCCGGGCTGAATTCCTCGTACTGCTTTTCCAGGGTTCCAGTGGCCGGATTCACGGTCTCGATGGGCATGACGGACTCTTTCTCCTCGTTTATGCACGGCGGCCGCCCGGGACCTTGGCCCGGTGGCGGCTCCGATGGTTTGGGATGATTGCGTGCTGATCCATTTCGCGCTGCGACCTGCGCATTCTTCCACGCCCGGCCACACTTTTCCACCCCCTTTCCGCACATTTCTCATGGATTCTGTTTTTCTTGGTTCAAAAAAGGAAATCCTTCTTTTAATTCAAATTTACAGTCACTATTCTTAAAAGTTAACGCTTGCGAAAATGTCGTAATCGTAAATAGTCCTACATCTATTTTAGAATCTGAATTAAATACAATACAACCAACGTGAGTGAACCTTTCCTGAGAAAAAATAGCCGTAGCTATCGCTGGCAACCCACCATCATCTTTCAGTATTGTAAAGTCATCAATTTCAGGCAAAAAAACTGATACAAGTCCTGGCATTTTTTTATCTAACTGTTCTTTGGCCGCCTTTTTGATAAGCTTAAATATATTTTTTACATACTTATTCTTTTGTTTACTTCTACACGTAAATTGAATCGGATTCATTGGGTGATTTGACTTAGAATCCGTAAAAACTACACCGAAAGCATCTTTTTCTTTTTTTTCATTGAGTTCATCACAAATCTTAATCGTGTCTACAATAACGTTGTTTGCTTGTGTCAATTCATAATCTAACTCTCCATAATCAAACTCAACTTTATCGTTTCCTTCCTGAACAGCTTCTATTATTGAATCACTCACCTCTTTTTGTTTTTCGATTTGTGAAGGAAGGCTACCATCTAAAACACAATTGATTGTCCCCATCAAATTTCTACGAGAAAGCACAGGCAGCAAAAAATCACAGAAACGATAAAAATCATTATGCCTAATCTTCCTATAAGATCCCAGCCCTATCCTTTTACACTCAACACAGAATTCAAAACCATCTTTTGACACCACAAATTCAGGTTTCTTTTCACCAGACTGTACCCACTTGACATCATGTTCAGCTCTTAAATAATGCCACGCGATAGTTAACTCAAACAAATGGCTTCTTGCATTTTCGTCATCTACTAAATTATTTCTATAAAACTTGCGGATATCCTCTGTCATCATTGAATACATTTCGCTAATTCTTTTTGCATCTTCCAGAATTGAAAACCATTTATGTTGTATTCGGCCATCCGGGTGGAGAATATGTCTATTAAACGACTTACCGCTAGCAACAACCTTTTCAAATTCTATCAATAACGCCCACCACGGGTGCCTATTACGAAGATATTCCCCATAAATCCCAGGATTACATTGCAACCCCTTTATATAGCTAGCGATGCCTTTATCTATTTTGTCCTTTCCACAAAATTTTATGAGCTTATTAATTAAATGCTGGGCTTGCTCCGGATGTATATCAAAATTTACAGGCATCACTCCTCCCCCAAGCTTAAAGAACATACAATAGATATATCAATATTACTGGCACCATAATTACCTCGATGATGACGATGCCTGATTAAAGCAAACCAAAGCACCAAAAAGCAAGACGCCCGGATCGCTCCAGGCGTCGTTTCACCTGATCAAAATGAGGCGGTCAGTCCCCGGCCGCCTGGTCGGCCAGACGGGCGGCCAGGTCCATATACTCGTCCCGCTTTTCCAGCCCGTTGATGAACCGCTCCGGAATGCCGGACAGGCCGACCTGCGCCCCGACCAGGGCCCCGGTCAGGATGGTCCGGGCCTGGTTCTGGCCCCCGCCGTTCAGGGAGTGGAGCACGGCCGACTCGAAGTCGTTCCTGAACCGGGCCCCCAGGTAGTAGGCGGCCGGGAGCATGTGGTAGATGGCGCACGGCATGCCGTAGACCAGGGAGACCTTCCAGGCCGGTTCGATGCGGATGTCCGGGTCAACCGCGGCCAGGGCCATGAAGGACGGCGACAGCAGGGCGTCCGGTGAGGCGAAGCGGCCCACGCGCGGCGGGTCCGGATCCCCGGGCCTGGGCGGCTGGAGGTCGTCGCTGGTCACGGCGTGGAAGGGCAGTTCCCCGGCCTTGACCAGATTCATGAGCCTGCCGCCGATGGTCCCGTCCAGCCTGCGGCCCTGCACCAGTTGGCCCAGCACCGCGCAAAAGGCCACGGTCATGGACACCACGGTGTCGTCGACCTGGGTGAGCGCGGTGTTGCGACTCACGTTCAGGGCCAAGGCCTTGGGGTCCAGGGCGTAGCGCACCCCGATGGCCAGGCAGCGCTCGATGGCCTCGGTGGTGTCGGCGTGGCCGCCGGTCTCTCCCCAGGGGAGCTTCTGCTCCACGCGCCGCCGCCAGGCCTCGCGGATGGACTGGCTGGTGTACCCGCCCGGTCCGCTGACCGGGCTGCCGTCCAGCAGGGGGAACAGGTCCCGGTCCATGCGGCCGCAGAAGTCCTCCTGGTCGTATTCGCCCCGTTCCACCAGGGAGTGCATCGTCAGGGCCAGGATGAACCCGGCCTGCGAGGACTGCCCGGCCTTGAGCCCGTCGTGGTACCGGCCCGGCTTGGGGTCGGTGTACCCGTCGATCCACTCTCCGTAGTCGCGGCGCTGGGCCTTGAGGTCGTAGTACCAGTGCGGCCCCAGGCCCAGGGCGTCGCCGATGAAGGCGCCCATCACGGCCCCGGCCGCCCGGTCGAAAATGTCTGACTGTTTCATGCGCTCCTCCGTGGTCGTGTCCAGGTTAGCACCATCCGCGCGCCGTGACCAACCTTCCCGTATTTTGGCGGAAAAACATGGCCTCCGAATCTTTTTGTGGTATAGGGGAAGGTATCCCCCGAAAAAACGACCGCCAACGCCAACCAAGGACGGGAAATTGAACGCCCATTCCAACAACAAGACACCTGCCAAGCCCAAAATCCTCTACGTGGACGACGAAAAGAACGTATTGAGTTCGTTCCGGAAACTCTTCCGGGACGACTACAGGATCGTCACGGCCGAGGACCCCAAGGAGGGGCTGGTGGCCCTGCTGCAGAAGGGTCCGTTCGAGGTGGTGGTCTCCGACCTCATCATGCCGCTCATGAACGGCGTGTCCTTTTTCACCCGGGTCAAGGAGTTGTCCCCGGAAACGGTCCGCATCCTGGTCACCGGGTACGCCGACTTCGACAACGCGGTGCTGGCGGTCAACCAGGGCCACGTGTTCCGATTCCTGTCCAAGCCCTGTCCGCCCGACGTGCTCAAGAAGGCCATCGACGACGCGGTGGAGCAGCACGAGATGATCCTGGCCCGACAGGAGCTGCACAGCCTGAAAAAGGTCCAGGCCCTGATGAACGGAATCGTGGAGGGCTTCTCGGCCATCGTGGAGGCGCGCGACCCCTACACCAGCGGCCACCAGCGGCGCGTGGCCGAGATCGCCGTGCGCATCGGCAAGCGCATGGGGTACGACCCGGACCGGCTGGACGCCCTGCGCATCGCGGGCATGATCCACGACGTGGGCAAGGTGTACATCCCACTGGACTTCCTGAACAAGCCCGGCCTGCTCAAGCAGGAGGAAATGTCCATCATCCACCTCCATCCCGAGGTGGGCGCGGACATCTTCAAGAACCTGGAATACGACTGGCCCATCAGTGAATTCATCCACCAGCACCACGAGCGGCTGGACGGCAGCGGCTACCCGGCCGGGCTGCCCGGGGACGAGATTCTGCCCGAGGCGCGCATCCTGGCCGTGGCCGACGTCATCGACGCCATGAACTCGCGCCGTCCCTACCGCGACAGCCTGGGCCTGACCGCGGCCAAGGAGGAACTGGTGGCCCACTCCGGGACCAAGTACGACCCCGAGGTGGTGGACCAGGCCCTGGCCGTGCTCCGGGACAATCCCCCGCCCATGCCCGAGGAACCGGCTACGCGTCCTGGGGATCCGGGCCCGGAGGTCTCGGCTTCTCGGGGCTCCGGTTGAACAGCTTGTAGATCAGGACGAAGAACAGGGGGATGAAGATCAGGTCGATGAAGGTGGCCGAAAGCATGCCCCCGCAGACCGCCGTGCCGATGGCGTTCATGGCCCCGGCCCCGGCCCCGGAGCTGATGGCCAGGGGCAGCACGCCGAAGAAGAAGGCCAGGGAGGTCATGATCACGGGCCTGAACCGCGTCTTGACCGCGCCCAGGGTGGCGTCGTCCAGCCGCTCGCCGTGCCGCATCCGCTCCTTGATGAACTGGATGATCAGGATGGCGTTCTTGGTGGACAGGCCCAGCGTGGTCAAAAACCCGATCTGGAAGTAGACGTCGTTGGGCAACCCCCTGAGCGAGGTGGCCACGATGGCGCCCAGCACGCCCAGCGGCAGCATGAGCATGTTGACGATGGGAATGACCCAGCTCTCGTACAGCGCGGCCACGCACAGGAAAATCACGAACAGCGAGAAGGCGTACAGCAGCGGGCCCTGTTCGGTGGCCATGCGCTCCTGGTAGGACAGCCCGGTCCAGTCGAACCCGACGCCCTCGGGCAGCTTGGCGGACAACTCCTCCATGGCGTCCATGGCCTCGCCGGTGCTGTAGCCGGGCGCGGCCTCGCCCTGGATGTTGGCGGCCGGGAAGGCGTTGTAGCGCTCAAGCTGGGGCGAGCCTATGGACCAGCGGCTGGTGGCGATGGCCGACAAGGGCACCATCTTGCCCGCGTTGTTGCGCATATAGAGCCGCTCCAAATCCGAGGGCAGCATGCGGAAGGGCGCGTCGGCCTGAACGTAGACCTTCTTGACCCGGCCGGCCTGGATGAAGTCGTTGACGTAGGCCCCGCCCACGGTGGAAGCCAGGATGTTGTGGATCGAGGCGATGGACACGCCCAGGGCGCCCGCCTTGTCCCAGTCCACGTCCAGGCGGTATTCGGGCGTGTCCTCCACGCCGTTGGGCCTGACCTTGGTCAGGCGCGGATCCTGGGCGGCCATGCCCAGAAGCTGGTTGCGCGCGGCCATGAGCTTGTCATGGCCCAGGCCGCCGCGGTCCTGAAGCTCGAAGTCGAATCCCGTGGCCGTGCCCAGTTCGATGACCGGCGGCGGCGGGAAGGCGAAGACCATGGCCTCCTTGATCTGGGAGAACTCGGCCATGGCCCGTCCGGCGATGGCCCCGACCTTGAGGTCGGGCCGGTCGCGCAGGTCCCAATCCTTGAGCTTGACGAAGCCGAAGGCCCGGTTCTGGCCCTGTCCGCCAAAGGACACGCCGGGAACGGACATGTAGGACTCCAGGACCTCCTGCTCGTTCTGCTCGAAGTATACCCCCACCCGGTCCATGATCTCGATGGTCTGCTCCAGGGTCGATCCGGCCGGAAGGACGGCCTGGACCAGCAGGATGCCCTGGTCCTCGTCCGGGATGTAGGCCGTGGGCATGCGCTGGAACAGAAAGCCCACCAGCACCAGGAGCACGGCGTAGAAGCCCAGGTACGGGATCTTCCAGGTGAAGGAATGGTACACGATGCTCACGTACACGGACCGAATCTTGCGGAAGATGCGGTTGAACCAGCGGAAAAAGGCGCGCAGGAAAAAGAACGCGTTGACCGAGGAGTCACTTCCCTTGGCCATGGGCTTGAGGAAGGTGGCGCAGAGCACCGGGGTCAGGATCAGGGCCACCACCACGGACAGGAGCATGGAGGAGATGATGGTGATGGAGAACTGGCGGTAGAGCACGCCGGTGGAGCCGCCGAAAAAGGCCATGGGCCCGAACACCGCTGACAGCACCAGGCCGATGCCCACCAGGGCGCTGGTGATCTCCTCCATGGACTTGGCCGTGGCCTCCCGGGGCGACAGCCCCTCCTCGGCCATGATCCGCTCCACGTTCTCCACCACCACGATGGCGTCGTCCACCAGCAGTCCGATGGCCAGGACCGTGGCGAACATGGTCAGCATGTTGATGGAGAACCCGCACAGACCCAGCACGGCGAAGGTGCCGAGCAGGACCACGGGCACGGCGATGGTCGGGATCAGGGTGGCCCGCATGCTGCCCATGAACAGGTACATGATGAGGAAGACCAGGACCACGGCCTCGATGAGGGTCTTGACCACCTCGTCGATGGCCACCACGGTGAAGGGCGTGGTGTCGTAGGGGTAGATGACCTTCATGCCCGCCGGAAAATAGACGCTCATCTCCTCCAGCTTGGCCTTGATGGCGTCGGCGGTCTTCAGGGCGTTGGCCCCGGCCGCCTGGCGGATGGCCATGCCCGCCGCGGGATGGCCGTTGTACTCGGCCACCACGCCGTAGCGCGCCGCGCCCAGTTCGGCGCGGGCCACGTCCTTGATGCGGACCACGGAGCCGTCCTGGTTGATGCGGACCGGAATCTCACCGAACTCTTCCGGGGTCTGCAGCAGGTGCTGGACGATGATGGAGGCGTTGAGGCGCTGGCCCTCCACGGCCGGCCTTCCGCCCAACTGCCCGGCCGAGACCTCCACGTTGTAGGCCTGCAGGGCCGCGATCACGTCCTGCGTGGTCAGGCTGTAGCTGGTCAGCCGGTCCGGGTTGACCCAGATTCGCATGGCGTACTGGGAGCCGAAGCTCTCCACCTCGCCCACGCCCGGAACGCGGGACAGGATCTTCTCCAGGTTGGACTGGGCGTAGTCGCGCAGGTCCTGGCCGGACATGCTGCCGTCCTCGGAGATGAGGCCGACGATGATCAGATAGTTGCGGGTGGACTTGCTGACCTCGATGCCCGCGCGCTGCACCGCGTCCGGCAGGCTGGCCATGGCCAGTTGGAGCTTGTTCTGCACCTTGGACCAGGCTAGGTCCGGGTCCGTGCCCGGGGCGAAGGTCATCTCCACGCGGGACGAGCCGGCCGAGGAACTGGTGCCCGTAAGGTAGAGCATGTTGTCCAGCCCGGTCATCTTCTGCTCGATGATCTGGGTGACCGTGTTTTCCACGGTCTCGGCCGATGCGCCGGGGTAGTAGGCCTCCACCGAGATGGAGGGCGGCGCGATGGGCGGATACTGGGCAATGGGCATCTGGTAGATCATCAGCGCCCCAAGCGACATGATGACGATGGCGATGACCCAGGCGAAAACCGGACGGTCAAGGAAGAATTTGGAGAGCATCAACCCTCTCCGGAGGACTGTTCCTGGGCCGGGGCCTCAGGCTGGGCGGCCGGGTCCTGGCCGTAGGGTACGGCCTTGACCTCCATGCCCGGCCGCAGCCGCTGCAACCCCTCGACGACCACCCGATCGCCCGGGGCCAGGCCCGAAGACACGAGCCACTGGTCGCCCAGGGCCCGGTCGAGCACCAGGGGGTGCGACTGGATCTTGTTCTCCTGGTCCACGACCAGGGCGTAGGGGCTGCCCTGATGGTCGCGGGACACGCCCTGCTGCGGGATGAGCAGGGCCTGCTCGTCGACCCCCTCCTTGACCACGGCCTTGACGAACATGCCGGGCAGCAACATGTTGTCCGGATTGGGGAACACGGCCCGCAGGGTCACCGAGCCCGTGGTCTGGTCCACGGTGACGTCGCTGAACTGCAGGGTTCCCTCCATGGGATAGGGCTGGCCGTTCTCCAGGATGAGCTGGACCTTGCTCAGGTCGTGCTCGTCCCGCTCCAGCTGCCCTTCGGTCATGCGGTTCTTGATGCGCAGCAGCTCGGTGGTGGACTGGGGCACGTCCACGTAGATGGGGTCCATCTGCTGGATGGTGGACAGGGAGTTGGCCTGGTAGGCCGTGACGATGGCGCCCACGGTGACCGTGGACTTGCCGATGCGGCCGGAAATGGGCGCGGTGATCTCGGTGTAACCCAGATTGATGCGGGCCAGGTCCACGGCCGCCTGCAGGGCCTTGATCTCGGCCCGGAGCTCGTTCAGGGCGGCGGCCGCGTCGTCATAGTCCTGCTGGCTCAGAGAGCCGCTCTCCAGCAGCGACTTGTAACGCTTGGCCTTGGAGCCCACCGAGGATATCTGGGCCATGGCCCGGCCCAGGCCGGCCTCGGCGTTGTTCAGCTCGGCCTGGAACGGGGTAGGATCGATGCGGTAGAGAACCTGCCCGGCCTCCACGTCGGAACCCTCGGTGAACAGCCGCTCCTGGATCAGGCCGCTGACCCGGGGCCGGATCTCGGCAATGAGAAAGGCCGAGGTGCGTCCGGACAATTCCGTGGACAGCGTGACCGTGGTCGGTTCCACCGTGACCACGGACACCTCGGGCAGGGCGGCGGGCGCACCGCCCTCCTGCCCGTTGCCGCAGCCGACCAGCAGGCAGGCGGCCGACAGGAGCAACAACGCCAATGCGTATGGAACCAATTTGTGCGACTGAACTTTGAACGGCATTGAATATCCTTGGCAGAATAACGGCCAGCCGGCGAACGCCTTCCCTCTCCGCGCCCTCGCGTTCACGCCATCCGGTCCGTTGTGTTGGAGAGCCCATGTCCAGGCTCTTGCTCAATGCCTTGCCCCAAGCAAACACCGTAGTCAATACGACCCGCACAGGGACTTGGCTAAAATGCTGGAGTATCCCGCGTATTTTGACAGCATGCTGTCAAAAGGACAGAGTGCTGTCAACAAGGAAAGTCCCCCGGCTCCTCACCTATCCTCCACTTCACATGGCGGGCGAAGCGTATCAACATGTTAAAGTAAACATATCAAAACGATTTCTCCCTCCCTGGACATAATAGTCGGAGTATGCTTACATCAACAATGAGAGAGTCCTAACCTGTTGACACATATAGAATAATTTAAAGCCTGGCCCGGCCATCCGCCTCCGCCTTCCTTCGCCCGCCGGGTGTTGAAAACACGGTTGAAAACCAGGAGGATATCTTGCCGGCCAACATCGACGAACTCGTGGTCCGCGTGGCGGACATCTGCACCTACAAGTGGGGCATGGTCAAAACGCGGCCCCTGGCCTTCCTGGTCTCGGCCTTCGCGGGCGGGGCCATGGTCGTGTTCGGGGCCACCCTGGCCCTGTCGGTGTCGGCCGGGGTGTCCGAGAACCTGGCCCCGGGCCTGTCCAACCTGCTCATGGGCCTGGTGTTCATGTTCTCCCTGGTGGTCATCATGGTCTCGGGCATGACCCTGGTCACCGCGGACATGTACATCGGCATCATCGGCGTGTTCCACCGCCGCATCGGCTGGGGCTCGTTCGCCTGGGGCATCGCGCTGGGCTACGCTGGCAACTTCCTGGGCAGCATGTTCTTCATGTGGCTCATCAGCAAGAGCGGGTCCTACGCGGCCTGGCCCTGGCTGGCCAAGTCCCACGCCATCGGCGTGGCCAAGATGGGCTACACGGCCACCCAGATCTTCGTCATGGGCATCGTCTGCACCTGGATGCTCCAGACCGCGGCCATCCTCTACGCCAAGGCCGAGGGCGACACGGCCAAGATCCTGCTGGCCGCTTACGGCCCCCTGGCCTTCGTGGCCGGGATGACCGAGCACTGCATCGCCAACATCGGCTTCCTGGCCCTGCCCCTGTTCCAGCAGGACGTCTTCATGGCCGCGGCCCAGAAGATGGGCCAGGCCGACCCCGTGCTCCTGCACTGGGGCTTCGGCCAGTTCGGCTGGGCCCACAACCAGCTCTACACCCTGCTGGGCAACCTCATCGGGGGCATCCTGTTCGTGGGCATCCCCTTCCAGCTGGTATCCAACCCGGCCAAGGTCCAGGAAATCTACAAGACCAAGACCAACTTCACTCAGAAGCTCTGAGAGGCGCGTCATGGACTACTCCCCATTCAATACCACCGTCTGGATCCTGTTCGCGGCCTTCGCCGTCCTGGTCTGGGGCGTGACGCGCGTGTTTTCCGCGCGCCACCCCGGCTATCCCGGAAACAAGCCCGGCACGCCCACAGAGGACGCGCCGGGGACATGACTCCTGACAACCGCAACACAGGAGGCTCACATGGTACAAGACGGTTGGCATCCAACGGTTTGCTACCAATGTAAGGCTGAATGCGCGATTCTGGCCAAGATCGAGAACGGCCGGGTCACCGAAATCAAGGGCAATCCCAAGTACGGAGGCAAGGCCTGCGTCAAGGGCATGGCCGGGGTGACCCTCCAGTACGCCAAGGACCGGCTGACCAAGCCGCTCAAGCGCGTGGGCGAACGGGGCGAGGGCAAGTTCGAGGAAATATCCTGGGACGAGGCCCTGGACCTCCTGGAGTCCAAGCTGCGCGGACTGTACGACCGGGGCGAGGGCCACAAGCTGACCTACAGCTTCTTCCCCCACTCCCTGACCGATCCCAAGTGGCACTTCCTCAACGCCTACGGCGGGTACATCAACACCGGCCTGCCCCACTGCGACTCGGGCAAGATCGTGTCCCAGATCAAGTGCTGGGGCGGCATCCCCAACCACCACATCCCGCCCGCCTGGTTCACCATGCCCAAGGACGGCATCATCCTGCTGGTGGGCCGCCACGCCTTCGGCTGCCTGGACGACGCCTGCGTGCCGCGGGACATCATGGAGGCCATGGACCGGGGGGCCAAGCTCATCGTGGTCGACCCGATCTTCAGTCCGGACGCGGCCAAGGCCGACTGGTGGATTCCCATCAAGCCCGCGGGCGACACGGCCCTGTTCCTGGGCATGATCAACCACATCATCAAGAAGGAACTCTACGACAAGAAGTTCGTGTCCAAGTGGATTCGCAAGGGCGACTTCGAGAAGGTCAAGGCCCACGTCAAGAAGATGACCCCCGAGGCCATGAGCGCCATCTGCGACGTGCCGGCCAAGGACATCCGCAAGCTGGCCGAAATGTGCGCCAAGGCCCCGGCCGTGGGCGTGGACGGCTTCAAGTCCATCATGCTCGGCCAGTCCCTGGACTTCGGCCACGCCTGGTGCATCTTCCTGGCCATCACCGGCAACCTGGACAACCCCGGCGGCCAGCCCATCCCGGCGCTGACGCCGCTGAGCCCGGTGACCCCGGCCCCTCCGGGGCCCGCGCCCCTGCAGGAAAAGGGCTTCCACCGCACCGGGCCCAACCGCGACAAGTTCGACAACTACAGCTTCATCCTGGAGCCCACCTGGTACGAGGCCCAGGCCATCAAGGACGACGCGCTCAAGATCCTGCAATGGTCACCGAGGCCAACCCGGCGCTGACCGAGATGGGCAACAAGGAATGGCAGAAGGCCGTGTGCATGAAGGACAAGAACGGCGAGTACAAGCTCGAGTTCCTCATCAACACGGACATCATGCTCTCGGAGACCAGCCGGTTCGCGGACCTGGTCCTGCCGGACCAGACCCACTTCGAGCGCTGGGAGCTGCTCTACATGCCCTGGTGGTACAACTTCGGCCACGGCGTGCTGCTGCGCCAGCCCCTGGTGGAGGCCCGTCGGGGAGGCCCGGCACTCCAACTGGGTGTTCATCGAGATGGGCAAGCGTCTGTTCCCCGAGTACTTCCAGTTCAAGGACGACGTGGAATACTACGACATCCAGCTCAAGGGGCTGGGTCTGTCCGTGGCCAAGCTCCAGGAGATGGGCGGCAAGTGGTCGCCCGGGACCATGGGCTTCCGCAAGTACGAGAACGGCGGCTTCGGCACCCCGAGCAAGAAGGTGCACCTCTACTGGGATGACCTGGAGGACATCGGCCAGGCCCTGCCCAGGACCATCCTGGCCCCCGAGTACGACGCCGACGTGGAGGACTACCCCTTTGTCATGATCAGCTACCGCCGCATCCACATCAACGGCACCGGCCCCTGGTCCTGCAACAACGCCCAGCTGCGCGACCCGGTGTCCGGCCAGTACGAGCAACCCGGCTGCTCATGAACCCCGTGGCCGCCGGAAGCTGGGCATCAAGGACGGCGACAAGGTGACCGTCACCTCGCGCACCGGCAAGCTCAAGGTCCGGTCAAGCTCACCGAGCACATCCGGCCCGACTGCGTGGGCATCATGCACGGGTTCGGGGCGACGGTGGGCCGCGTGGCGGCCGGGCGCGGGCGTGTGCGACAACGTGCTCATCCCCGACGCCGGCTCGCACCTGGATTGGCAGGACCTCATCGGCGGCGAGGCCCACGTGTCCACCAGGGTCCGCATAACGCGATAAGGAGTTGCGACATGAACCAACTCGGCTTGATGATAGACATGAACAAGTGCATCGGCTGCAAGACCTGCGTGGTGGCCTGCCGCAATCATCACGGCATCGTGGACCACGAGAACTGCATGCCCAACGAGATTCCCTTCTACATCCGGGTGGAGTCCGTGACCACGGGCAAGTATCCCAAGGTCTCGGAACACTGCTGGGTGGTGCCCTGCCAGCACTGCAAGAACCCGCCGTGCATCAAGGCGTGCAAGTCGGACGCCATCAGCAAGGACCCGCAGACCGGCATCGTGCGCATCGACCAGGCCAAGTGCAAGGGCGCCAAGGCCTGCCTCAAGGCCTGTCCCTGGGGGGTCATCCAGTTCGACAAGGCGGCCAAGAAGGCCCACAAGTGCGACCTGTGCTACGACCGGGTGGTGGCGGGCGAGGTGCCCGTGTGCGCGGAGGTGTGCATGACCGACGCCATCACCTTTGGCGAGAAGGAGACCCTCAAGCAGCAGGCCCTGGACATGGGCCGCGAGATCGACAAGAAGATGAGCGCCATGTCCATCCTCTACCTGAAGCCCCTGCCCAAGAACACCATGGCCCGCGGCTAGCCCGATTCCCATCGGTTCGGCCACGGCCCTAAAACAAGGCCCCGGGATTTCCCGGGGCCTTTTTCTTGTTGTTTTGCGAAAGTGAATTACTCCTAGTCGTGAAAAACTTATTGACAAACGATAATAAGCTTGGCACATCTCCATCAACAACGAACTCACGGCACTTGCGCCAAAAGGAGAAACACCCATGCCGTTCAACGCCACCCGCCTCAGCCGCATCCTGCACTGGATATTCCTGGCCGGGCTCGTCGCCCTGCCCCTGTTCTCGGCCCTGCTGTTCCTGAACCTGAAGGCCGTGCTCGCCAGCCAGGGCGCGGTCCAGATCCTGCCCTTCGGCGTCACCGAGGGCATCGCCGAGGCCGTGGTCAACGTGACCCTGCTGACCAAGGCCCTGGGGTTCGCGGTTTCCCTGGTGCCCACCCTGCTGACCTGCGCAGTGCTCTGGAACCTGGCCGCACTGTTCAAGGAGTTTTCCCAGGGCCGTCTGTTCACGTCCCCCGGGGTGCGGCGCATCAGGCGCGCGGGCATCTTCCTGCTGACGCGCGAACTGCTGGCGCCCGTGGTCGGCGGGCTCATGTCCGTGGCCCTGACCGCGAGCAACCCTCCGGGCCAAGGCATGCTCATCATCGGCCTGGACGCCTCCAACCTGACCATGATCGTCACGGCCCTGACCATCATCGTAGTGGCCCACATCATGGACCAGGCCCGCGAACTGCAGGACGAATCCCTGCTGACCATCTAGGAGGGACCATGCCCATCGTCGTCAATCTGGACGTGGTCCTGGCCCGCTGCAAGACGGCCTCCAAGGACCTGGCCGAAGCCGTGGGAATCACCCCGCAAAACCTGTCCGTGCTCAAGGCGGGCCGGGCCAAGGCGGTGCGCTTCTCCACCCTGGAGGCCATCTGCAAGGCCCTGGACTGCCAGCCCGGGGATATCCTAGAGTATGTCCCGGACACGAGCCAAGACGATCCCGAACCCTTGTGAGAACCCCATGAAACACCTGCCCCTGGCCGCCTTCCTGATCGCGACGCTCCTGCTCACCAGCCTGCCCGTGGCCGCCCAAAGCGACGAAGACCTCCTGGAACAGGCCCGCCTGGCCTCCGAGGCATGGCTGTCCTTCATGGACCACGACGCCTTTGCCGACGCCTGGGACACCAGCGGAAACCAGATGCGGGAAGGCGTGGGGCAGGAGGAATGGGTCGAGCAGATGACCGGCATCCGGCAGCAGCTGGGCAGGAGCACCTGGCGCGCCCCTGACCAGAAGCGCCTGCAGCGCGACCCCGAGAACGTGCCGCCCGGGCTCTACGCCTTTGTCCAGTACCGCACCGACTACGAGAACGCGCCCGTGGAGGAGCTGGTGGTCCTGTTCCTGGAGCCGGACGACCAATGGCGCGTGGTGGGCTACTGGCTGCGCTAGGCCGTCAGTTCCCCTGGTTCTTGCGCTCGATGCACTGATACAGGGCCGCCTGCCGGGAGTTGCTCGCGTCGATGAGCTGCTCGTTGGTCACTCCCATGCACCACTCGACGTGGACTTCGGGGTTCCCGTTCCAGAGCACCCCCCAATAGCCGCACTCCATGGAATCGGCGACCTTGAACTGCTCCACCGCGGTGGTGGCGTAGCCCTGGCAGCGCTGGGCCTTCAAGGGGTCCACCTCGTCCCCCTCGTCCTTTTCCCGCTCCCCACTGCTCCCGGCACTTGTCGAGCTTAGCCTGGCGGCAGGCGGCCAGGTATTGCTCGGCATACTCGTCGGTGGCCTGGAGGCAGTATTCGTAGTGATCGTCGAAATCATCGCTCCAATCCGCGCCCGTGAAGTCGCACTTCATGTCCAGGCTGGCCCGATACATCTTTTGGGCCCTGGCCGCGTAGTCCTTGCAGAATCCGTCCCGCTCCTTTTGCTCGGCGCACTCCGCCAGTTGCGCCTCCCGAGCGCCCAGTTCATTCTGGGTCCTGTTCTGGCTGAAATTCATGCAGAAATCGTAATGGGTCCCGTAGTCGCCGCTCCACAACGTACCCTCCTGCCGACAATTGCCGTCCACGGCGCGCTGGTACTGGAGCACGGACTCCATGGCGTACTCCTCGCACCAGGGCGCCTTCTCCTTGTTGGCCACGCACTGGGCCATTTCCTCGTCCCGGGCCCGCTCCATGGCCGCGGCCTGCTCCGGCCCCACGGTCAGGCACCAGTCCAGATGCTCCTGGCGCTTCCGGCTCCACTTGGCTCCCTTGAACCTGCACTTCAGGTCCATGCTCCGGCTGAGCTGGGCCATGGCCTTCTGGGCATAGGCCAGGCACCGGGCCTGCTCGGCCGCGTCCTCGCGGGCCACGCCGCAGCCCGGCTTGTCGAACATGATGCTCTTGCCGAAATTGTCGGGATTGACGACCAGCACCTGGGTCGTGGCGGCCTCCCCGGACACCCAGTAATCCTGGGTGTATCCCGAGGTGCCCTCCACGCAGAGCGCATTGACCTGGACCGAGGTGTTCCCGGTCTTGAGCCAGCCATCCAGCACGACCACCGAGTCCGGCGGGATCACGGTTTCGCTTCCAAGGTAGCTGTTCCGGATCACGGAGATGGTGGCGTCGGTCTGGTTCCTGACCACCAGCGTGCCGGACGGGCCCTCGGCCCGGGCCGAAACGAACGACCCCGAAACCAGAACCGCGGCGAGAACCATCACGTTGCAGCAGCTGACGAATCGGTTCACGGCGCCTCCTGTCAGTTGTTCTGATTCGCACGGGATGCGCAGGCGGCCAGCGCCTTCTGCCTCTCGGTGGTCTCGTACACGGTCTGCTGGTCGGTCGCTCCCATGCACCAGTTGAAATGATTGTCGTAGTTGTCCTGCCAGCGGTCCCCGCCAAACCCGCAGCCCATGGCCTGGCTGGTCGCGTACTGATCCACGGCCGTGTTGGCGTACTGGCGGCAGGTGCCTTCGCGGGACATCTTGGCGCGGCAGGCGTCCAGCTCCTTCTGGCGCTCGCTGGCCTCGTACCCGGTCTGCTGGTCCGTGGCGCCCAGGCACCAGTTGTAATGGGCGCCGTAGTCCGGCAGCCAGCGGTCGCCGCGGAAGCCGCAACCCAGGCTTTGGCTTTCGTTGTACTGGGCCACGGCCTGGTCGGCGTAGGCCCCGCAGCGGGTATCGAGAGCGTCCTGCCGGGCCTGCTCCTCGGCCTTTTCCCGCTCCTTCCGCTCCCGGCACTGGTCGAGCATGGCCTGCTGGGCGGCCAGGCTCTTTTCCGCGTCCTCCTGCCCGGCCTGGATACAGGCCTCATAATGCACGGCACTCTCCAGGGTCCATGCGGCGCCCTCCAGGCCGCAGCCCTGGTCCAGGTTGTCCTGCTGCATCCGCACGCAGGCGGCCGCGAAATTCTCGCAGAAGAGGTCCAAGGTCCGCTCGTCCAGGCAATCCTGGACGGCCTTGGCCCTGGAGGCCTGGGCCCCTTGGGCCTCTTCCCGGTCCACGGCCATGCAGTAGTCGTAATGGACCGCGACCTCGGCGTTCCAGAGCTCACCCGAGAAGCCGCATCCGTGAACATTGGCCACGGTGGACTGTGTGCTGGCCTCGCGGGCGTACTCCTCGCACCACGGCCGCTTGCTCTTGTCGGCCTCGCACCGGGCCAGGGCCTCGGTCCGGGCCTTGGCCTTGGCCGCGAGTTCCCCGGGCTGGGCGGCCAGGCACCAGGCGATATGCACGGCCAGCTTGTCGCTCCACATGTCCCCCTTGAACCTGCACCCGTTCTCCTCACCGAGCCTGCCTTGGTAAAGCGCCTTCTGGGCGTACTCCACGCAGCGGCCGTAGGTGTCCGCGATGTCCGGGCCCACGCCGCAGTCAGGCTTGTCGAACATGAGGCTCTTGCCGAACTTGTCCGGGGTGATGACCAGCACGTTGCTCGCGGTGGCGTTGCCGGAAACCCAGAACGGCTCGAAATAGTACTCCACGCCCGCGACGCAGGGCGCCGTGACCTGGACCTCGTGCCGCCCCAGAGGCAGGTAGCCTTCCAGGACCAGGACCGTGCGCACGGGAATCTTGACGATCAGGCCGAGTTCGCGGTCGCGCAGGATCTCCATGGTGGCGTCGGTCTGGTTCCTGACCACCAGGGTGCCGGACGGGCCCTCGGCCCAGGCCGGAAAAGACAAGGCCAACGCCGCCGCAATGACGAACATGCCCACGAGTCTGCTCATGGCCGCCCCCCTTTGATGGCTTGGTGCTCATGGTCTAAGCCGAAATCTTCCAACTATATTTAAAAACATAAAGCAGGAATCAAGGCAACACCGGGAAAATCCGCCGCCCTGCCTCAATTCTTGAAATTATTTCAAGGATTGGAGCCCTATCGACAGACAGATTCCTTTGGGATAGTGACCAACGATAGACAATTCCCACAGGAGTCCGCATGCCCAGCAGCAGCCTCAAACATTGGATCCTTTCGCTTCTCGTCCTGGTCGTGGCCGTGGGCGGCGTGGCCGCCTGGCTCGTCCTGCGCCAGGTCGAACCCCAGGACGCCTTTGCCTCGGGCAACGGCCGCATCGAGGCCACCGAGGTCAACCTGGCCACCAAGCTGGCCGGGCGGCTGGTGGAGGTGGACGTGGAGGAAGGGGACTTTGTGGACAAGGGCCAGGTCCTGGCCCGCATGGACACCAAGACCCTGGATGCCGACCTGCGCGAGGCCAACGCGGCCGTGACCCAGGCCGAGCACGGGGTGGCCGCGGCCGAGGCGGCCGTTGCCCAACGCACCAGCCAGCTCAAGCTGTCCACCAAGGATTTGCAGCGCTACCGCGACCTCATCGCCCAGGGCGCGGTGTCCGTGCAGACCGCGGACAACGCCGAGACCCAGGTCAAGACCGACACGGCCCTCTTGAACGCGGCCCAGGCCCAGCTGGCCGAGGCCACCGCCGCCCTGGAGCGGGCCAAGGCCGGGGGCGACGTCATCCAGACCCAGATCGACGACTCCACCCTGACCGCGCCCATCAACAGCCGCGTACTCTACCGCCTGGCCGAGCCCGGCGAGGTCCTGGCCGCCGGGGGCGCGGTGCTGACCCTGCTGGACATCGAGAACGTGTACATGACCCTGTTCCTGCCCACGAGCAAGGCGGGCCTGGTGGACATCGGGGCCGAGGCGCGCATCGTGCTGGACGCGCGGCCCGACATCTCCATTCCGGCCAGGGTGAGCTTCGTCTCGCCCGAGGCCCAGTTCACGCCCAAGTCCGTGGAGACCCAGACCGAGCGCGAGAAGCTCATGTTCCGGGTCAAGGTCCGCATCGACCCCGAGCTGCTGCGCCTGCACGCCAAGAAGGTCAAGACCGGCCTGCCCGGCGTGGCCTACGTGCGGCTGGACCCGGACGCGGACTGGCCCGCCATGGTACCTGAAGTGGTGCCCCCGGTGACGGGCAATTCCACCGAGGGACAATGAGCGAGCCCATCGCCCGGCTCACGGGCGTCCGCCACCTCTACGGCCGCAAGACGGCCCTGGCCGTGGACGATTTGACCCTTCCGGCCGGGCGCATGGTCGGGCTCATCGGCCCGGACGGTGTGGGCAAGTCCACCCTGCTGGCCCTGCTGTCCGGGGTGCGCAAGCTCCAGGCCGGAAACCTGGAAGTCCTGGGCGGGAGCATGGCCGACAAGCGCCACCGCAACCGAATCTGCCCGCGCATCGCCTACATGCCCCAGGGGTTGGGCAAAAACCTGTACATGACCCTGTCCATCCGGGAGAACATCGACTACTTCGCCAAGCTCTTCGGCCAGAAGCGAGGGGAACGGGCCCGGCGCATCGCCGAGCTCCTGGAGAGCACCGGCCTGGCTCCGTTCGCGGACCGCCCGGCCGGGAAGCTGTCCGGCGGCATGAAGCAGAAGCTCGGGCTCTGCTGCGCCCTGATCCACGACCCGGATCTGCTCATCCTGGACGAGCCCACCACGGGCGTGGACCCACTGTCCAGGCGGCAGTTCTGGCGGCTCATCCAGCGCATCCGGGACCGGCGGCCGGGCCTGAGCGTGGTGGTGGCCACGGCCTACATGGAAGAGGCCGAGGAGTTCGACTGGCTGGCGGCCATGTACGACGGCCGGGTCCTGGCCACGGGCTCGCCGAGGGAGCTGCTGGAGCGCACGGGCGAAGCCGACCTGGACGCGGCCTTCATCCACCTGCTGCCCGAGGACAGGAGGCGCGGGCACAAGACCCTGGTGGTCCCCCCGTTCACAGGGAACGGCGACGAGGAGCCGGCCATCACGGCCAAGGGCCTGACCATGCGCTTCGGCAGCTTCACGGCCGTGGACACGGTGGACTTTGAAATTCGGCGCGGCGAGATATTCGGCTTCCTGGGCTCCAACGGCTGCGGCAAGACCACGACCATGAAGATGCTCACCGGGCTGCTCAAACCGAGTGAGGGCTCGGCCTTCCTGTTCGGCCGCCCGGCCAGGGCCCACGACCTGGAAACCCGCAAGCGCGTGGGCTACATGACCCAGGCCTTCTCCCTGTACGGCGAGCTGTCCGTGCGCCACAACCTGACCCTGCACGCCCGGCTCTACGGCATCCCGGAGAAGCGCGTCCCGGCCCGGGTGGAGGAGATGCTGGAGCGCTTCGACCTCAAGGACCACGCGGACGACCAGCCCGAGGCCCTGCCCCTGGGCATCAAGCAGCGGCTGTCCCTGGCCGTGGCCGTGATCCACGACCCGGAGATGCTCATCCTGGACGAGCCCACCTCGGGCGTGGACCCCGTGGCCCGCGACAAATTCTGGGAGCTTCTCATCGACCTGTCCCGCAACCGGGGCGTGACCATCTTCGTGTCCACCCACTTCATGAACGAGGGCGAACGCTGCGACCGCATCTCGCTCATGCACGCGGGCAAGGTCCTGGCCTGCGACGCCCCGGGCAAGCTGGTGGCCGAGCGCGGCCAGGAAAACCTGGAACAGGCCTTCATCGCCTATCTGGAGGACGCGTCCGGTTCCGAGGCCGCCCCGGAGCCTCCGCCCGCGCAGGCCGCCACGCGCCACGACCGGCCGGAACCGGGCTTCAGCTTCCGGCGGCTGTGGGCCAACGCGGGCCGCGAGTCCTGGGAAATCCTGCGAGACCCGGTGCGGCTGACCGTGTCCCTGCTGGGTTCGGTCATCCTGCTCTTCGTCATGGGCTACGGCATCACCATGGACGTGGAGGACGTGCCCTTCGCCGTGCTGGACCGCGACCAGTCCCCGGAGAGCCGGGACTTCATCCGGAACATGGCCGGGTCGCGCTACTTCGTGGAGCATGCGCCCATCCGTGACCAGGCCGAGCTGGACCAACGCATGGTCAGCAACGAGATATCGCTGGCCGTGGAGATTCCGCCGGACTACGGCCGCGACCTGCAACGGGGCCGGTCCGTGGAGATCGGCGTATGGATCGACGGGGCCATGCCCTTTCGGGGCGAGACCATCAAGGGCTACATGGACGGCCTGCTCGTCCAGTACATCAAGCAGCTTTACCTGCGCACCCAGGGCAGCGTGCCCGACCTGTACGCGGCCGGAATCCAGGCCCGCTACCGCTACAACCAGGACTTCAAGAGCCTGGACGCCATGGTCCCGGCCGTCATCCCCCTGCTGCTGATCTTCATCCCCTCCATCATGACCGCCCTGGGCGTGGTGCGCGAAAAGGAGCTGGGAAGCATCATCAACATGTACGCCACCCCCACCACCCGGCTGGAATTCCTCATGGGCAAGCAGCTGGCCTACGTGGCCCTGAGCATGATCTCCTACGCGGGCCTGGTGGCCCTGGCCGTGTACGTCTTCGGGGTGCCGCTCAAAGGCAGCTTCGCCGCCCTGACCCTGGCCGCCCTGCTCTTCGTCATCGCCACCACGGGCATCGGGCTCCTGGCCTCCTGCTTCACCAGAACCCAGGTGGCCGCCCTGGCCGCCACGGCCGTGTCCACCCTGCTGGTGAGCGTCAGCTTCTCCGGGCTGACCACCCCGGTCTCCTCCATCGAGGGGCCCGGAATCTACATCGGCAAAATCTTTCCGGTCACCTATTTCCTAAACATCAGCCGGGGGCTGTTCACCAAGGCCCTGGGCCTGGGCGACCTGACCCACGACTTCCTGGTCCTGGCCGCCTACATCCCCGTGTTCCTGGTCCTGAGCGTACTGCTGTTGGGCAAGCAGGAGAAGTAGCATGCGCCCGTCCAACATCTACCGCCTGGGGATCAAGGAGCTCCACAGCCTGTGGAAGGACAAGGTCCTGCTCATCCTCATCGTCTGGGTCTTCACCGGCGGCATCTACGCCGTGTCCAAGGCCACCTCCCTGGAGCTGCACAACGCGCCCATCGCCGTGGTGGACCAGGACCGTTCCGCCCTGTCCCAGCGCATCGCCAGCGCATTCTACCCGCCTTATTTCAAGGACCCCGTGCTGATCGCGCCCCAGGACATGGACCCCGGCCTGGACTCGGGCCGCTACACCTTTGTCCTGGACATCCCGCCGGACTTCGAACACGACGTGCTGGCCGGGCGCACCCCGGACATCCAGGTGAACATCGACGCCACGCGCATGACCCAGGCCTTCATCGGCGCGGGCTACATCCAGAACATCGCCTTGTCCGAGGTCGGCGAGTTCGTGAAGGGCCACCGCGGCCAGGCCGACCTGCCCATCAGCCTGGCCACCCGGGTACGTTTCAACCCCAACCTGACCAGTTCGTGGTTCGGCAGCGTCATGGAGCTCATCAACAACATCACCATGCTGGCCATCGTACTGGTGGGCGCGGCCCTGGTGCGCGAGCGGGAGCACGGCACCCTGGAACACCTGATGGTCATGCCCGTGTCCGCCCCGGAAATCATGCTCTCCAAGATATGGTCCATGACCCTGGTCCTGCTGGCGGCCGTGTCCCTGTCCATCTACGTGGTCATCCAGGGCGCGCTCCACGTACCCATCGCCGGGTCCGTCCCCCTGTTCCTGCTGGGCACGGTGCTGCAGATGTTCGCGGCCTCGTCCCTGGGAATCCTGCTGGGCACCATCGCCCGCAGCATGCCCCAGTTGGGCCTGCTCATGATTCTGGTCCTGCTGCCCCTGGACATGCTCTCCGGCGGCATCACGCCCCGGGAGAGCATGCCCGTGCTGGTCCAGCACATCATGGAAATCGCGCCCACCACCCATTTCGTCAGCCTGGCCCAGGCAATTCTCTACCGGGGTGCGGGTTTGGGCGTGGTTTGGCCCCGATTGCTGGCCATTTTGGGCATCGGCGCGGCATTTTTCCTCCTGGCCCTGGCCCTGTTCCGCCGCAGCCTGGCCCGGGCCCAATGACGACCCAGGACAAGGGGGCTTTTCATTCCTTTTTTTTTGGACTATGGGAACGTTCCTGGCAGAAATTCTCGTCTCACAAAACGAGACGAAAACCGCTGTCACAAAATTGTCAAAATTGAATCTGGTCTAACCGGCCGTAGATTTACTGCTTACAAATTCTGGCATATTTCTTTCATGGTTGCGCCAAGCAACCAACCTATCAGGAGGGGTCATGAGAAAAATCGCCACACTGTTCCTTCTTCTCTTCATGCTCGGCGCCACCCCGGCCATGGCCATGTCCAATGCCGGCGACAACGTCCTGGGCTTCGTCTTCAGCCTGGTTTCGGACGATGCGACTCCGGACATGGCTGACGAAAGCCCCGCGGCCATGAGCGTCACGCCGACCCCCATTCCCGGGGCGATCTGGCTGCTCGGCACCGGGCTCGTCGGGCTCGTCGGCCTGCGCAGCCGGAAGAACCGGTTCTAGAACCTTTCAACGGCAACCGACCACTGGCCGGGCTCCGCAAGGAGTCCGGCTTTTGACGTTGGGAAACCAGGCACATAAGCGGGCGCTTGCCCGCAAATCCATAATCCTGCTATGGAGCGTTGGAGAGGGCTCGAACCCGCCCTTTAAACCGTGCGCCAAGGAGGTTCCTCATGCCTTCGGCAAAAACCCTGTTTTCCATCCTGCTGACGGCCCTGCTGGCGGTCCTGTTGGCGGCCGCCCCGACCGTTGCCCAAACCATCGACCACGCGTTCGTCAGCGCCCATACCTACGAATCCCTGGGTCCGGAGGCGCGCCAGGCCGTGGCCGGCCAGGTCTGGATGTTCTCCCACGCCTCGGTGGGGGCCAACATCCTGGACGGCATGTCCACCCTGCACGACACCGATCCGGCCCTGTATCCCCTGGTCAGGACCGAGGCCGGGCTGGACTGGGCTCCCGACGACGCGCCCCGGCCCGGAACCGTCTACGACGCGGACCGGGGCAATCCCGAATGGAACGAGAAGTACGCCCTGTTCCAGGCCGCTGTGGCCGGCCTGTGGGGAGACAAGGCGGACTTCGTCATGGACAAGCTCTGCTACATCGACCAGGACGCAGACGCCCGGGCCTACCTGGCCATGATGGCGCGGGTCGAGGCCTCCGCCCAGGCCACGGTGGTCTACACCACCATGCCCCTGACCACGGAGGAGGACCACGACAACGACAAGCGCAACGCCTACAACAAAGCCGTGCGCGCCTTTGCCAAGGCCAACGACAAGCTGCTCTTCGACATCGCCGACCTGGAGGCGCACGACGCCTCGGGCCGGGCCTGCGGCTACAAGGGCGGCCAGAAGCTCTGCCAGTGCTGGACCGACGACGGCGGCCACCTGGACGGCCGGGGCCAGGTCCAACTGGCCAAGGCCTGGTACGCCATGGCCGCGGCCCGGACGAACGAGGCGACCACCATCCCGGGCGCAGGCTGGAAGCTGAGCCTGCTCGACTGAGAAACACCATCCCGAGTTGATCCCGGCATTATTTTCCGCCCGTTTGTAACGGGCAGATACTTGCTCACGTGGCATGGATTGTGTATGACGGTTCGCGAGAGGGGCCGAAGCCGCCCAGCGGGGCGAAAAACGGACATGGCCGCACACCATGTCTTGCGGAGGCTCTCATGTACAGGCTCAAACTTCTCTTTTCCCTCGTCCTTGTCCTGTCCATGGCCACGGCCGCCCAGGCCCTGACCATCGACTACGCGTACGTCAGCACCCACGACTACGATTCCCTGGGTCAGGGCGTGTACAACGCCATCGGCGAGCAGACGTGGATGTTCACCCACGCCTCGGTGGGCTCCAACATGATGTCCGGCATGGACACCCTGCACAGCCAGAACGCGAACAAGTACCAGCTGACCACCCCGTCAGCCAGCCGGACCTCCCCGCCGGCCACCACCACCCCGGGCTCGGTCTACGACGTCAATCGGGGCAATCCGGGCTGGAGCGCCAAGTTCGCCCAGTTCGCGGAAGCGGTGGACACGTACGGCTGGGGCGACAAGGTGGACTTCGCCATGGACAAGCTCTGCTACATTGACGGCTCGGCCAGCGCCCAGGACTACATCGACATGATGACCGCCCTGGAAAGCCAAACCACGGCCACCCTGGTCTGGACCACCATGCCGCTCTACACCGGCACGGGCAACAACGCCCGCAACGCTTACAACGAGGCGGTCCGGGCCTACGCCGAGGCCAACAACAAGCTGCTCTTCGACATCGCCGACCTGGAAGCCCACGATGCGGCCGGCAACGAGTACACCTACACCTCGGGCGGCCTGACCTACCAGATGCTGTACTCCGGCTGGACCAGCGACGGCGGGCATCTGAACAGCGCGGGCAGCGTGTGGATCGCCGAGGCCTGGTATTCCCTGGCCGCCAGCCAGACCCCGATTCCCGGAGCGATCTGGTTGCTGGGCACGGGCCTGCTCGGCCTGCTGGGAATCCGGAAGCGGATCCGCAACTAACGGTCCGTCACGGCCAAAACAGGCGGGCGGGGCCCGTTCCCGTCCGCCTTTCGCTCCACGGTCTTAAAAAAGAAGACGTGGGGCCCTGCGCCGGATGCCAACAATGCGCTCCTTCTGCAACGTGCCGTTTTTAAATCATTTGCTTAATGACGGCACGGATATTTCAATAGTCAGCCCTACTGGCCGGTACGGCGACGACGAATGGAAAACGCGAGGAGGACACCATGGTCAAAAAGATAGCCACCCTTTTCCTGCTTACCTTCCTGCTTGGCGCCACCCCGGCCCTGGCGTCCTTCTCGGGCACCGACCTGCTGGGCCACGTCATCGGCGACATGGTGCAGCCCGATTCCGAATCCACGGCCACGGCTCCGGAAGCCAGGGTCAAACCGACCCCCATTCCCGGCGCCATCTGGCTGCTGGGCACGGGCGCTGTCGGCCTGATCGGCCTGCGCCGGAAGTTCAAGTAGCCCCGAAAATGAACCACGTTGCGAGGCGACCGGGCAACCGTCCGGTCGCCTCGCATTTTAGTTTTCTTAAAAAACAAGACTGGCGCCACAAAAACTTGAACCAAACCCCAAACGCAACAATAAATCGTTTGATATTTAAAATCTTTTTCCCGTTGGCACGAAACTTCCTTTACATGTAACTCCATTTCGTGAACAACCAAGGATCATTAATGCGTACCAAAATCACCACCCTTATCCTGTTATTCATGCTCGCCTCGGCCGTTCCGGCCCTGGCCAGTTCGTATCCATACAACATCAGCAACCTGGAAGCCTACATCACCAACGGCGGGGCCACCTACACCACATACAGCGCCGCGGACATCAGCGGCACCTACGACGTCACCGCCCTGGGTTGGGAGGCCTTCCTCTGGAGCCGGTTTCAGGTTGACGGCACCACCCTGTTCTCCAACGTGTTATGGAACACGGCCGACTTCGGAACCACGGTATACGACGTGGACCTGGCCAACGCCTCCTTCGGCAGCTTCTACATTTTTGCCTGGTCGGATTTCGGTATTGACAACACCGCTCACGTCAAAATTTATCAATTGACTTCGGCCTGGACCGGCATACTCAACGGAAACGATATCACCCTGGCCGCCGGCACGCTGATCCTGGGCTACAACGACATCAACCTGGGCGGGGACTACGACGACCTGATCATCGCCGCCGCCCCCACCCCGATCCCGGGCGCGCTCTGGCTCCTGGGCACCGGCATGGCCGGCCTGCTCGGCCTGCGCCGCAGGCTCCGGAACCAACCCTAAAGCCATATCCGCACGCAAGCGGCCGGGCTCGAGAGTCCGGCCGCTTTTTTTCGGAATCGACCGACAATCATTCTTTCTTCGTATTGTTCCCGCACACGCTTCCCCGTACTATGGAACCGCTTCAAAGAACAAACGGGAGAAGACCATGCGCACCTTAACTTCCACCCTTTGCTTGCTTTTTCTGCTGACCTGGACCGTCCCGGCCCTTGCCAGTTCGTATCCATACAGCGTCAGCAATCTGGAAGACTACATCACCAACGGCGGCGCGACCTACACCGCCTACAGCGCCGCGGACATCAGCGGCACCTACGACGTCACCGCCCTGGGCTACGAGGCCCTGCTCTGGGGCCGGTTCCAGGTCGACGACACAACCCTGTTCTCCACCGCCTGGTGGAACACGAGCGACTTCGGGACCACCGTGTACGACGTGGACCTGGCCAAGGCATCCTTCGGCAGCTTCTACATTTTCGCCTGGTCGAACTTCAGCCTGGACAACATCGACCACGTCAAGATCTACCAGCTGACCTCCACCTGGACCGGCATCCTCAACGGCAACGACATCTCCCTTTCCGCGGGGACGCTGATCCTGGGCTACAACGACATCAAGCTGGGCGCGGACTACGACGACCTGATCATCGCCGCCTCCCCCGCCCATGCCCCGATCCCGGGAGCTGTCTGGCTCCTGGGCACCGGCATGGTCGGCCTGCTCGGCCTGCGCCGCAGGTTCCAGGGATAGGACGCTTTGCAAAGGCAAAGACATTCAATAATCAGACTTTCTTCGTATTGTTGCACAGCCCGGACTTCTTGTAGAATGGCACTCGACTGGCAAACCAAGGAATGAGCATTATATTTAAAAATCGAGCCGCAGTCTTAAAAAAGAAGACAAAGGCCCACCAACCAGCAACGGACACGCAGGCCTAAAGACAACAGTTTGAATTAAAAGAATTTTCTGCCTATGGCATGGTTCTTTCATTATCGTAGGCAATCAGGAGGAGATCATGTTTAAAAAGTTAGCCGCACTCACCCTTCTCGCCCTTGTCGTCGGGGTTACTCCGGCGCTGGCGAGCCAGTATCCGGGCAGCTCGTCCTGGGATGGAGACGATTACCTTAGCTATCTCACATACCTCGGGATTACCTCAAGCGACTACACGGCGTTGACCGCCGCAGCCGTTGCCGGTCTCAGCGGACAGTACGACATCACGGCCTCGGCCTACGAGGCGACCCAGCACAACTACGTGTATGATTCCAGCAACACCCTGTTGTATGAAACCGGCGTAGGCAACACCGGCAACTACGGCACGTGGACTACCGTGACGGACATCGCCAACCTGTATTTCGAGACCGCATACACGGCCGGTGGGTCCTACGTGCGGAGCGATACCTACACCTTCGCCAACGACACGACCTCGGATCCTAACACGAATCGCTTCTACGTCATCCAGTTGGTCAACCCGATCACCATCAGTGTCAACGGGAACACTTTGAACCTGACCGCGGGCACCCTGCTCATCTTCCTGAACGACAACTACAACGACTCCATCTTCGGCCCGGATCCCGACTATGACACCGACTTCGATGACATGGTCTTGATCGCCACGCCGACCCCGATTCCGGGCGCGCTCTGGCTCCTGGGCACCGGCCTCCTGGGCCTGGTCGGCCTGCGCCGCCGGTTCAAGTAAGCGCCGAAGACTCCCCCTGATTGGATGAACATTAGGCCGGGCTCCGCAAGGAGCCCGGCTTTTTTTACGCATCCCTTCCAGAGCCACCGCTTCCCTCCATGCGGAAGGCCATCATCCCACACTGTCCCAGGCAAGCGGCAGAGAGGGCCGAGCACGCATCTTCACAGGCCTCCCTGCCCCTCCCCCTGCAGAAAGCAGCAAAAGAGCGACGCGGACCCGTCCAGCGCCTTGAATGGGACCATGCCCGCAAGGTAAAAAAGAGGCGCGCCCGATGGACGCGCCCTTGTCGTACGATGCGTTGGAACAGCTAGACGGCCAGCTTGCGGCGGAAACCGAGCAGGCCGAGCACGCCCGAACCCAGGAGCCAGACCGCGCCCGGAATCGGAGTATGCACCTTGGAGAAGGTGCCGGTCAGGGCATAGGCCAGATAGGTGCTGCCGGAAAGCCAGCTGGCGTTTCCGTCAAACAACGTCGCGGACATCAGGTCGCTGGCCACGGAAAAGATGGCGGACGCGGACCAGGAGCCAAACACGCCGGCGTAGAAGGAGAAAACGTCTCCCGAGGCGACGCCCGCGTTGTAGTAGGCCTGCCCGCCGCTGCCGTCCGGGAAGGTCCCGGTCCACATGTTTCCGGTGGTGGGGAAGTAGAAGTACCCGGTGGTCGGGCCCTGGACCTGGGTGCCGTCGGAACCCACCGTGAAGGCGAGACTCTGGTCGAAGCTGGCGCCCGTGACCAGGTCGGTGAAGGTGATGGTCCCGGTCCAATCGCCGTACAGGTCGGACCTGTCTCCCAGCAGATCGGCCGAGGCCGTACCCACAAGGAAGACGAGCAGGAACGTGAACAAGAGAAGCGGCTGTTTTTTCATGGCAAGTCCCCCTGAAATGTTTGGCCCGAAAATGCAAAAATCATACCAAAGTAGTACTCTCCCGCCATCCCGGCAGGTTGCAAAATCCTCTATCTGCCTGTCTAGCTTTAGTCCATTTTTTCAAGAAAGTATAATCGGTTTTGTTTGGACACACAGGATAAAGGACGCACCCTTCAGAAAAAAAATACAAACAATACAAGATGTTAAATGACAAATATTATTACACCATACAAAATTTCAGGCGATACCCACCCCCTTAACGGTCTGAAGTTATTTGTTATATCTACCAAGCCAAGGTCAAAAACCAAGACATATCTTCCCTGCCCCCTCCTCTACGACTCGATTTTCCTCTAAACACCCAAGCATTAGATTCATCTCGATTGCTCACCCTGCGGGGTGACACCTTGCCTGGCGGACAGTTCTTCCAGTTCGATGGCGCCGGTCAGGGATTCTTCAGATGAAAGCGAACTGGCCAGAGGCGTCGCGACCTCAGAGAAACGATAACCATCGTTCCCAAACAGCGACTACTGGAAACTCAACCAGAAAAAAAATGAGACAAGCTAACTAGACGAGTAGAGGAGAAATTCTATGCGTGGCGGAATACGCAAACAAATCGGAGCGATCCTTCTCGGGATTCTTCGAATCGGGCTAAGTAGGCACAAAGCCAAAATCGACCATGATGGCAAAAGTCCCTTTATCCACTCTTTGAATACATTCCATCAGACGTTTCGCAGGTTACGCCCTCTAGGAGAGTGGCTCAAAAAAATCGGCATCCACGACCTTGAAGTACTCACCCCCTCCCTGATTGAAAGGTACATCCTGGATCGTCTTCAATACCATGTTGCACGAGGCCATGCGAGACAGACCTTCAAGGTTGAACTGTCAGCCCTATCTGCCTTGGAACGTGGGCTTACTCAATTCAGCAGCAGCCACAGATCGAATCCGACAGTTTATGATTTTAGCGAGGTTCGCGGAAAATTTACTCAAAAGGCTCGTCAACTTGCCACTCTCACCAACCCCTACAAGTTAAGAGCGCTCCCTGACCCAGAAGCCGCCATCGACGCGCTGAGAAACACTATCTACAGAATTATGGCGTTATTGCAGCTTGAAACCGGAGCGCGAACCGAAGGAATAGGTGCTCCATCCGACGGGAAAAACCCATTCAGCATGGCCAATTTTTGCCACCCGGAAACGGGGGTGGACATGGGTATCGTCAATGATCCTGTGACAAACCAACCTGTCGCCAAACTCTGGACAAAGGAAAAGGGCGGCAAAATCGCATTCAAGTACTGTAGCGTAGAACTCCGCGAAACCCTCGAACAGTATTTTTCAGAATCTTGTAACCGTCTAGAAGCAAAATACAAATCTTATCTCGAAGCACTTAATAAGGCCATGAAGGAAACCAATCAGTATGCAAAAGGCAGAGGTTCGCATGGATTGCGTTGCAACTTTGCCCGACGCAGATGGGCAGAATGCTTGAAAAATGGGTATTCTGATTTGGAAGCCAAGCTGTTGGTCAGCAAGGAAATGAACCACAACAGACCAAACGTAATAGAATGGTACCTAGGATGGAAAAACAATTAAACAGATTGACTGGCATGACATTATCCCAACGAAAAGAAGCCATCCATTGGATGGCAAAGCAATCGGAAGAAACAAGACTATCAATAATGAAATGTAGATCTTTAATATTAAAGAAACTTGGGAAAAATCATGACGACTCCGTCGATATCCTCGATTTGGCAGCGCTTTGTATTTCTTGCGGGGAAAATGGTTTTTATGCAGATAAAAAATATCGCTCGGGTTGCCTCCTCACTGAAGGCGAAATGAAGGACATCACGCATCGTAAAATTTCAATAGCTCGTGAAATAACAAAACGCAGGGATATCATTCTAGGCAAGCTGGACAAACTATGGGGAGACGTTGTCATGCTCCGCCAAAAAGGTTTTGGCTTCAGAAAAATTGAAAAATACCTTTTGATGCAGCACAAAGTTGCTGTAAGCAAATCTACAATACACAAGTACTGGATAGGCTGGGAAAATGATAGAAAACTCCCTTTGGATTAACATTCCGTTACTTATCATTGCAGGGGCTTGTATTGTATTTCTTTATTATCAAATACAGTATATAAAACAAATCAACCACAGAATGGCATACATAAGAAACCAAATTTCAGATGAAATACACTCAATATTCAAACACCTCTATGGAATTTCTATGGAAATTAAAGAAAAAGAAGCGTCCGGCGATGAAATTATAAGCAAAATTAGATCGCTGTATTCACAATTTTCCGTAGGTCAAGACCTCACTTCAAAAAAAATGGCCGAGACTTCAAATAACCTGCTGAAAATAGCGCGCGCTCACGAGAAAATATATTTAACAAGTGCTATGCAAGCAGAAGAAATAAAGAAACTCCAAAGAACAATCGCAAAAATCCGTAAACAAAGAGACAAGCTCAGGGCACGGTGAATCAATAATGACTATTTTTCAATACAAACAAAACGAAGCGTCTATTTTGCTGCAGATGGGAAAAGAGATCAATCAACTGCCAATGACCTCTGAATGCAGAAGGGCACGGGGGCAAATAATGCGAAACACCATCTTGTTCCAATTCATGGGGCATGAGTTGAATAATTCGTATATCGCCCTAGATTCCATCGCCGCGCTGCTCGATGTATTTCTCATGCGGGAATTCAATCAACACTGTTCCATAAGTTCCATCAACCTTCCCCACGGGGGAAAAATCATTGCCCTGTTCGTACGGAAAGTCTCTTTTCAGGACGGAAAGCAGCCTCGCCTTAACCTCGGCATCAAAGGTCAAGAGGAAAACCTGACGATGACCAAAGTAACGGTCAGACGATTCCATGGCGCCCTTCGAAAAGCTATGAACTGGATTTCCCCATGGCCGGTGGTCCTCTAGGCTAGACGCTTGGCCCCCCTTGAACGTTAATATCCTCCCCGGCCTGAAGGCCGAGGATTCCTGCTTCACACAGGACACCAATGCGTCCTCTCCACAGGCTGACACGGCATGCCGTGTCGCCAAATTGTTCATGACTGCCTCATAGGCCTCGTCTCCGCAAGCAACACTCCCGAGCCTGGCCTACCTCGCCCGGTTTTCGGCGGCTGTGTGGCCGAACTTGCTGCAACGCCTGCTGGTTTTTTGGTCCACTGGTACACCCCTGCCACCGGACCAGATCAACTTGTACTCAATCTGTCGCCGGACTCGTACCGACCCTGATCCAAAATTGCCTAAATCAAACCGGACTTGGCTTTCACGTTCTGGTCAGATTTTTCAGCTGTATCCTTCGCGCTCGCGCTAATAGCCGACACCTGCAGATCTTCCAACATAACCGTGCCGTGGTTGGCTACGGCAGTGCTAGCCTTGTGCAGATAATCGGCACGGGCTTCCTATTCTCTCAAGTTGGCCGAAAACCTGCGCTGCTCCCTGGCTAGGCGCTTCATGGTGTTGCCCTCGCCAAAATAAAAATTTGTCCGGGCTTATTTTATATTTTCAATTAATCCAAATGAATAAATCAAATAAGACAGGGGCCATTAGCCATAAACCGACCCAAAAAAAAGGCACCATTTGCTTTCTTTTGGGGGGGGCAAAAAGCCAATTAGTATAGGGAGGGCATCCGCCAACTCCCAATACCCCGAGGAGGAGGCCGACATGCCCACCATGAAAGAAACGCGAACGGACTCATTAAAACGAACGCGCAGCCCCAAAAACCACAAATCGACACGCAGTCCCAAAAGGAGACCGTCAAAATCAACCCGCAGTCCCAAGAAGCACGATCTGTATCCTTTTTTCAATCGGCTGCGGCGAACTGGTCAAGGCCATTTCTATAATTTCGCCGAGTATGTCGACGTGAGTCCCAACAAATTTTCGTCTGTGCTCAACGATTCTAGTAAGACCAACGTAGAGTTGGACAACAAATTGTATGTACTAGCTAATTATATCCAAGAGTACCAAGAACGGAACGCGCGACTCGAAAAAATGCTTTTCAAAAGGTGGCAACGTTGCCATCATTAAAAGCTACCGTTGGAGTCACGGAGTCAGTCATGGAGCCTTGCCACAAGCGTGTTAAATTATGGCTCGTCTCAAATTCCCAAAACCCGGCGCCTCCTCTCAGACAGGTAGGCATGGTAGTTCTTTTTCAACGGTTCCCCCAGGAAGCTCTTATCCAGTAGCGCTTCCCACTCGTCCTGGGCACTCACCAACTCCTCCAGGACCGTTTTGACCTGGCCAGAGGTGAGGCCAAGACGTTCGGCAAGATAACCCATGAAGTCTTCTTGCCTATAGTTCTTGTCCCGCCCACGGAGCATCAAGGCGGCCTCTTTTCCTGAGTTGGTCAGAATGGCCGTGTTCAGCAGATCATAGGCCGGAGAAAGCTCCACCACCCCATCCCGCTTGGTCAATAGCGACCAATTCTTGAGGTGGGCGTCCTCGTTTCCAACTAAGTAATTGAACAGCACCCGCTTGAAAAATGCCTGTTTAGCCAGGACAGGGAAGGTACAAAAATCCAGGGCAGCGATCATGCTCTCCACGGTCAGCCCGTACTTGTCTCCCCGCCTCACTGCCAGGAGTTGGGTGAAGTCCTCCACGGCCAGCTTCCCCGACCCAACCCGGTCAAACCTCTTAACGAAATAGAGTAGCGATCCATCCACCGCCCAGACCATTCCTGACAAGGGCACTTCAATACCGCAGGCAGCTGCCATCTTCATGGTCAGGGATTCGTTCTGAGGGACCTCGGGGTACTCCCGAAGCTGAGGCTTGAGGATGAAGTGCCCCCCTTGCGCAGTAACTTCGAAGGTGCCCTTCTTGACGCTCAACTGGGCGCTGAGCTTCGGTTGGACACCCGAGATGGAAATCCGAGCCTCCCGACTAACGGCCGTTCGCCGCTGCTCCTCTGCCCCAAGCGGAAAATCGGTCAGATCCTTGAGACGTGGATGGAGCGCCCTGAGTCCCCGCTCAGAATACTTTGCTTCGCCACAAGGCTCGAAGGTGATGGGGCACTTATTCAACGTTGCTCTCCAAAGGCAACACGGTCACAGCGCCAACTAGATCGACACCCACGGCCATGAGTTGTGAAAAGTAATCCTGGTCGTCGACCTTAAGCCTCATGAGCAAGCCTTCCAGCATAGCTCCTTCGGGAAGCACCCCATCAAAGAAAGGCGGGAACCCTTCATACGTAAACGGACCGTTCCCCACCGGCATGGTCAAGGAGATAGGCGGCCCTGAATAGTCCTCGTCGTAGGCGACCCGGTAAGCGCGGCCATTTTCCAGTTCCTGAAGTTCGGCCACAGGAATGCCATGGACATGTATTCTAGCTCTCCGCATAGAACTGCTCCATCAGGGGGCTTTCAAGCTTGATGCGTATATTGAGCACCTTGAAGATGGCGAGGATGTTCTCCAATTGCGGATTACCCCCTTCCTCATGCTCAATGGAACGGAGGACCTTCGTGCTGACCCCAGCAAGATGACAAAGCCTGTCGCGGGAAAGCCTTGCCCTTTTCCTATGAAACAGAACCACCCTGCCCAGGTACCGAGAAAAATCTGAATTCATTATTTGTACCTCAAGGTATAAATATTGGCCGACAGAAAAAGAATACGCCCCAAAAAGGCTGAGGTCAACGCAAAAACGTATTCTAAAGTACAAATTTTTACCGTCTGAACCAGACAACAAACCTATTAAAACCCTAATCGCATTAACACCAAATCTCCCATTATGAATGGTCAAATTTTCGGAGAGCAGGCCAGGACAAGGGATTATAACCAATAGACATTAAAGGAAAAATGGTGAAAACAACAAATTTTATGGGGAAAAAAAAGTTCCGATCCTTTCTTGCTGGAGGGGGGTCTCAAAGCTCAAAAGGTAGGAGCCGGCAATTCCGCTGCTCCTAAAAAATGGAGCGGACCCCCATGAAAAAAGGATCTAAAAGGCAGTCGGACATCACCTCAAACCAAGCAAGCAATGCCCCAGGACATGACCCCCCCCAAAAGTCTGGCCTCGTTGCTCGGTCAACCCCAAAAACACATACATTATAGCTACATTAAAAAGCTAACGAAAAAAGGATTGCAATTGAAACAAATCGCAGATCATCTTGGAGTAAGCGCCAACCTTCTCTCCATTGTCCTCAATGGCCATCGGCCTGCCAGCAGGTCGCTCGAACCAAAACTTGAAAAATTTGTCCAACAAACCAAGGAATATCAAAAAAAGGAGCGCAATATCGAACGCAAACTAAACGGCTCGCGCTAACAAAATATGGACGCCTTCCCCGTCTCAACAAACGGGGAAGGCGTCCAAAGGGATACCAAACCGAACCCACTACGATATGTATCTGTTTTGATTTTGGAGGGTGCAAACCTCTATCACAAACCGTTTACCAACTCTTCAAGTTCACCCCGCTCTGGAAATTCCCCTTCCTTGTCCAGAGCCTTCTGGCCGATGCGCTTGGCCTCGGCCTTATTGCCGGTCTCGGACAGGATCAGCGCCAGGTGGTAGACGATGGTTCCGTTGTCCGGATTGCCCTCCAGGGCCTTACGGAAGTTCTGGACGGCCAACTCCATGTCGCCCAACCGGTAATAAACCCAGCCCAGGGTGTCCAGGGCCTCGGGCGTTTCCTCGGCAGCGGCCTTCTTGGCCAGCGCCAGGGCCTCTTCCAGGCGCACGGGATCGTCCGTGGTCTCGGCGATGAGGTAGGCAAGGTTGTTGGCCGCGGGCAGGAAGTCGGGGTGCTTGCCCAGCAGGGACACGTACACGTCCTCGGCTTCCTGGTTCTCGCCCTTGACCTGGAGCAGCTGACCCAGGAGGAACGCCTCCACAAGGGAATCGGGGTTCTTTTCCAGGGTGGTCCGGCACTGGGCGATGACCTTGTCAGTCTCGTCCGAGGCCAGGTAGATGCCGATGAGCCGACGGTACGGCAGGAGCCAGTCCGGGGCCAGCTCGCTGGCCTTGCGGAACCGGGACTCGGCCAGGGCCGGGTCGTCCATGCCCATGGCCACGCGGCCGAAGATCTCCAGCACCACGGGATCGTCCGGCATGCTGGCCAGGACCTCGTCGCCAAAGGCCGCGGCCTCGTCGCCGCGCTCGGCGCCCAACAGGGTCAGGGCCTTGCGCTCGATGCCGGCATATACCTTGGGATTCTCGGCCAGAGCCTGCTCAAAATACGCCAGGGCCTGGTCCGTGTCCTTTTCCGCATTGGCCGTGTCGCCCAGCTTGAGCAAAGCCGGGACCTCGCCATCGGGCAGGTCCTTGGCCTGGAGATAATACTTACGGGCCGCCGCCACATCGCCCCGGGCCATTTCCACGTCACCCCGGGCAACATAGAGTTCCGCGGATTCCGGGTCGCGGTCGAGCATCTGGTCCAGTTCGTCCGCGGCCATGTCCCACTGCCCATGGCGCATGTAATAAGCGATGAGCAGGTTGCGGGCCGGAAGGAAGTCCGGATCGCTCTGCAGGATGCCGTGGAGTTCCTCGATGGCCAACAGGGTATTGTCCTGGGCCAGCAGGCTCTGGGCCAACAACAGGCGGGCCTCCAGGTGGTCTGGCAGTTCCGTGGTCACCACCCGCAGGTCGGCCATGGCGCCCTCGTAATCCTGCATAGCCAACTTAACCTTGCCCCGGTTGAACAATACTTCCGGCGAAGGATCGCGCTCCGCAGCCTCCTCAAACACGGACAGGGCCTGATTCAGGTCCCCTTCCTGGGCCAGGACGGTGCCCAGCGCCACCAGGGCCTTGACACTCAGGGGATGGTCGCTCCGTTCGTCCGCCACAGCGCGCAGCTTGGCCTTGGCCCGATCAGTCTCGCCTTGCTGCATGTAGACCTCGGCCAGGGCCAGATCGAAACGGATGTCCGGCTCATCAGTCTCCGGAGCGCTCAACAGGACTTCCTCGGCCCGGGCGAATTCCTTCCGCTGGACGAGCAGCCCGGTCAGGCCCAGACGGTAGTCCGGGACGTCGGGATTCTCCTCCACCAGTTGGGTCATTTCCTTTTCCGCGCGCTCCAGGTCGCCGGCCCGCTGATGGAGCTTGGCCAGCTGCAACCGGACGGGCGCCTTGTTCGGCACCACGTTCATGAGCTGCAGGTACCGGGCTTCGGCCGTGTCAAGGTTCCCGGCCGCCTCGGCCATGCCGGCCGCCTTGAGAAGCAGCACGTTGCTGCCCGGATTCTCGGCAATGGCCTTGTCCAGACGCATGGTGGCCGCAGCCGTGTTGCCCTTCATCTCGTCCACCCGAACCAGGCCCAGAATGGCGTCCGTGTTCTCCGGATGCTCGGCCTGTATCGAGGTGAAAATCCGCTCGGCGCCCTCCAGATCCTCGGTCTGCAGGAGGATGGCCGCCTTCAAGAGGTGGGCGTCCACGTTGTCGGGCTCCAGTTCCAACACGGCCTGGGCTTCAGTTTCGGCCTGATCCGGCTGCCTGGACAACAGGTAAATCTGTCCCCTGCCCAACCGGGCTTCGACCAAATTCGGATTCAATTCTGCGGCCCGGTTGAAGTTGGCGAACGCGCCACGCCAATCCTGGGCGGCCACGCTGACCTTGGCCAGAAGCAGATATGCCTCGGCGAACTCCGGGTCAGCCTTGACTGCGTTCTTGGCCTCGATGCGCGCTTCGTCCGTATTCCCGGCTTCGAAAAGTTGCGCGGCCTTTTCATAGTGAGACTTGGCCTGTTCCTCAGAGGAGCCGCAGGCGGCCAGCAGCAGGCATATGGGCAACACACAAATGATCAGGAAGCGTTTCATCATGGTTCGGCTCCGGCGCCCGTCAGGACGCGCCCTTCTTGTTGAAAATAACCCAAATCGTCTTGAGCAGGATATGCACATCCCGCTTGAAATGCCAACCGTCGATGTATTCCAGGTCCAGAGCGACCACGTCCTCGAACCTGCGGATTTGGTTCCGCCCGGACACCTGCCACAGGCCGGTGACCCCCGGCTTCATGGAGATCCGGCGGCGCTGCCACTTGCGGTAGTGCTGGACCTCGTCCACCGTGGGCGGCCGGGTGCCCACCAGGCTCATCTCGCCCTTGATGACGTTGATGAACTGGGGGAACTCGTCCAGAGAGGTCTTGCGCAGGAAGCGGCCCACCCGGGTCACCCGCGGGTCGTTCTCCATCTTGAACATGTGGCCTTCCATCTCGTTTTTGTCCATGAGTTCCTGCTTGCGCTCCTCGGCGTCCATGTACATGGAGCGGAACTTGTAGAGCTTGAACTTGCGGTTGTTCTGGCCCACACGCACCTGGCTGAAGAGCGCCGGGCCCGGCGACTCCAGCTTGATGGCCACGGCCACGGGAACGTACAGGACGCAGAACAGAAGGAAGCCCAGGGCGCCGCCCACGATGTCCAGCAGACGCTTGTAGAACAGGCCGCTGGCGTTGATGGAAGTGCCGTAGATGGTCAGGGCCGGGATGTTGTCGATGCTGTCCCCGCGCACGCCCCAGATGTCGTCGTCCTCGCTGAACATGCCGGGCACGATGCGGCAGGTGATCCCCATCTTCTTGCACATGTCCAACTGGCCCTGGAAGTCAAAGGACTGCTTGGACTGCACCGCGAACACCACCTCGTCGATGTCCCGATTGACCGCGATGTCTTCCAGTTCCCCGGCCTTGCCCAGGCAGGGCACGTCGCCCAAATCGCACTGCTCGTCCACGGTCAGCCAGCCGATCAGGGTGTGGCCCCAGCTCTTCTGCCGCCGGAAGGCCTCGATGACCCAGTTGACCCGGTCGCTGTTGCCGACCAGCAGGATGTGGCGCAACCCGTATTCCTTGTGCCTGCTGCGCTGGAAAAAATGAAAGAACAGGCCGCGCACCACCATCATGCCCGAGAAGGTAAGCACGGCATAGAACAGCAGGAATGTCCGTGACAGGCTGTCTTCCTTGAAAAAAAACAAGCCCATGGTCAACACGGCAAAGTCCGCCACCACGGCCAGGGCCACCCTTCGGATGGCCACCCAGAACGGAGGGTTGAACTCGCCGGAATAAAAACCCAGCCGGCCCATGGCGAAACAGTTGAAGAACATCAGGGACAGGACCACGGCGATGAACAGCTCGTTGGACATGGTCCAGGTCATGCCGCTCAAATACCAACGCAGATAAAACGCCCCATACCCGGCCAGGATGGTGACCAGGCCGTCCATGACAAGGGCCACGTTGGTGGTGATATAGACCTGTTCTTTATACATGGCAGTGTGCCGATCTTACTGAACCCACAGTGGACATCAATACCCTTCGGGCAAAAACGGCGTCAATTCCTTGCGCAGCAAGCCCAGGAACTCGTCCAGCATGGCCTGGGCCTCGGCCACGGTGCTTCCCTTGGGCACCGCGGTCTCCACCCGAACCAGGGCGCCGTCCGTACGCTGCTGGAACACGGCGTCCACGAGCAGGTAGAGCTTGTTCTTCCACTCGTTGGTCACCACCCGGCCCCGCTGCAGGAACATGAAATTGGACAACAACTCCTGCCCGTTCTGGTCCAGGACCATCTGGGCCACCGGGAACGAACGGCCCGAATTCTCTGCGGGCCCCAGGACCATCTTTCTGTCCACGTCCCAGCCCCCTCCCACAAGGCAGGAGGTGGGCGCGTGGGCCGAATGGTCCGTGGTCTGGTGGTTGTACCACGAAATGAGCAGGTAGATAACCTGCCCGGTCTCCTTATCCCGGTAAACGGCGTTGACGTAGTCGTCCAGGCCGAGGCTCTTCAGGACCGGCTTGCTCAAGCGCTCGGACGTGCCCTGCCAGTGCCCGATGGTCATGGGGAATTTCGAGAAATCCATCCGGTTGGGCACTTCGCCGGGCCTAAGCACGGTGTGCTGGGCCACAAGCATGGCCGCAAGGATGCCGATGGCCACCAGGCCGTGGGACCAGTGGGGCATGCGGCGCGGCCTGGCCTGCTCCTCGGGCTGGGCCTCGAGGGCGTCGGGCTCCTTGTCCTTAGCTCGCCCCATACGACGCAACAGGAGCATGAAAAAGCCGAGCAGGCCCAGGGACAGGACATAGACCAGCCAGCCTGAGAAATCGTGGAAAAACCCTTCGGCCAGGGCGGGATCCACGTACTTGGAAAGCACGCCGGTGAGCGAAATGCGGAAGGCGTTGGCAAAGATGGTCACCGGCACGGACAGCAAAAGCAAAAGAATGCGCTGCCACGGCCGCTTGAGAAAAAACCAGCCCACCAACAAAGCCATGAGCACGGAAGGCCAGAAATACCGAAGCCCGCTGCAGGCGTCCACCACCTGGAGCTTGGTGGTGCCCAGGTCGATGATGTTGCCTTCCCGGTACACCGGCACCCCGGCCAACTGGAGCATCTTTTCGGACAGAACCGAAGAGATGAGCCGCAGCCGCAGACTGGTGATCCTGATGATGAACGCGGGCAGCGGGACCATGAACAGCCCTATGAACATGGGCATCCGCAAGACCCTGAGGCTCTTGCCGCCGAGAAGCGCCAGGGTCAGGCCGCAGATCGAGCCCCACATGGACAGATAGACGAAGAACCTGAGCGAGCCCAGGCGTCCCACGGCCAGGCACAACGCCGCACAAATCAGGAAAATATACCCCCAGGCAGGCCCGCCGCCCAGGCTTTCCAGAAGCTTGTCCCGCACAGTCCAGACCATGAAGGCCACGATGGGCAGGATAAGATAACTGTGGGACAAGTCGGGGTGGCTCCACTCCGAAAGCAGGAAGGGGAAGTCGGCCAAAAAAAGAACGGCCCAACACAACAAGCTAAGAGCTGCCGCCAACGCAACGCGGGAGGATATCATCTCTTTATCCAATCCATTTTTTATCGCAATAAATGCGGCATTGCGGCAAGACATCACCCCATCACCCTAGGGAGCACGTCCGCTTCCAATCCACTCCACAAGGGAGGTCACGGACATCCCGCCATCCCGTCACAAATTCTCATACATCACTTGCAGTCTCTTCACCAACCCGGAAACTTCATATTCCGCGGCAATAGTCTCGAATCCGCTCTGCCCCATCTTACGGCTGAGGCCCGGGTCGTTGCAAAGCAACCTAAGGGCCTGATACAAACCCTCCTCGTCTCCCGGGGAGGTCAAGATGCCTGTCACCTCGTTTCGCACCAGTTCCGGAATTCCCCCCACCGTAGTGGAAACCACTGGAAGGGCGTAGGACATGGCTTCCAATACGGACATTGGCATCCCTTCCCCATAAGAGGGTAAAATGAAAATATCTGACTCCTTCAAGAGGGCGTCGCGTGCCTCCGGCCCAATCCAGCCAAGATACTTCACATTGTCCGAAAGATTCGTTTGTTCGACAACTTTATAAAGACGTTCGACATCGCCATTTCCGCCGATATTTAATACTGCCTTAGGAAACTCTTCCAAAAGCTTTTTAAACACTTTCAAAAGTAAAAAAACCCCTTTTCTTTCCCCTATCAATCCCAAAAAAGTCAATCGGGGATTGTCGGACCATGCTTTACGTTCCTTCAAGCCCTGAGGCAAAAAAACACCGTTCGGCAAGACCGCGGTTTTTGCTTTGGGGGCAAAGGTAAGCACATCCTTCCGCCAGCTCTCGGAAAGACAAATCACGAGGTCCACGTCCTGAAACATCCTCGACAACCGCTTCTGCCAAAATGTAGATGCTTTAGGATACTGCTCCATAAACAATGAACCATGAAAATGCATAATAGACTTTTTTTTATAAAGCCTAGACAGCAAAAAATAAAAATATTTTCGATTCGGACTCGGGATGTCGCCACAATGGATATGAACCACATCTACACGACTTGTTGTCAGAAGGAAAAGGAACGTCACCAGGCCCAAGGCCGCAACAATGAATTTCTTTACTTTCGATCCATCTTTATGTGCGACAACAATTTTGATGCGATAGTGCTCTCCTAGGCTTGCATCAAAATATCCGTTTATGACTGTAGAAATCCCACCCATGACCTTCGGGCTTGGCGAAACAAAAATAACATGTTTCAATTCGTGCTCCCATTGGCAGTAGAAATTACATTATGCATTTTTCATAAAATATGATGACATTTTATTAACAATCCAGGCAAGTATAACAGATCCAACAACAAACAAAAAAACGTTCATTGGGAAAAAGACCCCCCAGGAGTGCATAAATTCTCTTACAACCGTATGCACAATATATATTTCTAGAGTAATGGAAGACAATAAAATAAGCATCCTACCTATGAATGTATTAATCATGAGGTCATGCACAAATTTGCTTTTTGCGCAACGCAAAAAAAAGAAAGTTGTTGGATAAAGTAAAAATTGCTGCATAAATTGAATTGTCTGAAAAAAATGAAAATTAAAAAATATTTTTTGAATATAAACCAAAAGGATACACACTACAAAAAACAAAAAATCAAGCCTGCAATATTTTATTTTTAAAGTATGTTTGGCAAGGTAGGTACCGAACACCATCATTCCGCTATAATTTATAATTTTAAAAGGAAGAGTCTCAACTGAGAAAATAGAAAGGTCCAAATTTGCATATTTCCAAAAATACAACAAAAAATACACAGAAAGCATGGCACAATACTTAAATTTTATATTAATTCTAATGAGAAAATAGATAAAAATATACATCGTTAAAATTGCCTTAAGAAACCAAAACGGCGGCCAGAAAAAATTCCCAACGATGTCAAAAAGAGGCGCATTGACGCATTCCCCATAATAGAGCTGAATCGGTATCCAAACCAAGAGGAGCGAAATCCAAACAGGCGGGAAAATCCGAACAAATCGCTTAGAGTAATATTCAAAAAAATTTAATCTATTTCTATTTAAACTGAAATACAAACCATATCCAGAAAGCATAAAAAATAAAGAATTCCCAACAGCGCCACCTGTAGCAAGATTCGAAATTGGATAAAATAAATCTAAATGCGAATTTACAATTAGAAGTATTGCGATGCCTCGCAAAAAAGTAGTGTCGACCCTATCTTCAGCAACTGCATTCATCGTCATAACCTTACAACTTTCATTACAACAAAAACAATTTATCTTTGTCTGTTCCCGGAACAGACTACATATCGAACATAAAAAATGATTTTTGAAAAAATATTTCTCCGATCTTTGGCTAATGCTATTATGTTGAATCCGTCTAGTAAAAAGTAAATGGTCATCATCCATTTTGGTAATCTTCTAGATTCATCAACAAGACAACCTTCATATCCCAATTTTTTCAAAACACCGCCTGCGATAGTTTCAATCCTTCTTCGAATAGAAGGAGACATTTGTTCTACATACTTTTTTTTGTTCGTCTTCAAAATGCCCCTTGTATTTTTCGCTGAACCTATATTTTCTGTACTGGCGCTCAATTGGATCATGTCTGCTTCGTATTTTATATCCAAAAAAGTACATATACGACGAATATTTTCTTCGGGTTGTGTTATCAAATCCTCATATCGCATCTGAATATATGATTTTTTTAAATCCTGCCCTTGCTCCATCGATGTCGTTATATCATCAGCCCACCGTTGAGCAGCCCGGTACATATTTTTGCCAAAAGCATAATTTATTGACAAACAATAGTCCCTTACATCTCGAACAATATGAATAAATTTTGCTTCTTCATACAATTTTTTCAAATCGAAAACATGGGTCAAATATGAAGGTGATTTGTCTCCCCATATCTGATCCTTTTCAATGCATTCATCCGTGCAGATAAGCGCCTTGAAAATGTCTTGTACATTAAAAGTACCACAACTGGCGTACCAATCATTGACATCAATGAGTTCACACCTTTCCTTTCTATAAATAAAATAGGGAAGTCGTATAGTCCACTCATAAAATTTTTTGAAATTTGAAAACTCATTCAAGTCTCCAAATTTGTTTATCTTATTTATCCAATAAAACAAAAACTCGGTTTCAATTTCTGGAATACATATTCTAGAGTGTTTGTTCAGGATACTGCGCAACAATTTTGTGCCGGATCGCGGCATGCCCACGATAAACAATGGTCCATAAAAATTACTATGGTGGGCGTTGCCTGGCATAAAGACACTTCCAATTGTTATATTATAATCTAATATACACTTATTGTTTCATGCAAAGATTCAAACATGGCTATCATTTACATATATTCTATGCCATATTTCAAGATTCAAAAGTGTCCACAATATTTTTTCATTATTATTTTTATTGTTTATATGTTCATCATATATTTTTATCAATTCATCTTGGTTATAATAATCCTTGGTCAATGATGAACTTGAAAACAAATTTTCGTACAGATAGTCCTTCAATGGACCCTGAAACCATTTATTGACAGGCACCCGAAATCCCACCTTAGGGCGCTTTATGATCTGCTCCGGAATGATCGTCTGGACGGCTTGCCTCAACAAATATTTCCCGGTCATTCCCCGCACACGCCAGTTGTCCGGCAAACTCGACACGTACTCGATGAGCTTATGATCCATAAAGGGCATCCGAGCCTCCAAAGAGGCGGCCATAGTCATCCTGTCGCCCCGTTCCAGGAGGTTGTCGGGCAACCAGTTTGCCTGATCAAAATACAAGAGCTTTCGAAGGCCGCTGTTCGTCTCCTCCGCATCAAAGCCGCAAATGTCATCGAAGGCTTCATTGCGATGTATGCGCTCGGCCAGCAATCTTCTTTTCCCCTTAGCGTCCAAGGCGCCGAACCACCCGGGAAACCGCTCTCGGATGGAGGAGGTTCCCAAATTAGCCACGGCGATCTTCATGCGCCGAAATCGGTACGGCAAGGCATGAATCAACGGCTCGATGAGTCCGCTACGAACCACTCTCGGAATAAATTGGTACCAGGAAGAAAAGCGGTCAAAGGCGTGCTTGGGGTAGCCCCCTAGGGCCTCGTCACTTCCCTCGCCGGTCAGCACCATCTTGACGCTCTTTCCCGCCTCCATCGACAACAGGTAAATCGGGATGTCGGACGGCTCCGAAACCGGCGCGTCCCTGTACGCCACAAGGTCCGGCAGCCTGTCCAGCATGTCTTTTTCCGTGACGATCAGTTCGTGGTGGTCCGACCCGAAGGCTTTGGCCACCTGCCGCGCATACAGGAGTTCGCTATACGCCTGTTCTGAAAAGCCGACAGAAAAAGTTTTGACTGGATACTCGCTGTAATTGGTCATCAAGGCCAGGACCGTGCTGGAATCGATGCCTCCGGAAAGAAACATGCCGTATGGGACGTCGCTCAACATGCGAAGCTCAACAGCCTCGCCCAACTCGTCCAGGAAATTTTTGATGATCGCATCCCTACCCCGCGGGGCCCCGTGGCCTCTGCGCTTCTTGTCCGGAAGCGTATAGTATTCTCTGGTCGTCTCATGGCCGTTCCGCCAGACCAGAAAATGTCCAGGCAACAGCTTGCGCAGGCCTACGAACAGGGTCCTGGGCGAGGGAACGTACCGGTAGGTCATATAGTTCCACACGGCCTCGAGATCCACCTCCCGCTCGAAGCCGGGAATTTCCAGAAACGACTTAATCTCCGAGGCGAAAAACAGTCCATTGGGGGTCCAGTACAGGAACACAGGCTTTTTCCCGAAACGATCACGGACCAAAAACAGAGTCTCGTTGTTCTTGTCCCAGATGGCAAAGGCGAACATGCCCCGGAGCTGGCCGACCATGTCCTCACCGTATTCCAGGTAGGCGTTGAGCAGGACTTCCGTGTCGGAGTTGGTGGAGAAGGCGTAGCCCCGCGTCTCCAGATCGGCTTTCAACTCCTTGAAATTGTATATCTCTCCGTTGAAAATAATCACGATGGAGCCGTCGGAACTCATCATGGGCTGCTGGCCGGACGACAGGTCGATGATCGACAGGCGCTTGTGACCAAAGGCCATGGCGTACTTGCCGTCGCCCGTGGTTGCGGAGAAGAACCCCTCCTCGTCCGGCCCGCGGTGGTGGAACCGCTGCGTCATCCTGCGGACGAGCTGATCGTGATCCGTGGAACCATTCCTGACGATGAATCCCGCAATTCCGCACATGGCTTCACCAACTTGATATGTTGTTCACCCTATTCGCTTTCACAAGGACTCGTACACGCCGAGATACTTGGGCGCCTCAACGCCCCAATGGAGCTCGTTCTCCACCCTCCTGCGCCCGAATTCGCCCATTTCCCGCCGGACGTCCGGGTGGTCGAGCAGCCAGGATATCTTGTCCGCCAAGTCGTCGATGTCGTTGGGGCGGGCGTACAGAGATGCCTCCTGGGCGGAGAAACGGCCTTCGGTCAAATCGTATTGCACAATGGGTTTGCCCAGGGCCATATATTCCATAATTTTATTCATAGTCGACTTGTCGTTCATCTCGTTGGCCACGTCCGGATTGACGCATACGTCCGCAGTGTTGAGGACCTCAAGGAATTCTTTATCGGGAATTCGCCCGGTAAAGGTCACGTAGGCCCCCAATCCCAGGCTGTCGCAAAGCTCCTTCATGTTATCCAACTCCGTGCCGCCGCCCACCAGCACAAACTGCACATCCCCGCGCCCTTGGTCCTTGACCAGGATACGGACCGCTTCCAAAAGGTGATCGATCCCCTCCTGCTGCCCCATGACGCCCACGTACCCGACCATGAACCGCCGGCCGTTCTTCCACGCCTCCACCGGTGCAACCATCTTCAGACGGTCCAGACTGGGCCCGCTTCTGACCACAGTAACGTGCTCGGGCTTCATCTTGCCGCGCTCGATGGCAATGCGGCGGTATGACTCGTTGGTGGCGATGCTCCGCCTGGCGCTCATGAAAGTCAGGCGTTCGCAAATGCGCATGAGGCGATAAAACAGGTCACGCCGCCCAAATTTAGCCTCATAGAGCTCGGGATTGATGTCGTGGTGGTCAAAAACGAGCTTCTTGCCCAGCAGCTTAAAAGGTAAAGCCACCAGGAAGATCAGATCCGGGGGATTGCAGGCCTGAATGACGTCGAAGCCATGCTTAAACAACACCTTGACCGAAAGTACGAATTCCCAAAACAGGGCCACGGAGTACTCCAGCAGGTAGCCCGGGGCACCAGACCCCTCGCAGGGCATGGGGTGTCGGTAGATGTAGACGCCGTTGATCACCTCGTATCTGCTCTCGTAGCCCTTGCCCGTGGGGCAGATGACGCACACCTGGTGCCCGGCCCCGACAAGAGCATTGCACTCCTGCCAGACCCGCCTGTCAAAAGGCAGGGGCAGGTTCTCGACGATGATCAGGACGCGTTTCTTGGTGGCCATAGGACTACCAACAAAGCCCCTGGTACCCGCCGTGCGTCGCCAGGTCTTCGCCCACCCGCACGTAATCCACTACATGCTGGTCCGAACGAAGTTGCTCCCTGATAGAGGCAAATTCCTTGGCGTTGTTGCCAATGACAAGGACATCGGCATGGTCCAGGACGCCCTGCATGGACTCCACCATGAGCCTGGAGATGTGCGGGATACGATTCAGGATGTAGTCCTTGTTTCCGCCGACTAGCTTGGCCACGTTGACATTCTTGTCGTACAGGCGCAGGTCGTAGCCCTTGCCAATGAGGTACTCGACAATCTCCACCATGGGACTCTCGCGCAGATCGTCTGTGCCAGCCTTGAAGCTGAACCCCAAAATCCCGATCTTTTTCTTGTCCAGCCCGGTGATCATCTCGATGGCCTTGTCGACCTGCCTGCGGTTGCTGCGCAGGATACTGTCCATAATAGGCAAATCCACGTCCATCTGCTTGGCCTTGTAGTTCAAGGCGCGCAAGTCCTTGGGCAAGCAGGAGCCACCGAAGGCAAACCCGGGACGCATGTAGTAGGTCGAGATGTTGAGCTTGGTGTCTTGACAGAAGATGTCCATGACCTTGTGGCTGTCGATGTCCAGGGCCTTGCCCATGCGGCCGATCTCGTTGGCGAATCCAACCTTAAGCGCGTGCCAGACGTTGTCCGTATATTTGACCATCTCCGAGGTCTGCAGATCCGTGCGCAACAGCGGCGCGTTCAGGCCGGAGTATAGCTCAGCCAGCAGATCACCGCTCCTGTCGTCATATTGTCCGATAACCGTCTTGGGCGGATTGCGGAAGTCGAAAACCGCAGTGCCTTCCCGCAGGAACTCCGGGTTGATACACAGGCCGAAGTCCTTACCCACCTGCTTGCCCGAGTGCTCCTCCAGGGTGGGCAGGACTACGTTCTGCATGGAGCCCGGCAACATGGTGCTGCGGATGACCACCAAATGATAGTCCGACTTCTCCTTCAGGGCAGCTCCGATATCCTCGCACACGCGGCGCACATAGGACAGGTCGAGGTTACCGTTGCGCTGGCTGGGCGTTCCCACGCAAACCAAGGAAATTTCGGTAGCGGGCACGGCCTCGGCCGCGGTCTGGACCGCACGCAGGCGTCCGCCCTTCACCGCTTCACTGATCAGATCGCCTATCTCGGCCTCAATGATCGGACTCTGGCCAGCATTGATCAAATCCACCTTAGCCGGGACCGGGTCTACGCCGACCACTGTATGCCCTCCCGAGGCTAGACAACCTGCCGAAACGGCCCCCACATAGCCCAGTCCAAAAATACTTATCTTCATCCTTTTCTCTCACAGGTCTCGTCCCATTTAATCACAAATTCCGTCACAAATTCCGAATCGCCGCATACTTGGTTTCGCATAATCACGGTACTTGTGGGCTCCTTAATGTCGAAGCGCCTTGATATCCATCCCAAAGGCATGGTTTCGTCGCCACGGAGAACCTCCATTCCGACATCCGGGCTCTCGTCTCTAAGGGCCAAAAGGATTGGGCCGCAACACACGCGCACCAACCCGTCTTCCAACAGGACATCGCAATCTTCTGAAAAATGCCAAAACCGTTCTGCCTCATGCCGGCCCTTACACGCAATCCGGTCAGTCACGCGGAACCGAGCCTCCTGCCGATAAAACCGAACCTCCCGTTGGTGCGTAACCGGGTCCTTCAAGCGGAGATACCCATCATGATTTCCCACAAACCATTGCTCAGATCCCTGAGGTTCAAAGGCCTCCAGCGTCGCCCGAGCCCTCCGGAGCCAAAGAAAGTTTCCACCGATCACGGATTGATCCATGCCGTCCAGACGCAAAGTGTTGTGAGCGCTTGTTCCCCGGAAGTAGCTTCGCCACTTTTGCCTTGTATGATACGCGTATGTACCTGAATCCACGAGCACCTGTCGGCCCGACACGGACAAAGTCAGGGCCAGCGCGTCCGCATGGCCGTGGGCCGCCAGGGACAGGTAGCCCAGCGGGCCGCAATCGACCACCATGCGTATTTCGCGCTCCGTTTCAAAGTCGCTTCCAAGGACGTAGTACCCCCCAGAGGAGAACTCCCGCCGCACCGGCAGCCCGCCGGGGGCAGGTGCGATGTGCTCGAACGCCTCCCGGGCCGCGTCCCCGAGGAGCCAGAGCGTCTTGTGGTCCAAACGGCCGGCCTTGGCGAGGAAATCCCCCCTGTGAAACAGCACTGCGCCAGTAGCGATCATGGACCTAAACGGGGAAAAATTCTCCTCCGCCGAAAGGTTGACCACCAATCCATCATCCGCGTCGCCGATCATGGGCGGGTTGCCGGAAACATCCATAATGGAGGCCGCATACTCGATCATCTTCTCCAGTCTGCCCCAATAGCCGCTTGAGAAATCCCGTCCCGACGCCCGGGCGGCCAGTCCGGAAATAAGAAGAAAATCAAAAACGAACTGATGGTACCAAATCGCCTGCTCCTTGTTGACCCCGTCGGCATGGTTTTGCTTGGCCGCCTCATCTTCCAACGTTCGCCGAGCCCTGTTCCCCCAGGTTTCGAACCTGGGCCAATAGGGCCAGGTCAAGGAGGCCACAAACACACCGGTCAGTTCACCCAAGAGATGATTGTTGGCCGAGGAGAACCGGGAGTAGTTTCTATCTATGAAATGAACATGTTGGTAGATGAAGTCCAACCATTGCGTGCGGAACGCCCGCCCGGCGTCCCCATCAAAGAGGCTCGAGCCCCACCCCCCGGCCAGTTGCCAGAGGATGCTCCAGTTGATCAGTCGGAGGCCCAGTTCCAGGGAACTCGTCCAGTTCGGCCCCCTGAAACAGGGACATTGCTCCATCCAGGACTCAAGGAGCCACCGCAGGCTGTCGAGATACGCTCGGTCGCGGGTCAGGGCATAAGCTTGAGCCAGGCGAACCAGGAGAAGATGGCGATTGGGTTCCCAAAGATATTTTATGTTCCCGACGATTGTTTCGTCGCGATAATCCAGGGTCTTTCCATAGGTCAGGGGAGCGACCGTCCCGGTCAGGGGATCGCGGTTCCAATCGGGAGGGCTGCCGAGGTCAACGTCTTCCAAAGCAAAAACGGACAGAACGCCGGAAGCCACCGCCCGCGCCTCGCGCGCATAGTCGTCGGCCGCCAGCCCGCCCGGGACACGCACCCAGGACGCACCCGCCCTGGGCACAGGCAATGGGTGCCGAACGGTAAAAGAACCCAGGCGCTCGAGACGCGCTTGCAGTGCGTTCCGTATCCGAAACGCTCCTTCCTTGGCGGACATGGCCCGAAGCCTATTGACGTACCACGACATCTTTTCAATGGCTTTCATGACTCATCACTTGACCGTCTTGCTGTTGCGATCGACTATCCTTGTGTATTCCTTTTCCACAGCTTCGGCCAACACATCGTATTCCCTGTTGCGCAGAATCCATTCCTTTCCTTTCCGGCCCATGCGATCCGCTTTTTCAGGCTCCGACAGCAGTTCCATGGCCGCCCGAGCAAAGGCACCTTCGTCCCAGGGGACGCAGATACCGCCGCCGCTTTGGATCAACACGGTCTGCATGTCAGGAATTTCCTCATTCCCGATCACGGGACGACCGAGTGCCATGTATTCCTGGCATTTGGTCGGTGTGGTGGTGACGAGCATGGGGACGGGTAGCATGGGGGACAAGCAAACCCGGGAGGCGGCGACCAGCCGCCAGACCTCATCTCGCGGCAAGAATCCAGTAAAAACGACCTGCTGCGAAATGCCTTCGCGCACGGCCTCCTGCTTCAGGAACTCGACGTCCTCCTCAAGGGGCGCCCCACCGACGAGATACAGGGTAGCCTCCGGAATCCGTTCCAGAACACGCCGGTGGACCCGTATTAAGAAGTCCAGCCCGCGGGACCTATCCAACGCCCCAATGTAGATAAGATCCGGTTGCGAACCGTGACTTTCGGCCTGCGAAAGGTCCTGCGGCAAGTCCCCCCTAGACACTCCCATGGGAACCGCGGTCATCCTCTCTTCCGGGATGCCTTTTGCGGCCAGTTGCGCTTTCATAGCGTCACTTTGGACAAATATATGTTTGGCAAATTTCGGGATCAGGCGGTACAAAATAAAACCGTAGATGCGCCCCCGAACGGCCAAAATCAATGGGTACCTAGTGTGCCTGTTCCTTGCCTTGTATATCTGCGCTTCGGGGATGGAGAAGGAAAGCCAGTACACAAACGGGACGCGATACCTCAAGGAGCCAAGAATAGCCAACAGCGCAGTGACAAACTTGTCCTTCACTTGGATCAGGTCATACCGCCCAGTCCGCAATTCCCTAAACAGGCGAAAATCATTTCTCAATCCCTGCCATTGCCGTATGAGTTTTCCCCAAGCGCCCTTGCGCCCGGTTTTCGCGCCCACGGTAACATGCAGATTCCGCCACTTGGTTTCATGCGCCTTGGGGCACGCCTCCTCGGACTGGAGGATCATGTGCACGTAATGACCCCGGCCGGACAGTTTTTTACCGAACAAATCCTGAATATCCGGCCGGTATGGTGGATACCGGTCAGCGGCTACAATAAGTAACCTCAGTTTATTCCTCAAAGGTCATGCACCCCTAAAATTAAATTCAGTTTGGTTGTTTCAAAAATATTTAAAGCAACTTGTTCTACAATAAAAATTAGAAACTACCCTAGCTAACTAGGTTTTCTGACGTTGGTTAATCCATTTTTTCAGTTGGTTGAGCAGCATTTTATGATCGCCACCATTGAACCGCCACTCGCACTCCTTGAGGAACAGAAAGAAGCTGTCCCTGGGGATGCCGTTGAATCGCCAAAGATGACGCTTTGCCTGGTTCCAGAAATTCTCAATCCCATTGATGTGGGCCGGTCCACGAATCGTTCGGAGTGGTTGATCCGGACGTGGTGGAAGTCCGAGACGTCCAGCGCATCATAGCCCTTGAAAACGTCCGTGTACACGATGCTGTCCGGCAAGATCATGCGCTCCAGAATGGGGAGAAGCGTCGTACTTTTGGCGTTGGGAATCATAACAGTGAAGATCCGTCCACCGCGCTTCAACAGGCCGAAAACAGGGACTTTGCCAGCAGCTCCTATACCACGCTTGCCTTTCCTGACTCCTCCGAAATAGCTCTCATCAACTTCAATCTCACCGTCGAATGGCGATGCCTTTTCCATCTCATCGGCAATGACTTTCCTCAGCCGGGTGAAGAACGTGGCCGCCGTGTTTTTGTTGACGCCGACCAGTCGAGCTGCGGCACGGGCCGTTGTGCCAGCGATGAAGTGCTCAATGAGCCTGGCCCGCCTCTGTGGACTGAGCCGACTTTTCCTCTCGTACATAATGCCATCCTAAGTCTAAGCGGAGTGCTTAGCTAGGACAGCCCCAAAAATTTCCAAAGATAAAAACTAGCCAATAACTACCAAAATAATTTTAACATTTAAGGTCGATAAGTGCCTTGCCATTTTCATAAATCTCTTGACACATGTTTGAAATAAACTCAGTTTGTTGAGATGTAAGTAAATTTCGTTTTCCTGAACTATTTTTATGCAAAATACTAAGATAATTTTCATCGTATTCTAAATTAAAAAATGAGTATACTTGAGGAAGTAATATTTGCACTTTGCTAACTAAGTCATCATAGTCCATTACCATACAATTATCATTTAAATTTGATTTAATCTCAAAAAGTTGCTTTGTCTTTGCAACATACGAAAGACATGCTTTTCGCATAGAAGAAAAAGCAATCGTCCCGAATGTTTTAAATAATTTTTTTTCATTTTTATCTAACAAGTCCGAACCACAATAATAGAACAACTCATTCAATGCAAAATTCCTCAATTTAAAACGCGGCCTCCAATTATAGCACATCGAATAAACGACAGACCATGGATTTCGCAACAAATAAATCATCTTGTATTTGTTTTCATAAACAAAATATTCCTTATATCGCTCGTTCAAATAGGTGGTCTGAAAGCAAAGTCTTTTATCATGTCTTTCAAATTTCATGAGTCCTGAAAGTATTAACGCACCATGTAACTCGCTATCAATTCTGTCTCTGTAATCATAAACTTCGGGAGATCGCATCAAGGCTTCCGTCAAAATCGTTGTTCCAGATCGCTGACAGCCTGTAACAAACAAAACATCACGCATTTCATTAAGCCTAGCAAGCATTGGAACAGATGCCGCCCGGACTTGCCTTGAAAAAGACTCCCAAGTTTTTATAGGAAAATACATCGCACAAACCCCAATGTCTGGTTGACTTATAACATCTGCTTAAGCATTTACAATACTACTATTCAATACTGAATTCACTAAATTATGAATGACATCTATATTAAAAAGCTACTCACAGATGTGGATTATCATGACGTGGCTTTAATGGTCATCTTCTATGAAATAACCAAAATATTTCAGCATTTCTGATGCATTGGCATTTATTACTGCAACATCCCTGGAAGTAAGCCGATCAAAGCTTTTTCTATTCAAATTCACTATTTTTGAGCTATCTTTCCCCGCAATTGTTTGAAAATTAAAGTTAGATTGTACGGCAGTAATGACTTGAACTGGATCAATATCTAGAAAACTTGCTATCTTTACGGCAGTTTCTTCTGGAAAATCACACAAATTTTCATAACTAATTTCAAGATAATGCTTCATGCGTTTAGAATTTTCAATTAACAATTTATTTACACAATTCCAATGAAGCGCTGCACGTTCAAAATTTTTATTTCCTTTTCTTTTGATACCCTCACAAACAGCATAACCATTTCTTACAATTCCAATAAAATGTGCTTGAGGAAAAGCTTCTTGTAACCAATCCATTCTCAGCAAATTAGAAGGTGTCTTTTCAACTATAACTTTAGATGACATACATGGTAAAGCATGTATCCAGTCAAAAACCAATCTCTTTAAAACATTATCATTCAAACTTGGCATATTAATAAGCTCATCCTGGTATTCCGACCAAACACGTTCATGTCCTTTTTTTTTAGCTCTAGGAAAAGTTTTTGTATGCATCTGACCTTCTAAAGGCATTACTGATACATCAACATGTTTTCCAAGCATATTTTGTAAAATACTTGTGCCGGAATTGTTACACCCCACGACAAAACACCAAGTATGACCATTTAGCTGTTGCTCAAAATCACAATCTGGCCACCTTTTTCCTTTAACTAACCAAAAAACTTCGTTTTGAATATCTCGTAATAATGTTTCCAAGCGATATTTGGCACTCTTCATTTTCGATTTCAATCTCATTACTACCCTCCCAATCACCAAACCCGATCATGTTTCAATGTATTAAATATAGCACTGGCCTGTGGAACCCGTCGGTCATCAAACCACGGTCTTGATCCGCAACCATATGCCATTGCCCGGTCGCTACGCCAACCCCAAAAGGACCGTCGACATTTCCGTCCCCACCCTTCCGTGGTGTGTTCACAAGATTAACAAGACGCACGTTGGTTGAATTGTTGATAACAAACAGTGCCTTACCAGGAAATGCCGAGGCGTTGCCGCCAAAGCCTAGCACTCTGATATCTTGTGAATTTTTTATTAGCAACGTTGCGGAATTCCCCTCTGACTTAAGGCCATATATAGATATACCGCTGGAATTTCGAATTTCCATATTGGCATCAGACTTGGCATGCTCAAGGTCGACTTGATAAAAATCTAACGGCCCTTGTGATCCATCTACTAGCAATAACCGATAATCTTTGGATTGCTGCTTATGATCACCATGATGATACAAACCGTACCATCGCCCCTGCCCAGGATTTTCTATCAATACAAAGGGATGCGTTCTCAATTTTAACCCTTCAAATTTCTTTAACGGTACATTCATTATATTTACAAATTGTAACACAGCGCTTTCACCCGCACGCCAACATAAAGCATAGCTACCACTATCACGCGGAGCATATAGGCATAAGTTAGCTAACAGAACCCCCCCTCCTTTGGCCGTTTTAATCAATGGGTTCGGCGCATCAATTGACGTAAAATCACCCAATCCAGGCCTAGTATAGATGATTGATAAATGCTTAGCCACACCCAAAAGGCTTGATTCTTTTTTTAAAATCAAAGAACGAGATATTAAATAATATCCCTTCGGAAAAAAAACGGTGTTATTATCATCTATAGCTTTTTGAATAGCCTCAGTATCATCGTGGAGTCCATCGCCGCAAGCGTTATAAGGAAATTCTTTAACATTTACGACTTTTGAATTTTCCCAAAAGATTTCGGTATTGCAACTATGCTTTTCAACTAAATCTTTAGGGGGCTTTTGACCATGACTCACAATGCTATACGGCTTCATAGTTGGAAAACCATCTACATATACTGGGAAACTCATTGATTTTCTAAATTTACTTCCAGCTTTTCCTATGGCGCACTCTTGAATACATATCCAACCAGAGCTATCCCCATCCAGTTTTCCAGCAGGAGCTTTTACAAGTACATTTGCACCCTTAATATATACATTTGATAAATAAACTGAACTATCGCTATCAATAGCAACTTCTACCGGAACTAAACATTCTATGCTAGCGTCACTTAGAGCAATTTGCCCAAGAGTTAATCCACTTTTGCCTTCTGGTGTACGTATTGCGGGACCATTTCCTTTGAATCGTATTCTAATGCCAACAGCTGAAAGCGATTGCCTCCCGCCATAGATAATAGCAGCTTGTTGTTGCTCCTCAAGCACTATTGCTGAAATTGTTGGGGCGGGTTGAGTTTCGGTCATATCCATACCTATTTTCCCTCCCAAGACAGTCAGTCCGTATATACCACCACCAGATCCCGGCCCCCCTTCAAAACCTTTAAAACCATATGTAGCGTCAATGGCACAATTGATAATGTTGCTGCCCTGGGCTCCTCTCATCCGTATACCAATGGCCCCCGAATTGCCTTCTCCGATAACTATTTCTAAATTTTCTATAGTTTGATTAAACGAAGAATTAGGGCTTGGTTCAAATTCGTTTTTCAAACCCCTAGTCCAAAAATGAATTACATATTTAGGATTGGCTGGATCTGAAAAACCAGGCGAACAATTAGCAAGGACTATTTTAGGCCGATTTCCCTTGCGTGATCCACTCAAGACGCAGGGGAAATTGGGTGCCCCTCGGACATTCCCATTGGCTCTTTTATATCTATTTTGAATGCATGATATTGTATCTGAAACAAGGTATGTTCCTTCAGGAAAAAAGCATACTAACTGATTGTCGCGAGCGAAATTGATTGCTTGCTGAATTGCCTTTGTCGAATCGATACGACCAGTCCTATCCGCAAAAAAAGGAGCCGCTGTTACATCCACCATTCCTAGTTGCACGAAGACGTCTGCGTCAAATCCCGCAGGAATTGTTAATCTGATACCATCAGCAACAGGTTCAGTGACCGGTTCGTGAACATACGGATAATTGATCTCCCCAAGGGAAACCGAGACAAAAAACAAATATAGTGTCATTATAAAGCCAAATAATATTTTTTTTTCTAAAAACAAATTCATAATATGTTTCCTATATAGATTTACTAGTATCTATCCTAATTAATGCCTCATGCATTCCTGCAAAAATAAAAATTACAAGAGGAGCCAAACCATGCATAATGCCATTCATCAAGCTATTTAAATACACTGACACAATAACCAGCAAACAAACCGTGGACTCTCGTTTGACGATCTGTATGAGTTTGGAGCGCGCAAAAATTATATAAAAAAACGAAGTATACACAATATAACCTAAAATACCACCAAAAACCAGCATTTCGATAATTGCGCAGTGCCACGTAGCGTATTTTTCCCCATACTCTATACCATACCCAAAGACTGGTTTTTTTAAAAATTTTTGTAACCCTTCATGAAAATGCGCGCCGCGCGTTAAAAGAGTGTACCTGTAGTAATATGAACTTGTTAAACGTTCAACGCTTTGACCTTCTTCATTGTTTTGTTGCATGGCCACTCTTTCCACCGGAGAAACTACCAACAAAGAAAAACTGCCAGCGAGCAACAAAACAAGCAACAAAGACAACAATAAAATCCAACTCATGATCAAACGTGAATATCCTCTATTCAAAAGAAAGCGCATTATTGGAGCCATGACAAGTAAAAATGTAAAACCACGAGCAAAAGCGGTAACAAAACCTGCAATCAAGACAACAAATTGAGACATACCGACAACATTAGACCACTTCTTCATGACAAAATAGTATACTATTGCCGGAAAAAATAGTGTTGCTAAGTCAATAGGGTTAATTCCCATAACAATTGTTCGCATTCCAGTTCTAAAAACAACTAAAACTGCCACTACAGCAACAATCAAAAGTGATGTTATGTAAAATCTCATTGCGCGATGAAAAATTTCGCGACTCCGAACATACATTTTAAAAGAAAAATAACTTATTGCAGGAACAATAATACTATGAAATACGAGGTGGGAAGCCCCACGATTTTGAGTTAACATAAATGAAACAAAAAAGAAAAAGCATATCAATATAACAGAGATATCAGTAAATGAAAAATTATACTTTATTGATTTTAAAATGCTAAATACCCCTCCAAGAGTAGTTAAAAACAGAAACATACAATATAAATTTACATCAATAGAAAAAATTTCAAAAGTCAAAAAACTGTATTTATAAAATGGCAACAAGAAAATCAAAAAAAGGATAAGGTTATGCGACATGACATTCATCCTAGCGTCTATCAAATCAAGTTGAATGCTGAGTTAATAGAACCATACACTATTTTTTTAAAAATGCATTAACAAATTTTTTACGTAATTTTACATCAAAAAATACAAAACTTACAAAATAACTACTAATTATCAATATAGCAGTGGTCATTTCGAAAGCAAAGCTAGGCTGAAATACTTCTTTCATTAACAACAAAGGCGTTCCTATCGCAAAGGTAATAGCTCCTTTTACGCATAGAGTCCTAATCACCCGACAATGCCCAACTCCAACAATTTTTAGTAACCAAAGGACCCTCACAACTACAGTTAAAAATTCAAATATTGAATAAACACCAACTCCTAAAAGTGGATCGTCTAGTGCGCTACCTATAAAAAAACTCACAAAGATAGTAACAGATGAGAGTCCAGCAAAAAGTAATCGTGCCTTTTGATTTCCTGTCAAATCAAATATATTGCTAATCGGTCGGATCAAAAAAGTCCCAACAAGGACAGGGAACATATACTGCAAATATATCCCCGCATCCACCCATTGCATTCCAAAAACAACGGGAATCAATTCCGGTGCGACCAGTACAAAAACGAACAGCGGCGGCATAACCAAAGAAATTGTATAGTTAAAGACAGCAAATGAAAACTCCCCAATTTCCCTGCCTTCGCGGATATCCTCTGCATTCTTCTGCAAAAAACTACTCGCCAAAGCTTCTCCTATCGTTTGGAGTGGATCCGCAACAACACGCTTCCCCAATATGAACAAGCCAACAATAACAGGCGAAAAATAGTAGCCAATTAATAAGACAGGCAATTGTGTGTTCGTTGCCTGAAGGAGGGCTGAAGCTGAATATTTAGGTAAATCTAAATACTTTTTTCCTAAACGAATCATGCATGGTATATCATATCCTTTGGCCAAAAATTTCCACTGTTCACGTAAACTAAAATAAAGCATGGTCGCTACAGCGACAATTTGACCAATAGCCTTGCCAAGTATAAGCCCTACAGGAGAAACGCCGCCTCCAATTAAACCTAGGATTATAGTCACCCCACGGTTTGTCATAGCATCCAAGACTCGTGATGATGCAATTCCCATATACAAATTTTGTCGTAAAATCCAATTGGTAAAAATTTGAACTGCACCAGCTAGAAACACTAAAAGAGGAATAAAAAGAAGAATATACTCATAACCAAATAAATCAAACGTAGCTACAACATTTGTACTGAAGAGCCAAAGTAACAAGCCAACACCGCCTGAAAACACTAATAAAATAAAAAGACTTAAAAGAGTAAGCGTTGCCGCCTCATTAAGTGTCTCAGCTATAATAATTGCCACGAAATATCTAAAGCAAGAAATAGCCGCTAAAACACCTATCAAAGACAAACAAACAGCAAAAATTCCAAATATTTCTGGCGAATAAATCCGTGTTATAATGGGCATCAAGGCAACAGTAATAATTCTTGCCGCTAAATTTGACGATCCCAACAAAGTGGCGTTACGAAGAAACTTGGACATCTTTGTTATCTCTGAAAAGATAGAATGAAACGTTTAGAAGTTTAATTTCAAATAAAAGTTAAGTTAGCAAACCGTGTTGTTGACAATTTGATTTCATTCTCAATTTTGAAATTACTAACCAAAACACAATTCGGGTCATAGCTATAAAAGCAGAGTTGTTATAATAATTTTAGCTAATAGTATCCGAAATATTTTAAATTCAAATTATACTTTATATCAAGATTAGCATTGTCATCTTTTACGGATTCAAATATATGATCACAGACATCATAATAATCCTTGTATCGTTTGTTGGTTTTAATAAATCCCGGCCAGTAATCATGGACAATAGACATAGGGTTTACAAAACGAATAGAAAAAGATCGATTTAATATTGGCACACCACGCAGAAGTCTATCTTGCGTAATTTGATTTGAAAAAGGAGAAAGCCGATTCAAAAATCTTGTAACTTCCATACCAAACGGTCCTAACTTGCTAACATTTCGTTTTCTGAGTACAAACGCAGGCATGCTTACTCCAAGAAATGAAGCTATCGTTTTTAAAAAAAGCTTTTTGCTTTCCTTAAACAACTCAAATGGTATAACAAGAACATTATTCGGAAAGCTTTTGTACAGCTCATCTAAGTACGGACCATATTTAAATCTTTCAAAGGGCATAATCGCCTGGCGACTCCTTTTTGCCGTATATCCAAAAAAATCTGATATGGAAGCTGAACCTCCAAACTTAATATATTGACGATAAAAAGATCTAGCTAAATCATTTTGTTTTCTAATAACAAGAAAAATTTTTGCTTCGGGATATGTTTGTCTCAACTTCATCAAAATTGGCGTACGACAATCTATTCCATGATGCATTCCAGAGAACGGCGGGCCTGATAAACTTTCAAAACTAACTAGATTTGGTTTATTATCTGATAAACATTTATCAAGCAATTTTCTATTAGATAACCAATCATAATACAAAATATCTTTAGATATTAATGTGTTTACAAATTCTTTTGCTATAGAATCTTCAGACATTAAAAAATTTAGTTCACTACATTTTGGGAAGAAATCCTGTTGCAATGTTGTCGTAGCAGTTTTATGTAAACCGATATGAAAACAAATATTTACCATAATAACACTGCCTTGCCATCTTATTTATTAGTAATAAAGAAAGGCTCTAGCAATCTATCGATAGTGTAATTTTTCCCTTGGGAGTTACCCAATTAATTTGCTTCCTCAACACAACTATCGAACTTTCAGGCTAAAAGCCCTATGAATCGCCTGAAAAAAAGAAAATGGAGGTATCATTAATTGTTTTCCTTTTTTTATTGCGCCAGCTATAAGACTTTCACGTAATTTGATATCTGAGGCCAACATTCTGATCTTTTGTGATAGGTCGTCGACATCATCTGGGAGGTACAGCAGACCATTATCAAGATGATTAACTAAGTATGGAAATGGTCCAAATTGCGGTGCAATAACTGGTGCCCCTGCAACCAAGGCCTCCATGGCGACCATACATCGACCTTCGGGGAATTCACTGCGTGTTGGCGTCACCACCACGAAAGAATTTCGCATAAGCTTGCCCAATTTTTCATGGGGAACTTTCCCCAGACAAAACACACGATCACGAAAATTTTCCTTAGCGACAGCTTCTTTCAAGCCATCTAAAGCGGCACCATCACCAGCATACACGAGAGAAAGGTCAGGGATGTCTATTTTGTCAAAGGCGTTAAGTAAATCGAAAACCCCTTTGTTTTGTTCGACACGCCCAACAAATAAAATATACTTATCTCTGGATTTAACTCCGGCATCTACGTCCTCTGATGCTTCAACTTCTAAAAAGAAATCATCTAGTCTAACATCAAATTCATAAATTCTATCTTCTGCAACGCCTATTTTTTTTAATTGATCTTTCAAAAACGGCCCGTGGCAAATAGCTCCCTTTGTTTTCTTAATAAAAAAAGTATTCATGCGCGATTGAATTCTATTTAGCATTGTAGGTCGCCTACAATTTAATGCATTATGCCCAGAATATACGATGGGACAACGGAGAATCTTTGATATAATACAGGATATCCAAAGCAAAAACCCAAGCCGCCCACACAAGATACGATTAGGCTTGAATTTTAAAATCATCATTGTTGCGATAAAAGCAGCCCTAGCAATGTTAATAGTTTTAACTATAGAAGAATCACAACGTCCACCAGATATATCAAAGCATTTTGCTGTTACAATCCCATCATCAAACGATTCACTAATGTTACTACAAGACAACAACAATACTTTTTGCCCAGACACATGATGCAAAAAATCACTAACATATGCCTCTGTGCCTCCTCGCGTTGGCTCTAAAGGCGCAGGTCCAACCTTACAAACTTGCTCTACCACGTTACCGTTTTTAATATAAAGCCATTTCGAGTTTTTCATAACTGCATATTCCCTTACCAAATCACCTGATGTGCCTAGCAACACTAAACAACACAACATTATTTTTTTAAAATAACACAACAATCATCGATTATAGATGTCATCATACCGCACTATGTCGTCTTCGCCCAAATAGCTACCCGTCTGCACCTCGATAAGCTCCAGCTCGATCTTACCCGGGTTCTCGATGCGGTGCATGTGGCCCAGGGGGATATAGGTGGACTGGTCCTCGTGCAGCACCAGGGTCTCCTCCCCGCGGGTGACAACGGCCGTGCCCTTGACCACGATCCAGTGCTCGGCCCGGTGGAAATGTTTCTGCAGGGAGAGCTTGGCCCCGGGCTTGACCGTGATGCGCTTGACCTGGAATCGCTCGGACAGGTCGATGGTCTCATAATTGCCCCAAGGCCGATAGACCTTCTTGTGGGTCAGGGCCTCTGGCCGGTCCGCGGACTTGAGCCGATCCACCAACTTCTTCACGTCCTGGACCCGGTCCTTGGGCGAAACCATGACCGCGTCCGTGGTCTCCACCACCACGTGGTCGCGCAGGCCGACCACGGCCAGCAACCGGCCCGAGGAATGGAGGTACGAGCCCTGCACGTCCTCGGTGATCACGTCGCCCACGGCCACGTTTTGGTCCTCGGTCTTGTCCTTGACGCCCCAGATGGCGTCCCAGGAACCCACGTCGCTCCACCCGGCGTCAAAGGGCACTACCGCGCCCTTTTCCGTGTGCTCCATGACCGCGTAGTCGATGGAGTCGCTGGGGCAGGCCTGAAACGCCTTGTCGTCCAGCCGGTAGAAGTCCAGGTCCTTGGCGCCCTTGTCCAGGGCCAGGCCGCAGGCCTCGGCCATGGCCGGGTTGTGGCGCATGAGCTCGTCCCGGTACGCGGCCGCGCTGAACAGAAACATGCCACTGTTCCAGTAGTATTCCCCGGACTCCCGATATTTCTGAGCGGCCTCCAGGTCCGGCTTTTCCACGAAGCGATCGATGGCAAAGGCCTCCCCGGCCCGGCCGGGCAGCTCCCGGCCCCGCTTGATGTACCCGTAGCCGGTCTCCGGGGCCGTGGGCACCACGCCGAAGGTAACCAGGTTCCCCTGACGGGCCAGTTCCGCGCCCTGCTCCACAATGCGCAGCAGGGCCTCGGTGTCCGCGATGTGGTGGTCCGCGGGCAGGATCAGGAGCAGCGGATCATCCATCTCACGCAGGGCGATCTCGGCGGCCACACAGGCGGCCGGAGCGGTGTTGCGGCCCACGGGCTCCAGCACGATGCGGCAGCCCTCACGTTCGATCTCGCGGAGCTGCTCCGCGATCATGAACCGGTGCTCGTCATTGCCCACCACGATGGGCGCGGCCAGGGAGCCGCCGTTCAGGCGCAGCACGGTCTCCTGGAACAGGGTCCGACCCGTGACCAGGGGCAGAAACTGCTTGGGATACAGCTTGCGCGACAACGGCCACAGCCGGGTGCCGGAACCACCGGCCAAAATGACGGGAAGGATCATACGGCCTCAAATGACGTTGTTAAAATTGCAGTTCCAACCGACACTCAACTTTACCAAATGGCCTATTGCCATGATACGGGCAGAGCCTACACACGGCACACAACCGGGTCCATCACGCAAAAGTATTAAAAACATACGGCTATTGCGCAAGTAATGGCAGGTGCCGAGATCATGCTCTCACATACGACTTGTCCGACAAAAACATCATGATCTCGTGAGCCGCCTCATTGGGCGTTAACTCCGTCGTGTCAAAACTAAGTTCCGGATTCTCAGGCTCGACGTACGGGTCGTCCACGCCGGTCAACCCCTTGATGATGCCAGCCCGGGCCTTGGCGTAGATGCCCTTGCGATCGCGCTGCTCGCACACCTCCAGGGGCGTGCTGACGTGGATCTCGATGAACCCGCCGTGCTCCTCGATCATCCGGCGCACCTCGCGCCTCGACTCGGGATAGGGCGCGATGGGCGCGCAGATGGCCACGCCACCATTCTTGACAATCTCGCTGGCCACAAACCCGATGCGGGTCACGTTCAGGTTGCGGTGTTCCTTGCTGAAGTTAAGCTCGCTGGACAGGTTGTGGCGCACGATGTCGCCGTCCAGCAAGGTCACGGGCCGCTGGCTCATCTCCAACAGCTTGACGAACAGGACCTTGGCCAGGGTGGACTTGCCCGCCCCGGACAGGCCGGTGAAGAACAGGGTGAAGCCCTGGGCCGACCGGGGCTTGTGTTTCTGCTTGAGCTCCTCCAGCACCCCGGGCAGGGTCAGATGCTCTGGAACCGGCTCGCCGCGGACCAGCAACTCCACGATGGCCTCGTGGTCGTCGGGCTCGTCCTGGGGGCGGGTGCCTGGAGCAAAGGTCCGGGTGTCCACGTCAAAGACCATGTCCTGCTCGCGCACCGGCGCCACCCCGGTCTCGGCCTCGTACTCCTTGAGCAGATCAAAGCGGGCCGCATAGTCCGGTGGCCTGGGCGCGCTGCCCACCAGGTGGTTGTTGCGGTCCCAGACCAGCATGTGGGTGCAGCCGTAGTTCTTGTTGACCACGGCCCGCAGGAGCGCGCTCTTGGGCCCCAGGCCCCGCTCGAACCAGGGCGTCAGGCAAAGTTTGGCCATGTTGCGCGACAGGGTGTCGGTGAAGCGCTGGAAGCAGCGGACCAGGGTGAAGTGGTCCACGCTGGAATACATGGACGGCGACAGGACCGGGGACAGGAACAGGCTGGCCCCGTGGTCCAGGGCCATGCGCTCCAGCATGGCCTTGTCCGCCCGGTGCAGGGGACGGCCCGCCTGGACGCTGATGACCTTGCGCCAGCCCTTCTGGGAGAAGTATCGATGGGTCTCGGCCGGGGTCAAACGCAAGTCCGTGAAATCGTAGCGCTGCGGGAAGTGCAGCCCCTCCACCCGGCCGCCCACGTACCAGACCGGCGGGGCGTCCTTGTCCGGGGCCGGGCCGTTCCCGCCCCACAGGGCCTGGGCCTCGGCGGCCAGGTCCGGCTGCCAGACCTCGGCCACGGTGAGCACGGCCAGCATGAAGCCCTCGGCGTCGCGAATGGCTACTGACTCGCCCGGCTCCAGATCCTTGGCGAAATACTCGTCCACAGCCAGACACACGGGCAAGGGCCAAAGCGTGTCGTCCGTCAAGCGCATCTCGCTGAGCACGCGCTCGTAGTCGGCCCGGCACATGTACCCCTCCAGGGGGTAGAAGGCCCGGCTGAGCAGCATTTCCAGGTCCGAGAGCTGACCCGAGTCCAGGGAAACGGACTTGAAGTCCGTGGCCTGTTCCTTGAGCAATTCCACCCGCCGGAAATGAACCAGCAGGCTTTCGGCGTTGTGGGCAGGCAAGGCGTCCGAGTAGAGCGTCATACCGATTCCTTATGCCAATTCTTCACGGATTGCACGTGGGTACGACCCTATTCCAACCCTGCAACAAAATTACAACATCCCGCACGGGCCCACAACCCGCTTAGCACATTGTGTCTTGGGGTTTGGAATCAACCGAACAAAGAGCCGAACAGGGAACGCAAAAACCCCTTGCCGCCCTCGTCGTCCTCGATGTCCGCCTCGATGTCCACGGCTTCCTCGGGCACCACGTAGGGGGTATTGCGCTTGCTGGCGCGCATGAGGTCCATCTGGTTCTGCAGGGTCTTGTTCTTGGCGAACAGGGCCACGTACCGGGCATAGTATTTTTCCGAGCGCTGGCGCTCGACCTCAAGCAAGGTCTTGAGAGACTGGATAAGCTTGTCGTGGCCCTTGCCGATAGTCCCGTCCAACTGCCCGGCCTGCCAGTTCACCTGGGCGGCCAGTTTGGCCACCTGGCCCTCCAGCCCGGCCATGCGCTGCAAAACCTGGCCGTAGTCCCCCTCGGCGCCTGCGGGAACCGCCTGGATCGCGGGTTCGGCGTCGGACAGGCCCACGCCGATGTTGTCGTCCACGATCTGGCGGACGATGTCCGGGCCGATGACCTGCTTGCCGTCCGCGTAGCCGTAGACCAGGGCCGCGTTGCACAGGATGTTCACCGAGCGGGGAATGCCCTTGGAGCGCTCGAAGATCACGTCCAGGGCGTCCTCGTTGAAGAGCTTTTTGGTGCCCCCGGACAGCTTGAGCCGGTAGGTGACGTACTCGGACAGTTCCTCCCGGGACAGGGCGGTGAGGTGGTAGGTGATGGCCACGCGCTGGGCCAATTGCTCCAGGCCGGGGCTGCGGATGATGTCGCGCAGCTCGGGCTGCCCGGCCAGGATGATCTGCAGCAGGGGCTGGTTCTCGGCCTGGAGGTTGGACAGCAGCCGCACTTCCTCCAGGGCCTGAGGAGACAGGTTCTGGGCCTCGTCGATGATCAGCAGGCAACGCCGTCCCTGGCGATAGACGTTGATCAGGTGGTCGTTGAGCAGATCCAGGTTCCTGGACTTGTCCGGGCCGACCCCGTCCACCTCCAGCTCGATGAGGATGAGGCGCAGTAGTTCGTCGGCCGAGACGTTGGTGTTGAACACCACGGCCACTTCCACGTCGTCCGAGATCTCGGAGAGCAAATACTTGATCAGGGTGGTCTTGCCCGTGCCGATCTCGCCGGTGAACAAAATAAAGCCGATGTTCTCGGTGAAGCCGTACCGCAGATAGGTCAGAGCCTGGCCGTGCTTCTCGCTCTCGTAGACCACGGACGGGTTGGGAACGATGTCGAATGGCTTGTCCCGCAGTCCGTAGAATTCGCGATACATGGCCGACCCTAGGAATCCATGTTCCGGTTCAGGACGATGCCCATGACGTTGGCGTCGCCCAGGGCGTCCAGGGCGTCCTTGATGTCCGACTTCTTGGTCCGGCCGTCCTCCACCACCAGGATGACGCCGTCCACGTAGGTGGAGAAGACCAGGGTGTCGGGCATACCCAGGACGTGCGGGCAGTCGAAGATCACGTAGCGGTCCGGGTAACGGCTCTTCATCTCGCGGACCGTCTGTTGCATGCGCGGCGAGGCGATGAGATCGGCCGAATGCCGGACCGATCCGCATGTGGGCAGCACCACCAGCTTGTCGATTCCCGGGTTGACCATGACCTCGGGCAACTCCATGTCGCCGAGCAGCAGTTCTTCCAGGCCGCCCTCCTCCTCCCGACACACGCCCAGAGTCTTGGACACGGCCGGCCAGCGCAGGTTGGCGTCCACAAGCAGGGCGGTCTGCCGGGCGTCCTTGGCGATGCTGATGGCCAGGTTGGTGGCCACGGTGGTCTTGCCCTCGCCGCGGCCCGGGCTGGTGACCATGATGGCATTCTGGTTTCGGCCCCGGGTGGCGTACAGCAGCTTGGCGCGCAGGATGTTGAAGGCGTCCAGCACGTGCTGGGCGCTGCCCGAACTCAAGAGCCTATTCAACTCCATGTGCTCTTCTGACGACTCCTGCACCTGGGTAGTCTTGTAGGACGGCTTGACCACGCCGTCGGATTGACTGACGCCGCGATCCTCGGGCTTCAGCAGCCCCGGAGCCTGGGGCTGGCCGCCCCGCTCCTCCTGGGCCTTTTTCAACGCCTTGGCGATCTTGCTCATATTCTCTCCTGCCGACCCCGACTAAAGGACCAGCCCGAACTTGCCCAGGACCTTGGTGATAAAAATATCCAGCGGCATGATGGCAAAATGGAAAACCACGATGGCCACCAACATGGCCACGCCGCCCGCAACCAAAAAGACCACCTGGCGTTTGCGCTTGGTTTCCTGCTCCTCTTTTGTCTCTACGTAAGGGATAATCCCCAACACGGGCAATGAGGTCACATCCTTCAAGCCCTGGCGGCCATGGACCGAGGCGTCCAAAAATTCAACCACGGTCCCAGTACCCACGCCCACCCCCATGGAAAGCACCAAACTGACAGCCAGCAAAAGCATGCGCTTGGGCTTGACGGGCTTCTCAGCCAGCACGGGCGGTTCTACCAAAGACAGCCGTTCGCCCACCTGTTCCCGTTCCATATCCTGGGCCTGGCGGGCGGCCAGGAGCTTTTGCATGGTTTCTTCGTATTTGGCGCTGGAGTTGGCATAGTCGCGCTGGAGCTGTCGGTATTCCTGCTCCACCTGGGGGCTGAGTTCGATATAGGAGACATACTCCTCGTATTTCTTGCGCAGTTCCTCCAGCAAATTCCGCTCATTGCGGATCTCCAGGTCCGTGGCCTGGATCTGGGTCTTCAAGTTGATATAGGCCGGGTTGTCCGGGGCCAATTCCACATCACTCTTGAGCACGCTCTGCTTGTTGGCGGAATCCTTGAGGGCGGCCTCCAATTCGGCCACCTTGTGCTGGGCGCTGATCACGTCCGGGTGCTTGTCCGTATATTTCTCTCTCAGCTCGGCCAGTTGCATGCGCCAGGACGTGAGTTCGGATTGCAGATCGCGGGCCTGGCTCAGGCCGGACAGCTCGGACTCCAGCATTTCAATTTGGTTCTTGAGCTTGATCACGTCCGGATGCTTTTCGGAATGCGTGGACTTGAGCGTCAGATACTGGCTGCGCAGGCTCTTGAGCTCCTCCTCCGGGGTCATGATGCGCGAGCCGTCCGAGGAAAAGGCGTACTTGCTGGGCTCGATGGTGGCCAGCTGCCCTTGCAAATAGACCTTGCGGTCCATGAGCGTCTTGATCATCTCCTGCCGGACGTCGATGTCCTTTTGAACGCGATCCAAGCTCTGAAGGTTCAGCTCCATCAACTCGGGCAGAGACCGGAAGTGTTCCTCCTTGAACGCCGCGATCTTTGCCTCGGAGGCCTTGACGTCGTCGCGCAAATCCTCCAGCTGCTTTTCCAAGAAAGAATACGTGGTCTGGGCCTTTTCCTCACGCTGCTGAAGGTTGCCCTCCAGGAACAAGGACACCAGGGCGTTGGTGGTCTGCAGCACCTTTTGCGGATTCTTGCCTTCGTAGGACAGGGTAAAGGCGATGGTAGCCGTGATCTCCCGCCCCGAACTGGTGACCGCCTCGGCCTGGATGTTCTCGACATGGATGTCGGAACGCATCATCTCCAGAATCTGCTCTGCGGGCATGGTCTCTTTGTATTCCTGGTACAAGCCATACCGTTCAACGAGCTCCATCAAATTGGCACGGCTCAAGACCCGTTGCGACAGGGTTTTGAGCCGTTCTTCCACATAACCGGTAACCGTGGTCTGGATCAACTCTTGGGGGACTTCCTGGCCTTCCACCAAAATGACGGCCGAAGACTGGTACACCGCTGGCAACAGCATGACCACAATGGCAGAAAAACAAAAAATGGCCACGGCCGGGATGATGAAAAACCATTTCCGGCGCTTGAAGATGCTTATATATGTCGACAGCTCGATTCCCTGTTGTTCCATGGCCTTGTCTTGTCCTGTCTAAAAGATATCCGTGTACTTGTAGTCCAGCCCCAACGTGACCCGATTCTGCTGGTCAACCTTGCTGGTGTCCCGATTCTCGGTTTCCCAATACCGATACTGAAGACGCAGCGAAAGATCTTCGGTCAGGCGATAATTCATAGATGGGCTCACATAATAGGTGACCCGCTCGGTCGTGGAGTCAATGGATTCGGTTACGTTTTCATACGCCCCCATTCCCAGGGAGGAGTTGAACCGTTCCGTAAACTGGTACGCCCCATCAAATCGCACCCGGGTCCGAATATTGGACTCCCCACTTGTATTGGGCGACTGTTGCCGGTCCCCGCTCAAGGTGAACCTCCAGCGATCCCAGGTGCAGGTGGCGGACAGATCGAAGCTGAAAAACGTCTCGTCGGTCTTCAAATCCGGGAATCCGGTTCTGGTAAGAACAGACTCCATGTATCCGGCTCCAGCCATGGCCTCGAGACTCAAGACTTCAGTCAACTGGTAGCCCAGTCCACCCATAACGGTATACACGTCTTGGTTGATATCTCCGGTGGAGGTATCAAAGTAGCGGTTGGTGTAGTCCACGTATCCCAGGATGCTGGTCCGCTCGTCATCCAGCAGATGGCGCCAATACAGATTGGCCCCATATACCTCCACGTCAGGGTTGTCCGGCTTGCCGTATTCGACAAAGGTCACCGGCACGGACAGGGTAAGCTGGTTCTTTTCCGTGACCGTCCACATGGCCGAAGGGGTGGCCGAAAAGGTCTCACGGACGCTGAACGTCCCGATGTCGCCCGATTCTTCCATCACCGATTCAAAGGTATGGTCTTTGCGGTAACTGGTCTCCAGGTTCAAACCAAACCGTTCCGTGGGATTATATTCTCCCCCCAAGGTAAGGTCGAAATCTTCATGATCCAGTTCGTCCAGCGTATCGTACCGATACACAGAAAACCTAGCCTCGCCGAACAAAGTCCAGTTTTCCAGACCATATTCAAGGCCAAAGGAGGGCTGCACAAGGTGCTCCAAGTCCTCCTCGTCCCGCATATGCACGTTGTCGTTGTACGTGGTTTGGGCACGTATCCCGGCATTGAGGGTAAACTGCTCGGCCCCACAGGGTGAAACCAAGAAAAGAAACACGGCTACCAGGGCATGGGCCAACGCGACAGCAGTCCCCGAAACAGGGCAACTGATGTGGCGGTGCATGCTCATGGCGGCTGGTCTTAGGCGATAAAAAGAGGCTAGGGCACCAACACCGTGTCGCCGGGCAGCAGGGATACGTTCTGTTCCAGGTTGTCGCCCCCGGACACGTCCACGTAGTCGAACTCCAGATACTCCTGGCTGCCGTCAGGCATGGTGCGGACAATGAGGATGTCGGAATCGTCGGCGAACGGGGTCATGCCCCCGGCCAGGGCCAGGGCCTGCAACACGGTCAGCTGGCCGGCCATGGGGTAGACCCCGGGACGGTTGACCTTGCCCACCACGTAGATGGTGTTGCTGACCAGCTCCTGGAGCATGATGGTCACGGGCGCGTCGGAGATGTATTCACGCAGCCGGGTCTCGAAATCGCTACGCAGCTCCTCCATGGTCCGGCCGGCGGCCTGAAGCTCGCCCACCAGGGGGAAGGAAATCTTGCCGTCGGGACGGATGACCACGTTGGGCCGGGACAGGGTTTCGTCACCCCAGACGGAAATTTCCAACACGTCGCCGCAACCCAGTGCGTACTGGTCCATGGGACCGGCCAGGGCCGTTCCCACCAGGGCGACGAACAGAAAAACGGCCGGCAGCAACACGTGGCTTGCGCGCTTCATGATCAGACTCCCGCAACTGTTCGATACAATTCGACAAGTGCGGACGCTGGGTCCGCACCACTCACCCATGCCTATGGGCACAAGAAAGAACAGAAAACCAGGGGTATTGTCAAGGCGGGGCCTTGCCCGCTCAGCAAACCAGACCCTGCTCGAATACCTGCTGGTACAGTTGATTCCCCACGGGATCGGCTTCCTCGATCACCGCGCCCACGAGCAACTCCTCGCCCACCAGTTCCACTCGCTGGGAGCGGCACCGGAAACGGACGGGCTGCATCTCGTCGGACAGGGAGAAGATGAGCTCAAAAGTGAACCCAATGTGACAGTCATCGGCCATCTTGCCGCACAGCTTCTTGCCGCCGCAAGTAAAGCCCAGGCCGCCGGGAGAGACGTCGCGAATGGTGGCCGGCTGGTAGCGAACCGCGTTGCCCTCGGAATCCTCCACGTACACGATGGCCGGCAAACTGATTTGCATGCGGGCAAACGATCGACGCTCACTGGTTCCGTCGCGGAACGCCTTGTGGCGCGCGATATATTGATCGACCAGGCCTTCGAGGAGGCTCTGGGGAGACTTGTTGAGTTCTTCGGCGGCGTCTACCAGGGCTTTGGCCAGTGTTCCCTCTATGCACAAGCGGTCGGACATGAATAACCCCATCTGAACTTGACCATTTATTTCCCCCTCGCCAACATCACCCATGCCAAACGCGGGCCAAAATAAAAAAGCCCATTGGCTCCAATAGGTTGCCGTTTGTTACCATTCGGTGAAAAACGGCCGTCCAATTTAACTGGACTCTCTTCAGCGCGGCCCCCCCCTTCGCGATGGCATGGTTTTAAAGCCATTCGCCCACAAAAAGCAAGATGCAGATGGGGATAGCCTACCAAAATGTCAACTGATAAATAGTAGTCATCCCCTCTTCACTCCGGCGGACAATGCTGGTAAGGGGATGACGTTGCCCGTCAGTACCCACGACGGAGGCAACAAGGATCAACGCCAAACCGGGTGCGAATCCGGGACGGAAAGCCACGGGTCTTACCGAGACGGCCGGGTTGCCAGACACGACGCCGCGGGTGGGCGGAACCCTCTCCTCATGGAGACGTTCGCTTTCCTTGTCCGGTGTGAAAAAAGGTTGTTTGGATGGCGAACGTCCTGCTTATTGACGAACATGAAGGGTACCATACGAATTTCCTGGGCATGCTCAAACGGCTGGGCATCCCGGCGCATGCCGCGACCGGCCTGGACAAGGGCATGCGTCACCTGGAAAAGACCCCTTGTGACCTCGTTTTCCTGAACGCCCACCTCCAAGGGCGCACCAACCTCAAGCACCTGCCGGATATCCGGGATACGCCCGGCAATCCGGAGGTGGTGATCCTTTCCGACAAGGCCGACCCCAAAACGGCCGAAAATTCCATCCTTCAAGGCGCCTGGGACTTCCTTGTCAAGCCCATCCCCTTCGTCACCCTGGAGCAATGCATCTCCCGCTGCCTGCGCCACCGCGAGGCCCGGGCCAACTTCATCAGCGCGGCCACCTTCCACCGCGGCCCCATCGTGGGCGAAAGCCGCCAGATCCGCGCCGCCATGCAGCAGATGGCCGTGGCCGCCTCGGGCATGGACAGCGTGCTCCTGCTGGGCGAGACCGGCACGGGCAAGGAACTGTTCGCCCGGGCCGTGCACGACAACTCCGACCGCTCGAACAAGGCCTTCACGGTCATCGACTGCACCAACCTGCCCACCACCCTGGCCCAGAGCCTGCTCTTCGGCCACATCAAGGGCACGTTCACCGACGCCAAGGAGACCCGGGATGGCCTGTTCAAGCAGGCCGACGGCGGCACCATCTTCCTGGACGAGATCGCGGACCTGGACGAGACCATCCAGAAGTCCCTGCTCCGCGTGCTCCAAGAGCGGGCCTTCCGTCCCCTGAGCTCCAACAAGGAAGTCACCAGCGACTTCCGCCTAGTGGCGGCCACCAACCGCGACCTGGACGCCATGGTCCAGGCCAAGACCTTCCGGGCCGACCTCTACTACCGGCTCAAGACCTGCACCATCCAGTTGCCCCCCCTGCGCGAGCGCGAGGGGGACGTGGGGATACTGGTCAACCACTACGTGGAAAAAATCTGCAAAGACAAGAAGATGCCGCTCAAGAACATCTCGCGGGACTATCTCCAGGCCATGCAGTGCTACCCTTGGCCGGGGAACGTGCGCGAGCTGATCAACGCAGTGCGCCACTCCGTCTCCAACTGCTTCGACTCGGACAGCCTGCACACCTACCACCTGCCCAAGGAAATCCGCATCCACATGCTGACCACCGAGTCGGCCCCGCCGCCGGATCAGGTGGCCGCCATCCCGGACATGTCGGAAGCCACGGAAGCCATTCTGAAAAGCGAGCATTTCCCCACGCTCAAGGAAGTGCGCCAGGTGGTGGTGGACCGCATGGAGGCCGAGTATCTCATCGAGCTCATGGCCCGGGTGCAGGGGGACATCCCGCAGGCGTGCGAAATCTCGGACCTGTCAAGAGCCCGGCTCTACTCGCTCCTGCGCAAGCACGACATCCAATACTAGGTACTAGGAAGGACAGTTCGGACGGATGTCCAGGGCCTTCTTCAAGGCCAGGAAGCTGTCGCCGGTGGCGTTGATGAACTCGCAGCCCAGGTCGGGCGACCCGCCGCGGTGGATGTGCCGCACCTCGCAGGTGAAGCACACGGGCTGGACGCTGCCGGGCACGGTGAAGACGATTTCCATGTGCCCGCCTTCCTGCACCAGCCTCTCCAGGTCCTCGGCCCGGCAGGCGCAGTGCAGCCGGATTCCACCCAGGGACACGTCCCGCACCTCGCCCTGGAGGAAGTTCTCGCCGTCGAGGGCCACGGGCCGGGCCACGGCGCCCGTATCCACGGGGGTGCGGCGGTAGATGCGTCGATCCGCGGGGTTGGTCCGGGAATCGTCCAGGTAGGCTCGCAGGGAGCGGTTGATGAGCTCGTCCATGCCCACGCCCTCGTCGGCCGCGCGCTTGAGCGCGGCTTCCTGAAGGCTCCGGGAGGTTTCAAAGCAGATAACCTGTTTTGAACTCATCAATGGGCTCCGCCCGTTTTTCCGCGCCTGCGCCCATCACCCGGCCGGACATCCCTAAAGGTTCAGGGGAATGCGTCCGATTGCCAGGCCGATGGAACGGGGCTTGCGGGGGTTGGTCTCTATTTATGCTTCTCTATGCCGAGAACATGCCAACCGTTACAACAATTTGAAATCGAATTATTTTTTCGGCAGTCCACTGGGACATGCCGGAAAAATCGGCCCCGGTCTTGTTTTTTTGGACCGAATTTGCCAACCTGTACCTAAGCAAAAAAAATTTTCCTCTTATGACCCAAAATAAAAACGATATCAACATGGGACGGTTGCGGTCCCGGGAGTGCCGCCTCCTGCCGCACTCCACCCCCCTGGCCGAGGTCATCCAGGACCTCGGAACCCAGCGCAACCTGTGCTTCGTGGTGGTGGACAGCGGCGTTCCCGTGGGCGTTGTGGACGCCAGCTCCCTGGTCCAGGCCGCGGTCTCGGGCACGCGCATGGAGATCGACCTGTCCACCCCGGTCGCCCAGGTGGCCACCAGCCGCTTCCTGTTCACGGACACCACCACGTTGCTGTCGGATTTCCTGAACGAAAACGAAAACCTGGACACCAACTACATCGTCATCACCGATCCCGGCGGGGCCTGCACCGTGCTCACCGGCCAGTGCCACCTGGACCTGCTCTCGTACAACTCCGTCACCCTGCGCCACGTCATGCCCCTGGACCACTTCGCCCTGGCCGCCATCGACGCCAAGGCCACCTGCTTCGAGGCCCTGGAACTGTTGAGCCGCGAGGACGTGGAGAACCTCCTGGTCACGGACGAGAACAAGCCCAGGGGCGTGATCACCAGGGCCGACCTGGCCCGGGTCATCTCCCAGCGGCGCAATCCCTGGAAGCTCAACGTGCTGGACGCGGCCGACCGGAACATCGAGAGCCTGGACCCGGAGACCCCAGCCCGCAAGGCCGCGGAACTGCTGGCCGAACGGGAACCGCCCTACCTGCTCAGCCGCATTGACGACAAGGGCTACGCCATGGTCACCCGGCGGCAGCTGGACCGGCACCTGCGGTCCCACCTGCGGGGGCTGACCACCCAGTTCCCGGACATGGGGGACCAGGCTTCCCAGCAGAATTTCCTGGGCGAGGTCTTCCTGGGCCAGGCCATGACCGACACCCTTCAGATGGGGGTCATCGCCCTGTCCTCGGACCTGCGCGTACACTACTGCAACAAGGCCGGGCTCAAGCTGCTCAAGACCAACCTGGAGAACCTGCTGGACCAGGACGCGGCCAGCCTGGCGCCCCGGTTCCCGGTCTTTTCCCAGGTCCAGGACACGGCCCCGCTCCTGTCCTCGGACGGCCCGGGCTCCATCACCCTGCCGCCGAGCACCGAGCTGGGCGTGAACCTCCAGACCAAGATGACCGCCATCTGGGAGGAGGGCACGCTCAGCGGCTTCATCGTCACCATCCAGGACGTGTCCGACGTGGACCTGGCCGAGGTCAAGCTGCGCAAGCTGGCCTATTACGACGCCCTGACCGGGCTGCCCAACCGGGCCCTGCTCTTCGAGCGGCTGCACACGGAGATCAAGCGCTGCAAGCGTTCCGGCGAGCGCTTCTCCCTGCTGTTCGTGGACCTGAACGGGTTCAAGAAGATCAACGACAACCTGGGCCACAGCGCGGGCGACGAGCTGCTCAGGCAGGTGGGCTCCCGCTTCTCCAACCTGCTGCGCGAGTCCGACACCGTGGCCCGCCTGGGCGGGGACGAGTTCGTGTTCATCCTGCCCGGAGCCCAGACGGACAAGCAGTCCGAGATCGTGATCACCAGAATACGGGCCGTGCTGGAACAGTCCTTTTCCCTGGACGGGCACGTGGTTGAGGTGGGGTGCAGCGTGGGCCGGGCCATCTACCCCAACAACGGGGTCACGCCCCGCAGCCTCATCGCCTCGGCCGACCACAGCATGTATCTCGAAAAAAAGGACCGCATGGTTCCCGCGGACGACCAGCCCGCCGCGCCCCCTGTCTCATAAAGTTGGACAACCGTTCAGGACCGCTCAGGGGAAATGCGATTTCCCCAACCGTTGCCGGAGGTTGCAGCCACTCGTCCAAACCTCGGCTGTATTGAAAAAAAAGACTGAAATCCGTTTTCGTTATAAAAAGACTACAAAAAGTCTAAAGATTCCAAAAAGTCGCCCGCAACTCCCCGGAACCAACCCGTTCCGGCCTTGAAATCCGGCCTCCTTGCCCCTGAAATTTACTGTGAGAACAACGTAAAAAGCCCCGGCAGATGCCGGGGCCTTTTTGTCCGCTCAAAAAGTTCGGTCTAGGCGTAAATATAAATCCACATGACCAGGGCGATGATGCGGAAGGCGGCCACGTAGCCGAAGCCCGCGGCCAGAGCGTTGCGCATCTTCTCCAGGTAATAGGCCCGTTCGCCTTCACGCCGGGAGATGGGGCCCTGGAAAATGCGCTTGGCGCCCCAGGCGGCCACGATGTTGGCCGTGGCGAAGATCACGGAGAAGCCCACCGGCAGGAGCCAGGAGCCTTCCTGCCCCGCTTCCAGGGGGAAGGCCACGGGAATGCACAGCACCCCCACGGCGTAGGCCAGCATGAGCACGGCCAGGAAGAGATACCACGCCTTGAACCAGCACACCCGGACCACGGGACCACACGCCTCGCAACTCATATCGCTCCTCCTGATTCTGCTCGTTGTCCGCCGACAAGGTCGACTTTCGCCAATCCTGCCAAAGCTCTATCCCATTCGCAACCAAGCGTCAAAGACAATGCGAAACAGCCGGAAAAAATCGTTCCAGGGGTTTTTCCCAAGCAATGATCCTGGTATGATGTGAGTATCCAAAGGAGTCGGCCTTGTCAGTGAGCACCAGAATCTTCTTCACCGTATTATGCGGATTCGCGGCCTACGCCCTGGTGGTGGTCCTGGCGCAACGGACCTTCGTGGCCTCCAGCTTCGAGGAACTGGAAAAAATCCAGGCCCGCCAGGACATGGGCCGGGTGATCTCGGCCCTGGACAACGAACTCCACCACCTGGACACCCTGACCCAGGACTGGGCCGAATGGGACGACTCCTACGACTTCGTGCGCGATCGGAACCAGGGATACATCGACAGCAACCTCATCCCCGAAACCTTCCGGGACACCGAGCTGAACCTCATCGCCCTGTACGACAACAGCGGCCAGGTGGTCTGGAGCCGGGTGTACGACCCGGAGACCGACGCCTTTGTCCAGGCTCCGGACTTTCCAGAGCAAGGTCCCTGCCTCCACCCGGAAATTCTGGCCGGTCCGGACGACATGGACGGCGTCAGGGGAATCTTCCAGACCGGACGAGGAGCCCTGCTCCTGGCCACCTGGGCCGTGACCACCAGCCTGGAGGACGCCCCGCCCGTGGGCACCCTTGTCATGGGCCGCTACGTGGACCAGGCCCTGGTCGACCGCATGGCCGACCAGGTGGACCTGCGGCTGTCCGTGTGGTCGGCCACGAACCAGGATATCCCCCTGGAGATCCTGGACCAGGCCCGGGGCATGGTCCTGGACGAACCGGCCAGGGTGGCCGTGGCCGGGCCGAACCGACTCCACGTGCTCCAGGTCTATCCGGACCTGACCGGCCTGCCCGCCCTGCTCATCCAGGCCACCCTGAACCGGCCCGTGACCCAGCGGGGGAACCGGGCCATGGCCTTTGACCAGATGGCCGTCATCATCGGCGGCGTGGTGGCCCTGTTGCTGGTGCACCTGTCCATCCAGGCCCTGGTGGTCTGGCCCGTGGGCAGGCTCACGGCCCAGGTGGTCTCCCGCGGGCAGAGCCCCAATCCCCTGGACGGCGACCGCCTGACCCTGGACCGCACGGACGAGATCGGGACCCTGTCACGGGAATTCGAGGCCCTTCTGGAACGGCTGACTCGGGCCCGCCGGGAGCTCGCCCAGTCCGCCCACAGGGCGGGCCAGTCCGAGATGGCCCAAGGCCTGGTGCACAACCTGCGCAACACCATGACCCCCCTGGTCTCCCACCTGGACCTGATCCTGGCCGACCTGCGCTCAGCCTCCCTGGAGGACCAGGAGCGGGCCCGGAGCGAGCTGGCCGAAGGCAACGCCGAGCCCCAGCGCAGGGACAAGATCGAGTCCTTCCTGTCCCTGGCAGCGGAGCGCAACGCGCACCTGCTGGGCAAGACCGTGGACCAACTCACCGAGTTGACCCGCCGGGCCGACGCCATCGAGCGGGTGGTCAACGACTTCGAGCGCTTCACCAAGGCCGACACCCTGACCGAATCCGTGATCCTGGAGGACCTGGTCCACGAGGCCCTGGACCTGATCCCGACCCAACTGCGGGTCCACGCCAAACTGGACACCCAGATATCCCTGCCCGAGGGGCGGTTGCGCACCAACCCGCCCATCCTGCTCCAGGTGCTGGTCCACCTGCTGTCCAACGCGGCCGAGGCCGTGGCCGCCCGGGTCGAGGCGGAAGGCCGGGATCCGGACGAGCGGGCCGCCATCACCATCCGGGCCTGGAGCGCGGACCAGGGCGTGCGCATCAACGTGGAGGACAAGGGCCTGGGCATCGATCCCCAGGACCTCCAGCGCATCTTCGACCGCGACTACACCACCAGCAAGGACCCGCGCCGGGGCTTCGGCCTGCACTGGTGCTCCGGCGTGCTGAACCAGTTGGGCGGCAGGCTCACCGCCCACAGCATGGGACCGGGCCAGGGCGCCACCTTCACCATCCTGCTCCCGGAAAACCACGTATGAACGAGGCGACGACATGACCGAATCCTCCGCCCCTTCCTGCCGCATCCTGGTGGCCGACGACGAGCAGCCCATCCTGGACCTCTTCCAGCAGATCCTGGCCCCGGAATCGGACCTGGACCAGTCCGTGAAGGACCTGGCCGGGCAGCTCTTCGACCGGGACGCGCCCCGGGCCCACCCCCGCTACGAACTGACCCTGTGCAGCCAGGGCGAAGAGGCCGTGGCCGCCGTGGACAAGGCCCTGCGGGAGGAGAACCCCTACTGCGTGATATTCCTGGACGTGCGCATGGCCCCGGGCATCTCGGGCGTGGAGGCGGCCCAGCGCATCCGGGCCCTGGACCCGGACGTGGTCATCGTCATGGTCACGGCCTACTCCGATCTGGATCCCCTGGACATCAGCACCCTGGCCCCGCCGCCGGACAAGCTGCTCTACGTGCAGAAGCCCTTCCACCCCCTGGAGATCGCCCAGTTCGCCTCCTCCCTGTGCGCCAAGTGGGGCGTGGAGCGCCAACTCAAGGGGCTGACCGCCGAGTTGGAGGACCGGGTCAGGGAACGGACCGAGGACCTCCGCCGGGCCATGGACAAGATGACCGCGTCCGAGGCCCGCTACCGGACCATCTTCGAGCACACGGGCACGGCCACCATGATCATCGAGAACGACACCATGATCTCCATGGTCAACGCCCGGCTCGAGGAGCTTTCGGGCTATCCACGCGAGGAGATCGAGGGCAAGCGGAGCTGGGTGGAGTTCGCGCATCCCGAGGACCTGCCCCGCATGCGCGGCTATCACAAGGCCCGGCGCAGGGAACCGGGCAGCGCGCCCGAAGAGTACGATTTCCGCTTCCTGACCAAGACCGGCGAGGTGCGCCACGTCCACGCAACCGTGGGCATGCTGCCCGACGGGGAGCGCTCCGTGCTCTCCGTGCAGGACGTGACCGAGCACGTGCGCAACGTGCAGCGGCTGCGCGAGGAGTCCCTGTACGACAAGCTGACCGGCCTGCCCAACCGGGCCCTGTTCCTGGACCGGCTGGACCACTGCATGAAGATGCATGAACGGCGCAAGACCTGCTGCTTCGCGGTCCTGTTCCTGGACCTGGACCGGTTCAAGATCATCAACGAGACCCTGGGGCTGGCCCAGGGAGACGTGTTCCTGTCCCGGGTGGCCAACCGGCTCAAGCGCACGGTACGCGCCGGGGAGACCCTGGCCCGGTTCGGAGGCGACGAGTTCGCCGTGCTCATGGAGGAGACCAGGGACATCCAGGACCCCGTCCACCTGGCCAACCGCATCCGCGCCGAATTTTCCACCCCGATACAAATGGAAAACAAGGACATCCTCACCACCGCCTCGGTGGGCGTCGTGCTCTCCACGGGCGAATACCAGAGCCCGGAGCAGGTGATCAGCGACGCGGACGTGGCCATGTACCGAGCCAAGAGCGAAGGCGGCGACAAGCATGTGGTGTTTTCCCAGGACATGTCCGGGCAGGCCGAGCACCAGCTGACCCTGGAGACCGACCTGCGCAAGGCCCTGGTCGAAAACCAGATGCTGGCCCTGTACCAACCCATCGTGCGCCTCAAGGACATGCAGGTGTCCGGGTTCGAGGCCCTGATCCGCTGGCGCCATCCCGAACGGGGGATCATCACCCCCCTGGAATTCATCCCCGCGGCCGAGGACACCGGCCTGGTCACGGAAATGGACATCTGGATGCTGGGCCAGGCGGCCGGCAACCTGGCCCAGTGGCGGACCCTGAACGAAAGCAACCGCGGCCTGACCATGGCCGTCAACCTGTCGGGCCGGGATCTGCAACGCCCGGAACTGCTCAAGGCCATCCGCTCGGCCATAAAGGACAACGGCCTGGAGCCGGGCTGCCTGCACCTGGAGATCACCGAGTCCACCCTGATGCAGGCGGGCGACCCGGGCGCCGAGACCCTGAACACCCTGCGCGCCCTGTCCATGAAGCTGTCGGTGGACGACTTCGGCACCGGCTACTCCTCCCTGGCCTCGCTCAAGTCGCACCCCATCGACTCCCTCAAGATCGACCGCTCGTTCGTCACGGACATGGAGAGCTCCACCGAGTCCATGGAGATCGTGCGGACCATCGTGGCCCTGGCCCATCTGCTGGGCCTGGAGGTCATCGCCGAGGGGGTGGAGGCCAGGGAGCACCTGGACATCCTGCGGAAGCTGGGCTGCGACTTCGGCCAGGGCTATCTGTTCTCAAGGCCGATGGAGGCCGGGGACGCCGCCGAGTTGGTCGCCCGGGGGCTGGACTTCAAAGGCATGATCGAGGATTGATCCAGAAATTTCAGCACGAATAAGGGGGGCCCTTCGGGGCCCCCCATCTGGAGCGCGCGAGGCGCCCGCCTCGCTTGGTTGCGGCCTGCGGGGGGGTGGGCTGTTGCGGCCACAACCAGCCTGCCGAACGGGTGCGGGGGTCCGTTGTCGGGCAGGTGGTTCTCCAGAAACCTAGTCGGCTCCGGCTTGCTCCAGGTCCGGAATGCGATAGATGCGCGTCAGCCGAATCATATGGAAAAGCTTGGTGATTTCCTTGGTGGTATTGATGATTTCCAGCTGCGCGTCCTGGCTCTGGCGCCGGACCATGTTGGCGAAGACGATGAACAGAGACAGGCCGATGGAGTCGATCTCGGTCACCTCATCAAGGTCGAAGCGGTACTGCTTGTGGTTGTCCTGGATCAGCTCGGGCATGAGGTTGCGAAACTCCTCGGCCGCCTCGGCCGTGATGTCTCCCCGGGGCCGGATGATGCGCCACCCGTCCTCGTCCACCACCTCGAACACGGCCGGGCGCGGCAGAGTGAGCCAGGCCGTGATCTTGTTGCCGGGCTCGTGGAACATGAGCTCGTCGGCAAACGAGTTGGCCAGGGCCAGGCCGCGGTTGCGCACCTGAGTGGGGTCCTCGGGCAGGCTCAGGTCCACGGCCTTGAAGTCGAAACCGGCTCCCCGGTCCTCCACGGACAACCGGAACCGCCCGGGCGACAGCCGCAGCAGCTCCACGTCCACGGGCAAATCCTCCACCTTCTTGTTGCCGTGCTCCACCGCGTTGTTGACCAGTTCCCGGAACACCAGGACCAGCCCGGAATCATCCTGGCGCTCGTCCTCGTCCAGAAAGGCCCGCAGGTCGTGTATGGCGTCCGCCACGTCCCTGACCCGGGAGGCGAGGCGCATGGTCAGCCGATCTGTTTCCTGTTTGATTTCCAAAACATCCCTTCCTGGTTTCCCAATCACCCGGGAATCTCAATACCGCACAGGAGCATGTCGTCAACCTGCTTATAACGGCTGAACCGGAGCACGCCCTCCATGATCCTCCCCACCTGGTCGTCCAGCGCCAGGCCCGCGGTCGAGTTCACGAGCTGGGACAGGCCCTCCTCGCCCAGGCTGGTCCGCGTTCCGCTCGGTCCGTCCACGTGCCGGGCACTGGTAACGCCATCCGTATACAGGAAAAGCCGATCACCGGGAACCACCGGCAACGACGTGGTGGCGAACCGAACGTCGGCGGACAGCCCCAGGGGACTCCCCCGGCCCGGAACCCGCCGGGCCACCCCGTCCTCGGCGCACAGCCGGATGACCTTGGGGTGTCCGGCCGTGACCACGTGGACCCCGTTCGTGTCCAGGTCCAGGTTCAGCAGCACGGCCGTGACCATGCGCTCGTTGGACCCGCTCTCGGCCAACCCCTGGTTCAGCAGCTCGAAGAACCGCTGTCCGTCCTTGCGCCGCTGGCAGTTCTCCTGAAAATAGGCCTTGACCAGGATGGTCTGGTAGGAGGCGGCCAAGTCGTGCCCGGCCACGTCGGCCACCATGACGTCCAGGCCGTTGCCCGTGTCGCACACGTCCAGATAGTCGCCGCCCAGGTCGTGCAGGGGGCGGTGCCGGAAGGCCACCGGGGCCTTGTACCCACCTTCCTTGAGGCTGATCAGGTTCTGGTAGGCGCCCACGGCCCGCTTGACCTCGTCCTGGAGGCTCTCGAAACGGCGCTTGTAGTCCGAGGCGGCCTGGGCCATGTCCTGCTCCCGGGCCATGGCCTTGTCCAGCTTGTCCGCCTTGGCCAGATCCCTGAGCCGCTTGCGCTCCATGACCTCGCGCACCTTCTGATGCACGTCCCCGGGCTCGAAGGGCTTGTCCAGGAAGTCGTCGCAGCCCAGGCGCATGAGCTCCACGACCATGCCCTTGTCCCCGTGGCCGGAGATGACGATGATGGGAAAGTCGTTGCCCTCCTGGGTGGTCACGCTCTGGATGAGCCGCATGCCGTTCATGCGCGGCATCTGGATGTCCGTGATCAGCATGTCCACGGCTTCGCCCCGCTCCCGGAATTCGTCGAAACGCTCCAGAGCCTCCAGGCCGTCGCCGGCCGTGGTCACCCGGTGCCCCTCGTTGCGGAGCAGAAAGGACAGACTGCTCAAGAGCCCGGCGTCGTCCTCGGCCAGAAGGATGTGGTGGGATCCGGTGTTCAAATCGGTCCTGTTCATGGTCTGTGTATTGGAAAAAGCATGCCGAAAGCCCTGGCGTTGCAACCTGTTGCCGGGATTCCCCTTTTCAGGGGTAGGAATTGACGAGAGGGAGGTGCGAAACGTTACACTCCATACCGGCCGACACGGAAAAAACATACGGAAACAATACGTTGTAACACACGGCCCTAGACGAACGGCGGTACGTTTCGTGCCGCCCTCAAACCAGCCGTCATCACGGCTGTTTCTTCATGTGCCGGGCCAGGGCCTGCCTGCTGACGCCCAGAATCTCGGCCGCCTGGGTCCGATTGCCCTCGGTTCGTCGCAGGGCCTCGCGCACCAACTGGTCGTAGGCCTCGGCCGCGGTGGGCAACCGTTCCAGCCCGGCAAAGGGCCCGTCACCTCTTTGTTCCGCCTCCCCGGCCGGTATCGCGCCACCGTTGCCCGGGACGTCCAGGGCCAGCCAACCCCGCTGGTATCCGGCCATGGCGTCGAACACCAGGGACCGCAGCTCACGCACGTTGCCCGGGAACCCATAGCGCTCCAGCCGCTTGACCGTTTCCGGCGACACCGGGGGCCTGGTCTTGTCCAACTCCCCGGCCGCCTGGGCCAGAAAATGGTCCAGGAGCAAGGGCACGTCCCCGGCCCGCTCCCGTAGCGGGGGCAGGTGCGCCTGGTGGGCGGACAGCCGGTAATAGAGATCGGCCCGGAATCCGCCCTGCTCCACCAGTTCCGCCAGATCCCGCTGGGTGGCCGTCACCACCCGGGCCCGGCTGATCATGGGCGCGTCCCCGCCCAGGGGCATGTACTCGTTCTCCTGGAGCAGCCGCAGCAGCTTGACCTGGGAGGCCATGGACAGGTCGCATATCTCGTCCAGGAACAAGGTGCCGTCCGCGGCCCGGGCCACCAGCCCTTCGCGCGGCTCCGACGCGTCGGTGAACGCGCCCTTGCGGTGGCCGAACAGGGTGTCCGTGACCGCGTTGTCGTCCAGCCCGGCGATGTTCACGGCCACGAACCGGCCCGGACGACCCGACAGCCGGTGCAGGGCGCGGGCGGCCAGCTCCTTGCCCGATCCGGTCTCCCCGGCGATGAGCACGGGCAGGAAGGTGGGAGCCACGGCCTCCATGTAGCGGAACGCGGCCAGCATGACCGGGTCCTCGGTGACCATGTCCGCGAAGGCCTCCCTGTCCCGGGGGCCACGGTCCTTGAGGGCGTCGCGCAGCCGGAGGTTCTCGGCCCGCGCCTCCACCAGGCCCAGGGCCCGCTTGACCGCGGCCACCAGGGTTTCGGGCTCGGTGGTCTTGACGAAATAGTCCCAGGCCCCGGCCTTGATGCAGCCCACCGCGATGTCCACCTGGTCCAGACCGGAGAGCATGATGACCACCAGGTCCGGGTGGCGCTCCAGGATCTCGGGCAGCAGTTCGTCGCCCCGCTTGCCGGGCATGACGATGTCCATGAGCAGCATGCTGTAGCGATTGTTCTCCAGCAGGGGCAGGACCGAGCCGGGATCGTCGCAGGTCTCCACGTTGTCCACCCCGGCCATGGCCAGGATGGTCTTGAAGCTGGCCAGCCAGGCGGGCTGGTCGTCCACCATGAGCAGGGGATACTGGGGGTGGAGGGGATCCGTCATGGGGCCTCCTCGGCTTGCTGTGGGCCGCCCAGCAGGGCCAGGCGGATGACGCAGGTGGTGCCTTCACCGACCACGGACTGGTACTCCATGCTGCCGCCGTGCTCCAGGATGATGCCGTGGGACACGGACAGGCCCAGGCCGGTGCCGCCCTGGTCGAGCTTGGTGGTGAAGAAGGGGTCGAAGATTTGCTTGATGTCTTCCTCGGCCATGCCCTTGCCCTTGTCCGACACCCGCAGCACGGCCATGCCGGCCTTCTCGTCCCGGGACAGCGCGGCCTCCACGGGCTGGTCCGTCGCGGTCAGGGCCTCGCAGGCGTTGATGAGCACGTTGACCAGGACCTGCTCCAGGCGCTGGAAGTTGCCCTTCACCATGACAGGACCCCGCGGCAGGAAAAACTTGAACCGGGTGGTGGCCTTCTTGATCTTGTTGCCCACCAGGCCCACGGCGGCCTGGAGCACCTCGGCCAGGTCCACCTCCTGGTTGAGCGCGGCCGCGTCCTGCCTGGCGAAGTCCTTGAGCTCGGCCACGATGCGCTTGATGCGGCGGCCGGACTCCACCACCTGCTCGAACAGGTAGTCCACCTCGTCGCGAACACGGGAATAGGAAAAGTCCCCGACCTTGAAGTCTCCCTGCTCCGCGAACCGCTCCTCCAGCAGGGGCTTGACCCCCTGCCAGATGGCGGACAGGGTGGGCGCGGTCAGGGAGATGACCCCGTTGGGATTGTTGATCTCGTGGGCCACGCCCGAGACCAGGGTGCCCAGGCTGGCCAGCTTGTCGGCCTGGACCAGCTGCTCCTGCCGCCGCAGGGCCTCCTCCTGGGCCGTCACCCTCCGGGTGATGTCGCGGTAAATGACCACCGCGCCCGTGATCACGCCCTCGGCGTCCTTGAAGGGCGAGGCGGACACCGCGATCCAGCGGGTCTTGCCGTCCTTGTCCAGGAAGTCGAACTCGAATCCTTCCGGGTCCAGGAAATTCTGGTTCATGCGGGCCGGACACGCCTTCTCGCTTCGGCAGTCCACGGGCAGGATCTCGTGGCATTGCTTGAACAGGACCCCTTCGGCAGACAGCCCGAACATGTCCAGCATGGGCCGGTTGACCCGCCTCACCCGGCCTTCCATGTCGTACAGGGCCATGCCGTTGCCCGTGGAATTGAACACCTGGTCCAGCTCCGCATAGGCCTGGCGCAGGTTCTCCTCGCTCTCCATGCGCTCGAAATAGGCCCCGACCATGTCGGCCACGGTTTCCAGGAACAGCAGTTCGGACTGTTCCCACTCGCGCTCCTCCCGCACCTCGTCGAAACCGATGAACCCGTACCATTCCCCGGCCACCCGCAGGGGCAACGCCAGCAGGGACAGGATGTCCTGCTCGGCCAGGATGGTGCGCTCGGGCTCGGGAAACTCCCTGATGTGTCCGACCACGGGCTTCCCCCGCGACAAACTGCTCATGAAATAATTGATTCCGGAACGATACGATATGTGCTTCAGGTTCTCATTGTTGATCTGGGCGCCGACCCCCGGGGCGCAGACCTCGTGGGTCTGGCGGCAGCACAAACCGTCCTCCGGATCCTCGAAGTTGACGAAGATGTAGGTCCGGCTGACGTCGGCCGTGCGCAGGACTTCCTCCAGCACCCCGTTGAGGCTCTTCTTGCGCCCGGTGGAGGCCAGCAGCTTTTTGGCGCACAGGTCCACCACCTGCTCGAAGCGCAGGGACCGGGCCAGGGCCTCCCTGGCCAGCTTGCGCTCGGTCACGTCGCGGGTCACGCCCTGGAAGCCCTCCAGTTGCCCATCCTCCGCGCGCACCACCGTAAGCAGCACGTCGGCCCACAACGACCGGCCATCCTTGTGCTTCATGGACAACTCCAGCCGCCTGGCCGGGGCCGGTCCCGTGGGAGCCCGGCCCTTGCCCTGGGTCCGCTCAAGACGAAGGGATTCCATCTTGAGGTCCTTCAGGGTGGCCTCCATCTCCCCCCAGGAATCGTCGCCGAAAAAAACCTCGGGGCGATCCCGCATGATCTCTTCCGCGCCCCACCCGGAAAATCCTTTCACGGACGGGCTGATGTAAATCAGCCGCAGGTCCAGGTCCGTGGTCCAAATGACATCCACCGCGTTCTCGGCCAACAGACGATAGCGCCGCTCGCTTTCCCGCAGGGCGTCCTGCATGCGCTGGCGTTCCGTGACGTCGCGCCGGTTGACCACGATTCCCGCCTGCACCCCGTTGGCGTCGAAATAGGGGGAATACACGGCCTCGTAATAGCGCTTTCCCGCCCCGGGAAGATCCAGCCACTGGCTGTAGGTGGCCACCTCGCCCTTGCGGACCCGGTCCCTGAACTCCTTGACCTGCTCCCAGGCCGCGGGGCCGAACACATCGGGAACATGGCGGCCGATCAACTCCTCCATCGTGGTGCCCAGGCCCTGGGCATAGGCCTGGTTGGCGGCCTGGAACACGTCGTTCATGTCGATGAAGGCCATGTGGTCGTTGGAGGCCGAGGCGATGTGCTCGAAGCGCAGCCGCTGCTCCTCGGCCAGCCAGCGTTCGGTCAGGTCGTGGACAACGGCCAGGATCCGGTTGTCACCCTCGCCCCCGATGCGGCTCAGGGAGACGTGGGTGTACAGGATGTCTCCGTTCCTGCGCTGGTGGTTCCACCGGAAACGCTGGGGCTCTCCGTCCAAGGCCCGACGGACATACTCCCGGCCGGTTTCCTGGGAATTCCGGCCGTCCGGTTGGAGTTCCGGAGAAAATGGCGGCGCCTCCAGCCCCAATATTTCCTCCCGCTCCACCCCGTACAGGTCCAACGCGGCCTGGTTGCAGTCCGCCACCGCGCCGTTCTGCAACATGATCAGGGCGTCGGCAGCGGACTCGAACAGGGCGCGGTACCGGAACTCGCTCTCGTGCAGGGCCTGGCGAGCGGCCTTCTGCTCGGTGATGTCGTGGACGAATGCCTCGTATCGGGTCGCCCCGCCCTCCTGGTCGGCCACGGCCACGGCGTTGAAATACACCCAGATGGCGCTCCCGTCGCGGCGGTACACCTGGACCTCCACCCCGCTCAGCTGGCCATGCACGACCATGCGGCGCATGACCTCGTCGTGGTGGTCCGGGTCCACGTACGCATCCCGGATGTTGCTCACCTCGGCCAGATACGCTTCCGGGCTCTCGAAGCCCACGATGGCCGCCAGTTCGGCGTTGACGGTCAGGGGCACGCCTTCGGGCGTGAGTTGCATGATACCCACAGGCGCGTTCTCGAAGATGGAGCGCAGCCGAGCCTCGCTCTCCCGAACGGCATGATCGGCCTTCCGCTGCTCGGTGATGTCCCGGGCGAACACGGCCACCCGCTCCACCTCTCCCTGCTCGGTCAGCACTGGATAGTAAGTGTTCTCATAAATCACCCCCTCCCGCTCATCAACGAACCGTACGGGAACCTTGGTGCGGACCACATCCAGAAGATGCTCGTAGCGGGATTCGGCTATCTCCTCATCCATCCAATCTTGCATTCTCAGGCCAAGGGTGTCCTCCGGAGGCATGCCCACCCGCCTGGCCGCCTCGGCGTTGACGGTCAAGACCCTGCCCTCGGCATCAAAAAGCAAAGCCGCTTCCTGGATGGCGTTGAGCATAGCCCGGAGCGTGGCTTCACTCCGCTCCCGCTCCAGCTCGGCCTGCTTGCGCTGGCTGATGTCCCGAAGAATGCCCAGCATACGGTAGGCCCGGCCCAGATGATCCCGGAGCACCACGCCCCGGTTCTCCAAAAACACGTATTGACCGTTGCCGCGCTGGAACCGGAACTCCTGATGGAAGACGTCCCCGGACTCATCGTCATCGCCCCTGCCCAGTTGGAGCGCACCCTTGTCCTCAGGATGCACCTTTTCGGTCCAGAACCCCACCTGGTCGATACCCTCGGCGTCCGGGTCATGCCCCGTCACCGCGGCCACGTCGCCTGTCAGGGCCATCCTGACGGTGACCACGTCCAGCTCCCAGACCAGCTGGTCCGGCTGCAGGGAGACCAGCCGGTACCGCTCCTCGGACACCCGGAGGTTCTCCTCGGCCCGCTTGCGGTCGTCGATGTCCACGATGAAGCTTTCGATGTACTGGGGCTCGCCGTCTTGGTCCCGCACCAGACGGGCCGTGAGCGTGGTCCAGAAGGCCTTGCCCTGGAGAGGCCTGAACATGATCTCCTGGTTCTGCACATCGCCCTGGGTGAGCAGCATGTCCAGCATGCGCCGCCGGTCTTCCTTATGCACGTAGAGGACTTCCTCCACGTTGAGACCGGACTCCAGCAATTCGCGCACCGAGTCGTAGCCGATGTGGCTGGCCAGGATGGGGTTGGCCCGGAGCATCCTGCCGTCCAGGGTGGTCTGGCAGATGCCAACGGGCGCGTTGTCGTACAGGCTCCGGTAGCGCTGCTCGCTGTCGAGCATGACCTCCTCGATGCGCTTCCGGGTGGCCACCTCCTGCTCCAGCTCCCGGTTGCGCCCCCGCAGCATGAGCAGCATGACGGACAGGGGCAGGACGGCCAGTACGAACATGAACGCGCCCAGCAGGCCCGCCTGGAGGGAAAACCGCTTGTCTCCCTGGCGCATGGCGGCCAGATCGACGCCCGTGCCCACGCAGGCGTTCAGGCCCGGCACCGGGACCACGAAATAGACCCGGCCGGTGGCCTCGGGACGGACGAACCCGCCCTCCGGACTCTCGTAAGCCCCGAGGATCAGTTGACGCGTCAGGGAACTCCCCTCCCCGCCGCGGGCGAACCACAGGTTGGCCCCCTCCTGCTCCGGGGCCAGGGGCTGAAGCAGCACGGTGCCGTCGTTGGCCAGAAGGAACATGGCCACGTTTCCGTCCTCGAAACGCAGGGGACGCAGGAACTCGGCCGCCTCGGCGCGGGCCTGCTCCCGGGTCAACTCGCCCGCGCGCACCTTGGCCGACACGGGCTCCAGGACCAGGCGGGCCACGCTCACCATGCGGGACAGGTGGCCGACCCGCTCCTCCTCCATGACTCGGGTGTGGTCGGTGATGAAGGCTCCCAGCACCAGGGCGTACACCACGCCGAGCACGAACACGCCGAGCACGACGAACAGCCCCGCCCGTTTCGGCCCCCGCTGGATGCGAAAGATTCCGTCCTGGAGCTTCCTGCCCACTTACTCCTTGCCCCGCTTCGGTTGCCCGGCCAGATCCTCGAAGGCCGACAGCGCGGCCACCGACCCCTCGCCAATGGCCGTGACGATCTGCCGCACGCCGCCGGTCAGATCCCCGGCCGCGTAGACCCGCTCCACGCTGGTGCGGCGGTCCGGCCCTGTGGCCACCCAGCCGTCCGCGTCCAGGTCGCATCCCAGGGAGGCGGCCAGGTCGCTGGAGGGCACGTAGCCCACGGCCACGAACAAGGCGTCCGTCTCCCGCTCGAACACCTTGCCGTCCACATTGTTCCTGAGCCTGAGCGCGTACACCTTGCCGTCGCGGCCCAGAATCTCCTCCACCTCGGTGTTCCACAGCACCTCGACGCCCTCGGCGGCCAGGGAGTCCTGCAGGTGCTTCTCGGCCCGGAAGGCGTCGCGGCGATGGATCACGGCCACGTCCACGCCCAAATGCTTGAGGTGCAGGGCGTCGGTGAGCGCGGTGTTGCCGCCGCCCACCACGCAGGCCCGCTTGCCCTTGTACAGATAGCCGTCGCAGGTGGCGCAGTAGTTCACCCCGCGGCCGAAATAGCGTTCCTCGCCGATGACGCCCAGCTTGCGAAAGGACGCGCCCGTGGCCAGGAGCACGGCCCGGGCCGAGTAGGCCGCCTTGTTGGTGCGCACCAGGAACCGGTCGTCCTGGCGTTCGATGGACAGCACGCCCTCGCCCTCGCGCACGGGCACGTACCGCCGGGCCTGCTCGGCCATGATCTCCATGAGCCGCTTGCCCGGCACGCTGGCGAAGCCCGGGTAGTTCTCCACCACCGGGGTCAGGGCCACCTGGCCGCCCACCACGTCGCGCTCCAGGACCACGCTGGCCAGCCCGGCACGCTCGGCGTAGATGCCCGCGGTCAGCCCGGCCGGGCCACCGCCCACGATGACCAGGTCCGGCTCGGCCGACGGCTCCTGGTCGGCCACTTCCTTGGACTGGAGCAGGTCCCCGGCGTCGCGCAGGGCCATGAGCTCGAGCACGAACCGCTCCTCGGGCATGAGCCCCAGGGCGTCGTGGGCCGCCTTGTCCCTGTCCGCGGCGTAGAACATGGTGTGGGGCACCGAACCCACGCCCAGCTCGTCGGCCAGGTCGCGGTTCTCGTCCAGTTCGATGGTCTCCATGGACACCAGATCGGGCCGCTCGATGGCCGAGCGCACCGTGTGCAGGACCTGGTCCGGGCAGTAGGGGCAGCCCAGGGTGACGAAGACCCGGACCAGCCGGGGCTCGTCCAACCGCTCCAGCATCTCCCGGGAGGTGGCGGACAGCCCGCTGTCGCCCGAGGAGGCGTGCATGACCGCGGACAGGAAGCTGCGGCCCTCCTCGCCCAGGGGCGCGCCCCGAAACAGGATGCGGTAGCGATCCGGGGCCACGGCCACCACGGGCGAACCCTGGATGCCCAGTTCCCGGCCGCGCTCGGAGTCCACGGCGTGGAAGGCCGGTTCGATCTTGTCGGAAAGGCGGGCCAGGTCGCGGACAAAGCCCGTGGCGTAGCCGTTGTACTGCTCGTTCACGGCCGGATCGGTGAACACCTCCAGGCGCACCGGGCCGGACAGCTTCTCAAAAAGCTTTCTGATCTGGGTCTTAACGTCTTCGGGCAACAGCCAGCCGTCATCGTGGGAATGGGAATGGTTAGTCATGGCGGTCCATGGTGCGGTTTGGCTGTTCAGCCGGTTTCAGGGAAATCGACTCCAACATAGCACCAAACCAGGACCGGGGGAACCCACCCCGGAAACGTTCCCATCAAAATCAATCGTCGGCCGTTTCCTCCGGGGAACGATACAGGAACCGCTCCTTGAGGTGCGGGGGCAGGCCGCGGGATCCGCACAATCCTTTGCCAAAACGCCCAATGACACGTACACAGCCCCCATGAACCGCATTCCGGCCGGGCACTTGGCCCCTGACGCCGGAACCAGCGCCCTGGAACGATTCATGGAAGACACAGCACCACCTCCCCATCCGGCCGACCTGCTCAAGGACCACTTTCGCGGCCGGAACATCCTGTCCTCTCAGGGCCTCCAAGCCCTGGCCCAGACCCTCGGCCAGGCCGCCAACCGGGCCGTCCCCCCGGATTCGGACCCGGATTCGATTCCGGACCAGGCCAGGAACCGGGCCGAGGCCGCCTTGCTGCTGCGACGCCTGGCCGAACAGAGCGACGCCCGCCAGGACGTGCAGGCCTGCCTGGCCTGCCTGGCCGCCTTGGACCGCCCGGGACTGCTGGCCGCCTGCCGGTACATCCGCGAGAAGCATTTCTCCCTGGCCGAGTTGACGCCCATGTTCTTGTCCCTGCCCGGGCCGGACCAGGCCGCCCTGCTCAGCGAGCTGCTGCGTCGTCCGCACCTGGAGTCCAAGGACACCCTGGCCTGGGCCAGGAGCCTGCTCCCGGAGCTGGCCGCGGCGTCGTCGCCGCCGGAGATGGCGCACGGGCTGGCCCGGCTGGCCCGCCAGGGCGAGGAACTGGCCTTCCCGGTGCGCCAGACCCTGCTGTCCGGACCCCTGGGCTCCTGGCTCAAGGGCATCCTCACCCTGCGAACCAAGCCGGACCTGCTGGTGCGCGCCGCCCAGGCCCTGGCCCTGCTCCAGGACCCGGAAACGGTCCAGGCCCTGGCCCGCGTCGTGTCCGAGCAACGCCCCCGGCCGAGCCACGAGCTGCTGGAGGCCCTGGTCCGGCTGCGCGGCGTGGCCCCCAGGCCCATGACCAAGGCGGTCCGCGCTTTGCTCCTGGACGCCGAGCCCGAGGACGCGCCGGACTGCCTCATGGCCCTGGCCCGGCTGCGTTGGAACCGTGTGGGCAAGGCCGCCCGGCTCATGGCCAACATGACCCGGGCCGTGCATGCCGAGGTCTGCCGCAGGTCCGTGCTCCTGCCCGAGGACCAGTACCGGACCTTCATGAGCGGATTCGGGCCCGACGAAAAACCATTCGCCCTGGCCCACGCCTTTGCGGGCGCGGCCACGGCCGACCCGGACTGCCTGCGCCTCTGCCTGGACACCATCAAGGTGGACGAAATCCTGGGACGCCAGGACCTGGCCGGCCTGGACGCCTACCTCAACCAGGCCCAGGCCGTGCATCCGGCCACCTCCCCGGCCCTCAACGCGGACCAGGCCCCCATCCCAGAGCCGCCCGCCGGGCCCAGGCACCCGGGCAAGCGGACCGGCCTGCTCGGTCGCCTGTTCGGCAAGCGCAGCCCCGGCCTGGACGAACTCCTGGCCGCCTCGGCCGCACACCAGGACCTGGAACTTCCCGGCGCCGAGCTGCGCGACACGGAATGCACCGGCCGCGCCCTGACGGGCGGCGACCTGTCCGGCGCCTATGTGGAGGCCGTACGCTTCGAGCGTTGCTCGTTCACCGGGCTGAACCTGTCCCAGGCCGGGCTCAAGGACTGCGAATTCACGGACTGTCGGTTCGCGGACTGCGACCTGGCCGGGCTGCGGCTCCACGCCTGCGCGTTCACGGACTGCGCGTTCACGGGCTGCGACCTGTCCTGGTCCGTGTGGTCCGACTGCACGCTGGCCCGGTGCCGGATCGACTCCTGCCTGCTCTCCAAAAGCCTGGTCCACGCCTGCACCCTGGAACGGACCGTGCTCTCCCACACGGTCCTGGCCGGGGCCGCCCTGCAGAACGGAATCCTGCGCTCCTCCCGGATGGTGGCCTGCGACCTGTCCGGGGCCGGGCTCCTGAGCTGCCACCTGGCCGGGACCGAGCTGGTGGACTGCGTCCTGGCCGGGACCGCCCTGGCCCAGTGCGTGTTCCTGTCCAGCCGCATGGACGGCTGTTCCCTGTCGGACATCCTCCAGCGCCGCAACGACGGGCCCGTGGCCCCGCTGGTGGCGGACCGCTGGGAGGCCGCGTGCAGGCGGTTGTGCGGCGGCAAGGCCGAGCCGCTCCCGCCGCCGCCCGCCGGCCTGGCCCGGGGCAAGGGGCTGCGCGTGCTGCAACGGACCCTGGACCTTTGGGTGCGGTGGATGGGCATGACCCGGCAGGAGGCGGCCATGCTGACCTCCAACCAGCGGCCGCCTGGACATGTCCCTGCGGCGCATGCGGGGGAGCGAATTCTTCCGCCTGGCGCCGCACCTGCTGGCCACGGACCTGTACGAACGGAAGGCCGGATGGAACGCGGTCTGCCCGGCCCTGGTGCGCGGCTTTCACCCGGACCTGGCCACCCTGGAACTGGCCGAGGCCCGCTTCGACCACTCCCCACCGGACGGGCCGGACGGCATGGGCGACCGGCTGCAGAGCGACTCCGTGCCCGTGATCCAGGCCCTGTACACCATGGGCTCGGTGGGAACCATCGCCCAGAACCCGGGACTCGGACGTGGACTACTGGGTCTGCTACGACCCGGCCGAAACCACCCCGGACCAGATCCGATTCCTGCGCCGCAAGCTGGACGGCCTGTCCGCCTGGGCCCTGGAGACCTGGGGGCTGGAGGCCTACTTCTTCCTCATGTCCGTGAACCGGGTGCGGGCCAACGACTTCGGGTTCAGCGACCGGGAGAGCTCAGGCTCGGCCCAGGCCCCTGCTCCTCAAGGACGAGTTCTACCGCTCCATGCTGGTGGTGGCCGGGCTGGAGCCGGTCTGGTGGGTGACCCCGCCGGGCGCGGACGAGGAGGACTACCAGGACCGCCTGCCCCAGGCCCTGGACTACCCCATGCACGGCGAGCCCAGGCTCATGGACCCTGGGACGGCCGTCGCCGGTCCCGGCCGAGGAGTTCTTCGGCGCGTCCCTATGGCAGATCGTCAAGAGCCTGCACAACCCGTACAAGTCCGTGCTCAAGCTGGGCCTGCTGGAAAAGTACGCCGGGGCCACGGACGGCCTGCTCCTGTGCGACCGGATCAAGGACAACCTGCTTCAGGGCATGGCCGAGGTGGCGGACGCGGACCCCTACGGCCTGCTGTTCAAGGAACTGCGCCGCTACTACTCGTCCCGTGGGCGACAAGGACGCGGTGAAGCTGTTGACCGAGTGCCTGATGCTCAAGGCCGGGGTGTCCCGCTACGACCTGGGCCTGGGCTTCGCGGCCTGGCCCGAGGAAAAGGGTTTCCTGGACTTCCTGCTGGGCCCGGACGCCAACGCGGTGGACAGGATGCTGGCCCTGGCCCGGCCCTGGAGCTTCGTGCGGTCCATGAAGATCGGGGCCACGGTGCGCAGGTTCATGACCGGGGCGTACAAACGCATCCGGGCCGAGCGCAGGCAGGGTTCGGCCAGGGGCTCCACGGCCATCACCCCCCGAGGACATGACCCGCATGGGGCCGCCAGGTGGCTGCCAACTTCGCCGTCCGGGAGCACAAGGTGGAGCACACGCCGTTCCTGGGTGCGGGCCGCCGCATGTTCCCGGAGCTCTATTTCGCGGCCCAAAAGGCCCCGGGACGGACCCCGCTGTGGCAGGCCTTCGGCAAGACCGGCAGCGAGATCAAGGTGCCCACCAAGGACATGCAGCTCCTGCGGGCCGGGCGCGACCCGGTCATGCTCCTGGCCTGGCTGGTGACCAACAAGCTCTACACGCCGGGCGGCCTGGTCCACGCGGACCGGTCCATCGCCCCTCTGTCCGTGGTCGAGATCCAGGCCATCATGAACGGGCTGATGGAATTCCTGCGGCCCGGGGACATGGACCTACATCGAGTCCGAGGAATACCTCAAGATGGAGCGGTGTGGTGCGGGCCTATTTCGTGTTCAACCTGACCACGGCCCCGGACGTGAAAAGGGTGGCCCTGGCCCACGTGGTCTACGCCACCAACTGGGGCGAGGTGTTCTGCCGCCGCTTCACGGACCCGCCGCCCGGCCTGAAAAGACGCGCCTCGGCCTTTCTCAAGACCAACCTGGCCCAGAAGGTGTCCCCGGGCGTGGTCATGAAGGCGTACTTCCCCAAGCGTTCCCAGGTGACGCGCTTCCACGTTGACCTGAAAAACCTGCCGGGATCGGTCAGCCGAGATGGGTCTGTACGTCCATCCGGGCGTGCAGCACGCCGATGATGTCCACGTATTTGTCTCCGTCGCTGAGTAAGTAAAAAATCACGTGCTTGCCCGATGGAATGGAACGGTACCCGGTGGCGATGTCCGGGCGGCTGTTGCCGAGTTTGGGGTTATTGGCCAGCCGTTGGAAAACGGCCTGGATGTCAAGAAGATATGCGTCGGCCTTGTTTTCGCCCCAATGCCCGGCCGTGTACTCCCAAATGTCGAGCAGGTGCGCCTTGGCCGCCGGGGTGATGCGGAGATCAGCCATTGCGGCGCTGCCTGGCCTCCGCGATGATCTCCTCCATTCCTTCCGTCACGAACTCGCCCTGCTCGGCCTGCTCGGCTCCGGGACGCAATCCACGTCGCAAAGCGTCGAGTTTCATCTGACGGACCAGTTCCTCATGAGATTCCATAAATCGAAGCGCCTCGCGGACAACCTCGCTTGCGTTGTTGTAGAGCCCGCTCTCGACCTTTTGCCGGATATTGTTCTCCAAAGCCGGAGTCAGGGATATGTGCATGGGGGTCCCCCTTGGTTCTTGAAGGCAGGATACAAAGATTGACAATCTTTGTAAACGACCTACGCTCCAACCGCACAACAGGAAGAATTTCAGCTTGTTGTCAGCCTCGTGGCCTAGCCAGTCCAGGACCAGGGGCGGCGAAACCGGCGAGGTGCGGGCCGGGTCCAGGGCGTCCCTCGGCCACTTCCAGGGCCAGCCCGGCCTTGCGCCGCGCCCTGGGGTCCAGCCCGGCCACCAGGCCGCCGGGAGTCCCGTCCCCGAGAACGGCCCGTCCGGCCAGGGCGTCGGCCAATGCGCGCTTGAGCTCCAGCACCACGCCCCGGGCCAGGTCCGCGTCCACGGCCCCCTTGGCCTGGGTGCGGTGGAACCAGTCCTTGCCCGTGGTCCAAAACCCCGGCCAGGGCCAGGGCCCACTGCCGGGCGTTGGGGGTCCGGGGGTTCGGCTCCAAGGTGGGACAGGGGTGAGCACGAAGCTGCGCGAGACCAGGGTGGGGCAGGGAGCCGGGCCCGTTGGGGCGCGATGAGCACGAACACGTTGCCCGGCCTGGGCTCTTCCAAAGTCTTGAGCAGGGTGTTGGCCGCCTCGGCCCGCAGCCGTCCGGCCTCGGAGAATATGGTCACCCCGCATGCCCGAGCCGCTGGGCGGCAGCCCCCAGGTGGCCCGCATGTCGCGCACGTGGCCACCTTCACCTGGTCTTCGCCGGGCAGGGGAAAGACGATCAGGTCGTTGAACGCGATGTCCAGGATGCGGCGGCACTCCGGGCAGGACAGGCAGGCCTTGGGCGGCGTGGAGGCAGCGGCGCAGGAATTGTTGAGCAGGCAGGCCCAGTACAGGGCCAGGGCCATACGCGAAGCCTGGTCTCCGGATTCCAGCACCAGGCTCTGGGGCGGGTCAACGGCCAGGGCGGCCAGCCGGTCGGCCACGCGGGACTGCCGGGCCAGCACCTGGGGACACGGCCCCGGGCTCCATGCGCAGAGGGGTGGCGTTCCGGGGCTTGTTCCTCGGCCTTGGCCATGCGGCCCTCCTAGCGCGCGGTCAGGGTCTGCTCGCGGCCCGGTCCCACGGACACGATGCCCACGCGCACGCCCACGGTCTCCTCGATGGCCCGCAGATAGGCCCGGGCGTTGCGGGGCAGGTCGCCCCCAGGAGCGCACCGCGGAAATAATCCTCGGTCCAGCCGGGCAGACTTTCGTACACCGGCTCCACGAATCCCATTCCTCCCTGTTCCTGGGGCGGGTACTCCACCAGCTCGTCGCGGTAGCGGTAGGCCTTGCAGACCTTGAGCTCGTCCATGCCCGAGAGCACGTCCAGCTTGGTGGATGGCCAGTTCGGTGGGGGAGTTGAGGCGCACGGACTCGCGCAGGCACCACCAGGTCCAGCCAGCCGCAGCGGCGGCGGCGTCCCGTAGTGGCCCCGAACTCGCCGCCCCACTTCCTGGAGCCGGTCGCCCGTGACGTCGTTGAGCTCGGTGGGGAAGGGCCCGCCGCCCACCCGGGTGGTGTAGGCCTTGACGATGGCGATGATGCGGTCCAGCTTGCGCGGCCCGCAGCCCGAGCCCGAGGCCGCGTTGGCGGTCACGGTGTTGGACGAGGTGACGAACGGATAGGTGCCGTGGTCGATGTCCAGATGGGTGCCCCTGGGCGCCCTCGAAGAGCACGTCCCCGTCGGTGCGCTCCACCATCTGCAGGGCTGCGGACACGTCGCCCAAATAGGAGGCCACGCGCTCGGCCACGGGCAGCAGATCCTTATAGACCTTGTCCGGGTCCAGGGCTTCGCAGGAATACAGGGGCCCTTGAACAGGACGTTCTTCTCCACCAGGGCCTCGGCGATCTTGGCTTTGAGCAGGTCCGGGTCGGCCAGGTCCGCGGCCCGGATGCCCACGCGGTGCATCTTGTCCTCGTAGCAGGGGGCCGATGCCCCGGCCAGTGGTGCCGATCTTGCCCTCCCTCGCTGCGGGGCCGCCTCGCGGCAGCCGTCCAAACTGGCGGTGGTAGGCATGATGACGTGGGTCTTCTTGCTGATCATCAGCCGCGCCGGGGACACGTCCACCCCGCGCTGGGCCAGGGTGTCCACTTCCTTGAGAAAGACCTCGGGGTCCAGGACCACGCCGTTGCCGATGAGGCAGGCCTTGCCCGGATGCAGGATGCCCGAGGGGGATGAGGTGCAGGATGCACTGCTCCCCGTCCACCACCAGGGTATGCCCGGCGTTGTTGCCGCCCTGGAAGCGGACGATGGCCGCGGCATGCTCGGCCAGCATGTCCACG
>CAXXNS010000002.1:0-153577 GCA_963666895.2 Desulfovibrionaceae bacterium | reverse complement strand
GGCGAGAGCTTGGTCTTCAGCTTGGGCTTGCCGTTTTTGATCTCCATCCGGACCCGTTTTCTCCTTGGCGCCCAGGAAGGTCTTGAGCTCCATGGGCTCGCGCAGGGGGGTCGATGGACGGGTTGGTGACCTGGGAGGCGTCCAGGAGCATGCGGTCCCAGTAGACCGGAATGTCCACCGGGGAACCCATACCGGTCAGGAGCACGCCGCCGGTGTCGGCCTGCTTGTAAATGTGTTTGATGAACTGGGGCCGCCACAGGGCGTTGTCGCGAAATTCGGAGTTGTTCTTGCGAATGGTCAGGGCCGCGGTGGGGCAGAGGGCTTCGCAGCGGTGGCAGCCCACGCACTTGGCGTTGTCGTGGGCCACCTTGTTTCTGTTCTCGTCCCAAAAATGGGCGTCGTAGGAACATTGCCGGATGCAGACCTTGCAGTTGATGCACAGGTCCTTGTCCCGGATGATCCGGAATTCATGATAATTCCTGTTGATGGGCTGAAAAAGCAAGGCAGTCTCCTTACCCCTGGTGGTCGTATGGTCGGTATCCCGCGCGGGGCGTCAGAAAGGATGCGCCCCCCTGGCGGCGGGCTGAACAACAAAGCACAAGGCAATGCCGCTGTCAACAACGGATTGCCCTACGTTTTTGTAGGCGGGCCGTGGACTCTGGACCGGGCGGGAAAAAGGGCCCTGCTAGTCGTCGGTGTCCTCGGCCCAGTGGGTCAGGCCCAGGGAGTGGGGGTCCAGGAGCAGGGGATGGTGGGGCATGACCCTGACCGTGAACCCGAACCGCCCGGCCTCGGACGCGCGCACCTCGCCCCCGAACAGCCACCAGCCGTCGCCCAGTTCCTCGCGGATGGCCATGCGCGTTTGTCTCGCGCTGGGAGAACCGGCCGTCCGTGTCCAGGGTGCCGTGGTAGACCTCCACTCGCACGTCGTCCGCTGACAGGCCGTTGAGGTAGACCCGGGCCGTGACCTCCAGGGGCTCGTCCACGTAGACCTGCTGTGGCACGTCCGAGCTGACGGACCGGACCTTGAGCTGGTCCCACTTGGTCATCAGGTCCATGCGCCAACTGGCCAGCTCCTTGGCCGCCTTGTAGTCGTCCTTGGCCAGGATAGTTGAAATTGTTGAACGCGGGCAAATAGGTGGTCTGGGCGTAGTCCACCACCATGCGGTGGGCGTTGAACACCGGGCCGAGCTGCTTGATGGCGCTCTTCATCTTGCGCACCCAGCTGCGGGGCAGGTTGCCGTGGCCCCGGTCCCAGAATTCGGGAATGACGTCGTTCTCCAGCACGTTGAGCAGGGTGCGGCTCTCCACGAAGTCCTGGTACATCTGGTCCTCGTACTCCTCGCCCTTGCCGATGGCGAAGCCCAGGGAGTTGTCGGCCCGGTAGGCCTCGTCCCACCAGCCGTCCAGGGTGGAGAACTGGAGCACGCCGTTGGCCAGGGCCTTCATGCCCGAGGTGCCGCAGGCCTCCAGGGGGCGCCGGGGCGTGTTCAGCCACACGTCGCAGCCCTGGACCATGCGCTGGGCCACCTTCATGTCGTAGTCCCTCGAGAAAGACCATGGAGTAGCGGCAATCCTCGCGTCGGCAGAGCTGGATGATCTCCTGGATGAGCTTCTTGCCTTCGTTGTCGGCCGGGTGGGCCTTGCCCGCGAAGATGAACTGGACCGGGTGCTTCTTGTCCGCGATGAGGTTTATGAGCCGGTCCTTGTCCATGAGCAGCATGTTGGCCCGCTTGTAGGTGGCGAACCGCCGGGCGAAGGCCGATGGTCAGGGCCTGGGGGTCCAGAACCTCGTCGGCCACCATGAGTCTCCTTCTGGCGCGCGCCCTTGTCCAGGAGCTGCTTGCGCAACCGGCGGCGCACGAAGTCCACCAGGCGCTCGCGCAGCCGCTCGTGGGTCCGCCAGAGCTCGGCGTCCGGTATGGCCTCGGCGTTGTTCCAGATGCGCATGCAGTCCGGGTCTTCCTTCCAGTTGTAGCCCAGGTAGCGGTCGAAGAGCTGGGCCATGTCCGGGGCCACCCAGGTGGGCATATGCACCCCGTTGGTGATGGACCCGATGGGCACGTCCTCCACCGGGAAGCTCTTCCACACCTTGCGCCACATGTTCCGGGACACCCGGCCGTGCAGCTGGCTGACCCCGGTTGTTGAACCGCGACAGGCGCAGGGCCAGTACGGTCATACAGAAGTCCTCAGTGTCGTCCATGGGGTCTTCGCGGCCCAGGGCCATGAAGACCTTGAAGGACAGGCCGATGTCCTTGGCGTAGGGCTCGAAATAGCGGCGCATGAGTTCGGGCGAAAAGCGGTCGTTGCCCGCCGGGACCGGGGTGTGGGTGGTGAAGACCGAGGAGGAGGCGGTCACCTCCTGGGCGGACTCGAAGCTCATCTTGTGCCGGCGCATGAGGAGCCGGATGCGCTCCAGGCCCACGAAGGCGCAGTGGCCCTCGTTCATATGGATGACCTGAGGGGTCAGGCCCAGCTCGGTCAGGGTGCGGGACCCCGCCGACGGCCGAGCAAAATTTCCTGCCTGAGGCGCATCTCCAGGTCGCCGCCGTAGAGCCGGGCGGTCAGGGCGCGCAGCTCGGGCGGGTTGTCCGGGATGTTGGTGTCCAGGAGGAAGAGCCGGATGCGGCCCACCTGCACGCGCCAGATGTGGGCCGTCAGGGTCTCTCCGGCCAGGCTCACGGTGATGGCCAGGGGCTGGCCGTCGTCACGGCGAACGGTCTCCATGGGCAGTTGCTCGAAGTCGTAGTCCGGGTAGCGTTCCTGCTGCCAGCCGTCCGGGGTCATGTACTGGCGGAAGTAGCCCTCGCGGTAGCAGAGCCCCACGCCCACCAGGGGCAGGTTGAGGTCGCTGGCCGACTTGAGGTGGTCGCCGGCCAGGATGCCCAGTCCGCCCGAGTACATGGGCAGACACAGGGCCAGGCCGTATTCCAGGCTGAAGTAGGCTACGGCCGGGTCGGCCGGGGAGGCGCCCGGGAAGTCCACGGGCGAGGTGGTCTTGGACAGATATTGCTTCAGGGAGGCGCGCGCTTCCTTGACCCGCTGGGCAAAGAGCTCGTCCCGGGCCAGCTCCTCCAGGGTCCGCCTGGACAGGGAGTTGAGAAAGGCCACCGGGTTCTGGTGCGAGGCCAGCCAGCCCTCGTGGTCGATGGACGTGAACAGATCGGCGATCTCGGCGTTCCACGCGAACCAGCAGTTGTAGGCCAGGTCCCACAGGGGGGCCAGGGAGGCGGGGAGCTTGGGGATGACCGACAGGGAGCGCAGGGCTTCCATATTAACACCTCGATATTGCAGGCGAAAAATCAAGAGGCATGTCTTGTTCTTTCTGCTTTATCCGCAACCCGTTCAAAGTGCAAGGCGATGAGGGGATGCATGGACGGTTTGACAGCGGAGGAGAAACGGTACATGACCACAATTCGAACCGACAAGGAGCTTGCATGTCCTCCAGCCAATCCCCCTATGTAGACGTACGCATTCAGTATCTTCGGGACGTTGCCCGCGAGAATCCGCCCGCATACGCCACCGACCGCTCCGTGGGCCTGGACCTGCGCGCCTGCTTTGACCAGGAACGGGTGGAGGTGGCCCCGGGCCAGCGGGTCAAGGTGCCGTCCGGCGTGGCGGTGGAGCCCGTGACCCCAGGCGTGGCCGGGTTCGTGTTCTCGCGAAGCGGCCTGGGAGCCAAGCGCGGCCTGACCGTGGCCCAGGGCGTGGGCGTCATCGATCCGGACTACCGGGGCGAGGTCATCATCTGGCTGCTGAACACCTCCCAGGAAACCATCGTCGTCAGCAGGGGCGAGCGCGTGGCCCAGCTCCTGTTCCTGCCCGCGTCCCAGGCCCGGCTCTTCCCGGTGGAGGAGTTGGGCGAGACCGAGCGCGGCGCGGGCGGGTTCGGCCACACCGGACAACACTGAACTCACGCAGTATTATATAAGGACGAGATCATGAGCAGCGCATACGACAGCCTGGTGGAGCGGGAACAATCCGTGATCATGCACACCTACGGCCGCTATCCCGTGGCCATCGCCCGGGGTGAAGGCTGCCGACTCTTTGACCTGGACGGCCGCGAGTACCTGGACCTGCTGGCCGGCATCGCGGTCAGCGTGCTGGGCCACGGCCGGGCCGACCTGGCCAAGGTCATGGCCGACCAGGCCGCCAGACTGACCCACGTGTCCAACTTGTTCTACCAGAAAGAGCAGGTGGACCTGGCCGAGAGGCTGGTGGCCACCTGCGACGCGGACAAGGTGTTTTTCTGCAATTCCGGAGCCGAGGCCAACGAGGCGGCCATCAAGCTGGCCCGGCGCTACATGCGCAAGGTCAAGAACCGCGACGCCTTTGAGATCGTCACCCTGGAGGGCTCGTTCCACGGCCGGACCCTGGCCACGCTCACGGCCACGGGCCAGCACGGCCCCATCAAGGACGGCTTCGGGCCGCTGCCCTCGGGCTTCGTCACCGTGCCCTTCGACGACATCTGCGCCCTGCGGGACTCGGTGAGCGACAAAACCGCGGCCGTGCTGGTGGAAATGGTCCAGGGCGAGGGCGGCATCCGGCCTTTGCCCGAGCAGTTCGCCGGCGATATCGCGGCCCTGTGCAAGGAAAAGGACATCCTGTTCATGGCCGACGAGGTGCAGTCCGGCATGGGCCGCACCGGCCGCATGTGGGCCCACCAGCACTACAACATCGTGCCCGACGTGTTCACCACGGCCAAGGCCCTGGCCGGGGGGCTCCCAATGGGCGCCTGCCTGGCCACCAACGAGGTGGCCAAAGGGTTCGAGCCCGGGGCCCACGCCACCACCTTTGGCGGCGGCCCGGTGCTGGCCGCGGTGGCCTGCCGGGTGCTGGACGTGATCCGGGAAGAGGGGCTGGTGGCCAAGGCCGAGGCCCTGGGCAAGCACCTCAAGGACCGGGCCCTGGAACTGGTGGCCAAGCATCCGGACAAGATCGCCTCGGTGCGCGGCCTGGGGCTCATGTTCGGCATCGAGCTGTCCTTCCCGGGCAAGGAGGTCTGGCAGGCCCTGCTGGACAAGGGGTTCATCATGAACCTGTCCCACGAGCGCGTGCTGCGGCTCCTGCCGCCCCTGACCATCGAGCAGGCGGACCTGGACCGGTTCGTGGACGCCCTGGACCAGGTGCTGAGCGCGTCTTGACGGCCATGAGGCCTGACGGGTATCCTTATATTTGTTAAGGAGCAGCCCATGCGTGTGGACCCGATGGATCGACCCCAGCAGCCTGAACCCGTGGAACGGCGCCAGCCCACCCCGGACGAGACGGTGCAGGAAAAGACCGTGGAGCAGCAGGTCCAGGCCAAGGCCGATGCCCAGCGGCTTCCGGCCACGGTCCAGGATTCCCAGTACACCGGGCGCGGCTCCCTGGTGAACGAGCTGGCCTGACCATCCATGCCTTCTCTGTTGCTGACCATTCAATGCGCCGTGCCCGTGCAGCGCGAGGCCGAGGTTCAGGCTTTTTTGGCCGACAACGCTCCCCACGGCTGGGAAGAGGGGGAGGAGAACGGCCGCATCACCTTCCGCGTGCATTTTGAGAACCCGCCCCTGGGCCGCGAAGTGGCCGAGGCCATGGCCAAGCGCTGGCCCGAGGCCGTGCTGGACGTGGCCGAGAAGGAGCCCGAGAACTGGGCCCTGGCCTGGAAGGACTTCTTCGTGCCTCTGACCTGCGGCGACCGGTTCGAGGTTTTGCCGCCCTGGCACAAGGACGAGGCCACGCCCGGCCGCGAGACCATCGTCATCGAGCCCAAGATGGCCTTTGGCACGGGCCACCATCCGACCACGGCCCTGTGCCTGGAGACCTTCGGGCATCTTCTGGATTCCGGCTGCATCGGCCCGGGCCGCCGCTTCCTGGACCTGGGCACCGGCTCGGGCATCCTGGGCATCGGCCTGTCCCGCCTGGGCCTGAACGGCATCGGCCTGGACATCGACCCCCAGGCCGTGTCCTGCGCGGCCGAGAACCTTGTGGCCAACGATGTCCAGGACAGCATGACCCTGGCCGTGGGCTCGGTGGACGCCCTGCAGCCCGGCCTGTGCTTTGACCTGGTGGTGGCCAACATCCTGTCCGGTCCGCTCATCGAGATGGCCGTCCCCCTGGCCACGCACCTGGCCCCGGGCGGCTGTTTGATCCTGTCGGGCATCCTGGACGAGCAGGGCGAGGCCGTGACCCGGGCCTACCTGCCCCTGCTGCACCGTCCTCCCGAGCGCCGCAAGCAGGGGGAATGGGTGGCCCTGGTCTGGAAGGGCGTGGGCGCGTGAGCACGGCCTCGTCCCTGGACGCGCTGTACCGGGCCATGCTCGAGGCCCTGGGCCCGTCGCACTGGTGGCCCGGGGACACTCCCTTCGAGGTGGCCGTGGGCGCCATCCTGACCCAGAACACCAACTGGGGGAACGTGGAAAAGGCCATCGCCAATCTCAAGGAAGCGGACCTGCTCACCCCCGAGGCCCTGCACCAGGCCCCCCTGGAGACCGTACAGGAACTGATCCGGCCCTCGGGCTACTTCCGCATGAAGGCTGTCAAGCTCAAGAATTTCCTGGCCTTGCTTCACGAAGCCGCGGACCTGGACATGGACCGGCTGGCGGCGTATCCCATGCATGAACTGCGGCCCATGCTGCTGTCGGTCAACGGCGTGGGGCCGGAAACTGCGGATTCCATCCTCTGCTACGCCCTGGAAAAGCCGTCCTTTGTGGTGGACGCCTACACCTTCCGCATTCTGGGACGGCACGGCCTGGTGGACGAAGAGGCCGACTACCACGGCTTGCGGGACCTGTTCATGGACAATTTGCCCGAGGACCAGGCCCTGTTCAACGAATATCACGCCCTGCTGGTCCGGGTGGGGCACAAATGGTGCAAAAAGAAAGAACCCCTGTGCGACCAAGGATGCCCGCTCCAACCTCTGCTCGCCTGATTTACGCCGAGATCCTGGCCGTTCTCCTTGGCTGCCTCCTGGTTTGTCCCGGCCTCGCCCGGGCCCAGGACCAGGTGGAGGGCATGATCGAGCTGGAGCAGGAAAAGGCCGAGCAGCAGCAACAGGAGATCGAGGCCCTGGAGGCCAAGGAAGCGGCCCTGGCCAAGAAGCTGGCCGTGGTGGAAGATCGCGTCAAAAGCCTGTCCAAGGACGTGGCCACCCAGGAGGGCAAGCTGTCCACCATCCACGAGCAGGAAGCCGCGACCCAGAAGGAGTTCGGGCGCCTCAAGGCGGAGCAGGAGGCCCTGGCCCAGGACCTGGAAGGGCTGCTGGGCGCCATCTGGCCGGTGCATGCCCGCACCATCCAGAGTCGGTTCGGCAACCTGGAGAGCTGGCGCTCCGCGGACCGGGCCTTCACCTGGCTGGCGGCCGTCTACCGGACCACGCGCCAGAAACTGCTGGACGCGGCCGAGTCCGCCCGGAAGATCCAGGCCAACCTGGATGAGCAGCAGCGGTTGGCCGATGCCGCCCAGGAGCAGCTGGCCAACGTCAACCACCTCAAGGACCAGCTCCTGCAGGACCGGCTGACCCTGCGCGGCAGCCTCAAGAAGGTCAAGGACGAGAAGGTGGACCTTCAGGAAGAGCTCAAGGACATCCTGAGCGTCATCGAGGACCTGCACTACCAGCTGGGCGGACCCTCCGTGACCAAGGTGTTCGCGGACAACAAGAACGTCCTGCCCTGGCCTGCCTCGGGTCGGGTGGTGGCCACGTTCTCGCCCAAGTCCAAGCCGCCGTCGCGCGGGCTGGGCCTGGCCCTGCCGGACGGAAGCCCGGTAAAGTCCGTGTTCTGGGGCAAGGTGGTGCACAACGACGTGCTGCGCGGCTTCGGTCGGGTGGTCATCGTCTACCACGGCGACGATTATTACAGCTTGTACGCCTACTTGGCCGACGCCACGCCCCTGCCCGGGCAGGAAGTGGAAAAGGACGAACCCATCGGAACGGCCGGGTTCTACCCGGAGGCCAACGGCACGGGGCTTTATTTTGAATTGCGTTTTGGTCAGAAAGCAATTAATCCAATGGCGTGGCTATCGCCTAACTAACGGCCCTCCGAGCCGATCACAAATCCCTTTTTTCGGAGGAATTACATGCGCATCACCTTGTGGCTGGCGACCGTTCTCCTTGTTTTTTCCCTGATGGTTTCCGGGCCCCAGGCGGCCACGGAGGAAGACCATTTCGACGCCTTAAAACGGTTCAGCCAGGTCCTCGACATCGTGGAGTCCAGTTACGTGGAGGACCTGTCCCGGTCCGAGCTCATCGAGGACTCCATACGGGGCATGCTCAACGAACTCGACCCCCATTCCGCCTATCTGGACCCGGATGAGATGAACCAGATGCAGGAGAACACCAGCGGCGAGTTCTCCGGCATCGGCATCGAGATCAGCATGGAGCAGGGCCGCCTGGTCGTGGTTTCGCCCATCGAGGACACGCCGGCCTACGAGGCCGGGCTCCAGGCCGGGGACTTCATCCTGGAGATCGACGGCGAGTCCACCCAAGACGTCTCCCTCATGGACGCCGTGGACAAGATCCGTGGTCCCAAGGGCTCCACGGTCACCCTGACCATCCTACACAAGGACTCCAACGAGCCCGAGATGGTGGACATCGTGCGTGGAACCATCCCGGTCATCTCGGTCAAGACCGAGCCCCTGGAGGAAGGCTACCTGTACGTGCGCCTGACCCGGTTCAACGAGAACACCACCCGCAACCTGCACGAGGCCCTGGACGAGTACCAGCGCCAGCACGAGCTCAAGGGCGTGATCCTGGACCTGCGCAACAACCCCGGCGGCCTGCTGGACCAGGCGGTGAGCGTGTCGGACACCTTCCTGTCCGAGGGCAAGATCGTCTACATCCAGGGCAAGAACGAACTCAATCGCCGTGACTTCCTGGCCAAGGAGGAGACCACGGACGTGGACGCGCCCATGGTGGTGCTCATCAACGCCGGTTCGGCCTCGGCCTCCGAAATCGTGGCCGGCTGCCTGCAGGACCGCAACCGCGCCCTGCTGCTGGGCGAGTCCACCTTTGGCAAGGGCTCGGTGCAGCAGATCATCCCCCTGGCCGACGGCGCGGGCATCAAGCTGACCACGGCCCTGTACTACACGCCCAACGGCCGCTCCATCCAGGCCGAGGGCATTGAGCCCGATCTGGTGGTACCCTTCGTGCCCCACACCCCGGACGAGGAGGAGCAGCTCCTCAAGAGCCTGACCGTGCGCGAGAAGGACCTGTCCGGCCATTTGGAGAACAAGGAAAACCATACGGGCCACAGCAAGTCCAAGAAGAACGGCGACGCCGTCAAGATGCTGGCCTCGGACAACCAGCTGCGCCTGGCCCTGGAGCTGGTCAAGAAGCTGCCCACCATCCGGCTGATTCAGTAGTTGGGAGGCGACGGCCCAGGCATGCCTGAAGAGCAGGGCCCGGAGCGATCCGGGAACGAGCAGAACAACAAGGACCGGTCCAGCCGCTCGTGGCTGCGGCCGGTCCTTTTCATCAACGCCGGGCTGGCCGTGCTGCTGGCGGTGTTGCTGGTCCTGTTCCTGCACCGCATCTCCCCGCCCGATTCCCAATCCGAAGCGCCACCTGAGAACCAGGTCCATTCCTCGGTCAACGCCACCGGGTTCGTGTACGAGGAGTACCTGGAGACCGGGCTGGAGGAGCGCGTCAAGCAAGGCGGACTACGCCATCCTGGAGGCCATGCGCGGCCAGGACGTGGAGACCGGTCAGCTCGAGCTGCTGGCCGTGGCCGACCGGGAGGACAGGGGAGAGCGGTTCCACTACCAGGAGCTGCGCGTGCCCCTGCGCCACGGCCTGGAAGATTTCCTCACCGCGCTGGACCAGAGCCTTTCCCAACGCGCCCCCCAGGCCTCCCTGCGTCAGGACGGCCTCAACGAGTACCTGATCAGCATCGACGGCGTGGACACGCACCGGCTGCTCTTCGTGCTGCCCAGCGTCCCGCCGCCGCCCCTACCCAAGGGGTCGGGAAGACTGGCCATCGTCATCGACGACCTGGGCGAGAACATGCCCCTGGCCAAGGGGTTGTCCAGGCTGCCCGTGCCCGTGACCTTCGCCATCTGGCCCCGGGCCTCCCAGACCGCGGAAGTGGCCGACCTGGCCCGGCAAAAGGGGCTGGAAATCCTGGTGCACATGCCCATGCAGCCTGTGGGCTACCCGGACGACGATCCCGGGCCCAAGGCCCTGTTCACCACCATGGGCGCCAAGGAGATCGAGCGGCTGGTGGTGTCCAGCCTGGCCCGGGTGCCGGGCGCGGTGGGCATGAACAACCACATGGGCTCGGCCTTCACCGCGGACCTGGCGGCCATGACCGCGGCCCTGAAGCCCCTGGCCGTGCGCGGGCTCTTCTTCCTGGACAGCCGGACCATCGGCTCGTCCCAGGCGGCCAACGCGGCCCACGGGCTGGGCATGGCCTTCCACGCCAGGGACGTGTTCATCGACAACGTGGCCGAGGTGGAATCCGTGCTCATGCAGCTCAAGAAGGCCGAGCGGCTGGCCCTGTCGCGGGGATCGGCCATCGCCATCGGCCACCCGCACCAGGAGACCCTGCGCGCGCTCCAGATTTGGGCCGCGTCCAAACCGGCCAACCTGACCGTGGTGCCGGTTTCCAAGCTGCCGTCCCAATAGGCTCGCCACGCATTCGTCGGCTTTTTGACCGGCCGTTGCCAGGCCCGTGTTGCCTGGTGTAGCCTGGGGTCAGGCTCCCCGGCCCATCGCATGGTTTCGGCCCGGATTTTGCTACTCTTCCTGCAACAACGGATCGGGGTTAAGCATTTCCGGCCTGGGGGCCGATAAGACAGCGAACCATGAGACTCTCGAGGCACGCCCAGTGAGCAAGATTCTCGAACAAGATGAAGTTGATGCGTTGTTGCGCGGCCTGTCCGGCGGGGACGTCGAGACCGAGGCTGACCTGCCGGAAGATGATTCCGGCGTAGTCTCCTTCGATCTGGCCAACCAGGACAGAATCATCCGCGGCCGCATGCCGGTCCTGGAGATCGTCAACGACCGTTTCGCGCGCCTGGCCACCAACGCCCTGGCCAACACCATGCGCAAGCGGGTGGACATCAACCCCATATCCATCGACATGAGCAAGTTCGGGGACTTCATGCGGTCCCTGCCCGTGCCCACGTCCATCTCCATCTTCAAAATGGACCCGCTTCGCGGCAACGCCATCCTGGTGGTGGACTCCCGCCTGGTCTTCGCCCTGGTGGAGAGCTTCTTCGGCGGGTCCGGATCCCAGCCCAAGGTGGAGGGGCGCGACTTCACGCCCATCGAGCAGGCCATCGTGGACCGGGTGGTCAAGATCGCCCTGGCCAACATGGAGGATTCCTGGAAGCCTGTTCATGAAGTCCATATCGAGATGGTTCGCAGCGAGGTCAACCCGCAGTTCGCAGCCATCGTGCCTCCGTCCGACGTGGTCATCGTGGTCACCTTCGAGGTGGAGCTGGAGAACGCCATCGGCTCGCTCATCTGCTGCCTGCCGTACGCCACCATGGAGCCCATCCGCAGCAAGCTGCACGCCTCCTTCCAGTCCGAGCGGCTGGAGGTGGACCACGTGTGGATGAACCGCTTCAAGGAGCGGCTCATGGAGACCCCGGTGGAGATGCTGGTGCGCATGGGCCGGACCACCATCACGGGCCGCCAGCTCATGGACCTGGAGAAGGGCGACATCATGCTTCTGGACACGGACGAGGACGACCTGCTGGAAGCCGAGGTGGAGGGCGTGCGCAAGTTTTACGGCCTGCCGGGCCGGGTCAAGGGCAACAAGGCGTTTCGGGTCATGCGGGAAGAGGAAATTCGCTACTGATCGAAACCACAGGGAATTTGACGCGGACCGGGCCGGAACACAACGGTCCGGTCCGTTTTTTTTCGGGCGGGCAGGGGGTCGGTTGCTTGACGATTGCGGCCGACGCTTTTAGGAAGTGTCGGGCGGGGGAAACGCAAACCAAGATCGCAAGGAGCATACAGATGAGCGAACTGACCTTTTCCATTGTCAAACCCGACGCCGTGGCCGCGGGCAACGCGGGCAACGTGCTGCAGATGATCATCGATTCCGGCCTCAAGATCCGGGGCATGAAGATGCTTCGCCTGACCAAGGCCCAGGCCGAGGGCTTCTATGCCGTGCACAAGGAGCGCCCGTTCTTTGGCGAGCTGGTGGAATTCATGACCTCCGGCCCGGTGGTGGTGTCCGTTCTCGAGGGCGACAACGCCATCCAGCGCTACCGCGACCTCATGGGCCCCACGGACTCGACCAAGGCGCCCAAGGGCACCCTCCGCGGCGAGTACGGCACGGACATCCAGAACAACGCCTGTCACGGCTCCGACGCCCCCGAGACCGCCAAGGTGGAGGTGGCCTACTTCTTCAACCAGTTGGAACTCGTGGAGTAATCATGAGCGCGCGCATCGGCTTCATCGGCGTGGGCAACATGGGCCAGGCCATTGTCCGCGGCCTCAAGGACGCGGAGGTTTGGGGATTCGACCTCAACGCCGCCAACGTGGCCGCCCTGGCCAAGGATTGCGGTATGAAGGCCGCCTCGGGCCTGGAGGAGTTGGTCAAGAATTGCGACTATCTCGTCCTGGCCGTGAAGCCGCAGCATGCGGAAAAGGTCTGCAAGGAGTTGGCCGGACTGCTGAAGTCCTCCCACTGCCTGGTCTCCATCTGCGCCGGGCTGCCGGTCAAGACCCTGCGGGCCTGGACCGGGAACAAGTGCCCGGTGGTCCGGGTCATGCCCAACACCCCGGCCATGGTCGGCGCGGGCGTGTTCGCGGTCTGCGTGGAGGACGAGCACCTGTCCGATGGGCAAAAAGCCTTTGCCCTCAAGGTGTTCGAGCCCCTGGGCAGGGTGTTCGAGCTTCCTGAAAAGGACTTTGACGCCTTCACGGCCGTGGTCGGCTCGGGCCCGGCCTACGTGTTCTACTGGATGGAGGCCTGCATCGAGGCGGCCGTGAACCTGGGCCTGGCCCGGCCCATGGCCACGGAGATGGTGGAGGGCCTGTTCGTGGGTTCGGCCAAGCTGGCCGCTGATTCGGACAAGCACGTCAGCGTGCTCCGGGAGATGGTCACCAGCCCGGCCGGGACCACCATCAAGGCGCTGATCCACATGGACCGCACGGCCGTGCGGTCCAGCATCATCGACGCCATCGGGCTGTCCTATGCCCGTTCCAAGGAGCTTGGCGAGTAGTTTCCATAGCCGACGATCAATAAAAAAGCCCCGCCTTGATGAAGAAGACGGGGCTTTTTTATTGGCTTGCAGGCAGTCTAGTCGAGCTGGGAAATCAGGGTGTCCTTGATGGCGTCGATGGTGCCTTCGCCGTCGAGCTCGATGTACTTGAACCCGACGCTGCCGGCCAGGTCCTTGTAGAAGTAGGAAGCGGCCAGGGTGCCGGTGTTGGTGTCGTAGTAGATGTCGTGGCGCTTGTTGATGGCGGACTCGTCCACGTCGTCGGCGCGCTCGGAAAGCTCACCGCCACACACGCGGCACTTGCCGTCCTTGGGTGCGATGGCCGGGATGCCCACGTTGTTGGGATGGTTGGGGTCATTGGCGCACAAACGGCGGCCCATGATGCGGGCGGCGGCCACGCTGCGCGGCAGCAGGATCTCGATAACGTAGTCCAGCTTCACGCCGTCTTTCTGCAGGGCTTCCCACAGCTTCTCGGCCTGGACCAGGGAACGGGGAAATCCGTCCAGGAGCCAGCCCTTGGAAGAGGCGTTCTGGAGCACGTCCAGAACCATGGGGATGGTGATGTCGTCGGGCACGAGCTCGCCGCGATCGATGTATTCCTTGGCCTTCTTGCCCAGCTCGGTGCCGCCGCCGATGTGCTTGCGGAAGATGGCGCCGGACTCGATGTGGTCCAGGTCGTACTTTTTCTTCACCAGGGCGCCCTGGGTGCCCTTGCCGCTGCCGTTGGGTCCAAAGATGAGAATATTCACGCTTCTCCTCCTAAAGGGTTTGTGCAATCCGGAACAAGCTCAATAGCCCGAGGGGGGTGGCGTGTCAATGCTTCTGGCCTGTTGGCAAGGCGGCCAGGGCACTTGCGGACCGAAGTCTGTGTTTGCGATCAGGTTCGCTCGAACAGGGAAAAGCGGACCGCGTCCGATTCCAGCACGGCCTGCTTGTCGCCCGGGAACTGGATGACGGATCCGGTCTTCTTGTCCATGACCAGCCGGTCCAGTTGGAACAGATTCTCGGCCAGGGCCTGGCCCGGGCCCAACCGCTCCACGGCCTCCTTGTACAGCCGCAGCCGCTCGGCCCGGGAATGTTCCCTGGTGGCGGGCAGGGGCAGGCACAGGCTGTCGTCTTCAGCCTCGTGGACCAGGAAGTCCGCGGCCAGCTCGGCCCAGTGTTCCTCGTCGGCCCGGCCCATGTCCCACAGCCTGGCCGCTGCCTTGAGATAGGCCGGGTTGTCGCGCAAAAACAGGGGCAGGATTTCGTGGCGTACGCGGTTGCGCAGCAGGGACACGTCCTGGTTGGATTCGTCCTCGCGCCAGGTCTGGCCCAGGCTGCGGAGCAAGGTGACCAGGTCGGCCTTGGGCGTCAGGAGCAGGGGCCGCAGCAGGTGTCGGTTCGGGTCGTGGGCCACCATGCCGGACAGGCCGGGCCAGCCCGTGCCGCGCAGCAGCCGGAGCAACTGGTCCTCGGCCAGGTCGTCCAGTTGGTGGGCCGTGCAGATCAGGTCCGCGCCGTGCTCGGTCCGTACCCGCTCCAGCAGTTCGTAGCGTGCAGCGCGCCCGGCCTCTTCCACGCCGACGCCCGTGCCCAGGGCCAGGGAGGCCACGTCAGCGCGCTCCGTGACCAGGCGTATGCGCAGACCGGCGCACAGATCGGCCACGAATGCCTGGTCCTGGTCCGCCTCTTCGCGCAGGCAATGGTTCAGATGCACGGCCGTAAGCTTCAGCCGGTTGCGTCCGGCCAGGGCGACCAGGAGCAGGAGCAGAGCGGTGGAGTCGGCCCCGCCGGAGCAGCCCACCACCAGGGACAGGTCGCAGAAGTCCTGGTCCAGAACCCGGGCCGCGAACCGCTCCACGTCCAGGCAGAGCTGGGCTCCGTGCAGGGGCAGATCCTGAAGAGTCGGCATTAACAATTCCTGGGTTCACATTGTTAATGAGACGTCTATCACAGGCCGTTCAAATAACGGGAGGGCAAGGCACAAGAAAAATTCAAGGCCGACGCGTACTTTTGCGGTACGCGAGGATTTGAGTTTTTCGCAGTAACGAAGCCATCGCGGATTTTTCAACGGCCTGTCAGACGGGAATGTCCAGTTCCCGAATAAATTCGTCCAGAAAATCAATGATGTTGTTGCGTTGCTCGGGCTCGGCGTAGGCCACGCAGGAGCAGCGCAGCCGCCCCTTGGCCCGGGCCAGGAGTTCGAGCTTCAGGGCGCAGCCCTCGGGCATGTCCATGATCTCCAGGCCCATGACGTAGGGGCCGCACTCGTCCCAATGCTCGCGTTGGATGTCGCTGAGCATGTCCTGGGGCACGGGCAGCCAGAACAGGCCGTCCAAAGGCTGCTCGTATCCCTTGGCTTCCAGGGCCTCGGCGATTTTCTTGCCGTTGTCGTCGGTCAGGTCTTCAATAAGATAGGCGCGCATGTCTATTCCTCGTCTTCATCCAGGCGACATCCGTTTTCTTCACCGTTCTCCATGCTCGGGTCCACGGGCTCGTCCAGCCGGAACATGCGCCTGACCTGGGCCAGGGTCTGCTCCACATCGCCCTGCATGCGGGTGTCCCGCTTGAGAAAACAGATGGGCTCGTGCAATACTTTCTTGGCTATGGAGTTGACCAGGGTCTCAAGTGCTTCAACGGTTCCCTGCCCAACAGGCCCGATGCGCTTCAGGGTCTTGGCCAGCTCGCGCTCAGCCACGTCCCGGCCCCGGTCCATGAGCTCCACAATGGTCGGCTGCAGGGCCAGGGATTCGAGCCAAGTGGCGAAGGTGGCGGTTTCCTCCTGGACAACGGCCTGGGCCTTGAGGGCCTCGGCCCGGCGGGAGGCCATGTTTTCCTCCACCACCTCTTTCAAGTCGTCGATGTCGTACAGATAGACGTTGTCCAGCTGGTTCACGTCCGGGTCGATGTCCCGGGGCACGGCGATGTCTATGAAGAACATGGACCGGTGCTTGCGCTGCTTGAGCACCTGGCGCACGTCCCTGGCCTTGAGAATGGCCGTGGGCGAACCCGTGGAGGAGATGACGATGTCCGCCTGGGGCAGCACCTTGGTAAGGTTCTGGAATTCCACGGGTTGTCCGCCCAGGGAATCGGCCAGTTCCTTGGCCCGGCTGAAGGTGCGGTTGGCGATGTACAGTTCGGTCACGCCGCTGGTCTTCAAGTGGGTGGCGGCCAGTTCGGCCATCTCGCCCGCGCCGATGAGCATGGCCGCGCGTCCGGTCAGGTCGCCGAAGATCTTGCGGGCCAGTTGCACGGCCGCAAAGGAGATGGACACGGCCGAGGAGGCCACCGCGGTCTCGGTGCGCACCCGCTTGGCCACGGAAAAGGACTTGTGCAGCAGCCGGTTGACCACGGTCCTGGCCGTGCCCTTGTCCACGGCTGCGCGGTAGGCGTCCTTGAGCTGGCCCAGGATCTGCGGCTCGCCCATGACCAGGGAGTCCAGGCTGGCGGCCACGGTGAACAAGTGGTTCACGGCCTCCAGGTCCTTGTACTGGTACACGTGGGGGAAGAGCGCCGAGGCCTGGCCCTGGCAGGCCGTGGCCCAATAGTCGACTATGGATTCCAACGTGGACTCTGTGTCATGAACAGGATCAGCCACACACAGGATCTCCACGCGGTTGCACGTGGACAGGGCCATGCACTCCCGGACCGGGCAGGCGTCCAGCAGCCCCTGCTCGAAATTTTCCGTGCTGGTCAGGGCGTACTGCTCCCTGATTTCCACGGCCGCGGTGCGGTGGTTGAGTCCAACCAGATAGATGCTCTTGTTCATTGCAGCCGTTCAAAGGTGATGGTGTGGTGGAGCAGGGTGATGACCATGGCCGCGAATACTACCACCGCGAAGATGGCCGGCTTGCGGCCTTTCCAGCCCAGGGCCAGGCGCTGGTGGAAGAGCAGGGCGAACAGGATCCAGACCCCCAGGGAGGACAGGTTCATGATGTCCACCTTGAACACCTTGTCCGGCACCACCCAGTACCAGGCGAACGAGGCGGTCAGCCCCAGGGTGAAGAGCAGGAAGCCCGTGAGCACGGTCCAGTGGTTGATGCGGTCGAAAATATCCAGTGACGGCAGGTTGTTCATGTCCGCCAGGGCGGCCTTGGTCTTGAGCTTGCGGTTGATGCGCAGGAAGGCGATTCCGGCTCCGAAGGCCAGGGCCATGAGGGCCAGGGACACGGCCAGGGAGGCGATGTGCAGGCTGAAGAACAACCCGGTCAGAGACGGCGGGATGGTCACCTTGAGCCCGCCCACGGCCAGGGAGGCCAGGAACAGGATCAGGGCCAGGGGCAGGGCGGTCAGGGCCAGAAAGCCGGACTTGAGCCGCCACCAGACCACCAGGTAGATGGTCAGCAGGGTCCAGGCCAGGAAGCTGAAGTAGAAGCCGCTGGTGAGCAGGGCCATCTTGCCCTGGTCCACCAGGATGGAGCCCAGGTCCAGGCTGTGCAGGGCGAACGCGGCCAGGGCCAGGTACGAGGCGAACCGCTTCAGCCCGTTGTTGGCCGCTACGACCCCGATAAGAATACTCAGGGTTCCGGCCAGATAGCAGGCAATGACGGCCAGGCGGAGGTATTCAAGGGAGTTCATGGAGCAGCTCCGGGATCAGGGGATGGAGATCGTCCGGCAGTATGTCGCGCAGGGTCTGGGCCGCGGCCTCGGCGTCGCCGTGGGCCAGATGGTCCATGAGCGGCGAGGCCACCAGGTCGCGGAACAGGGCCGTGTTGTCCGTGGTGGGCTTGCCCATGTTCAGGACATGGGGCCTGAGGCGGCCCATGACGGCCAGAAACATGGTGTATTCGTTGCCGAAAAGCTTTTCCAGATTGCTGCGTACCGTCCGGGCCAGGGCCGGGCTGGTGCCCGAGGTGGACACGGCCAGGACCAGGTCGCCCCGGGTCAGGGTGGCCGGGACCACGAAGCTCGAGGCCTCGGGCTGGTCCACCACGTTGCTCAAGATGCCCAGGTGGCGGCACTCCTCGCCAATACGCCGGTTGAGATCCTCGTCCGCGGTCGAGGCGATGACCAGCCACTTGCCGTCCAGGTCCTTGTCGCGGAACGGCCGCTGCTCGTAGTGGAACACCGGGCTGGTGCATAGGGCGGCCACGCCCGGGCCGGGCGGCGCGGGATCGACCACGGTTACGGAGGCCGGACCGCACTCCAGCAGGGTGGCCAGCTTGCGGGAGCCCACGGCCCCCGCGCCCACCACCAGGCAATGCTTGCCGCTCAGGTCCACGAAAATAGGATAGTATCGCATGGAATTTGGAAATATACTCTGCCCGAGATGCGAATACAACCCCCGGACCGCCTTGCCACCCCGGCGGGTCCTGGGATACCACACGGAAGAATCCCCAAACAGGCGGAGAATCGCATGACCCTGTTGAACCGGCCCCGAGTCCTTGCGCCCATGAGCCACAATGTGTTGGCGGTGGCCGCATGAGCCGGGTCCTGGTGGCGCAGCTGGCCCGGTTCGGGGATCTGGTCCAGACCAAGCGGCTGATGGCCACCCTGGCCGCCCAGAGCCACGAGGTCCACCTGTGCCTGGACCATTCCCTGGCCGCACTGGCCCAACTGGTTTATCCGGACACGATTCTTCATCCTATTCAGGCCCATGCCGGAAGCCTGGACCCCAAGGAAGCGGCCAGACGGGTGCTCACGGAGAACCGGAGCGCGTTCCAGAAGCTCCAGACGGCCGGGTTCGACGCGGTCTACAACCTTAATTTCTCAGGCCTCAACTTCCGCTTGGCCGGCCTGTTCGACCCGGAACAGGTGCGCGGGTATTCCTATGGAAACGGCCAGGAACACAAGCCCATCTGGGCGGATATGGCCATGCGCTGGTCGTCCAGGCGGCGTCTGGGCGTCAATCTGGTGGATTTCTGGGCCGGATACGCCCCTGATCCCCTGACTCCGGACCAGGTCAACCCGGCTGCCGAGCCCGGGGGCAAGGGGGTGGGCGTGGTCCTGGCCGGGCGCGAATCCCGGCGTTCCCTGCCGCCCAAGCCGCTGGCCGCGCTGGTAAAAGCCTTGTGGGAGACCACGGGGCAGGGCGAGATACTGCTCCTGGGCAGCAAGGCCGAGGCCGACCTGGGCCGGGCCGTGCTCCGCGAACTGGGACCCAAGCTGGCGGACAAGGCCCGCAACCTGGCCGGAACCACGGACTGGAGCGGGCTGATGCAGGCATTGACCGGCCTGGACGCGGTCCTGACCCCGGACACCGGCACCATGCACTTGGCCTGCCATTTGGGTGTGCCTGTGCGGGCCGTGTTCCTGTCCTCGGCCTGGTGCTTTGAGACCGGACCCTACGGTGCGGGGCACGTGGTGTACCAGGCCGTGGACCAGTGCCTGCCCTGTTTGGAGACCCGACCCTGCCCGTTCGAGGTGCGCTGCCGGGCTCCTTTTGAGGGTCCGGAGCTGATTCGCTATGTGCATACGGGCAAAACCGAGCACGTTCCCCCTGGTTTGATGGTCATGGAGTCCCAATTCGACGACTTGGGGGTCACGTACCGGCCTTTGGCAGGGGAGGACGCGGACGCCGCGCTCCGCCGGGACTTCCGGACCTTCCTGTCCACCCACCTCGGGGTGGGGCAAAAGGATCTTCCTGCCGAGCCCCAGGAGGCCTTGAGGCTCTATCAACCTAGGTATTGGATGGCTGAACAACACGGACAAGGCGTGTCAAGGAATGTCCTTGATTGACAACAGGTTGGACAAATGTTCACAAAAGTCTAGACGATGTCTAGAGAAAGTCTAGAGCCATGCGTAACCAATTGAGAATTTTAGTTATATTGCCGTTATACGGCGGGTCGTTGCCCATTGGCCGTTTTTGCGTCCAGGGGCTGTCCGAACTGGGCCATCTGGTGGAGGTGTTCGAGGCGCCGTCCTTTTATTCGGGCTACCGGGCCCTGGAACGATCTGCGCGTCACCAGCGACCGGTTGGAGCACTTGCAGCAGAGCTTCTTGAACCTGGTTTCACAAGGCCGTGCTGGCCAAGGTGGACACATTCGAGCCCGACCTGGTCCTGGCCCAGGCCCAGGCGCCCTTGTCCATTGCCTCGCTCAAGCGGCTGCGCAAGGACAATGTGCGCACGGCCATGTGGTTTGTGGAGGATTTCCGGCTCTTTCCGTACTGGCAAAGCTTCGCGCCCCATTACGACGTGTTCGCGGTCATCCAGAAGGAGCCTCTGCTGACAAGGCTGGCCGAGGCGGGCCAGGAAAACGCGCTCTACCTGCCCCTGGCCGCGCAGCCCGATTTCCACGCCCCCCTGGAGTTGACGTCCAACGACCAGCACAAGTTCGGCTCTGACGTGTCCTTCATGGGGGCAGGGTATCCCAACCGGCGGCTGGCCTTCAGACAACTCATTGATTTCGATCTCAAAATTTGGGGCACGGAATGGGACGGCGACCATACCCTGGCGCCTTACGTGCAGCAGGGCGGCCGCCGCGTCACCAGTCAGGAGTGCGTCAAGATTTTCAACGCCTCCAAGATCAACCTCAATCTCCATTCCAGCATCGACATCGACAAGCTGGTGTCGGACGGGGGACTTCGTGAACCCGCGCACCTTCGAGGTGGGCCGCCTGCGGCGCATTCCAGATCGTGGACCAGCGCTCCCTGCTGCCCGAACTGTTCGGGCCCGAGGAGTTGGCCACGTTTACAACCCTTGAGGAACTCAAGGAAAAGATCGCCCACTACCTGGCCCACCCGGACGAGCGTCAGGCATTATGCCAAAACGCCCGGACCCGGGTGCTGGCCGAGCACACCTATGCCCGGCGCATGGACGCGCTCCTGGACTTCACGGCCCAGCGGTTCCCTGGCTGGCCCCAGGAGCGGACCGCGGGCTTCGGCCTGCCCGAGGACCTGCCCCCGGAACTGTCCAAAGACCTGGATCAGCTCCTGGGACGACTCGGCCTGCCCAGGGACGTGAGCTTCAAGGACCTGGTTTGGGCCGTGCGCCAGCAACAGGGCGCGCTGTCCGACCTGGACGCGTCCATCCTGTTCCTGGACGAGTGGCGCAAGCTGTACGCCAAGTGATTGGAAATCCTAGGGCTTGGGAGGCTTGGTCTTCTTGAGCCGCGTCTTGATCCAGGACACCAGCCTGGGCTCCTCGCCTTCCTCTTTGGGCACGTAGAAACGGCGTCCCACCAGCTCGGGCGGCAGGTAGTCCTGCTCCACCCAGGCGCCCGGGAAGGCGTGCGGGTATTTGTAGCCCCGGCCGTAGCCCCATTCCCGCTGCAAGGCCGTGGAAGCGTTGCGCAAATGCAGGGGAACGCCCTGGAGGCCGTTTTCGCGGACCTCTTTCTGGGCAGCGCGCAGGGCCGCGTAGGTGGCGTTGGATTTGGGGGCCAGGGCCAGGTAGACCACGGTTTCCGCCAAGGGAATGGCTCCCTCGGGCATGCCCACGAACTCCACGGCCTGTTGGCAGGCCACGGCCAGGGGCAGGGCGTCCGGGTCGCCCAGGCCGATGTCCTCGCTGGCCGAGATGACCAGCCGCCGGGCGATGAAGCGCGGATCCTCACCGGCTTCGATGAGGCAGGCCAGGTAGTAGATGGCCGCGTCCGGGTCCGAGCCCCGGATGGATTTGATGAGTGCCGAGGCCAGCTCATAGTGCGCGTCCCCGTCCCTGTCTCCGCGCAGGACCACCTCGGGCAGGGCCTGGGCCAGGGCTTCGGGCGTACGCTTGTCCTCGGGCAGATCCGCAGCATATTCCAATAGGTTGAGCATGGCCCGGGCGTCGCCAGAGGCCATGGCCGCCAACAGTTCCAGGCTCTCGTCCGACAGCCCGGCCTGGAGGTCCTCGTCGCCGCGTTTGCCCACCTGGACCAGTTTCCGGGCGTGACAAGGGCCGGAAACGAAGGGACGTGGAGCCGGGACAGAAGCTGGTTGGTCACGGAAAAGGACGGGTTTTCCGTGGTGGTGGCGATGAGCACGATCTGGCCGGACTCCAGCAAAGGCAGGAAAAAGTCCTGCTGGGCCTTGGAAAAGCGGTGCAACTCGTCCAGAATGAGCACTTCCAGGCCCGGGAGCTGCTTTCGCAGCGCGGCTAGGCCCGATTCCGGCGCGCTGACCCGCTTGTGCGCCTTGCCCGCCTCCTTGGCCAGGAGCATGGACATGGTGGACTTTCCGCAGCCCGGAGGCCCGAAAAACAGCAGGCTGGGCATGCGCTTGGACTTGATAAAGGCCCGGACGCGTTCGGTCAGGTGCTCCTGGCCCACGAATTCGTCCAGGCTTGTGGGCCGGATGCGGTCGGCCAGGGGCTGGTTTTCGGCCACGGTCAATTTCATGGTCAGGACTCGGGCGAAAGGTTCCGGGCGTACGCGCTCAGGGCCATGGTCATGAGCGCTGCGGTTTCATAGCGTAATATACGTTTTCCCAGGGAGGCTGTTTTCATGCCGCTTTGGCGCAAGACGTCCACCTCGTTTAAGGTCAGGCCCCCCTCGGGACCCACCACCACCAGGCTGGGGCCGGAGGCCAGGTCTTTGGGCCGCAAAAGCGGGGACTGACCAGCCGATTCCTCCCACAGCACATAGCATTGCGCATAGCCGGGCGCAAACGCGGCCAGGTCGCGCACGTCGCCGGTCACGGCCAGTCGGGGCAGCCACACGGCCGAGCACTGCTTGGCTGCCTGCACGAGCTTGTCCTGCCAGGTGTCCTTGGGTTGTCCGGGCGGGCGGCCCTGGCCTCGTTCGGCGCGCCAGAACAGGATCCCGGCCGCGTCCAGCTCCACGGCCTTTTCCAGGAGCCAGCCCCGGCGCGAGGACTTGCTCCAACCCACGGCCAGGGTCAGGCCGTGTTCCGGCGGCGGGGCCACTGACTGGGACGCCAGTTCTAATTCTGCGAAATCCCTTGATGTTTTTCTGATGATGAACTGGCCGTCACGGCCTTGGCCGTCAAAGCAGCGCACCTGGGTGCCCGGGCCCAGACGCAGCACCTTGACCATATGCCGGGCCTCGGATCCCTGGAGCAGGGCGGTTCCCTGCGTTGGCCAGGATTCCGGCGGCAGGTAAAAGCTGTCCGTGCGGGCCATGTCAGGGGCGGGCCATGTCAGGGCCGGAACGTCACCGCTCCAGGGCCACCAAGTCCTCAAGGCTTTCACGGCGGCGGGCCACGATGACATCGTGGCCGTCCACCAGCAGCTCGGCGGCCCGCGGGCGGGAGTTGTAGTTGGAGGACATGACGAAGCCGTAGGCTCCGGCCGAGTAGATCACCAGGAACTCGCCCTGGTGAACGTCGGGCAGGGAGCGGCCACGGGCCAGGAAGTCGCTGGACTCGCAAATGGGGCCGACCACATCCACCTTGACCTTTTCCCGGCCCTGGGGCCGGACCTCGGCGATGCGGTGGTAGGACTGGTAGAGCGCGGGCCGGATCAGGTCGTTCATGGCCGCGTCCACGATGAGGAACCGCTTGCTGGGCGTGTCCTTGGCGTACAGGACCTCGGTGACCAGGATGCCCGCGTTGCCCGCGATGACGCGGCCGGGCTCCAGGATCACGGTCAGGGGCAGGTCCTGGAGGCGCGAGCGCAGGGCCTGGCCGAAGTCCAGGGGATGCGGCGGGTCTTCCTCGTCGTAGGTGATGCCCAGGCCGCCGCCCAGGTCGAGGTACTTGACCTCGATCCCCATGCCCTTCAGCTTGTTGTAGAAATCAGTGATCTTGTCTAGGGCTTCCAGGAAGGGGTCGATGCTGGTCAGCTGGGAGCCGATGTGGCAGTCGATGCCCAGAGGCTCGATGCCCGGCAGGTCCCGGGCCCGCTTGTAGGCTTCCAGCGAGGCCTCGGTGTCCATGCCGAACTTGTTGTCCTTCATGCCCGTGGAGATATACGGATGGGTCTGGGGGTCCACGTCCGGGTTGATGCGGAAGCTGACCCGGGCCGTGAGCCCCATGTCCTGGGCCACCGCGCTCAGTCGCTCGATCTCGGGCACGGATTCCACGTTGAACATGAGGATGCCCGCTTCCAGGGCCTGCCTGATCTCGGCCGTGGACTTGCCCACGCCGGAATACACGATCTTTTCCGGCGGGCAGCCCGCTGCCAGGGCCCGGTAGAGCTCGCCGCCGGAAACGATGTCCATGCCCGCGCCCATGTCGGCCAGCAGCTTGAGCACGGCCAGATTGGAGTTGGCCTTGACCGAATAGCAGGTCAGGTGGGGCAGACCCTCGAACGCGGAGTCGAACGCCTGAAAGTGGCGGCGGAACGTGGCTGCGGAATAGACATAGAGCGGGGTGCCGTACTCGCGGGCCAGTTCCTCCACGCTCGTTTCCTCGGCCATGAGCACGCCTTCACGGTATTGAAAATGGTGCATGGTTGTCGGTGGGTTAGGGTTGCGGTCGCACCAGGGCCACGTCCGTGGCCTGGCTTGCCAGATTGGACAGGATATTTTCGGCCACCAGACGGTAGCGGTAGGAACGGTCTTTTTCCAGGCCGCAGACCACGATGGAGACCTGTCCTGCGGCCCTGGTCAGGCGCGGGTCGTCCATCTCCAGGGTCTCCATGCTGCGGATCGTGAATGGGCAGTTCACGCAGCCGTAGCCCGGCTCATTGTCGCCCAGGGGCTCCAATTGAACAATGATGCGGGCCAAGTTGTCGTAATTGCCGGAAAGCATGCCGTCCAGGACCAGGCAGTTGTCCTGGCGGGTGGCGATGACTCCGCGCCATTCGAACTCGTCCTCCTGGACTTGGGCCTTGGGCCACTTCTTGACCCCAATGGCGCAGGAGCACAGGAGAATCCCGGCCAGGGCCGCGATGAGCAGGGCGGTCGGTCGGGATGGGGTCATGAAGGATCGTCCTCGGCCTGTTCAGAGGAATCGGCCAAACGGCGTTTGAATTCGTGCAGCAGAGCCAGCGCCTCCAGGGGCGTCATGGCGTCCACGTCCAACTCCCTGATTCGCCGAACCACGGGATCCTCTTCGATGACGGTCTCGGTTGGTTCGGCCTGGGCAAGGCCCGGCAGCAGCGTCTGGGACGCGCGAACCGTTGCCTGCCGTCTGTTTTGCGCTTTTTCCTCCAGGTTGGCAAGCAATTCCCGGGCCCTGTCCACCACGGGCCTGGGCACCCCGGCCAAGCGGGCCACCTCGATGCCGTAGCTCTTGTCCGCCGGGCCGGGCACCAGCCGGCGCAAAAACACGATGTCCCCTTTCCACTCCTTGACCGCGATGTTCAGGTTGCGCAGGCCCGGGATGCGGCCCTCCAGGCTGGTCAGCTCGTGGTAGTGGGTGGCGAACAGGGTGCGGATGCCGCCCTTTCCGCGCCGGGAGAGCTCCTCCACCACGGCCCAGGCCAGGGCCAGGCCGTCGAAGGTGGACGTGCCCCGGCCGATCTCGTCCAGGATGACCAGGCTGCGGTGGGTGGCCAGACGCAGGATGCGCGCGGTCTCCATCATCTCCACCATGAAGGTGGACTGGCCCTGGGCCAGGTTGTCCGAGGCCCCGACCCGGGAGAACACGCGGTCGGCCAGGCCGATGCGGGCCCGTTTGGCCGGGACGAAGGAGCCCATCTGGGCCAGGATGGTCAGGATGGCCGCCTGGCGCAACACCGTGGATTTTCCGGCCATGTTGGGGCCGGTGATGAGCAGGATGCGCCGGTGTTCGTCCATGGACAGGGAGTTGGGCACGTAGTTGCCGCCCTGGGCCGCCTCCACCACGGGGTGGCGGCCGAGCTCGATGTCCAGTTCCGGGCCGGTGTGCAATTCGGGACGCGACCACTCCAGCACCCGGGCGGTTTCGGCCAGGCATTGCCAGTAGTCCAGCGCGGCCACGGCGTGGGCCATGAACAACAGCCTGGGCCGGGCCCGGGCCACGGTCTGGCGCAGGTCCTGGAACAGCTTGTACTCGAGAGTCTTGCGCTCCTCGGATGCGGACAGGATGCGCTCTTCCAGCTCCTTGAGTCCGGGCGTAATGTATCGCTCGCTATTGACCAAGGTCTGGCGGCGGATGAAATCTTCCGGAATCTCACCCTGATGGGCCTTGGAAACCTCCAGATAGTAGCCGAATACCTTGTTGAAACCCAGCTTGAGCTTGGCGATGCCACTGCGTTCCCGTTCCTGTTCCAGCAGGCCGGACAGGGCGGCTTCGCCGTGCTCGGTAAGCTCGATGAGCTCGTCCAGGCGCGGGTCAAATCCCTGGCGAAACAGGCCGCCCTCGGTGATCAGGGGCGGCAGGGAGTCGGCCAGGGCGCGTTGCAGCAGGTCGGCCAGATCGTCCAGCCCGTCCCAGTTGCGGAGCAGGGCGGCCAGTTCCTTGGGCAGGGACTGGCCCGCGAACAGTTCGGGCAGGCCGGGCAGAGCGGCCAGAGTGGTACGCAAGGCAGCGAAATCCTTGGGAACGGCTCGTCCCAGGAAGATGCGCGTGGACAGCCTTTCCAGGTCGTAGACCTGGTCCAGCACGGACCGCAGCCGGGCGCGCAGCTCGTCCTGGTCGTACAGCCACTCCACGTTGTCCTGGCAGGCGCGGGCCGGGCCCGGATCGCGCCAGGGCCGCTTGAGCCGCTCGGCCAGGAGACGGCCGCCCATGGGCGTCATGGTTCGGTCCAGGACTTTCCACAATGTTCCCGAGCCAGTACGGCCGTCCAGCCGTCGGAACAGCTCCAGGTTGCGCTCGGTCACCTCGTCGACGATCAAATGCCGGGCCAGACTGACCAGCTGGAACTCGTCCAACTGAACCTGATCGGACTTCTGGGTCTGGCGCAGATAGGCCAGCACCCCCCCGCAGGCCCGGACAAGCTCGGGCTTGTCGTTCAGGTCGATGGTGTTCAGGCTTTCCAGGCACTGGCAGGCCAGCAGATCCCGGGAGGCGCGGGCCTGGTCGAACACGCCCAGGGGCAGGCGGGTGATGTGGGCGGTCAGATCGCGGTAAGGGGCGGGAATCTCGAAATCCCCGGGCAGGAGCAGCTCCCTGGGTTCCAACTTTGCGACCCACTGCCAGAGTTCGGCCTCCTGTTTGGCGTGCAGTCCGCCGAATTCGCCCGTGGAGGCATCGGCCCAGGCCAGTCCACCGGCCGCCTTGTCCGCGTCAAAGAGCAGTGCGGCCAAGTAGTTGGGCGCCTTGGCCGCCAGGTTGGCGTCCTCCACCACCGTGCCCGGGGTCAGCACCCGGGTCACGGCCCGCTCCACCAACCCCTTGGCCTCCTTGGGGTCCTGAATCTGGTCGCAGACCGCCACCTTGAAGCCCTTGTCCATGAGCTGGGCCAAATAGCCCTCGGCCGCATGGTGCGGCACTCCGCACATGGGAATCTTGACCTCGGCGTTGGGATTGCGCGTGGTCAGGGCGATGGACAGTTCGCGGGCCGCGATTTCGGCGTCCTCGAAGAACAACTCGTAGAAGTCCCCCATGCGATAGAACAGCAGGGCGTCCGGATGCTCCTCCTTGATCCGGAGGTATTGCTCGAACATGGGGGTGAGTTTTTTCTGAGACACGGAACCTGCCTGAACTCCCTGCGGCTATTGGCTGATCTTGGCCCGGAAGGCGATGGAGTGCCAGCTGTGGCAGCGCGGGCAGATGAAGAACAGATGGTCGCGCCGCAATCCGCACCGGCTGCACACGAAGCGCTTCACCTGGTGGGCCAGGTGGAGGAAATAGTCCAATTGCTCGGCCAGGTAGGAGGAAATCTCCTCCTTGTTCAGGGACAGCCCGAACAGTTCCAGCCTAGCCAGCCAGAATTCCGGCTCCGTGAGCAGGGTGCGCTCGAACCAGGATTCGGCCATGTGGTCGTCCCCGGCCAGGAGCAGCAGCTTGGCCGCGAAGTAGCAGAGCAGGGCGTCCGGGGACAGGGAATCCACGGCCTCCACCACGGCCTGGCCAAGGTCCGGGTCCAGCACGGGCTTGGCCTTTTCCGGCAGGTCGCAGGCCGGGCCGCTCTGGCAGGCCAGGACCTCCACCAGTCCCTCCAGGAGCACGAAACGGAGCACGGGCTCCACGGCCTCCAGCCCCTGGGCCAGAATCTTGCTGAATTCCGAAGGTTTGGAATGGTCCACTGCCTGGAGCAGCTTTTCCAGCCAGGCCTCCACCGAGGCAGGATAGACCTTGAGGGCATGGCGGAGCAACTTGGCGCCCTGGGACTCGTCCTGGGCCGCGAAGCACTCCTGGGCCTTGCGCACCAGGTAGTGGGCCTGGGCCAGATGGCGTCCCAGTTGGCCGTACAAATCGGCCGAGGCCGTGAAATCCCCGCGCTGGGCGGCCAGCTTGGCCTCTTCCAGGGTGATGTTGTCCGGATCGCCGCCCAGTTCCTTGGCCTTGGCGAATGCGTTGTGCGCCCGGTCCAGGAACCCGGCCCGCCGAAAGTCCCGGCCCAGCTCGAAATAGGCCCGGGCCTTGAAGCGCGGGTCCAGGCCGGGCCGGACGATGAGGTTGTTGCGGATCTGGATGGCCCGCTCGATCTCGCCCTGGGAACGGTACAGGCTGCCCAGGGCCAGGTAGATCTCCACCACCTCGGAGTTGTTGCGCACCACCCGGGACAGGTCGTCGATGGCCGCCTTGGTGTCCTGGGCGGGCAGGTAGTCGCCGCGACGGTCCGGCACGTCCTCGTAAGAACGCGCTTGTGCCTGGGATTTCGATCCCTTGCGGAAGGGGTTCCAGCTCACGCGGGCCTCCGGCTACAGGGAGTCCGGGCGTCCGATCCCGGTGTCCGGTTCAACGCCAAAGGGCTGCTCCTGCAGGGGCAGGTTGCGCAGGGAGGTCACCTCCTGCTCCAACCGGGCCAGCTTGCGGCGGCAGGCCTTGAGCTGGCCGGCCGAGGTGATCTTGTCCATAAGGAAAAAGATCAGGCTCAGGGCCACGCCCAGCAGGAACGCGCCCAGGATGACGATGTACAGGGGCAGGGCGGGGCCGAGCAGGGCGAAGAAGTAGAAATTGAGCTCCAGTTGGAACTGGCGGGTCAGGGTCTCGTAGTTCTGGATCAGAAAGAGCACGGCTACGCCGAGAAAAAGGACCAGAAAAAAGAGTTTTACGTAGCGCACGTCAGGCTCCTTGGTTGCACAGGGTTTCGAACAGGGGCTTGAGTCTGGCCCAGGTGGCGTCCAGGTATTCCGGCACCACCCGCGTTTCTCCGAACACGGCCATGAACGAGGCGTCCCCGTTCCAGCGGGGGACGATCTGGAAATGCATGTGGCTGGCGATGCCCGCGCCGGCCGCCTCGCCGAGGTTGAGCCCGGCGTTGATGCCCTGGGGCGCGAAGGCCTGTTGCATGGCCTGGACGCTGATGGCCAGCAGGTCCATGCATTCCTGGCGTTCCTCCGGGGTCAGGTCGGTGATGCAGCTCACGTGGCGAAACGGGCAGACCATGAGGTGCCCGCTGTTGTAGGGGAACTTGTTCATGATCACGAAGCTGGTCCGGCCGCGGTGGAGCACCAGCCGCTCCCGGTCGCCCGAAGTGTCCTCGGGCAGGCAGAACACGCATTCGTCGGGCTTTGGTCCCAAGATATATTGCATGCGCCAAGGCGCCCACAGAACATCCATTGTCGACTATCCTTATAAAGATCCTTGAAAATGGCCTTGGATCATGTCCAGGGCCTGGTCCACGTCCCGGGCCGGTTGCACCCCGTCCAGCCCGGCGTAGCGCCCCAGGGCCACCACGGTGCGGCCGGACTTGAGGGCCAGTCCGATCTCGGACAGGGTTCCGGCCCGGCCTTCCACGGCCACCACGATATCGCCGTTCAACACCACGAGATAATTACGCATGGCCCCGAGCCCCGTGGCCAGGGCCGTGCGCACCCAGGGGTTGGCGTCCAGCCGGTCGATTCCGGGCAGGATTCCCAGGGTGTCGCCCCCGGCCTCCACCGCGCCCCGGCAGGCCGCCTCCATGACCCCGCCCAGGCCGCCGCAGACCAGCAAATGACCCTGCTTGGCGATGCCCCGGCCCAGGGCGTAGGCCGCGTCCGTGGTGTCCGGGCCGCAACTGCCCGCGCCGATGACGGAAACCCTGGTGGCGCTCATGGTGGGTCAATGTACACTCTATGCCCGCGGGGAAGCAAGGGCGGCAAGGAGGTGGGGCCGGGGTCTAGCCGTGCTCCTTCCAGAGCCGTTCGGCCAGTTCCATCTGTGACTTGCGGGTCTTGGCCTGGCCGTCGATAAAGGCCCAGCGGACCTTGGAAAGGATGGTTCCGTAGATGGGCCCGGGCGGGATGCCCACGCGCTCCAGGTCCCGGCCCGTGATCTTGATGCGCGAGTACCGGGTGTTGGCCAGGAATTGGGAGATGTTGCGCCGAACCTCCTCGCGGCGGCTCTTGGCCATGATGAACAGCACGCCTTCCACGGGAATGGGGTCCAGGGTTTCGCACAATTCAGACAAATTGTTTGTCTTTTCACGCCAGCCCATGAGGCTGCCCAGAGCCTCGCTGATCTGCTCGCGCAGGGTCAGAAACTCGTTCTTGTCCCGGCGGGACAGATTGAGGCGGCGCAGGATGTCCCGGGCCTGCTCCCGCTTCAGGCCCATGGTCAGGCCCAGGAAGTACATCTTCCAGGGCGTGGGGTCGGGCTTGATGTACAGCAATCCATACCAGTTCCTGACTTTTTCCAGTTCCTCAAGCACGTCGGCCCGCTTGGAGGTCAATTCCAGGTCCGGGTGCAGGGCCTGAAGGATGCCCAGTTCCTGGAGCCGCCCCAGGCTGTCCAGCGGGGTTTCCTCGTCCAGGATCAGGGTCAGTTCGTGGAAGATGCGGCTGCCGGACAAGCGGTTGAACAGGTTGAGGTGCAGGGCGTTCTTGATCAGCCGCAAGGTCTGGCCGCCAATGGTGAAGCCGAAGCGCTGTTCAAAACGAATAGCCCGCAATATTCTTGTCGGGTCTTCCACGAACGACAAGGAGTGCAGCACTCGGATGATCTTGTCCCGGATGTCGCGCTGGGCTCCAAAAAAGTCCTGTACCTGGCCGAAGCTGGTCGGGTTCAGGGACACGGCCAGGGCGTTGACCGTAAAGTCGCGGCGGAACAGGTCCATCTTGATGGAGGAGAGCTCCACCGTGGGCAGGGCGGCCGGGTATTCATAGTATTCCAGCCGGGCCGTGGCCACGTCCACGCGCGAGTCGTCCGGAAAGATGACCACCGCGGTCTTGAACTTGTGGTGGGCCTTGATGCGGCCGTGGTAACGATCGGCCAGCCGGCGGGCGAACTCGATGCCGTCGCCCTCCACCACCAGGTCCAGGTCCAGATTGGGGCGGCCGAGCATGATGTCGCGCACGAATCCGCCCACGGTATACGCCAGGCAGCCCATGTCCTGGGCCAGTTTCCCGGATTCTTCCAAAAGTTCGTACCACCGTTTGGGCAACCGGTTGCGCAGGATGGTCCGGATGTTCCGTTCGCGCGCGCGCTGGGGCAGCAGGGATTCCGGGATGCGGGCCGGTTCCTCGATGAGCAGGTTGACCAGGTCGGTCTTGGTGATCACGCCGATGATCCGGTCGTTTTCCTCAACCGGTACAAGGCGTTGCCGTTTGCCGAGAATGATCTCCATAACCTCGTACAACTCCGTGTCCGGGGGCACCACGGAGAAGTCCTGGATCATGTATTCGCCCACGGGCATATCGCCCAGCTTGTGGGACACGGCCTTGTCCGCCAGGTGATGATCGAGCAGGCCCACGGTCTTCATGGTGCCCTCGGCCACCACGGGCAAAGCCTTGAGCGAGTAGCGCGTCATGAGCTCCACCGCATCGTGGATGCTCACGTCGTCCTCGATGGTCACGGCCGGGCGGGACATGAGCGAGTCCACCACCAACTGCGGATTGACGTGGGAGTAGAGCAGGGCGAACAGGTCGTCGCGCACCTCGGCCAGGGTCTTGTCCTTGATGGTAGCCGAGGCCGCATAGGCGTGGCCGCCGCCGCCCAGGGAGGAGCATATCTGGCCCACGTCCACGTCCGGGCTCTTGGACCGGGCCACCACGTGGATGCGGTCGGCCATGCGGCCCAGGGCGAACAGGACACGCATGTTCTCCATGTCAATGACTTTGTGGACCAGAAAAGCGAAATCATTAATGAACCGCTCGGTGCTCACCTCGGTGATCACCACCCCGACTCCGTGGATGTCGTGGGTGGTGGCCGAGTCGAGCAGCTCGTTGAGAATGGATATTTGGTCCGAGGAAAGCTCCCGGGTGAGCAGGTCCGCGATGACGCTCAGGTCCATGCCCTGGGTCTTGAGCCATCCGGCCGCGTTGAAGTCGTGCTCCGTGGTGGAATTAAAGGAAAAGGAGCCCGTATCCTCGAAGATGCCCAGGCCCAGGATGGTGGCCTCGTCCGGCCCTACGGTGAGCCCTTGTTTTTGGATTTCGTCCACTAGGATGGCCGTGGTGGAGCCCCAGGGCAGGACCACGCTTTTCACGGCCTCCACGTCCTCGTCCGTGTCCGGGTGGTGGTCGTAGGCGTGGACCACCACCTTGGAGTTGTCCAGCAGGGGTTCGATGTGTTGGAGCCGGGACTTCTGGCGCGTGTCCACCACCACCAGCAAGCGCACGGAATCCGGATCGATGTCCTTGAAATTCCGAAAGTTGAACAAATAGGTGGTGGACTGGATGTAGAAATTCCGCAGGTTCTTTTCCTGCGTGCCCGGGAAGATGAGCACGGCCTCGGAATAGAGCTTGCTGGCCGCGATCATGGCCGCCAGGGCGTCGAAGTCCGCGTTGGAATGGGCGGTAATGACCGTATGGGCGTTGATCTTCTTTTTGTTCACGCAGGGCCCCGGGCGGAGGATCGGGGATGGTACTGCTGGTGGATCTTGCGCAGCCGGCCGGACTCCACGTGGGTGTAGATCTCAGTGGCCGAGATGTCGGCGTGGCCCATGAGCAGTTGCAGGGTGCGCAGGTCAGCGCCGCCTTCCAGCAGGTGGGTGGCGAAGGAGTGGCGGAAGGTGTGGGGCGAGACCTGGCGCGTAACCCCGGCCTGCTTTGCATAGCGTCCAATCAATTTAAATATCCCCATACGTGACAGTGACTTGCCAGACCTGTTCAAGAAAATGGCGTCCTCCTGGGGTCCGAATTGCGGCCGCACGTGAGCCAGGTAGTGCTCCAGCACCTCCTGGGCCCGGTCATGCACCGGAACTAGCCGTTCCTTGGATCCCTTGCCAAAGACGCGGACCAGCCCGGCCTGTGGATCGTAGTCCAGAACACGCAGGCCGATCAACTCCGAGACCCGCAGTCCGGCCGCGTACAGCAGCTCGAGCAGGGCCTTGTCCCGGCCGCCCAGCTTGGTTCCGGGGTCGGGCAGGGCCAAGATGGCCTCCATCTCCTCGCGGGACAGGACCTCAGGCAGGGTCTTGGGCAGCTTGGGCGAGGCCAGCAGCCGGGCCGGATCGCTGTCCATGCGGCCGCGTTCGGCCAGAAATTCAAAGAATCCACGCAGTCCGGACAGGCGTCTGGCCAGGGAGGAGCCGGTCAGGCCCCGGGCCCTCAAGTGGGTGAGGTAGAGGAAGAGGGTGGCCTTGTCCGTCTTGTCCAGGGTCAGGGACGAGGCGTCCAGGAAATCAAGCAGGGATTTCAGGTCGTTCTCGTACGCAGCCAGGGTGTTCTCGGCCAAGCCCTTTTCCACCACCAGATGGGTCAGGTATTCGTCCACCCAGGGGTGGGAGATGGGTTTCTGCCGGGCTTGAGCGCTCATGATCCTGTTTCCATTCCTTCCTTTGTAAATAGTCAATCAGACTCCGTCAAACAAGGGTTTTTTCCAACAGGAGATTGGTTTTCAGCTACGTGATCAGCCGCTCGGCCGGATTCTCAACTGCCCGGGCGCATTGACAGCAAGGCGGCTACGCCAGTATGCAGGGTTTTCCTCATGCTTGCACAAGGAGCAAACAAGACAATGCCTGAATTCGACCTGGCCGGCCGTCTGGCCGTATTGCCTCCCTATCTGTTCGCCGCCATTGACAAAGCCAAGGCAGAGGTGGCCGCCCGCGGGGTGGACATCATCAGCCTGGGCATCGGCGACCCGGACCTGCCCACCCCGGATTTCATCATCGACGCCCTGTGCAGGGCGGCCAAGGAGCCCAGGAACCACCAGTATCCGTCCTATGTCGGCCTGCTCAGCTTCCGCAGCGCGGTGGCCGACTGGTACAAGACGCGGTTCAACGTGGACCTGGACCCGGAACGCGAGGTGGTCAGCCTCATCGGCTCCAAGGAAGGCATTGCCCATTTCCCGCTGGCGTTCGTGAACCCGGGCGACCTGTGCCTGGTGGCCACGCCCAATTATCCCGTGTATCAGGTGGCTTGCGGATTTGCTGGCGGCGAGGTCAGGAACATCCCCCTGACCGAGGACAACGACTTCCTGCCCGATCTGGACGCCATCAGCGACGAGGACTGGCGCCGGGCCAAGCTCATCTTCATCAACTATCCCAACAATCCCACCGCGGCCACCGCGGACAAGGATTTCTACGCCCGGATCGTGGACAAGGCCCGAGAGACCGGGACCATCATCGTGCATGATGCCGCGTACACGGAAATCTACTACAATCCCTCTGACAAACCCATGTCCATCCTGGAGATTCCAGGCGCAAAGGATGTGGCCATCGAGTTCCATTCCCTGTCCAAGACCTATAATATGACGGGTTGGCGCATCGGCATGGCCGTGGGCAACGCCCAACTGGTGGCCGGTCTTGGAAAAATCAAGGAAAACGTGGATTCCGGCATCTTCCAGGCTGTGCAGGAGGCGGGCATCGCCGCGCTTCAACAGGGCGAGCCGTATGCTGAAAAATTCCGTGCTATCTATAAGGAACGACGCGACACGGTGATCCAGGCGCTTCAAAACGTTGGAATTTCCTGCCGGGTTCCCTCGGCCGCGTTCTACATTTGGTCCCGTGTGCCCGAGGGCAAGAGCTCCCAGGAATTCGTGACCAACGTGCTTAAGGAAACCGGAGTGGTGCTCACTCCGGGTAATGGATTCGGCAAACCCGGCGAGGGCTATTTCCGCATCTCGCTCACGGTGGGCACCGAAAGGCTCAAGGAGGCGGTATCCCGGATCTCCCGCTTGTAAACGTCTACGTCGGCTTGGGCTGCAACCAGGGGCAATGTCCCGAGCAGCTCAACGAGGCATTGGCCCGGTTCGAGGTCTACGGCAATGACATCAAGTTCCAGACGGTCTCGGAAATTTACCACACCGAGCCCCAGGGACGAAAGGATCAGCCGTGGTTCATGAACCAGGTGGCCCATTTCCTTGTGGATCCGGTCATCTGGTCGCCAGAGGGCATCTTGTCCGTCATGCTGGCCATCGAGGGCCAGATGGGACGGATGCGCACCAAGCCGCAGGGACCTCGGCCCATAGACCTGGATCTGCTCCTGTTCGGCGACCTGGTCATGGAGTCCGATATGCTGACCCTGCCGCATCCGCGCATGCTGGAGCGGGCCTTTGTGCTTGTGCCGCTCTTGGAGATCGCGCCGGATCTGGCCATGCCCGATGGAACCAGAATCGACCAGGCTCTCAAGGCATTGAACTATACCGTGGAAGGCACTACCATAAAACAGGATTGATTCACGCGACCAACCCTTCAAGTTCCGCTTGAACTGAAAAGGGGAGGGGACCAATGAAATTCATTATTCTGATCATAGCCGCCGGCCTGCTGTACATGTTGTTCAAGGGCGACCAGAAAAAAAGGCAGGTGGATACCGCTGAGGACCAGGAAAAGCTCAAGGAAACCGGAGAACTGGTCAAGGATCCCATGTGCGGTACCTATTGCCGGGCCGATTCCGACATCCGGGTCCGCGAAGGCGACAAGATTCACGTGTTCTGTTCCTACGAATGCCGGGATAAATTCCTCAAGCAAAAGGGCTTTGACTCGGAACAGGTCAAGGAACAGGCAGCTACTGAAGAAGCGGATACCGACACTTCCGACGACGCGTAACACCGAAGAATATCCTTCAAGCTCACCATTAGCTTGAACAAATAGCTGTACGCCTGGATTCGAGCCCATGAAATAGGGACGGATTCAGGCGTTTTTCCTGCCTTGGATGGATGATTCCCTGGAAAAGCATTCGAAATGGTCCCTGTGAACCAACGAGAGCGCAGAGCCGAATGCCATTCGCTTGAGCACGGCCTGTGGTACGGTCTGTGATGTTGAGTCCATTGAGCCAGGCCTGATACACGGCTGACCAGCCAACATTAAGCGACATGTTACCATTTGAAATTATTAGAATTACCAGACTTACGCCAGGCACATTGCCGCATGACTATTTGTCTCATAATGTATATTATGTAAACTTTTAGAATATACAGGGGTAGGCGTCAGGAATTCAGTCGGTTCAGGCCCGCCCTGCAGTTGGTCCGAAACCCTTCTCTATGGATATGATGGATATGAAGGCCTGCTCATGATCGGATGTCGTTCAGCAGGCCTGATCGTGTTCATTTGCCTGCCCTGATTCATGGCCCGTTGAACCCCGCCCTTGCCAGGGACAAACCGTCCTGATAATTTCCCAGCGTCCCGCCCCCTCGCGGTTTGCCCGTTTTTCGGCAGTTGAAACGAAGCCCATATTTCGATTCTAAGCGTTTTTTTCAGAACACCGAGGATGATGCCCTTTTAAACCATGCAAAACGCCTTCTGGCCTCTCTGAGAACGCACAATGAAGAAATGCCCATGTCCCAAGGTCTGGTTACCTCTTTTCATGGCCTGGTATCTGTTTTTGCCTCCTGTTTTGGGCCAAGCCCAAGACGCGGATGATCAGAAACCGCTCACGGTCGCGCCCGAGCTCGAGGATCAGAACGCAACGACTTCGGAGCCCGGCCCTGAATCTGTTGTTGAAGATTCCGCAGAAGAATCCGCCGAGGTCGTCGCTGAAGAACCGGTGTCCGCCCCGGCCGAGCCAAAGAATCTGAACAACCAGACCTACCGGGACTGGCTCGAGCACTACGGCGCCTGGGACAAGCTGGATCGGGTCTATGCCGAGAAACTGGACGGGCCTGAAGCCATTCTCAAGCGCGCCGAAGTGGCCATGCAAGGCGGTAATCCGAGCCAGGCCATTGATCTTATTGAAAATACAGAACCTTTTGAGGATCTGGTCCTGGAAGCCCGGCGGTTGTGGATCGGCGGCCAGGCCCAGCGCGCCCTGGGCGACCCGGCCCGGGCCGTGCTCTGGTTCAGCCAGGCGGCAATGAACCTGGAACCCAAGCAGATGCGGTCCTGGTTCTCCCGGGAGCCCGGTCTTCACGAGGTCTGGGCCGACGTGTTCCGCAAGTTGTTCTGGATTTATGTCAATAATTCAGAAGTTTCCAGAGAAAGCCAGGCCATGTTCCTGGCCAAGGTCTTGGACCAGGCCTTGGTTGTCTGGGGCCGAACCACCTTCTGGGCCGCCGCGGAATCCACGTTCGCCCGTTCCCTGCCCGCCGAGGAATCCGGCCAGGAACTTTCGCCCGCCGGCACCAACACCCTGGCGCCGTCGGACCGCCTGGTTCTGGCCCGTTATTTGGCCAAATTGTCTCTGGACCGGGCCGATGCCGACACCATGTTGGCCCTGTTGAACAACGAACCCGTGAAATTGTTCTGGGACGCTACGCACAGCATGGCCGCCAGTGGCCAGCCCGCCCTGGAAACCTGCCTGTATCTTCAGGAAAATCACTATTTCAAGCCCGCCGCCTTTCTTTCCCGGAAATCCACGGCCACCCGTTTGGCCAACCTGGCGGCAGACCGATTGCTCAAAGGCTCCAAAGGCTTTGAATTGTTAAAGAACAACCTTATGGTTTTGCCTGCGGACCAGGCCCTGGCCATGTTCAAGGACGGCACGGTGGAAAGCCTGATGGACGAAAATGGTCCACCCCTGGGCATAGGCAACCTCTACTTCGCCCTGGCCCTGGAGACCAACAACACGGAAACCGCCCTTGCCTTGTGGCCTGAACTGGACAAGGCGCAGCTTCCGCCCAGCCTGCTCCTGGCCGGGCTGATCCTGTCCGGGCAGGACGCCGGAACGGCTTTGAACTGGGGGGCCGAGTTGGATCCCGTGACCAACCAGACCCTGGCCATACTGGCCCAGGCGGCCGGTGCCGCGCCCGCCCTGCCCCATGTGACCCCGTTCTGGACCAAGGTGGACCCCGCCCTGCTCAAAAATCTGGCCAAAAACAAGTACCCCCTGGACCCGGACATGCTCCTGGCCTATTGGGAGCAGGAATGGCAGGCCAGCCCTTCGTCCGACCTGGCCCGAAGGGTGGCCTTCCTGTTCCCGGACGAGAGCCTGGGGGCTGAATGCACCATCTATCTGGCTGAAAAAGCTGTCAATGACCGGCAGTTGAACCTGGGGGCCTATTACCTGAGCACCCTGGACGACGCCAAATTGGACCCGGACCTCTACGCCAAGCTGCTGGCGGTCAAGGCCGACTGGCAGATGGCCGGCGAGGACATGGACGGGGCCCTCGCCACCTATGAAGAATTGGTGGCCACGGGTACGCCCATTTCCGACGTCACCCGGCTGAAGATCGCCTTCCTGCTCCAGCGCAAGGGACGGCTCGAGGAAGGCCGGGACCAGTTGCTGGAGCTGTGGTCCAAGAAGGACGAAATGGACACGGCCATGCAGGCGGAAATATTGTTCTATTTGGGCGAAGGCGAACAGGCCATGGGCCAGTCCGACAAGGCCCTGGACTACTTCCTGAACCTGGCCTGGCAGTATCCTCAGGAGTCCATGTGGGCCTTGACCGCCATGTACCGCGCGGCCAGCATCTACGAGGCGCGCGGGCAATATGAACCAGCACGCAAGCTCCTGAAGACAGTCATTAAAAACGCACAGACCGACAAACAAAAAGCAGCCGCCGAAGCCCGGCTGTCCGACATCGAGGGACGCATGGGCAAGCCCACGGACATGGGCGCCGGTTCCGTGCCCTATCCGTTCTAACTTAATCGGACGCTTGACGGGTTAAACCGGCCCGGCTAACACATTGGCACCGGGTGCCCTTTGGGGCCTAACAGGGAATCCCGTGCGAATCGGGAGCGGACCCGCCGCCGTAAGTCCCGAACCCGCCCTCTTCAACGTGCCACTGGGCTCACGCCTGGGAAGGCCGAGGGTTGGGGGGACAAGTCGGAAGACCTGCCCGGGCGTTATATGTCGCAGTGTGCGGTCAACGGGAACCTTTGTACCGCATGCTTTGGGAATAAACACGGATTCCCTTCGGCACTAATGCCGGAGGGCTTTTTTTATTCCCTGCTATGAAATGGTTCCGCGTTCCTTGAAGGAGTACTTGATGAAACAGGTACGGTTTGGTCTGCTTGTGGTGTTGGCCGTGTTGCTCCTGTGCGGGCAATGCCTGGCCGGTCATGGCCAGGAAACCGAAAAAAAGACCGGTATCCTGGTAGTGGCCTTTGGTACCACCATCCCGGAAGCGCGGGCCGGTTTTGAGCTTGTGGACTCCATGGTCAAGAAGGAATTTTCTGATGTCCCGGTATATTGGGCGTACACGTCCAAGATCGTCCGCGACAAGGTGGCCAGCGAGGAAGGCATTGACCTGCTGTCCGTGGCCCAGTCCCTGGCGGCCATGATGGACCAGGGCTTCACCCACATCGCCGTGCTCTCCCTGCACACCATCGCGGGCGAGGAATACAGCTCCCTGGTCGAGGTGGCCCGGGCCTTCGAGGGCCTGCCCGACGGTCCCGAACGGGTGGTGGTGGCCCGGCCCCTGCTGGGTCTGAGCGCGGACCACAAAACGGCCGTGGACATCCTGCTCGACCTGCTGCCCAAGGACCGCAAGGCCGACGACGTGGTGGTGCTCATGGGACACGGCACCCACCATGCGGGAGACGTGGCCTACGCAGCTCTGCAATACCATCTGTGGCAGCGCGACCCCAACATCCTGGTCGGCACGGTGGAGGGCAACCCCACCCTGGATGATGTGCTGGCCGAGCTCAAGCAGCGCCATCCCGGCAAGGTGTACGTCATGCCCTTCATGGCCGTGGCCGGTGACCATGCCCGCAACGACATGGCCGGGGACGAGGACGATTCCTGGAAATCCATCCTGACCAAGGCCGGTTACACCGTGGCGCCCGTTCTCAAGGGCACGTCGGAATACCCGGCCTTTGACCAGATGTGGATCGACCACCTCAAGGACGCCTACCAGCAGCTGGATTAAATCGTGCGTGATCAGGGCGAAAAACAGGGAACACCGGACCGGCACAGGGCCTTTGCATGGGCCGTGTGCCTCTTGGTCCTTGCCTGTCCGGTGTCCCTGGCCCTGGCCTGCATGATCGGCCCCTATCCCCTTGGATTATCGGAAGTCTTGTCCGGCCTGGGCTCCCTGGTCGGCCTGTCCGCGCCGGACGATGGCCGTATCCTGACCGTGGTGGTGGACATCCGCCTAGCCCGCGGGGTCCTGAGCTGGTGTCTGGGTGCGGGTCTGGCCCTGTCGGGCGCCGCGTTCCAGGGCCTGCTACGCAACCCCCTGGCCGATCCCTTCACCCTGGGCGTGTCCAGCGGCGCGGCGTTCGGCGCGTCCCTGGCCATCAGCCTGGGGCTGGGCGCCAGCCTGGCCGGATTCGGGCTGACCGCGGCCGGACTGCTGGGCGCCCTGCTCTCCCTGGCCGTGGTCATGGCCCTGGGGCGCAGCCAGGGCGGCCTGCGACGGGAGACCGTGGTCCTGGCCGGTATCGTCACGGCCACCTTCCTGTCCGCCCTGATCTCCCTGGTCAAGGCGGTGAACGAGGAATCCGTGGCCGCCATCGTGTTCTGGATCATGGGCAGCCTGCAGGGCCGGTCCTGGGCCGAAATCCTGGTCTATCTGCCCTGGTTCGTGGTCGGTTCGGCCGCGCTCATGACCCACTGGCGCGAGTTGGACCTGCTCTCCTTGGGCGATGTCCAGGCCCGGCAGTTGGGACTGGACGCGGGCCGCAAGCGCATGGTCCTGCTCCTGGCCGCCAGCCTCATCGCCGGGGCCGGGGTGGCCGTGTCCGGGGTCATCGGATTCGTGGGCCTGATCGTCCCCCATATGATAAGGATACTGGTCGGTTCCGAGCACTCCAGGCTGCTTCCGGCCTCTTTGCTGGCTGGAGGGCTGCTCCTGCTATGGTCCGACGTGCTGGCCCGGGTGGTCCTGTCCGGGGGCGCGGAGCTGCCCGTGGGCGTGATAACCGCTCTGCTCGGCGGGCCCTTCTTCTGCATCCTGCTGCGCAAGCGGGCCGAACTGGGGGAAGAGTCGTGATCGTCCTGGAAAACGTGCGGGCCGGATACAACAGCCGGGACGTGCTCCAGGGCGTGGACCTGGACATCAGTCCAGGAGAATTCGTGGGCCTGCTCGGGCCCAACGGGTCGGGCAAGACCACGCTCATCCGGCTGTTGTCCGGGGTGCTGCCCCTGGGCTCGGGCAAGGCGCGCATCCAGGGCAAAAACATTGATAGCTTTCAATCGAAATGCCTGGCAAAGCTTGTGGCCACTGTTCCCCAGCATGTTGATACCCTGTTCGACATGCGGGTGGAAACCCTGGTGCGGTTGGGTAGGTATCCTTGGCTGCCGTTCATGGGCTCCCTGGGTCCCAAGGACCGCCAGGCCGTGGACCAAGCCATGCGGCTGACCGGCGTGGACCGGCTGGCCCAGCGGCCCGTGTCCCGTTTGTCCGGGGGCGAACAACAGCGGGTCCTGGTGGCCCGGGCCCTGGCCCAGGACACCCCGGTGCTCCTGCTGGACGAAGCCGCCTCGCACCTGGACCCGGCCCGGCGCATGGCCATCTTTGACCTGCTGGCCGGTCTGCACGACCGGACCATCCTGGCCGTGGTCCACGACCTGAATCTGGCCGCGCTTTACTGCCGCAGGCTGGTGTTCATCAAACAGGGGCAAATCGTGCTGGAAGGCCTGGTAGAGAACGTATTTACAAGGGAAAACCTGGAACAGATATATGAAACCGAGATACGCATCACGGCCCATCCGGTCACGGGTCGCCCGCAAGCCTTTCTTGTGCCTGGCGATTCTGTTGATCCTGTGGGTTTTTCCAGCCACGACCAGGGCTGAATCCGGGGCCGTGTCCATCACCGACGACCTGGGCCGCCAGGTGCGTCTGGACGCCCCGGCCCAGCGGGTCGTCTGCCTGTACGGCGGTCTGGCCGAGACAGTGGCCGCCCTGGGCCTGGAGCACGTGCTGGTGGCCCGGACCCAGGCGGACCGCGAGCCTGCCTCTATCCTGGAATTGCCCAGCATCGGCACGCACATGCGGCCCAACCTGGAGCTCATCGCCGGGCTGGCCCCGGACCTGGTGCTGCAACAGGCCGGACGGGCCGAGGCGGCCGAGGTGGCCCTGGACCTGGAACGCATAGGAATTCCCGTGGCCTTGTTCCAGCCCGCTTCGTTCACGGACCTGTTCTCGGTCATGACCCGTGTGGGCACGCTCCTGGGCGCTGAAGACCGGGCGGCCGGGCTCGTCCTGGGCATCCGGCAACGTTTGTCCAACGTGGAAGCGGCGTTGCAGGACATCGAGGACCGCCCTTCCGTGGCCTTCGAGGTCCGCTATCCCAACCTGCTCCTGGCCGGACACGACTCCATGGTCAGCGAGATCATGGACCGGGCCGGCGGGGTCAACGCGGTAGCCAACCCGGGCAAGTTGGCCAGGCTGTCCGAGGAGGAACTCCTGCGCCTGGACCCGGACGTCTACCTGATCCAGCGCGGCCCCATGAACCCGGCTCCCCTGCCCCTGGATGATCGCCCCCTGTTCCAGGATCTCCAGGCCGTACGGATCGGCCGCGTAATCACCGTGGACGAGGCCCTGTACTCCAGGCCCGGCCCGCGCTCGGTGCAGGCCGTGGAGGAGCTGGCCCGTTTTCTTCATCCTTCTTGTTTCAACCTCAAGGAATCCCAATGATTCAACCCTTTGGAACCCTGTACGGTGTCGGCGTGGGGCCGGGCGATCCGGAACTCCTGACCCTCAAGGCCGCCCGTCTTCTGGGCCGGGCCCACACGGTCTTTGCCGCGGCCTCCACCAAAAACGACTCCTCCCTGGCCCTGTCCATTGCCAGGCCGCACCTGGCTCCGGACGCCCAGGTGGAAATGCTGGGATTCCCCATGACCCGGGACCAGGCCGTTCTGGAGCGGGCCTGGCAGGACAACGCCCGGCGCGTGCTCATGCCGCTCAGGCGGTCAAAGGACGTGGTCTTCCTGACCTTGGGCGACCCGCTGCTCTACTCCACCTTCGCCTACCTGGTACGTACATTGCTTGCTATGGAGCCGGATGTGCCCATCCAGTCCGTACCCGGCATCACCTCGTTCCAGGCGGCCGCAGCCAGGACCAATACGGTGCTGGCCGAGTCCGGGGAAAACCTGCTGGTGCTTTCCGGGGTTCGGGATTCCGACGAACTGCGCGGACACCTGGAGTGCGCGGATAATGCGGCCGTGCTCAAGGCCTACCGCAACTTCGGGCAGATACGGGATACATTGCGCGACCTGGATCTGATGGACAACTCCTGCTTCGTGACCCGGCTGGGCCTGGACGGCGAGGCAGTATACCGGGATCTGGACCAGGTCCCGGACGCGCCCCACTACTTTTCCCTGGTGCTGATGAAGAAGAAACCGGCCTAGACCGGAGCCCCGTCAATATCGCAGGACGGATTGAGGTGTTCGGAGACCTCGGCGACGAACTGGTCCAGCGCGGTGTGCACTTCGCCGTCCAGATCGACGAATTCGGCCTTGATCACGGTCTTCCCATCCACGAACCCCACGCCTTTGACCTCGCCCTGGAGATTGAACTCGCGCACGGGCTCGTCAATGAGGCTGAACTTGCACTCGATGCGATCGCCCTCCAGCCCCTTGAACCCGCGGTCCCCGGTCTCCTCGCGCTTGGAAAACCGGAAACCTCCGGCCGAGAGGTTGACGATGTGCCCGCTCAGGGTGGCGCCCTTGACCTCGATGAAGGCCGGCAGGAAGCAATCCACCCGGTTTTCCTTGCGTACGCTCAAGGTCTCCAAGGCCTCGGGATAGTCCAAAAACAACAGCTTGTGCGGCCTCTGCACCAGGGCCTGGACCTGGGTGCGGAAGCCGCAGAGCACGCCGTTGCAGTCCAGGAAGCGCACAATGCAAGGCTTTTCCGCGTAGAGGTGCTCCAGCAGGGACTGTCCGGTGGGGGGTTTGATGATGCAGTACCGGCCGGTCTCCAGGCCTATGAAAACGGACTTGAACCGCTCGCCTATGCCTTGCGGCTCAACGATGCAGGGAGTGCCCGTGCGTATTTCCAGCACCACCGATTCCATGACCGGCTCCTTGATGGATCAGTATGCTTATGATCTGCCACAGGGCAAGGGAATGGTCAAACCACAGGCCTGTTTCGTCCGTTTATACGCCCGATTCGACCGTTGACGGGCTTCCGGCTGGCAACCAAATACATGTTCCTGTATGGTCTCCCGAATTCTTTTTACGGAGGTTTGGGGGGGATATGGACAAGGAACGTGTACGCAGTCGTTGGCTGGTGGTGCTCGGAGCCGTGCTCATCCAGGTATGCCTAGGTGCGATCTATGCCTGGTCCGTGTTCACGCCCAGCCTGATCGACGCGGGCTGGACAAAGCTCCAGACCCAGATGGTATTTTCCGTGGGCCTGGTCACCTTCGCCGTGGTCATGGTCTGGTCCGGGCGCAAGCTGCCGGTCTGGGGGCCGCGCAAGCTGGTCTGGATCGGCGGCCTGGTGCTGGGCCTGGGCTACCTCATGGCCGGGCTGCTCGGCGCCACCAACCTGCTCGTGGTCACGGTGTCCGTGGGCTTCATAGGCGGCGCGGGCATCGGCATGGGGTACGTGGTGCCCATTGCCGTGGGCATGCGCTGGTTCCCGGACAAAAAGGGCATGATCACCGGTCTGGCCGTGGCCGGGTTCGGGTTCGGGGCCATGGCCTGGGTCAAGCTGGCCGGGGCCTGGGGCAACCTCATCGCCAGCCTGGGGCTGGCCGCTACCTTCAGCATCTACGGCCTGGCATTCGCCGGGCTCGTGCTCTTGGGCGGGATTTGGATGGTCATGCCGCCCAAGGACTGGGTGCCTGAGGGCTATGTGCCGCCCGAAGCCAGCGGGAAAAGCAACGGCGGTGAAGAATTCACCGTTGGCCGGATGCTGGAAACCCCCCAGTTTTACTTGATCTTTCTGACCTTCACCATCTCGGCCGGGGCCGGGCTCATGTCCATCGGCCTGATGAAGCTCTACCCCATCGAGGCCCTGACCAACGCCGGGATGAGCCCGGAGGCGGCCAGCGCGGTGGCGGGCACGGCCATGGCCGTATTCTTCTCCCTGGCCAACGGCATCGGCCGCATCGCCTGGGGCATGCTGTCCGACAAGCTGGGCCGCAAGCGCTCCATCCTGATCATGACCGCTACCCAGGGCGTGGTCATCATCGCCTTCACGGCCATGGCCGGCAATCCGGCCACGCTGTTCCTGGGCGCGGCTCTCATCGGGTTCAACTTCGGCGGCAACTTCGCCCTGTTCCCCACCATCACCGCGGACACCTTCGGCACCAAGCGTGTGGGACAAAACTATCCGTACATCTTCCTGTCCTACGGCGTGGGCGGCATCCTGGGACCCTTCCTGGGCGGCATCCTGGGCGACATGAACGACTTCCCCCTGGCCTTCTCCATCTGCGGCGTGGCCTGCATCTTCGGGGCCGGGCTCATCTCCATGGTCACCCAGCCCAAGGGGGAGGCCCTGACCGGCCTGACGCCCTCGGACTCTAAGGAAGTCACCGTGGAAACCCAGGCCGGGCTTTCCTTCCGGGAACTCCGGCCCACGGACGCCCAGGGCATCTGCGCCTTCCCGCAGAACGAACGGGAACTCTTCCACATGTTCCCGGCCGCCAACCATCCCCTGGAAAGCAGGCAGTTGCTGGAAGTGGCCCTGGAACGCGAGGATCCGACCGTGATCCTGCTGGAGGACCAGCTGGCCGGATACGCCAACTTCTTCTCCTGCCAGACCGGCGGCGTATGCGCCCTGGGCAACATGGTGGTGGACCCGGAACTGCGCCGTAAGGGAGTGGGCGCCTACCTGGTGAAGGTCATGGCCGAAAAGGCCAAGACCAACCACAACGCGCTCACGCTTCGGGCCACGGTGTACAACGACAACACCTCGGCCCTGCTCTTCTACGCGGACCAGGGCTTTGTCCCGGCCGGGCTGGAGCAGCGCAAGGGCATGGACGGAACCACGGCCGTGGCCATCCACATGGACAAGAAGCTGGCCGCCTAGGGCCGGAGGATCAACACGGCCGGCAGGGAAAGACGAAAGTGAACCGCGCCCCGGAATCATTGTCGATTTCAAGGGTGCCCCGCATCTGCTCGGTCAGATTCGAGATGAGCTGCATGCCGATAGACTTGGCCTGCCCGATGGTTACGGGCTCGGGCAGGCCGGGACCGTTGTTTTTGTAGCGCAGGACAAAGTCGTCGTCGGCCTTGCGCATGGACAATTCAATCCTGGGATTGTCCATGCCCTGAAAGGCGTGGCTGATGGAATTGGTGATCAGCTCGTTGATGATGATGCCGTAGTTCATGAACTGCCTGGAGTCCACGATCACGGGCTCCAGGAGCAGGTTCACCTCAATGCCGGTCTCCGAGACCGTGGAAACCAAGGCCGAGACCACCTTTCCCAGGTAGTCGGCCAGGGACAAGGACTCCCGGGCGCCGTACGCAAGCAGGGTGTGCAGCTCGGCCACGGCCCGGATGCGGTGCTCCATATCCTCGTTGAACTTCGTGAAGTCCTCAACGGTGGACAGCTCCAGGAAGGATCCCAGCTGCATGATGTTGGTGATCATGTTCAGGTGGTTTTTGATGCGGTGGTGAAGCTCGCGCACGGTGACGTCGTTGGCCTCGCTCAGGTTTTTGATATCCCGCTTTTCAACGAGCAGCTCCAGGTCGGTCTCCACGATGGCCCGAAACAAGGCCATGGTGTCCAGGGTCTTCTCGGGCAGCAGGCACGGCTCGTCGCCCAGGCAGCAAAGGGTGCCGAACACCTCGCCGTCCGGCCATTTGAGGCAGGTGCCCACGTACGAGACCAGGCCTGCCTCGGCGTTGGGGCCGTTTTTCCAGGCCTCGTCCCTCGTGGCGTCCGGCACATGAAGCACCTTGTCGGAAATGATGGCGGTTTCACAATACACGCCAGCACCCAGGGGAACCTTGTCGTGCTTATTGAAAGGGCCATCGGGCCCCGTGTTCTTGAGCAAAAGGTGGAGATTCTCTTGCCCAGCCTTGAGCATGACGGCGTACGGCATGTTCAGGACATCCTCAAGCAGATCGATGATCCTCTGCCATTTGTCCATGACAAAACCGGGAATCTCGGGTTTGGTATCGGACGAGGTGCGAACGTAGACCTTCCGGCCGTCGCTCAGCCTCATTCGCGATACGCCGCGTTCCCGGGCCGCTTGGATGTTCATGGGCATGCCTCTCTGTACGGTATTCCAGCATCAGAATATACGTGAACGCCGGGAACGAGGCAAGCCGGTGCGGTTATTTCGCCTGCAATGCGGAGAAAAAACGGCAAGGGCCACCCAAAGGGCGGCCCTTGCGTGTCGTTTGTCTGGATGGCGCTTAGGCGCGAAACTTCCGGCGCAGGCCGAACAGTCCGGCCACGCCCGTGCCCAGCAGCCAGGCCGCCCCGGGGATGGGAGTGGCGGACGTGACCGGAGCCACGGAGTAAGACCAATTGTGTTCTCTGATTGATATTCCCACGAACAACCAGAAATTGGAGGAGGAAGAGAGGTTCGTCTGCAACAAGGTGAAATCGTCGATATTCTTGGCCGGCAACCCTTTCAGCTTACTGTAAAAATTTGTACTGGACGTGGTGATGGTCACGCCGCTGAACGATACAACGTCGTCGAAGCTGACGACCTTGTTGGTTTCATCGACAACGTTGAACACGATGGAAAAGTCGGAAACGTTATAGGCTTCAGACTTGGCGGTGAGCTCCCACAGCGAGGCATGGGCCGTGCCCGCCATGCATGCCAAAACCAACAGTACAAGTACGATCCTTTTCATGTCCCACTCCTTCTCTTTAGTCCCGATCACTATACGTTTACTTTACTGATTGCTGTATATTCCACTTTTTCAAGACGTCTGTTCTCAACATTCATCCAGGGCAAGCGACCCCTGGGCCATGCGTTATTGCGATTTGAATGATGATTCCGTTCTCTCCCGCCGATACTGTAGATCGAGCCGGCAATAGCAGCTTCGAATATTCCTTTATCGGTTAGTAGCCATCTGTTATTTTTGCGTTTTCTCTTGATTTATTACAGCAAGTATAGTGCCATTATTTATAACCACCTGATTTCTTGATGATAGTATGACATTGGCAAACTGAAACTTTGAGCTGTCTTATAATTCAAGACAGATGAATGAACGAATCGAGGAGCAAAAAGCCCCGGACGACCGAAATCATCCGGGGCTTGAAGCCAAATGGTGCCGAGGGGGGGATTCCCGCATCTCCCGCCTCATACCTTGAAATCATTTGGCTTTTTGCCTTCGGTTGTGAGCCTTGGTGTACCAGTTTGGGGTAGCAGTTGGCAAGTAACAATATAACCTCCCCTTACTCCTGGGTTCGTGACTTCGGTTCGCAAAACTGGTATTCCCCATTTGAACCAAAAACAAAGGGACTGATATGCAATATGCCGACTACACATGTCACGTTTTGCCACAGCCAGATGTCAAGGTTCTAAAAACCATTCAAGAGGCAATTGAAAGGGCTAAACTGAAGCCGAAGAGCATCAACTGCGGGTTTAGGCATATCACTGAAGAGCACCCTTTTGCCCTGAATGAGTTTAGTGGGACGAGGCCACTAAAGGGCATTATTCAAAATAATTCCAGTTCATTATTGCGATTGGTTAGAATTGCCTTTGCTGAACCTAATGAAGGGCATTTCGTATATTCCAATCCCCTGTCAACCGACAACAAAACTGCTCCGAAAGCCACGTTTCAATTTAGTGGTATCGGTGTTGACCCAGAGGACAAATGGAAAGAACGCATTTCATTGTTTGTGTCTTTGGTCCGAAAAGGACTTGGTGCTGTAGACGGTGCAGAAGGAACAAATCAGATTCTGGGTCCTGATCTTAAATCACACTACAAATCGCGCGAACAAGAATTGACTCGTCTTGAGGGAGTAGCGGACAATTTTTTTGAACGGCTCCAAGAATTTGAAGCCAAGCAACAGGAGAACTACCAACAAAGGCAAGCCGAGCTGGAAGAACAATTGATCCTGAAGTCACGTGTTCTTGAAGAAGAACACAAACAAAGGATGAAGGCCCAACAAGAGGAGTATGATGAGTGGGAGCGCACAAGGCAAGAAACGAAGAAGAAACTTGAAGACTGGGAGAATAAACTTGAAGCGCTAAACAACACGGATGAAAGGCGAAAGACCAGGATCCAAATCCGCGAGGAGTTGAAGCACAGAGAAGACGAGTTCATCCTGACCAAAGGAACACAAGCCAAAAGAAGACCTGTACACAAACTGTTTCTGTTTGTCATTTTCGGTGCTCTTGTGGCGTTCGGAATTTTTCTGTGGTTGTTGGTAAAAGAGGAAACCACTGACCCATGGACCAAGATCGTGCTCATTGCACGCGTTGCAATTGCTGGTGTCGTGTTCTTCACCTCGCTCATCTATTATCTACGTTGGAACATGGACTGGTTTGAGCGACATGCTGCCGAAGAATTTCGCAACAAGCGGCAAATACTAGACATGGACCGTGCCACTTGGCTCAGTGAATTTGCTCTTGAGTGGTATGGAGTGACGGATACCGAAATTCCTCCAGAGATGCTTGAGGCCTTGAGCAGAGAATTGTACGTGGCGGATGGGACTACAAAAAGTGATAAAAAGAACGCGGCCGACGTGGTGGCTTCGGCTCTCTTTGGTTCTGCGTCCAATGTGCGCTGCAAGTTGGGCAATGTTGAAGCTGAGATCGACCGCAAGGCCGCAAAGAAAATGGGCAAGACAGAAATGGACTAAAATCAGCAACGGCAGTGTGATGTAGCATGTTGAAAGCGCGTGATGTTCTTGCAAGGGCGCGGCGAGCCATCGAATCGTTGGAGGCTGGGAACCCATATGACTGGGAGGCCCTTTGGGTAGCTGCTGTTACCGATCTCCGAAGTGTTGGAAACGTCCTGCACAACAAGGACGCTAAAACAAGCCCCATCGCCGCAGAAATCATTGCGGAGCATTGGGAGGAATGGAAAGATGATTCAGATGAGGATACTTGGTTTACAGCATTCATCAATCCAACCAGAAACGATCTCCTCAAGGAAGGTGAGGGACTGCCGGATTTCAGTTGGAAAAGTCACGGGGAGCATGATGAACACATTGAGGTCTCGATCATCATGAAGGACGGCGAGGACGGCCTTCTGTTGCTCAACGAAGCCGCTGACTGGTTGGAAGAGGAACTTGATGAGATAGAAGATGAGATAGAAGAACGCGAAGGAACATAGGGATACGCCCTTCAACAAGTGGCCTCCGTACAAGTTGCCTTGAAAAAAAACTGATCCCCTCCAAGAGGAAAAGACACACAATCTAACCCACCTTACCCGATGGCCCGGTAGAGCGTCTGGCGGCTGACCCCGTATTCCTGGGCCAGGGCCTTCTTTTCCTCCCCAGCCTCCACCCTTGCCTTGATCTCATCCACCTGTCCCGGCGTGAGCTTGGCCGTCCTGCCGCAGTGCTTGCCCTTGGCCTGGGCCTTGGCGATGCCCTCGCGCTGCCGCTCCTTGATGATGGCCCGCTCGAACTGGGCCACGGCTCCGATGATCTGGAGTTGCAGCGTCTGGAAGGGGTTGTCCTCTCCGGTGAAGGTCAGCCGCTCCTTGTGGAACTGCACGGCCACGCCCTTGCCGGTCAGGGCCTTGAGCAGGGACAGGAGGTCTTCCAGGTTGCGGGCCAGACGGTCGATGGAATGGACGTGCAAGGTGTCGCCCTTCCTCACGTAGCGAAGGCACTCCTCCAGCTTGGGCCGCTTCGTGGTGGCCGCGCTGGCCTTCTCGGTGAAGGTCTCGTCCAGGGCCACGCCGTCAAGCTGGCGGTCGGTGTTCTGGTCCAGGCTGCTGACGCGGATGTAGCCGATGTTGGTCATGTCTCGTGTCCTCCTGTGCGGGTTGAGTTGCACAAGGTCTAGACCTTCTGGGAAGACGTGTCAAGAAATTCATTCATGAGGTTGTGAGACACGGAGAACAGGGCCTTGCAGTCGGTCTCCCCCGTGTTGCCCAAGGTGTACCTTGTGAGACATGCCCAGGATGGAACCATATTTAGATGATCCGGCCCGGTCCATAGCCTCCCGTCCGGTGGCATTGTCTGCCCAGGACAGATGGACGGGGCCACGGGGGGAAATTCGATCCTCCTTGTAGCGATATAACCACTCGCATTTGTAGACCGAAAACAGCCCACCCCTCCACGGTGGACGGCAGCCGAGGGAAGACCGCCGCCCACCTGGGAGGAGAGGAAACACACTGCCGCAATGGCGGCTGTGAATGATGTACAAATTGCTCGGGAGAAGGCTGGGAAGCCAGACGTGGCGTGTGTTGCCGTGGAATCTTGTTACTTCTACTGTTCAATTTGAACAGATTCGGCGCAACCAACTAGAATCACGGCTTAAAAATCGGCGGTGACCAGGGCTTCCCCTGACCCGCTGAAGTGATCCCAGGAGTCAAGCTGTTCAGGCTCCTGTAGCTTTCCATCCCAGATGTCCGTTGCCATCTTGCCTAGCCGGTCCGCTATGGCGGTCCGCTCTTCCTCGCTCTTGATGGACCGGATGGCGGCGTAGGCCATGTCCAGGTATTCTTCTGCTGCTTCCTTCATGGTCGGTGCCTCCTCCTTTTCGGGCAGTCCCTTGCCTCCGTGGGCCTCCTCATTCCCGCCCATCCTCTCAAAGGTCCGGGGAAAGTCCCGTCTCATCCAGTTGCGAATGGTGCCATGGGACTTGTGCCCACCAAGGTCCGTAGCGATGTCCCGGTAGGACTTGAGCCGCCCACCTGGGAGTCTGTTCTGTCCTGCCCGGATGTAGGCCTTGAAGGCCTTTCGGTACTCCCTGCTCTTGAGTGGTAGGCCGTGGTTGAGGTTGGCGCTTGCCGCCAGCCACAGGGCATCCCGCTCCGTGGTCTCGATGATCTCCACCTCTACGGCGTTCCAACCAAGGCTCGCCATGGCGTAGAGGCGGTGCCAGCCGTCCACCAGCAGCAGCCCCTGGCCCACCTTCGCCACAGTGATCGGGGGCAACTCGCTCCCCTGTTTGTAGGCTGTGGCGTACCGGTGGATCGTGCCCCGGTCGAGCTTGCCCCTGATCTGGTAGTCGGGGTTGCGTTGGATGTCCTTCACCTGGACCAGCTTGGTCCGGGCTTCTTGTTCGTCGTTCATGTGGTCCCTCGGATGGTTGTGGTTGATGATCCGGGCACCTCTCCGTGCCCTGCCCCAGCCGGATGTGTCTGTGTACGTAAAGCGGTCCCCATCCGCTTCTCTTGGGAGTGCAACCTTTATTCAGGCCGTTGCTCCTCTTGGTAGTGGGCCTTATATTTGAGGACAGCTTATTTTCCGAAGTTATTGATTTTTTTACGGCTAGAGCAAACAGACAATGGCAGCTTGTCCATTCAGAACAAAGACGTTATTTAAGATTAAATATGGAACGCGAGGCATAGATGAAAACAGAACGGATTCCTGCCCATTGCAAACACTGTGGCTTGCTCTTTCCGAGTGCAATTGCATTGGGACCGAATGCAACAGGTGTTATGAAGGGCAACGTTCAAACGTGCCCTAATTGTGGCGGGTTTGCGAATATCCTCGATGGGAAGTGGAGTGTTGTCGAGGCTGGGCTGAAGCTGCTTGCTGGTCCTGAAGCAACCGTATTGGTGCTTCAGCGCCTTCAATTAATATTTCAACAAGCGCAGAATTCAGAGGATGTCAACCGCGATCAATTAGTCGAAAAGATTAATGAATCCGTCCCTCACTTGGGTGCCCTGACCAAGCTGATTCCGCAGACAAGATCAGAAATCTATGCATTCCTAACCCTAATATTAATGGTGATATCGGCCCTACTCTCGCAATGTTCTAAACCAGGTAGTACAGAGATACACCACCACTATCACCTTCAACATCCGATAGAACAACCCCAAAAAGACAATAAACCGATCTTGATATCAAAGGGCACCACATCCGAAGGCGTTGAATATGAGTTTCGATCGCCCCAGGCACCAAAGGGAATTCGAATCCACCTCATAGATGACAAAGGCTCTACTTAAGATGGGACAGGTCCAGGCCAGGGTACTCCACCTTCTTGATGCCCTCGGCAAGCTGGGCAAGGGGGTACTGGGAGCTTCCGTACTTCCGGCCTTCGGTCTTCGGGGCATGGCCGGTGATGGCATCGCCCACCTGCTCCTCTACCCCGGCCTCCCTGAATGCGTCCTTGATGGTGTGCCGGAATGAGTGGAAGACCTTGCGCGGATCAGTGAGGCCGTGCTTCCTGGCGTAGCGGCCCCACCACTTGGACCAGCGTCCGGTCCACTTCTCCTCGGACCAGACCAGTTCAGGGAATACCCGCCCTTCCCCGATCCCTTCCACGTACCGGAGGAACCCGAGCCGGACCAGTTCAGGGTGGATCGGGACACGCCGCTTGGAGGACTCGGTCTTCCTGCGCTTGCCCTCCACGATGCTGGTCAGGTCCAGGTAGCGGACGCCGCGCTCCTCCTTAAGGTCGTCAGTGGTGAGTTGCCCCAGTTCCTCCAGCCTCGCCCCGGTGAACAGGGCCAGCAACGGCAGCCACTTCGCCGCCTCCCCTGCCCCGCCCTTGGGACGTTCTCCCTGGGTGAAGATGGGGAACCGGAAGATCATGTTCAGGTCGTCGATGGAGTATGAAAGGCGCGGGTCGGCTGTGACCTTGGCCCCCTTCACCTTGACCCCGGAGGCTGGGTTGTGGGGGATGTAGTCGTTGTCCTCTGCCCAGCCCAGGACCGCCCCTATCGCACCGAGGCACTTGCCATTGACCGTCATGGGGGACAGGCATTGGAGGGTCTGGTCATCTCCCGTCCTCTCCAGCACCTGGGGTACCGTCAGGCCGTCCCACCGCTTGCCCCTTCGCACCGGAAGCCGGAGCATGGCGTCCTTGAAGTCGCGCACGTGGGCCTTGGTGATCTCGGCAACGGGCATGTCCCCATGGAGTTCAGCGAACCGCCGGATCTGAAGCCCGTAGTCAACGGTGGTCTTCTGTGGCCCGCCCCCGGCCTTATGCTCGGTGGCCCACATCTCGAACACCTGGAGGATGGTGGGGCCTTGAATACTGTAGCCAGTGCCGACGGTATTAGATGTCGCGGGCCGTGGTGGGACTGGAGGGGTCGGGACCACCTCCCCGGTGAGCCGCTCCCGCATGGCCTTGTTGGCCCGCACCAGTGCCTCCAGCAGCTTCTTGGCGAGGACGTGGAAGGCTTGGCTGTTCTGGTCCAGGGTAATGCCGTGGTCGGCCAAGAGTTCGGTGGTGTATGGCGCGATGCTCCAGGTGTCATTCTGGCCGCACCGCTTCGCGTACTCTAGCTCCAGGGTGAGGAGTAATTCCTCGTATTCCGAATACTTGGTCCCCATCAGCCCACCACGCCGCCTCTCATCGTCCTCCTGTAGCTGATCGTGGTAGACGATGGCCGCAAGCCGCTCCATCTCGGTCTCGCTCAAGTCGTCAACAGGCTTGGCCTCGACCCTGCGTCTGGCCTGGGCAAGCTCCTGGTCCACCTTCAGGGACTCCACCCCGAGGCGTTCCACGGCCTCCCGGTAGTTGCTCGTGCCCAGGCTGTACTTGATCTCCCGCTTGCCCAGGTGGGCCTGGAGGTCCATGGGCACTTTTACCCGGATGTAGTAGCGGCTGCCCCTGTGGTGAAGTCGGGGATACTTTGCCATGTCCTTCATGCCCTCCGGTGTACCACCTCGGTGTACCAGTTGGGAAGGCAAAAAGAAGAAGCCCTTGGGTCACTTACGTGATTCCAAGGGCTTGCGCTCTGTATGGTGCCGAGGGGGGGACTCGAACCCCCACGGGATTTCTCCCACTACCCCCTCAAGATAGCGTGTCTACCAGTTCCACCACCTCGGCGAGTGGTTATTGCGCGTTCCCCGCAGGCTCTCCGGCCGGAACCGCGTCGGTCTCCACGCCTTCCGGCGGGGTGGCCGCGGCGGGCGCGGTTTCGGTGGCGGCCTTGGTCAGCTCGTCGCTGATGGCCGACGTGGATTCCTGCGAGCTCAGGATGTTGTACAGGAGCGAGGAAAGCAGGAACACCGCGGACAAAGTGGCCGTGACCTTGACCAGCAGGCCGCCGGCGCCCGAAGCGCCGAACATGGTCGAGCTTCCGCCGCCGAAGATGACGCCCATACCCTCTTGCCCGGTCTGCAAAAGCACGACCACGATGAGCAACAGGCAGGCGATGATGTGTACGGTCAGGATCAGGGTTTCCACGTTGTTCTTCCTCTTGGGTTTCGCTTGCTTGCAAGGCCGCGCCTAGGCCGTCACGATGCGGCTGAAGCTTTCGGCCTCCAAGCTCGCGCCTCCTACCAGCACACCATCCACATTGTCAAGGCCCATGATCTCGGAAGCGTTGTCCGGCTTGACCGATCCGCCGTACAGGATGCGGATTTCCAAGGCCTTGCCCCCGAAGCGTTCCTTGAGCCAGGAACGGACCAGGCCGTGGGCCTCCACGATGTCCGAGGGCTGGGCCACCTCGCCCGTACCAATGGCCCAGACAGGCTCGTAGGCCACGGACAGCCTGGCCGGGTCCACGTCGTCGGGCACGTCCTTGAGCCCGGCGGCCATTTGCCGCTCCAAAACAGCCTGCAGTTGGCCGGCTTTGCGCTCCTCGATCTTCTCGCCGATGCACAGGATGATGGATAGCCCGCTATTGAGCCCGTAACTTGTTTTCTCACCTACGAATTCATCCGATTCGCCCAGCACGTGGCGGCGCTCGGAATGCCCGGTCAGGGCGCAGGCGGCCCCCGCATCCAGGAGCTGGCCCGGGGAGATTTCCCCGGTGAACGCGCCCTTGTCAGCCGGGTAGAAGTTCTGGCCTCCGCACAGGAAGCCCGGCTTGCCCTGGAACGCGGCAGCCACCTCGGCCACCGCGGTGAAGGGCGGGATGACCAGCACCTCTCGTCCCTGGGGCGCGGCGCCCAGGGTGTCGGCCAGGGCCTGGGCCGTGGCCCGGGCCTCGCTTCTGGTCTTGAACATCTTCCAGTTGGCGGCCATGAGCTGCATCATTTCTCAGAACACTCCTTCAGGGCTTTGAGACCTGGCAATTCCTTGCCCTCCAGGAATTCCAGGAAGGACCCGCCGCCCGTGGATATGAAGTCAAAGGCCTTGGTCAGACCGGCCTGGTGCACCAGGGCGTCGGTGTCCCCGCCTCCCACGATGATCACGGCCTCCTGGTTGTCGGCCATGGCCTTGCACACGGTCAGGGTGCCGTTGACGAACGCCGGGGTCTCGAACAGGCCCATGGGACCGTTCCAGACCACGGTCCGCGATTCGGCCAGCACCCGGGCGAACGCGGCCGCGCTCTTGGGCCCGATGTCCAGGATGATGGCGTCCTTGGGAATGGAATCCACGTCCACGGTGGCCAGGGGCTCGGTGTCGTCCACGCTCTTGCCCAGAACCACGTCCGTGGGCAGATGCAGGGCCGTGCCCTTGGCAGCGGCCGTGTCCAGGATCTCTTTGGCCGCGTCCACCAGGTCCGCTTCCACCAGGGACGCGCCCACGTCGTGCCCCTGGGCCATGAGAAAGGTGTTGGCCATGGCCCCGCCGATGATCAGATGGTCCAGCTTGCCCAGCAGATGGGTGAGCACGGCCAGCTTGGTGGACACCTTGGCCCCGCCGGACACGGCCGTGTATGGGTGCTCGGGGTTGGACAGGGTCTCGCCCAGGTAGCGCCACTCCTTCTTGAGCAGGAACCCGGCGCAGCAGACCTTGGCCGCGCGAGGCACGTCCACCACCGAGGCGTTGGCCCGGTGGGACACGCCAAAGGCGTCGAACACGTAGATATCAGCCAAGGCGGCCAGTTTCTTGCCGAAATCGCCCCGGTCCTCAGGCGTCTTGCCGGTCTCTTCGGCGTGGAAGCGCAGGTTTTCCAGCATGAGCGCTTGGCCGGGCTTGAGCGCCGCGCACAGGGCCTCGGTCTCCGGGCCGATGCACTCGGGCGCCAGGGGCACGGGCAGGCCCAGCAGCTCGGACAGCCGGGCGGCCACCGGGGCCAGGGACAGCTCCGGCACCACCTTGCCCTTGGGGCTGCCCAGGTGGGCGCAGACCACCACGGAAGCGCCGTGGTCCAGGGCGTACTGGATGGTCTCGACCCCGGCCTGGATGCGGTTGTCGTCCGTGATATGCCCGTTGTCCAGGGGAACGTTGAAGTCCACGCGAATGAGAACACGCTTGCCCTGCAGGTCCAGCTGGTCGATGTATCGCATACCCTCCCCCTTGCGGCGGCTCACCCCCGCGGAGCCGGCCCTGGTTTACAGGTCTATCCGCAATACCAGGGCGTCTTCCCCGGTGTCCGGATAGTATTTTTTACGTTCACCCACCTTTTTAAACCCGAATTTACCATACAGGTCAATGGCCGCCTGGTTGGATTTTCTGACCTCCAGGAACCCATGCCCGACCTTGCGCCGCAGGCAATCCTCCAGCATGGCGGCCAAAAGGAGCGAGGCCAGCCCCTGACGCCGCTGGTCCGGGGTCACGGCCAGGTTGAGAATCTCCATTTCCCTGGCCACCACGCTGTAGGCCAGGTAGGCGATCAGCTCGCCCCCCTGCTCCATCCCCAGGACGTGGAAGGCCCCGGCGTCCAGGCCGCGCAGGAACTGGTCCCTGTTCCAGCGGTAGGCGAAGCACATTCCCTCCAGGCGCAGGACCTCGTCCACGTCGCCTTTGCCCAAACGCCGAATGTTGGGGGTGAATGTCTGTCTGTCCAAGCGTGCCTCTGGATTCTTGCGGCCGGTCGGGCTATAGGCTGTGACGGAGCGCCGATGAAGACCCTGTTTTCCCGTCAACAGAGCCCCTCCGAGACCAAGGAGCAGAGCCTGGTGGAGGTCATGGACCGGAACAACCGGCCCCTGGCCAGCCTGCCCCTGGGCGAGGTCCATCGCCAGCGGCTGGCCCACCGCACCGCCCTGGTGCTGTTGTTCAACCAGGACAACAAATTATACCTCCAAAAACGCAGCCGGAGCAAGCGCATCTATCCGGGCCGCTGGGACGTGTCCGCCCGGGTGCACGTGTTGTCCGGGGAGGCCACCCTGGACGCGGCCATCCGCGCCCTGAAGGAGGAGCTGGGCCTGCACCTGGAGCGGCTCCGCCTGATCCGCGACATCCCGCCCGGACCCGAGGCCGGCACGGGCTGGACCTCGGTCTTTTCCACGGGCCGCGTCCCGCAGACGCCCAAGCCCAAGCCGGACGAGGTGGAGGAAGGCTACTACTACGGGGGAGACGAACTGACCTGCCTGGTGCGCGAGTTCCGGGAGCTCATGACCCCGGGCCTGCTGCATCTGGTGGACCTGGGCCTGCCCTTCCCCACCTGGGACCACGCCTGATTCAGGCGCCCTTTTCCTGCAACAGGCCAGACAGGGCCTGGTGGATCAGGCCGTTGGAGGCCAGGATGCTCTGTTCGCCCAGCACGTACTCCTGGTCCGCATCGTACCGGCTCACCCGGCCGCCCGCCTCGGTGACCAGGAGCATTCCGGCCGCGGTGTCCCAGGGCTTGAGCCCGCTCTCGTAGAACCCGTCGAATCGGCCGCAGGCCACGTAGGCCAGGTCCAGGGCGGCCGCGCCCGAACGACGGATGCCCCGCACCTTGGGCAGCAGCGACTCGAAATTACCCAATATCTCGGGAAGGTACTCCTCGATGGCATAGGGGAAGCCCGTGCCCAGCAGGCTGAGCTCCAGATCCTTGGTCTTGGTCACCCGGATGGGATCGCCGTTGCGAAAGGCACCGCCCCCGGCATGGGCCGCGAACACCTCGCCCAGCACGGGCAGGTCCACCACGCCCAGCACGGGACGCCCCTGGTCCCACAAGGCCACGGACACGGCCACGGACGGCAGGCCGTGGGCATAGTTGGTGGTGCCGTCTACGGGATCGATGATCCAGACCAGGTCCTGGGGATCGCCTTTGGGGCTCTGGTCCTCGGAGCTCTCCTCGGCCAGGAACCCGGCCTTGGGAACCAGGCGGGACAGGTGTTCCTTGAGATATTCCTCGCTCTTGACGTCGATCTCCGTGACCAGGTCGATGCGCCCCTTGCGTCGGACCTTTTTGTCCAGGTCGATGTTGGCGGCCACGATCCGACCGGCGTTGCGCACCACCCCGACGGTGTCGGCCAGGAGCCCGGCGGTGACGGATGGATTCCAAGTCATGTCATCCTCGTGGATTCAGAGGTGCATAGCGCACCATGGGATGTTGTGGAACAACGGAAACAGGAACGAAAACGTGATCAGAAGCGCCCGTATGGACGCGGCCCGGCCGGGTCCGTCACTTGCCGTAGCGGCGTTGGACAAAGAAGGCGATGCTGCGGTTGTACGTACGCTCTTCTTCCTTGGTGAAATAGCAGGCCGGAAGTTCGTCCCGCTGGCGATGGTAATGCAGACATTCGCAACACAGGGCGTGCTTGTCGCAGGAGTAGGTGCAGGTACAGTGGCTGGCGTTGATTTTGGCCCGCGGGCATTGGTCCTTCTTCTGCATCGGGTCTTCTCCCTGCCTTTGGGAATGGATCGGAATTCACTGAAAGTTTTTTCTTTGCTACGTTTAAAACAGGACCGATGTCAACGCGGATCGGGTGTTGAAATATGCAAACTTAGCATTTATTATGTTGTAATTTCAAGCCAATCGATGTAGGACCATTAAAGTGACGCATCCGTCCGACAAACCGAAATCAGAACCTGCCAGGAGCCGACAGTGAACACCAGCCTGCTGACCACCCCGCTGACCGAGCGGCACAAGGAACTGGGCGCCAAGATGGCCCCGTTCGCGGGGTACGACATGCCGGTCCAATATCCCTCCGGAATCCTTGCCGAGCACACCCATACCCGCACCAAGGCTTCCATTTTCGACATCTGCCACATGGGCGAGTTCATGATCACCGGCCAAGGCAGCGCCAAGGCCCTGGACGGCCTGGTGACCCACGACGTGCTCGGCCTGCCCGTGGGCCGTTGCCGGTACGGGTTCCTGCTCAACGACAAGGGCGGCATCATCGACGACCTGATCGTCTACAAGCTGGGCGACGACGGCTTCATGCTGGTGGTCAACGGCGCCCGGCGCGAGGTGGACCGCTCCTGGCTCGAAGAACGCCTGCCCCAGGGTGTGCGCCTGGACGACGTGTCCGACGGCACGGGCAAGGTGGACCTGCAGGGCCCGGCCTCTTTGGATGTCCTGGAGGCGGTCATGGGCGGAACCTGGCGCGATCTCAACTACTTCTGTTTCCGGCCCGCGTCCTGGAACAACGTGGAGGTCCTGGTCAGCCGCACCGGGTACACCGGCGAGTTGGGGTACGAGATCTATTTGCCCGCCACGCTCACCGTGGATTTGTGGGACTCCCTGCTCAAGCAGGAGGACGTGGCCCCGGCCGGACTGGGCGCCCGGGACACCCTGCGGTTGGAGGTGGGCCTGCCCCTGTACGGACAGGACCTGGACGAGGACCACTCTCCCATTGAGGCCGGATACGGATTTTTCGCCAAAAAGGACAGGCGGTTCGTTGGCAAGGAAGCCTCCATGGACGTGCGCCAGCGGCTCATCGGCCTGACCGTGGAGGGACGGCGCAGCCCCCGGCACAACGACCCGGTGCTGGTGGGCGGCGAGACCGTGGGCCTGGTGACCAGCGGCTCCTTTGCGCCCAGCCTGGGCCATTGCGTGGCCCTGGCCTGGGTGGATGCCCTCCATGCCGAGGAAATGGAATTCGTGATCCAGGCCAAGCGGGCCGAGATTCCGGCCTTGCGCTTCAGGCCGCCGTTTTACGAGCAGGGAACGGCCAGAATGGCCTTGTAGGCTGTTGAAAAACGGCAATCTGCTGCGTTGCTTCAAAAAGCTCAAATCCTCGCATACGCAATGTACGCGTCGGCCTTGAACTTTTCTCGCGCCTTGCATCTCACCATTTTTGAACAGCCTACATTTTTGGCTTTTTCAATGGCCTGCTAGCCTAGGATTTCAAAGGCTTTTTCAAGGCGTTTGCGCTCTTTTTCCAAAACTTCGGGGGTCAGTTCCTCGGCCTGGATGAACAGGGGCTCGCCCGTGCGCACGACGCAGCGGGTAAAGGGCATGGGCAGCTCGAACCGGTCCCAGGCGCGGTCGAACACTTTTTTGCGCCGGGGAAAGGCGCGCACCGGATAAATAGGAGCCTTGGCCCGGTGGGCCAGGAACAGAACGCCGTCCTTGACCTGGTGGCGCGGCCCCTTGGGACCGTCCACGGTGAACACGCAGGCCCGGCTCTCCTTTTCCATGATCCGCTTGGCCGTAAGCAGGGCCTTGAGCCCGCCACGGGTGCTGGACCCGCGGGCCGTGGCGTGGCCGCAACCCTCCACGATGCGGGCGATGAGCTCGCCGTCCTTGCTCTGGCTGATGATGCTAACGTAGCGTGCGTCCGGCCTGGTCCTGCCCCACCCGGCCAGGGAGAACAGGTCGTGGTGCCACAGGGCCAGGAGCGCGGGCTCGCCGCGAGCGAGGCGCTCCTCCATGTGCTCCCACCAGGGGCCCTCGTGCCGGTAGCGCAGCGAGCCGGTCCAGCGCTTGTAGAGCCAGGTGAACAGAGGAGTCAGGCGAACCGGGTCCATGGGGCTCCTCTACAGCCTGCGGATGCGCATGGCAAGGATCGGTCCAACTGACCGGCTGCTTGACCGGCCTTGGCGTGTGTGGTCTGTTCCGCTTCGGAGGAACGCCATGCCCGACAAGGAACTGGACTGCACCAACATGCCCTGCCCCCAGCCCGTGCTCAAGTGCAAGCGCTGCGTAGAGAACGAATCCCCTGAACGGCTGGTGGTGGTGGTGGACAACGCCGCGGCCAGGGACAACGTGACCCGCTTCCTGGGCACCCAGGGATACAGCGTGGAGGCCGCGCAGGACGGCCCCCATTGGCGGCTTACGGCCACGGCCCAGGGAACAGCCCCAAAACAGGCGGACGAGCAGCCGAAACCGGCTGAAAAAACAGGCAAAGGCCAGTATAAAATCGTGGCCTTCCTGACCTGCGACCGCATGGGCCGGGGCGACGACGAGCTGGGAACCAAGCTCATGCACAACTTCCTGGCCACCCTGCCCGAACTGGGCGGCAGCCTGTGGCGGCTGGTGCTGGTCAATTCCGCGGTGCGCCTGGCCTGCCAGGGCCACGCGGACCTGCCCGCCCTGCAGGCCCTGGCCGGACAGGGCGTGGACATCCTGGTCTGCGGCACCTGCCTGGACCACTTCGGACTGCTGGAAAGCAAGGAGATCGGCCAGACCACCAACATGTTGGACGTGGTCACCAGCCTGCAGCTGGCCGACAAGGTCATTCAGTTGTAATTTTCAATATCCATTTGTAATCACACATAAAAATATACCAATCCTCACCTCATGCTTTAAGAATTAGAGAAAATCTAGAGAATAGACGATCTCTAATCATAACGGATGGATATGGATATTCACGAACCCGTGCGCATCAACAAGTACCTGGCCCAGTGCGGGGTGGCATCCAGACGCGGCGCGGACGATTTGGTCCAGTCCGGCCGGGTGACCATCAACGGCCAAAAGGTTGACCAGCCCGGAGCCAAGGTGGTCCCGGGACAGGACCAGGTGGCCGTGGACGGCCGCCCGATCTCGCTTGCAGCTGACCCGCCCCTGGTCCTGGCCCTGCACAAGCCCGTGCAGGTGGTGACCACCCTGGACGACCCCCAGGGACGGCCCACCGTGCTCTCCCTGCTGCCCAGGGAGCTGGCCGCGCGCAGGCCCGTGCCCGTTGGAAGATTGGACTATTTTTCCGAGGGGTTGCTGCTCATGACCACGGACGGCGACCTCTGCCACCGCCTGACCCATCCCAGCCACCACCTGGACAAGGTGTACGAGGTGTCGGTGCGGCCCGTGCCCTCCCCCAAGGCCCTGCAAGCCATGCGCTCCGGCATGACCCTGGCCGAGGGCGAAAAACTGGCCCCGGTGCAGGTGGAGTCCGGCCCGGCCAGCTCGGGACGCCAAGTCCTGACCCTGACCCTGGTCCAGGGCGTGAACCGCCAGATACGGCGCATGTGCAGGGATTTGGGCCTGACCGTGCTCAAGATCAAGCGCGTGGGCCAAGGCCCGGTGTCCCTGGGCAGGCTCATGCCCGGCCAGTACAGGATTCTGAGCGAAAAAGAGGTCACAGCCCTGCGAAAGGCTGTCGGCTTGCAGCCCTACTGAGCCGTCAGGTCCTGAACTTCCGCGCCTTCGGGAGCCTCGAAGGTGAACATCTCGTCCGGCACGTCCGTGTCCACGTCAATGGCGATCATATTCAGCTCGTTGGCATTGCCCTGGTAGTCCACCACCATGATCCTGCGCAGCAGGTAGGTGTCCGGGTCCACGCCGATGTAGGCCAGCATCATGCCCGCCTCGGGCTCGTGCGGCACCAGCCGGAAGATGAGCAGGTTGGAGCCCGCCCACTGGTCCTTGAGGTTCTCGTCACCGTCCCAGGCCTCCTCCACGCGGAAGTCCTCGGAAAGATTGGCGTCCCCGGAGATGAACCGCAGCAGGGTCTTGGAGCGCATCAGGTCCTCGGCCCGGGTGATCTGGACCGTGTTCAGCTCGGCCAAATAGTCCCAGACCTTGTCCGGTCCGATGACGATGGTTTCCATGGCGTCCTCGGGTTTTTGCGTCTCCCAGCGGACCATGGAGGGCCGCTTGTACCAGATGCGGCCCGCGAACTCCGAGGAGATGCCGATGGCCGCCCTGGTCTGGACCTGCTCGAACTCGGCCTCGAACGAGTTCACCGACTCGTAGCGCTGCTGGATGCGGTCGGCCACGTCGTCCTGGGCCAGAGCCGGGGCCCCAACCAGGCATAGGGCCAGGCATAGGGCCAGGCACAGGGCCAAGGTCAGCGAGAGGAAACGAAATATGGATGGCATGGAATACTCCTTTTTTGCTGGTCACAGCTTCTATACCAAGAAGCGTGCCGGGTGACCACACTTTGAAATGATTGGATTTTTGAAATCCGCGGCCTGGCGGGCGCGCAGGATGCGCAGGCCGGGTGCGCAAGGAATGCCCGGTTACTTGGGCGCGATGACCTTGCGGGGCTTGCTCCCCTCCTGGGGGCCGAGCATGCCGTCGGTTTCCATCTGCTCTATGTACCGGGCCGCCCGGTTGAACCCGATGCGGAACCGCCGCTGGATCAGGGAGATGGAGGCCTTGCCCTGGGTGAGCACGAACTCCACGGCCTCGCGGTACATGGGGTCGTTGTTCATCTCGCCCGGCGCGCCGCCGTCCACGCCGTTCTCATCCTCCCGGGCCCACTCCTCGAAGTCCACGGCGAACTCGGCCGGACGCTTGGCCTTCCAGAACTTGGTCACGGCCGCGATCTCCCGGTCGCGCACGAACGCCCCGTGCAGCCGCTCCACACGGCCTCCGCCGGGCTTGTGCAGCATGTCGCCGTCGCCCAGGAGCTTTTCCGCGCCCACCGTGTCCAGAATGGTGCGGGAGTCGTGGCGCGACGTGGTCTCGAACGCGATGCGCGTGGGGAAGTTGGCCTTGATGAGCCCGGTGACCACGTCCACGCTGGGCCGCTGGGTGGCCAGGACCATATGGATGCCCGCGGCCCGGGCCAACTGGGCCAGGCGGACCACGCTGCCCTCCACCTCCTTGGCCGCGGTCATCATCAGGTCGGCAAGTTCGTCAATGACCAGTACCAGATAAGGCAATTTCTCGTGCCCGGCCAACTCCTCGGGCGGGTTGGGTCCCAGGTTGTCCACCTTGAGGTTGTAGGCCTCGATGTTCTTGACCCCCATCTCGGCCATGGCCTGGTAGCGGCGGTCCATCTCGGCCACGGCCCAGTCCAGGGCGCTGCGGGCCAGGGACATGTCCGTGACCACGGGATGCACCAGGTGCGGCAGGTCGGCGTACGCGGACAGCTCGATGCGTTTGGGGTCGATGAGCAGCAGCCGCAAATCCTCGGGCGGAGCCTTGTACAGGAACGAAAGCAATACCGTGTTGATGAACACGGATTTGCCCTTGCCCGTGGCCCCGGCTACCAGCAAATGGGGCATGCGGGCCAGGTCGGCGGTGCGCGGCCGCCCCTGGATGTCCTTGCCCAGGGCCAGGGTCAGGGGCGAGGCGGCGTCCTGAAAAGATTCATGGCTAAGGACTTCCCTGAGAAAGACCGTCTTGCGCTCTTTGCTGGGAATTTCAACGCCCACGGTGTCCTTGCCCGGGATGGGCGCTTCCACGCGCACGGCCAGGGCGCGCAGGGCCAGGGCAATGTCGTCGGACAGGGCCGCGATGCGCGACACCTTGACCCCGGGCGCGGGCTTGAACTCGAACTGGGTGACCACGGGCCCGGGCACCACCCGGGTGATCTCCCCGGCCACGCCGAACTCGGCCAGGCAGGAGGTCAGGGCCTGGGCCTGCTGCTGAAGTTCCTTCTGGCTCACGGACAGGGCCGCCTGGTTCTCGGGCGGCAGGGCCAGCAGGTCCAAGGGCGGCAGCTCCATGGCCGAGGAGTCGACCTTGGCGGCCGGAGCCGGAGTCGGCTTGGCCACGGCTTTCTTGACCGGCTTGATCTTTTTTTTCGCGGGCTTGGAATCCTTCTGCTCGGGCTGGACCGGCCGGGTGATCTCGGGCTCGCGCATGCGCCTGGCCGCGGCCAGCCGGGCCCGGCGGTCCTTGCGTTCCTGATGCTTGGCCCACTGGTCCCGAGCGAACGAGCGCAGCCGCCTGCCCATGCCGGTCCAGGAAGGCCGGAACAGCACCTGAATTCCGGCCAGGCTCAGGAAGACCCACAGCAGGATGCTGCCCACGGGCCGCAGATAGGGCAATACCAAACTGTTGAGCCAGCGGCCCGTGACGCCCCCGCCCAGGAGCCCGTAGGCGTTTTCCGGCTCCGGGGCCAGCCAGGGATGCTGGAGCCAGGCCGTGATGCAGACAAAGCAGACGATGAGCCCCAGCCAGCGCCAGAAGTTGACGCGCAGGGCCGAGATGAATCGGGACAGGGCCAGGTAGAGCAGGAAAAAGGGCCAGGCATAGGCCGCGGCCCCGAACAATTCCACCAGGAATCCGGCCGCGTGGGAGCCAACGGACCCGGCCAGGTTGTGCACCTTGGCCGCGCTCACGGATTGGTTGAAGGTCGGATCGCCGATGTCAAAGGTGAACACGGCCACGAACAGAAAGGCGGCCAGGAACAGAAACAGGAGACCGGCCAGTTCCGGACCGATTCGCCGGGGCTGGCCGGTTGATCTCGTGGTGCGTTTCCGGGCCGCTGGCGCCTTGGCCATCCCTCCCCCTACTCGCGGCCGATGTAGTCGCCGCTGCGGGTATCCACCTTGATGGTGTCACCGGGGTTGATGAACAGGGGCACGTTGACGGTCAGGCCGGTTTCCAGGGTGGCCGGCTTGGTGGCCCCGGACACGCGGTCGCCCTGGACGCCGGGCTCGGTCTCGGTCACGCCCAGGACCACCGAGGCGGGCAGGTCCACGTCGATGACCTCGCCGTTGTAGAGAAGGGCCTTCACGGTGTCCCCTTCCTTGATATAGCCGATCTGGCTGGAGAGTACGCCCTGCTCCACATGGAGCTGGTCATAGGTCTCCAGGTGCATGAAGACCAGGTGCTCACCCTCGCGGTAGAGGTACTGCATCTCCTGCACCACCATGTCGGGCTTGCCCACCTTTTCGCCGGAGCGGAAGGTGTTGTCCACCACCTGGCCGGTGAGCATGTTCTTGAGTTTGGTGCGCACCATGGCGCCGCCCTTTCCCGGCTTGAAGTGCTGGAAATCGACGATTTCGTACGGCTTGCCGTCCATTTCGATCTTCAGCCCGCGCCGGAAATCCTGGGTAGAAAACATACGGTTCCCCTGTGTAAGTGATATGCGTGGATCAAATGCCCGGATCAGGAGCCCGATCGCTCCACCAGGGCTTGGACGGCCAGTGCATACCCGAGAATCCCGAAACCGGCAATAACGCCCAGGCAGTGGGGTCCCACATAGCTTTTCCGGCGCACGGGCTCGTCCTTGCGCGCGGCCAGGTTGGACAGATGCACCTCCACGCAGGGAAGCTTGATCCAGGCCAGGCAGTCGCCCAGGGCCAGGCTGGTGTGGGTGTAGGCCCCGGCGTTGACCACCAGGCCGTCCACGCCCTCCTCCTTGGCCCGCTCCAGACGATCGATGAGCTCGCCCTCGGAATTGGACTGGTAGAAGTCCAGGGCCACGTTTTCGGCCTTGGCCTCGCCCAACAGCCGCCCCACCAGCCCGGGCACCGCGTCCATGCCCTCGGTGCCGTAAATCTCGGGCTGGCGCTTGCCCAGGTGGCCCAGATTGGGTCCGTTGACAATAAGAATGGCCATCTTACCCATTGCGTTTCCTCAATATTTGCATGCTATGCATTTCTTGGCCGCACCTATGATCACGGTTTGATCACACCTCTACCCCATTTCGCACCGTCTGCCAAGCCGGACACCCTTTCAAGCCCGGCAGGACCTTGCTTGACAGGAACGGGCACCGTGCGGGATGACAACCCATGCAACCGCACCTGGAACTGGAAACAACCGCTTTCGAACCCGGACAGCTTCCCGGCCTGGACGAGCCCCAGGTGGCCCTGGCCGGGCGCTCCAACGTGGGCAAATCCTCGCTCATCAACTGTCTGGCCGGGCGCAAACAGCTGGCCCGCATCAGCTCCACTCCGGGCAAGACCCGGAGCGTCAACTTCTACCGCGTCACCCCGGGTGACTACTATCTGGTGGACCTGCCCGGGTACGGGTACGCCAAGATATCCAAGACCGAGCGGGCCCACTGGGCCAAACTCATAGAACGCTATGTGGAATCCTCGCAAAGCCTGCGGGCCATCGTCCTGCTCATCGACGCCCGGCTCACGCCCCAGAAGCTGGACCTGGACCTGCTGGCCTTTGTCCAAGGCCGGAACATCCCCCACCTGGCCGTGCTGACCAAGGTGGACAAGTGCAAGCAAAAGGACCTGGCCCAGCGCAACAAGGAATGGTCGCCCCTGCTGGGCGGGGCCACGCCCCTGTCCTTTTCCAGCAAGACCGGGCGCGGCCGGGAAGCGCTCTGGAACCGGATCAGGGAGCTGGTCAGCTCCGACGGCGCTTAGACTTGGGCCGCCCGGGCGTCCTGCGCCGCACCTGGTGGCTGGTCTTGCGCAGGACCCGCTGCAAATGCCAGTCCGACACCCACCACAGCCGGAACAGGGCCAGGAAGGTGAAGATCATGTTGCTCATCCACGCGGCCAGCACCGGCGGCAGGATGCCCTGGTTCCCGATCGAGATGCCCACGGTGTGCAGGGTGTATTGGCCGAACATGAAGATCAGGGCCAACCCCACGCCCACGTACACGTTTTCCGTGGTCACCAGAATGGACAGGGCCACCAGGGACATGACCATGATGATGAAGGCGTAGGACAGCTTGGCGTGCCAGGCGGTCTTGAGCCGCTCCACGTTGGACCCGGACTGTTCCAGCTCCTTGATGAGCCTGCCCAGTTCCCACAAGGGCAGAACCGCCTGGTCCTCGCGCTTTTCAACGGCCGCGAAGGCCGCCATGTTCTGTTCCAGGGGCAGGTACAGGGATTCGGCCTTGTCGGACGAGAAGTCCCGGATGTTCAGGATGACCACGTCGGACAAGGCCCAGCCGTTGTGGTCCATGACCGCGTTCTCCGCGTCGATGACCCGCTCCAGCCGCCTGCCGTCGAGGTCGAACTCGTAGGCCGTGATGCCGCGGGCCAGCCCGTGGCCCGGCTCCATCTCCTCCACTTCCACGATGTACACGCCCTCGCGGAACCAGACGTCCTTGATCACCTGCAGGTTGAGCTGGCGTCCCCGGACTTCCTCCTTCCATATCCGTCCGGCCTCGCGCTCGCCCCATACCCCGAGGTACTGGGAAAAACCCAGCTGGGCCATGCTCCAGAACAGGCCCAGGAGAAGCAGGTAGCGCAGGAACCAGCCCAGGGACACCCCGCCCGCTCTCAGGGCCAACAGCTCCCGGCTGCGGGCCATGAGGCCCAGCTGGATGACCAGGGCGATGAGAAAGACCGCGGGCAGAATCTGGGAAACGATCAGGGGCAGCTTGGCCCCGTAGTAGCGCAACAGCGGACCCGCGCCCAGCCCGGCGGACACGAAGTCGTCCAGCCGGTCGAACAGGTCCATGAGCAGGTACAGGACCGTGCCTGTGACCAGGCAGACGGCCAGAAGGGAGAGGTTCTGGCGGGCCAGGTAGCGGCCCAGGCTGCCGATTCGGAAAGCCATCAGGCAGACGCCCTTTTGCGGCGGCGCAGGACATAGCCCAGCCGCGCGATCCAGCGCACGTTGCGCTCCCGGGAGGCCAGGCGCATGAACCCGCTGCCCACCACGAAGAACACCGCGTTGGGCGCCCAGAGGCCGATCCGGGGGTTCAGGGTGCCGGTCTCGCCCATGCTCACGCCCAGGGAAAACAATGTATAGTAGACCATGAACATTCCCAGGGACAGAATCAGGCCGTACTGTCTGCGTAATCCGGTGAACATGCAGGCCGCTGGCATGGCGAACAGGCCCAGGACCAGGCAGCCCACGGGCAGGGCGTAGCGCTTCTCCAGTTCGGTGAGCACCTTGTCCACGGAGGAGCGCTCCACGTCCACCATGCCGCCGTCCGGGTGCGCGGCCAGGAACTTGAGGCCGGACACGGACAGCTCATTGGGTTTTCGTTCGTCCAGCTCCCAGTCCCCGAGCAGGTTCCCCAGGGGCAGGCGGATGACGTAGGATCCGAACTGGAGCACCTCGAGCCGCTCGCCGGTGCGGCGGTAGATGTGGCCGTTGGTGAAGGACAGGGTCAGGCGGCCCGCTTTGGGGTCCGTGACCACGCTGGCCTCCTCGGCCACGATGTTGACCGTGATGCCCTCCTGCCGCTCGTCCTGCACGAACACGAAGTGCAGGTTCCCGGTGTCCTTTTCCACTTGGTGAGCGTAGAAGGTAAGGCCTGGGAATTCTTCATTGAAGATGCCCGCCTGCACGGCCAGCCGGGTCCGGGTGCGGATCATGTCCATGATCTTGGTGCGGAAGTGATCCATGCCCCAGGACATGCCGAAATGGGAAATGAACAGGGCGAACAGGGTGCAGCAGACGCAGAACAGGAAGGGCGCGGGCATGAGCTGGTACAGGCTGACCCCGTTGGACTTGAGCGCCACCAGCTCCCGGTCCGTACTCATGCGCAAAAAGGTCAGGAACACGCTGAGCATGCAGGCGATGGGGATGAGCAGGAGCAGGAAGAACGGCGACAGGAACACGAACAGGGTGATCAGGTCCAGCAGGCCGATGTCCTGCCCGAGCAGCAGGTCCCGAAGCTGGAGCATGCGTCCGAGAAGGATGATGCCCAGCAGGCAGGCGAGACTTAGGAGAAAGAGATTGACGTTCTCGCGGAATATCTGCCGGTGCAGAATACTGACCACGGTCTAGTCGCCGTCCCGTTCCTTGAAAAAACGATCCAGGAATTCGCAGTCGCTGGGGCCCAGGTTGAAGCGCAGGGCCGCTTCCTCGATGAGCTTGGAAAGCTTGGCGCCGGGCTGGTTGCGCAACTCTTCGTCGACCCAGGCCACGGCCTTCCGGCACATCTCCGACTGGGGCATAATGGTGGTCATGAACGCTCCTTGATTCGGTTTCGGCCACGATTACACCGAAGGCCCAGGGGTTGCAACTTCCGACGGCCTCGGATACCCGTGTTCCGTTGCATAAGGAGGCGGCATGGACAATTGGCTCACGGCCGTGGTGCTGGGAATCGTGGAGGGACTGACCGAGTTCCTGCCCGTGTCCAGCACGGGCCACCTCATCCTCACCGGGCATGCCCTGGGCTTTACCGGGCCCAAGGCCGACACCTTTGAGATCGTCATCCAACTGGGCGCCATCCTGGCCGTGGTGGTCCTGTACTGGGGCCGCTTCCTGGGCCTGCTGGTGCCCACGCCCGAGCGGAAATTCTCGGGTATGCGCGGCATCTGGATCCTGTTCCTGACCACCCTGCCCGCCTCCATTCTCGGCCTGCTGGTGCACGACGCCATCAAGACCTATTTGTTCTCCCCGCTCACCGTGGCCCTGGCCCTGGCCGGAGGCGCGGTGGTCATCTTCATTGTGGAGCAGTGGCGGCCCAGGGCGCGCGTGCAGGGCCTGGACGACCTGACCCCCATGCTCGGCCTGGGCATCGGCTTTTTCCAGTGCCTGGCCCTGTGGCCCGGGTTCTCGCGGTCGGCGGCCACCATCATGGGCGGCATGCTTCTGGGCGTGGAGCGCAAGACAGCGGCCGAATACTCGTTCCTGGCCGCGGTGCCGATCATGGTTGCGGCAACGGGCTACGACTTTCTCAAAAGCGCGCATTTGTTCTCCACCGGAGACCTGGCCTTTTTGGCCGTGGGCTTCGTGGTCTCGTTCCTGTCGGCCTGGGCCGCGGTCAAGGGCTTCATCTATCTGCTGGGGCGCATGACCCTGCGGCCGTTCGCCATTTACCGCCTGGTCCTGGCCGCGGCCGTGCTTGCCATTTTGGCCTGAAACGGGTAGCCAGCCCCTTGCCAAGCGCGGGAGGAAAGGATAAGTACCCGGTTCCGCGCTTGGGCGCGTTCGTGGCGAGGTAGCTCAGTCGGTGAGAGCATGCGGCTCATATCCGCAGTGTCGGGGGTTCAAGTCCCTCCCTCGCTACCAGAAAATCAAAGCCCGTAGGATCGCTCCTACGGGCTTTCCTATTGTGCGATTTCGCATTTTTTCTAATGGATTATCAATTGACTTTGGGATTATACTTTTTATGTAATTCAGGCGTGTTATCTTTTGGTTCGAGCCCTTGCCCAAGGACAGGGAAACTATGAAGCTCGCTATCGCCACCTTGGTCATCGTCCTGGTCCTGATTCCGGGTATGTCCGCCACGGCTTCCGCAGCCTCGTACAGCCCTGCCCCCGGCTTCCAAAGAAACCTCGACCGCGCCCTGAACTACGAGAAACGCGGGCGCGTGGAGGAGGCCAAGGAACATTGGGCCAAAGTGGCCGAATACGGCAAGGTGCTGCTGGATGACGGCGAGGCCACGGCCGTCCAGTACATGGGCTCGGCCCGGGCCTACTACAGCCTCGGCGACTACGCCAAGGCCGCCGCGACCTACGAGGCCCTGCTCGAACGCGGCCGGCAGATGGGCGTGCCCGACCTCTCCCTGGCCTACCCCTGGGCCTACGTCTACCTCGGCCTGTCCTACGCCCAACTCGGAGACGTGGCCAAGGCCGTGGCCGCGTGGAAGCTGGTGCCGTGCACCATCGGTCACGTCTACGGCGTCATCCAGACCGAGATCAAGTCGCTTGAAGCGACAGGAGAGGAGTAGCCCATGAAGCGCATCCTTTGCATCGCCCTGTTCCTGGCCCTTACGTCTTTCCCGGCTCACGCCACTGATTATGGTATGGATACCGGATGGATGGATATTGAGGATCCCGTCCTGTTTGAAGGCCTCCCAGGTAAACTCCCCGCTTCCATCTCCAAGATTCAGGCCTCCATCGCCCGCGCCATGGGCCGCCATACCGGATTGCCCGGCCAGCCCACCGCGCAGCAATTGGCCGGGGTGGCGACCGGATCCACCTCCTCTGACGCGGGAGGCGGCAACACGAGGGGCGGTAGCGGTGATCATCCCGGCGCAGGTATTGGCACCGGCGCTCCGGTCGGCAACGAGGGGGACACCGATTAGTCCGACCAGGACGTTCACCCCTCCCTCGCGACCAGACAGCAAAAGCCCGTAGGATCGCTCCTACGGGCTTTTTTCATTGCCTGCGATGTATTGTCTACTCACAGGTGATGGACGAGAATCCGTCGCAGAATCCCTGGTCACAGATCTGGCCCGAAGAGATGACCTTGGTCGGGTGGTGCGCCCCGATGTCCATGGCCGCGTTGTGGTTCACGGACCGGCTGAAGCCCATGCGCTGGCAGAACGCATCCGCAGCGGGCTTGCCGCAGTTGGCGCCCCACTCCCGGCAGATGTCCAGCCGGTAGCCGTCAATGGCCGGGTTGTTGAACACCCTGGGCCCGCCGCCCGGACCAGGGCCGGGACCGCCGCCTGAGCCGCCGCCCGCGCAGGTGATGGACGTGAATCCGTCGCAGAAGCTCTGGTCGCAGACCTGGCCCGTGGAAATGACCATGGTCGGGCTGTGCGCCCCGATGTCCATGGCCGCCTGGTGGTGTGTGGAATGGGAGAACCCGCTGAGTCGGCAAAACGCGTCGGCAGCGGGCTTGCCGCAATTGGTGCCCCATTCCCGGCAGATGTCCAGTCGATAGCCGTTGATGGTCGGGTTGGTGAACACTCTGTTGCCGCCGCCAGGGCCGGGACCGTGTCCGCCGCCCACGCAGGTGATGGCCGCGAACCCGTCGCAAAAGCCTTGATCGCAGACCTGGCCCGAGGAGATGACTTTGGTCGGGCTGTGCGCCCCGATATCGTTGGCCGCCTGGTGCTGCGAGGAGCCCGCGAACCCCATGCGCTGGCAGAACGCGTCGGCAGCCGGTTTGCCGCAATTGGCGCCCCACTCCCGGCAGATGTCCAGCCGATAACCGTCGATTGTGGGGTTGAAATAGGTCTGCTGCGCTGCCGCGGGCAAGGCTGCGAGCACCCCCAGCGCAAGCAGCACCACCGCGGACAGGACATGTCGTAAGGGCATGATATTCCTCCTTGGGTGAGCGTTCACACTTCTTCAGCTTCCGGTTTGTTAACCCATCCTCCATGTTGATGCAATCGAACGCGGGGCCGGCTTCACTCCCTGGGTCTTGACCTTTGTCCGGCAATGGGCAAGATAAGCCTCCATGTTGTTTCGCCGCACCGCATACCTCGTCCTGGTCGCGTTCCTGCTCTGCCCGGCCGTATTCGCCCGGGCCCAAGGGCTCGGTTCCGGGGCCGTGGACGCGCTCATGGACCGCCTGGGCACAGTGTCCTCGGAACTGGGCCGGACCAGCCACGACCTGGAGCAGATGTACCGCCTGGACAAGGGAGCCGGACGGGCCGACGCGCCCTGCCTCCTGGCCCTGTCCTGGGCGGCCGACGCCGGGCACCGCTCGGCCCACGACGCCTTCCTGACCCTGAGCGCCCTGCGCGTGGACCCGGATCTGAACCGCGAGTCCTACATCTTCCACATGCTCCAGCTCCAGGGAGCCAAGGACCGCGTGGACCATATGGCCGTGAACATGGACAACGACTTCGCGGCCCTGCCCATCTCCAAGGAGGACCGCCCGGCCGTGGAGTCCCTGCGCGAGCAACTCATGGAACTCCAAGCCATCTTCATGGAACTGGGCCGGATTCTGGACCTGAACCACTGACCTTAGGAACCCCATGCCCAGCCCGACCAAGCTCCGGCCGTTCGGCCACGTGCGCGTTCCCTTCAAGCGCATCCACATCGAACTGACCAATATCTGCGACTTTGACTGCGTGTTCTGCCCCAAGTCGCTCATGCAGCGGAAATACGGGCACATGGACCCGAACCTGGCCAAACGCGCCCTGGACGAGATCAAGGAACACGGTTTGGCCGAGAAGGTCACCTTCCACGTCATGGGCGAGCCCACCCTGTACAAACATTTCTGGGACGTCATGGACCACGCCCGGGACATCGGCATGCCCGTGGGCCTGACCACCAACGCGGGCGGCCTGGGCGGGCCCGTGGGCGAGCGGCTGCTGGACTACGACCTGTACCAGTTGGATGCCTCGCTCCAGACCCCGGATGAGGCCTCCTTCACCCTGCGCAAGGCCGGCAAGCTGGAGTTCCAGGACTATCTGGACGGCATCCTGGGTTTTTTCACCCGCTACCGCCCCCTGCACCCGGACACCATCTTCAAGTTTAGGTTCCTGAACACCATCTTCCCGCCCAAGAGCCTGGAAAAGCGCCACGGCCCCATCCGGGTCATGTCCTCGTCCAGGGAGCTGCGCGAGACGTTCGGCTTCTGGATCGCCAAGCTCTACGACATGCTGGGCATGGACCAGGCGAGCAGGGACCAGGCCGTAAAACGGCTGAAAAGCCTCAAGGCCTGGAAGTGGAACGTGGTCGAGGTACTGCCCAAGACCTTTTTCGAGACGTACATCCTGGCCGACTGGGGCCATGCGTTCGACAAGGACGTGCGCGTGCGCGACGCCTGGGCCGGGGACTGCTTCGGCATGCGCGACCACTTCGCCGTGCTCTGGAACGGGGACGTGGTCCTGTGCTGCATCGACTTCGACGGCAACACGGCCGTGGCCAACCTCGAGGGCTCGAGCCTGGAGGCCATCCTGTCCTCGGACGACATGGGCACAATCATGCGCGGGTTCAAGCGCATGCGGCCCACGGTGCCCTATTGCCGCCGCTGCCTGGGCTCCACCAGCTTTTTCTCCTGGCTGACCAAGCCCGTGGTCCACGTGGCCGGGCTCAAGCTCTTGAAGCCCTATTTCTACAAGACCACCAAACTGTTCTAGGCCGTTGAAAATTCCGCGATGGCTTCGTTCCTGCGAAACGTTCAAATCCTCGCGTACGGAAAAGTACGCGTCGGTCTTGAACGTTTCTCGCGCCTTGCCCTCACGGTTTTTGAACGGCCTAGGTTTTGATCTCTAGCGAACGATCGGCGGAACGAGTTGTTTTCCCCTCCTTGCCAGGGGGTGAAGCGGCATTATATGATGGGATCAGTTCTTTGACATGGGGGCGCACCGGTTTCGACGGAGATGGTTGAAGTCCGGGCCGCAGGTCGAGGATGGTGGTTGGCCTCGTAAATCATCCACCTAGCACACAAGTGCCAATGACGATTACGCCTACGCCATGGCCGCTTAGTTACTAAGCGATCGTGGTCCCGGGACACATGATCCCGGCGGCGACGGAGGGAACGCCCGATTAACCTCCGATCCGCTGACGACACCCCTCGGGCTGGCGCGCGGACCTTGCTCATGGGTCCAAGCGCGAGAACCTTCATGAGCTGGCTCTTTGGCCGCCCGGGCAGGGGCAATCCTTAGAGCGAGACTTCAAACCTGTCCTATGCCTGTAGACGCACGCGACTGAACATTTTCGGACGGGGGTTCGATTCCCCCCGCCTCCACCAATTCCAACCCAGCGAGGATGAGTACTGTATGAAACACCCCGGGAAACCGGGGTTTTTTGTGCGCTCAGGCCGTGGCCACGGACTCGGCGATGAACGCCTCCACCTTTTGCCGGATGGCGTCTCGGCCTCGAACCGGTCCCCGGCCAGATGGTTCAGAAAGGCCTCGGCCATGAAGGACCGGGACCCGTTCCTGGAACCGACGAACAATACCTTGTGCCTGGTCATGGGCAACGCCTCCCAATGGTAGTGTGGCGATCCCATGATACGACGGCAGCTCAAGGCCGGTCGTGAATGTTTTGTTACATTTTGGACGGCCGGACAGATTCTAACGGCCCGACGGGCCGGGATTACTCCTCGTCCGTCCAATTGTCGTAGATCGTTGCGATGGCGTCCTTGTTTTGCATGAACATCCTGACCACCTCGGGGTCGAACTGCGTGCCCGAGCCCTCGGTCAGTATGGCGCAGCTCTTGTCCAGGCTCATGGCCTTTTTGTAGGGCCGTTCGCTGCGCAACGCGTCGAACACGTCCACGATGGCCACGATCCTGGCCTCCAGGGGGATGTCCTCGCCCTTGAGGCCCATGGGATACCCTTTCCCGTCCCACCGCTCATGGTGGTACAGGGCCAGCATCCGGGCCAGGTGAAGGAATTCGTTGTCATCCTCGTCAATGTGCTTGAACGGATCGGGATTCGCCCTGAGCGAAACGTCCCCGCCGATGAGCGGGCCCAGAATCTCGTACCCGTACATACAGTGGCGGCGCATGATCACCCGCTCCTCCTCATTCAGCCGGCCCGGCTTGAGCAGAATGGAATCGGGAATGCCGATCTTGCCCACGTCGTGCAGGGGCGCGCATTCGCGCAGCAGTTCACACTGTTTCTTGTCCAACCCCAAGGCCCGGGCCAGCAACGCGCTGATCTCCCCGACGCGGATAACGTGGTGCCCGGTCTCGTTGTCCTTGTATTCCGCGGCCCGGCTCAACCGCTGCATGATCTGGCGCCGGGCCTGCACCACCTGCTCGGTCCGCTGCCGCACCAGCTCCTCGAGATGGTCCTGGTAGCGGCGGTTCTCGCGGATGAGCCGGGACCGCTCGAGCACCTTGCCCAGGATGTGCTCCACCACCTTCATGGTGTGGATGGGCTTGGGAATGAAGTCCCAGGCGCCCAGCCGCAAGGCCTTGACCGCGTCATCCACCACGCCGACCCCGGAAAGGACCACCACGGGCGTGTCCGGGGCGACCTTCTTGGCCTGCTCGATGAATTCGTACCCGTTCATCACGGGCATGTTCAGGTCCACGAGCACGGCCTCCACCTTGTCGACGTTGCCCTCCAACAGGTCGAGGCCGGTCTGGCCGTTGTCCGCCACGAGGATCTCGTGGTCCATGTCCTCCAGGTAAGCCTCCAGGGAGCGGCACAGGGAGACCTCGTCGTCGATGATCAGGATGGCCATGTCACTCCCCGCTGATTTCGAGCACCTGCCGGATGCGCGCCAGCACCGTTCTCATGTCCGCAGGCTTGTAGAACACGTCGTCCTCCACCAGGCCGACCCGGCGCAATTCGGCGGTCAGGGCCAGGTCGATGGAACCCGTGTGGAGCAGAAAACGGCACTGTGGACAGATGGCGTGGGCGCGGTTGACGAACTCTTCTCCCCGCATGCCGGGCAGACGCATGTCAACGATGCAGACATGGGGCCGCTTCTGTTCCATGGCCTCAAGCGCCTCTTCCCCGGTGGGATAGGCCTCGGCCCGCAGCTCTGAATAATCCTCGAAAAAACTCAAGAAACTGTTGCTGATGCAGGGCTCGTCCTCAACGACGAACAACCGTACGGAGGATTCATTCATTGGAGCGCCTCTCTCATGGATTCCGTTGGAAGTTCGATGGTGAACAACGTGCCGCTGCCGGGCGTGGAAGCCACGGTGAATTTGCCGCTATGGCCCGTTGTGATGATGAAATAGGACACCGACAGGCCGAGCCCCGTGCCCACGCCGGGCCCCTTGGTGGTGAAAAAGGGCTCGAACACCCGTTGCTGCAGCTCCTTGGACATGCCGGGGCCGTTGTCCTCCACTTCCAGCCGTACCCAGTCGTCCCGGCTGGTCACCCGGATGTCGATGCGCGGCTCCTTTATGGGGGGATCGGCTCCGGCCATGGCCTGGGCTGCGTTGCGCAACAGGTTCAGGATGACCTGCTCGATCTCGGTTTCCGTGCAATGAATCTCCGGCAGGTTCTTATCGACGGACACTTTGAGGTCTATTTTCTTGAAATCATAGCTTTTTCTCAGGTCGAAATCGCTGTTGGCCAGGGCGATGGCGCCGTTGATGATGGTCTTGATGCCGCAGACGGACCGGCGCGATTCGCTGCGGCGGCTGAAATTCAGCAGGTGCCTGATGATGATTGAAGCCCGTTGGGCCGCGTAGCGGATGTCCTCGATGAACACGTCCAGCTTGCGGGCCCGCATGTATTTGGCCATGAGTTCCATGTCCAGGCCCAATTCGTCGGCCACGGCCTTGTTCTTGTGGAAATCGGGACGGGAACGCAGCTCCAGGTTCTGCGCGGCCTGCAGCACGATGCCTAGGGGATTGTTGATCTCGTGGGCCACGCCTGCGGCGATGCCTCCCACCGAAAGCATCTTCTCGGTTTGGACCATCATCTCCTGCATCCGCTTGATGGCCGTGACGTCCCGGCCGATGGTCAGGAGGTAGGGCTTGCCCTCAAGCTCCACCTTGGTCCCGGAAATTGAAAAGGTCCCGGACTCTCCCTGCTCATTGGTGAAATCCGCCTCGAAACTCTCCACCCGGCCGTCGCGCGTGAGCTGGGCCCAAAATCTTTCCCGGTCGTCGTTGTTCACGAACAGGCACAATTCCTCCGTGGTCTTGCCGATCACCTCTTCGCGTGAACGGCCCGCCCGCCGGAGAAAGGCTTCGTTGGCGTCCACGATGGCCCCGGTTTTCAGGTCCGACAGGGAAATGCTGTCCGGGGAGTGGCGAAACAAGGTTGAAAACTTTTCCTCGGACAAGCGCAGGGCCTTCTCGGCCCGCTTCCGTTCGGTGATGTCCTCCACGGTCCCGTTCAGGAACACGGATTCGCCATCATCGTCCAGTTGGATCGAGGCGTTGAGGATGGCGGGAAAGGTTGTTCCGTCCCCGCGTTGGAACTCTATCTCCTTGCTCAGACCATCCGGGGACTTCAACAAGGCATCGATGAACTCCTTTCGTTGGGAGGGATTCGCGTACAAGGCTTCCGCCCGGTTCTTGGTCAAGGCCAGCATCTCCTCCGGGTTGGCGGCGCCGTACATGCGGGCCAGGGCCGGATTGACGTCCACCACCCGCCCATCGACGGTGGTCCGGAAAACGCCGATGGGCGCGTTGTTGAAAATGGCCTTGTATTTCTCTTCGCTGGCCTTGAGCGCGGCTTCCGCCTGTTTGCGTTCCGTAATATCGCGATCAAAGGCAATGCCGAGAAATTTTCCCTTGTATTCGTTGTAATTGGTGCTCACTTCCACGGGAAAGACACGGCCGTCCTTGGCGCGGTGGCGCGACTCGAATTGCAGTCTTCCATGCTTCCGCATGTACGCCATGTGTTCGTCATACTTGTCCGTGGGGAAATCCGGATCAATGTCAAAGATCGTCATCCGCAACAACTCTTCCCTGGCATAACCCAGGGAGGCGCAGGCGGCGTCGTTGACGTAGACGATGCGGCCTTCGTGATTTATCCAGATGACGCTGTCCGGGGCATTGTCCATGGCGAACCTGGCCAATGCGGACAGCTCTTCCGGCGTGAAAACTCCTGGGCATTGTCCGGCTTTTCAGGCTTTCCGCTCATGAAAGACCTCCCCCGCCGGGCGATACAAGGGGCCGCGCCGCAAGAGTCAGCGGCCAGAATATATTGAATTTAAAACGCATAATCCCCTCTCCCCGACCTAAAACGCGCGGCAAGAACAATAGCACTATGAATGTTATGCAATCTTGAAGGATAAGGCAATGCGAGTGGCAGTTTTAATCGGCTACTCAAACCTATAATCATTCGCTGACCACATACAGCAAAGCAAAAGAGGAATGCTCCCCACCGAAGGACCTTGATAGGACTTAAATTTCCGGACCGGCGTCGTACTTGGCCGTGAATGCCTCGACGTCCAGATCGCGAAAATCGTGCAGCCGTTCGGCCAAAGTCTCGTGCGACCAATCCCACCAGGCGATGCGCTTGAGAGCGGTCCGAATGAACCCGGGAAAGCGGTGACGGATGATGCGGGCCGGGCAGCCCACCGCGATGGCGTAGTCCGGCACGTCCCGCGTGACCACGGCGCAGGCGCCCACCACCGCGCCCACGCCCACGCGCACCCCGGGCAGCACGGCCACGCCGTGGCCCAACCAGGCGTCGTGGCCCACCTCCACCGGGAACCCCCGCCGCCACTGGAAAAACTCCTGATCGTCCTCGCCCAGGCCGTACCAGTGGCTGCGGTAGGTGAAGTGGTGCTGCGCAGCCCGCCAGGTCGGGTGGTTGGCCGGACCCAGCCGGACGTGGGCGGCCACGGACACGAACCGGCCCAGCCGGGTATGGGTCAGCTCGCAGTCGTTCATGACATAGGAGTAGTCGCCCACCTCGCATTCGGTGAGGATGCTGCGGGCGCACACTTCGGTCCATCGTCCGAGCCGGGTTTGTTCCAGTCGCGCGGTGTCATGCACCCGGGGGGCGTCCATCAGTTGTTCGTTCTTCATTTGCTTTGACGGCCTCTTGGTCTTTCCATGCGGTGCATTGCCTTCATTTCACAATACGTCTGAAAACAGAATAATGAAAATGCGGTACGTTAACAGACGAGAAAACGATACTGTTTCATGGTGCCACGATCCTCCGTTCTCACATATTGCAATAAAAAGTCATGAAAATATACAAACGGAACATTTGTATGCCTGAAGATGCGTTCTGAAACCCTGTGTAACATGGCCGTCATGGCTCCGTAACATACGAGGATTAGGGTTCCGGAAGAGTGAGGAAAGCGAAACATACGAGGGACCATGAACACCGTCATCCGCTTTGAAAAGAAAGAGTTGGCCGTGGATTCCAAGGGGCTGGGCAAAGTCTACCCCAACGGCACCCGCGCCTTGTCGGACGTGGACCTGCAGATCGGCAAGAACGAATTCGTGGTCGTCATCGGCTGTTCCGGCGCCGGGAAGTCCACCCTGCTGCGCTGCCTCAACCGCCTGGTCCGGCCCTCCGAGGGCAGCCTGCGCGTGTTCGGCCGGGACGTGACCCGGGTACACGGCGGCCAGCTCCTGCGTATCCGCCGCCAGGCGGGCATGATCTTCCAGCAGTTCAACCTAGTCCGACGGCTGACCGTACTGGAGAACGTGCTGGTGGGCCGTTTGCGCTTCAACGCCGGTCCGGTGCGGGGGTTGGCCTCGCTGATCCGCTGGTTCCCCAAGGAGGAACGGGAAACCGCGTTCGACTACCTCAGGCGCGTGGGCATCGCCAACCTGGCCTTCCAACGCGCCGACCAGCTTTCCGGCGGCCAGCAGCAGCGCGTGGCCATCGCCCGGGCCCTGGCCCAGGGCCCCAGCCTGTTTCTGGCCGACGAACCCATCGCCAGCCTGGATCCCAAGAGTTCCGAGATCGTCATGGACGCCCTGTGGAACATCCATGAGACCCAGGACATCCCGGTCATCGTCAACCTGCACCACATCGGGTTCGCCCAACGCTACGGCAAGCGCATCCTGGGCATGTCCAACGGGAAGCTGATCTTCGACGGCACCAAGAGCGACCTCAACCGCGACGTGGTGGCCGAGATTTACGGCTCGTCTGCGGACGAGGCCTTCTGCGGCATGGAGAACTTCAACTAGCCAATGCGAGCCGCCGGCCGCGGGGGTCGGCGGCGACCATACATCCGCGTGCAACATCGAGAAGGAGACTGCAATGCGTCAAATGCTGAAAATGCTCGTGCTCGCCGTCGCGGCCCTGGGCTTCGCCGGTTCCCTGGCCCTGGCCGCCGGTCCCGACACCTGGCCCGACACCGTGAAACTGGGCTTCATCCCCACCGAGGGCGCGGCCGACAGCGCCGAGCGCGCCAAGCCCATCGCGCAACAGATGGAGAAAATCCTGGGCGTCAAGGTGGAGATCTTCACCGCCTCCGACTACGCCGGAATCATCACGGCCATGCAGAACAAGCACATCGATTTCGCCTACTTCGGCCCCAAGAGCTACGTCGAGGCGGCTGAGAAGGCCAATGCCCAGCCCATGGTCTGCGAGCTCGATGAAGAGGGCAACCCGGGCTACAAGGGCATCATCATCGTGCAGAAGGATTCCCCCATCAACTCCATTGAGGAGGCCAAAGGCCACACCTTCGCCTTCACCGATCCCAACTCCACCTCCGGCTGCCTGGTGCCCAACGTTCTCTTTGTGCGCGACATGAAGGTCAAGCCCGAGGAGTACTTCTCCGAGGTGCGCTTCTCCGGCTCCCACGGCGCCTCCATCCTGGCCGTGAAGAACGGCGACGTGGACGTGGCCGCCACCAACAACATCGACTTGAACCGCATGATCGAGAAGGGCGCGGCTTCCTCGGACGACTTCAAGATTCTGTGGACCTCGGACATCATCCCCGGCGCGCCCATGGCCGCTCGCAAGGACCTGCCCGAGAGCCTGAAGGCCGCCTTTGCCGGCGCCCTGCTCCAGCTCAACGACGATCCCGCAGCCCTCAAGGCCCTGGCCAACGGCGGCTACGCCTACACCAACGATGCCGACTACGACATCATCCGCTACCTGAAACAGCTGAAGCAGCAGCTCTCCGCCCAATAAACCGCCTCAGGGAGCACAATGAACCATCCATTGACTCTCGACCAGGTCACCCCCAGGATGTCCCTTAAGAAAAAGGGACTCCTGGGGGCCCTGGCCCTCATCACGGTCGCCGTTCTTGTCGTCACCTGGGTCTGGTGCGGCATCAATCCATTCGAGATCTACAACAAACGCCAGAACGCGTTCGACTACCTGTTCGGCCGCCAGCTCACCGAGCAGGACATGGCCGGAGCCCGGGTCCAGGCCGAGCGGCTGCCCGACATCATGGCCTACGAGGACGCCTACCAGGCCATCAAGGCCGAGAATCGCGCCTCGGGCAAGACCATGGACTCCATGACCATGCAGCGGGAGGCCAAGAAGCGCGCCACGGCCCATCTGGAGGCCATGACGCCCGAGGAGCGCGCCCAGCAGATCGAGGACGAGTACGAACGGTTGGCCGACCAGAAACGGGGCGGCTACTTCCCGCCCGAGACCCGCACGGTCAAGCTGGTCACCTATTTCCGGGCCCTGATAGAGACCGTGGCCATCGCCATCTGGGGCACCCTGTTCGCATTCGTCTGGGCCGTGCCCATCTCCATGTTCGCGGCCAGGAACACCCTGGCGCTCATGATCCAGGGCGATCGCTGGTACCACAAGCTCATCCACTGGCTAAGCCAATTCGTGGTCCGGAGAATTCTGGATTTCTGCAGGGGATTCAACGAATTCGTCATGGCCCTGATCTTCGTGGCCGTCATCGGCCTGGGCCCCTACGCGGGCGTGCTGGCCCTGTGGATCCACACCTTCGGCATCCTGGGCAAGGTCTTTTCCGAGGCCATCGAGCAGATCGAGTCCGGCCAGGTGGAGGCCGTGTTGGCCAGCGGGGCCGGACGGGTCCAGACCATGGCCTTCGCGGTCATGCCCCAGATCATGCCCCTGGTCATCAGCTACACCCTGCTCAGGTTCGAATCCAACGTGCGCAGCGCCACCATCCTGGGCTTCGTGGGCGCGGGCGGCATCGGCTTTCTGATGTTCGACAAGATCAACGGCTACCTCTACCGTGAAGTGTGCACCATGATGATCATGGTCATTATCACCGTGACCGTGCTCGACTATTTGTGCGCCATGCTTCGCAAGCGGTTCGTGTAGCGGCCATGTCCGGGTCAGGTTTCCACGACGAACTGCACCCGGTCGCTGGCCCAGCGGCTGAACCCGTATTCAATGGGCGCGCCGGCCAGGTCCACGTTCACGCTCTCCACCGCCAGAATCGGCCTGGTTCGTGGCTGGGCCAGCAGCTCTGCCTCCTTGCCCCGGGGCATGCGCGCCGTGATGACCGTGCTCTTGCGGGTGTAGTCGTGGATTCCGAAGTGGGCGTAGGCGGCGGTCACGGACCCGGTGACCCGGAAGCGGTCCGCGAACCCGGGAAACCGGACGGCCGGGAAATAGCGGGTGGTCAGGCACAAGGGTTGCCCGTCGGCCTCGCTCAGGGTCTCCAGGACCTCCACCTCGGCCCGCAGGGAGAGATGCAGGGCCGCGGACACGGACCTGGGCGGCCGGACAACGTCCTGGTACAGGACGCGCCCGCCGGGCAACCGCCCCTGTTTGTTGAGATTCTCACTAAACCGCACCCGCCGGTCCAGGCTGTAGTGGACCACGTTCTCCTGGACGAAGGTACCCCGGCCCTGCTCCATGCGGATCAGCCCGCGCTCCTCAATGATGGACAGGGCCCGGCGGACCGTGTGGCGGTTGACCTTGAACCGGGCCGCCAGGGCATGCTCGGTTGGCAGTTGCTCGCCCGGGGCGTGCACGCCGTCGGCGATGTCCTGCTCCAGGATCTTCTGGATCTGCCGCCAGAGCACCTCGCCCTTTCCTCGTCTGAGTTCCATGACCGTCCCCCTGGCCGCATTCGTGACCATTTTGAAAGGAATCACATTGGCCGCTACGTATCGTGAATTTGTCTATTTGTCTAGATCACCATCGGTGATACCAATCGGATCATGAACGCGACACCAAACCACGACGGCCGGACAACGGCCCGCCGGCACTGGATGGGCGTGCTGTCCAAGGCCGCGGCCGAGGACCTGGCTCTGCTGGAGCAGGCGTGGAACGCCCTGTTCCCCAGGCCCGAGGTCCGGACCCTGCGCCCGCCCGAGACCGGGCTGGTCATGGTCCAGGCCCGCACCGGCGGCCGTGGACGCCGCTTCAACCTGGGCGAGATGACCATGACCCGCTGCGCCGTGCAGGTGAACGGCCTGGCCGGGTTCGGCTACGTGGCCGGGCGCAGGCCCAGGCACGCCGAACTGGCTGCGCTGTTCGACGGCCTGTTCCAACACGAGGACCAGCGCGACGGCCTGATGAACGCCGTGGTCGGGCCCCTGGAGGCGCGGGCCAGGACCCGGCAAAAACGCGACGTGGCCAAGACGGCCGCCACCAAGGTGGAGTTCTTCACCATGGTCCGGGGGGAGGACTGATGAGCGCGTCCCTGCATCCCGGCCTGGGCCTGGGCTTCGCCGACCTGGTGCACCACAGCGGCCAGGCCTTCCGCAGCCTGCTCACGGCCATGGCCAGACCGGGCGAGATCCAGCCCCTGGATTTCCCGGTGGAACCGCCTTCGCCCCTGTTCCGGGCCATGGCCGCAACCGTGCTCACCCTGGCCGACCTGGACACGTCCCTGTGGCTGGACCAGGACGCGGCCAAACCCGACGTTGCGGAATATTTCCGTTTTCACTGCGGCTGTCCCATCACCCACGACCCAAGCCGGTCCGACTTCGCGGTGGTGGCTCGGGGCCACGCCCTGCCCGCGCTGGACCGGTTCAGCCTGGGGAGCGAGCTGCGGCCGGAGCGCTCCACCACTCTGCTCGTCCAGGTGGCGGCTCTGGACGGTGGGCCGGTAAAGATATTGTCCGGCCCGGGCATCGACGGAACCACGCGCTTCGCGCCCCAGGGGCTGGACCCGGCCCTGTGGTCCATGCGCCATGAACTGGCCCCGCTGTATCCCCAGGGCATCGACCTCATCCTGGTCGCCGAAGATCGCGTAGCCTGCCTGCCCCGGACCACCATTGTCCAAGAGGAGAACGCCTGATGTACGTGGCGGTGAAAGGCGGCGGCAAGGCCATCGAAAACGCCCACAAGCTCCTGGACGAGGCCCGGCGCGGCGACCCGAGTCTGGCCGAGCTGTCCGTGGACCAGATCCGGGAGCAGCTCTCCCTGGCCGTGGACCGGGTCATGGCCGAAGGCTCGCTGTACGACCGCGACCTGGCCGCCCTGGCCATCAAGCAGGCCCGGGGAGACCTCATCGAGGCCATCTTCCTGCTGCGCGCCTTCCGCACCACCCTGCCCCGACTGGCCGTGAGCGAGCCGGTGGACACCGGGGCCATGCGCATCCGGCGCCGCATCTCCGCGGCCTTCAAGGACCTTCCCGGCGGACAGGTCCTGGGCCCGACCTTCGACTACACCCACCGCTTACTGGATTTCTCCCTGCTGGAGCAGGACGGCCCTGCCCCGGAAGCTCCCACGGCGGACAATGGGGTGGAAACCGCGCCCCGGGTCACGGACGTGCTGGGGGGCGAGGGCATCATCGAGGACGTGGACAAGGACGCGGACCTGGCCCCGGGAGACATCACGCGCCAGCCCCTGCGCCTGCCCGCGGACCGGGACCTGCGGCTTCAGAGCCTGGCCCGGGCGGACGAGGGCTTCGTGCTCTCCCTGGGCTATTCCGTGGAGCGCGGCTTCGGCAGCACGGGCAGCCATCCGTTCGCCGGTGAGATCCGGCTGGGCCCGGTGGCCGTGGAGATCACGCCCGAGGAGCTGGGCTTTCCCGTGGAATTCGCTGAGATCGAGCTCACGGAATGCCAGATGATCAGCAAGTTCACGGGCTCCAAGGAGGAACCGCCCCAGTTCATGACCGGATACGGCCTGGCATTCGGTCAACTGGAACGCAAGGCCATGTCCATGGCCATCGTGGACCGCGCCCTGCGCTGCAACGAGCTGGGCGAGGAGCCGGCCTCTCCGGCCCAGGACGAGGAATTCGTGCTCATGCACTGCGACAACGTGGCCGCCACCGGGTTCGTGGAGCACCTCAAGCTGCCCCACCACGTGGACTTCCAGGGCGAGCTGGAGATCGTGCGCCGGTTACGCGCGGACCGCGCGGACCGCGAGGCCAGAGCCGAAGCCGAACAGGACGAGCCCGCCTGCCAGGAGACCGCGTCATGACCCTGGAAGGCTACAATTTCGCCTATTTGGACGAGCAGACCAAGCGCATGGTGCGGCGCACCGTGCTCAAGGCCGTGGCCATCCCGGGCTACCAGGTGCCGTTCGCCAGCCGGGAGATGCCCATGCCCTTTGGCTGGGGCACGGGCGGCATCCAGCTCACGGCCTCCATCATCACCAGGACCGACGTGCTCAAGGTCATCGACCAGGGCTCGGACGACACCACCAACGCGGTGTCCATCCGCCGCTTTTTCAGGAGCACCGCGGGCGTGGCCACCACCGAGGACACGGGCGCGGCCAGCATCATCCAGACCCGCCACCGCATCCCCGAGACCAGGCTGACCCGGGACCAGATCATGGTCTTCCAGGTGCCCATTCCCGAACCGTTGCGGTTCATGGAGCCCAGGGAGACCGAGACCCGGATCATGCACGCGCACATGGAGTACGGGGTCATGCACGTCAAGCTTTACGAGGACATCGCCCGGCACGGCCGCATCGCCACCAGCTTCGACTATCCGGTGCGCGTGGCCGGCCGCTACGTCATGAGCCCCTCGCCCATCCCCAAGTTCGACAACCCCAAGCTGGACCGCTCCCCGGCCCTGATGCTCTTCGGCGCGGGACGGGAAAAGCGCATCTACGCGGTGCCGCCCCACACCCCGGTCAGGAGCCTGGACTTCGAGGACCACCCCTTCGAGGTCCAGAAGTGGGACCAGGCCTGCGCCCTATGCGGGGCCGAGGACTCCTACCTGGACGAAATCGTGCTCGACGACCAGGGCGGCCGGATGTTCGTGTGCTCGGACACGGACCACTGCCGCAGGCGCAGGGGCGAATCTCCCGAAGAACAGCGAGGGGCGGCATGAACCGCGACCTGGAACAGACAGCGTACGCTTCGGACGCGCCCCTGCTCACGGTCGAGGGCCTGGGCAGGTTCTACGGCGACCGGGTCGGCTGCCTGGACGTGAACCTGACCCTGTGGCCCGGCGAGATTCTGGGCGTGGTGGGCGAGTCCGGCTCGGGCAAGACCACCCTGCTCAGCAGCCTGTGCGGCCGCCTGAAGCCCAGCAAGGGCCGGGTGCTGTACCGGGACAGGACCGGCCGCCGCATCGACGTACACGGCGCGCCCGAACCCGTACGCCGGTTGCTCATGCGCACGGAATGGGGGCTGGTGCATCAGAATCCCATGGACGGCCTGCGCCGGGGCGTCAGCGCCGGGGCCAACATCGGCGAGCGGCTCATGGGCGTGGGCGCGCGCCACTACGGCAATATCCGGGGCGAGGCCCTGCGCTGGCTGACCCGGGTGGAGATCGACCCGGAGCGCATCGACGATTTGCCGACCACCTTTTCCGGAGGCATGCGCCAGCGGCTCCAGATCGCCCGCAACCTGGTCACCAGCCCGCGCCTCATGTTCATGGACGAGCCCACCGGCGGGCTGGACGTGTCCGTACAGGCCAAGCTGCTGGACCTGCTCAGGGAACTGGTCAGCGAGCTGGGCCTGTCCATGATCATCGTCACCCACGACCTGGCCGTGGCCAGGCTCCTGGCCCACCAGCTCCTGGTCATGCGCCGGGGCCGCGTGGTGGAGGCCGGGCTCACGGACCAGGTCCTGGACGACCCGCAGCACCCCTACACCCAGCTGCTGGTGTCCTCCATACTGATGTGAGGAAGCGGACCATGCGCACCATGATCACCGTACGATCCCTGAGCAAGCGCTTTGTCCTGCACAACCAGGGCGGCGAGGTCATCAACGTGTTCCAAGACCTGGACCTGGACGTGCATCGCGGCCAGGCCGTGGCCCTGCACGGACCTTCGGGCGCGGGCAAGTCCACCCTGCTCCGCTCCCTGTACGCCAACTACAAGATCAATTCCGGGTCCATCCTGGTGCGCCACCGGGACCGCATGGTGGACATGGCCCAGGCCGACCCGCGCACCGTGCTGGACATCCGCAAGCACACCCTGGGCTACGTCAGCCAGTTCCTGCGCGTCATCCCCCGGGTGCCGACCCTGGAGATCGTGGCCAGGGCCCGCTGGGACGTGACCGGGGACAAGGACGAGGCCTACTCCCGGGCCATGGACCTGCTCCAGCGGCTGCACATCCCCAGGCGGCTGTGGAAGCTGGCGCCCACGACTTTTTCCGGGGGCGAACAGCAGCGGGTGAACATCGCCCGGGGGCTGGCCGTGGACCATCCCGTCCTGCTCCTGGACGAGCCCACGGCCTCCCTGGATCCCGAAAACCGGCAAGTGGTGGTGGACCTCATGCTGGAGGCCAAGGAACGCGGCGCGACCCTGGTGGGCATCTTCCACGACGAAGCCGTGCGCCGGGCCGTGGTCGACCGCGTGTTCACCCTGACCCCCACGGAACACGAGCCATCCGCAGGTAACGAGCCATGGACAATCAGATCGTCCTGACCAACGCCAATATCGTCACGGAAACCGACGTCTTTTCCGGCACCATGGCCGTGGCCGACGGCCGGATAGTTGACCTGTGCTCCGGCTCCGTGGCCTTCCACGGCGCCCTGGACATGGAGGGGGACTTTCTCCTGCCCGGGCTGGTGGAGATGCACACGGACAACCTGGAAACCAAGTTCATGCCCCGGCCCAAGGTGCTCTGGCCCGCGCCCCTGACCGCCCTGCTGGCCCACGACAACGAGATCGTGGGCGCGGGCATCACCACGGTGCTCAACGGCATCTGCTGCGGCCAGATGCACGAGGGCAAGATGCGCCATACCCTGCTGGGGCTGTCCATGCGCGCCCTGCGCACGGCCTGGCGGCACGACCTGCTCCGGGCCGAGCACAAGCTGCACCTGCGCTGCGAGGTCTGCGACCCCCACGTCATGGACATGTTCGAGCCCCACGCGGACGAGGCCAACCTGGCCCTGGTCTCCCTCATGGACCACACCCCGGGCCAGCGCCAGTTCACGCGCCACGACAAGTACCGCGAGTACTACAGCCACATGTCCTGGGACGACCAGGAATTCGAAACCCTGGTCAAGGAACTCAAGACCGTGCAGGAGAGCTGCGCCCCGCACTTCCGGGCCCGCATCCTGGACCTCTGCCGCAAACGCGGCCTGCCCGTGGCCAGCCACGACGACACCGTGCCCGAGCACGTGCACCTGGCCGCGGACCAGGGCGTGAGCATCAGCGAGTTCCCCACCACCCTGGAGGCGGCCCGCGAGGCCCACCGGCTCGGCCTGTCCGTGGTCATGGGCGGCCCCAACGTGGTGAGGGGCGGCTCCCACTCCGGCAACGTCTCGGCCCGGCTGCTGGCCAGGGAGGGACTGCTGGACATCTTGTCCTCGGACTACGTGCCCCGGGCCCTGGTGCACGCGGCCTTCGTACTGCACACCGAGGAGGGGTTGCCCCTGCCCGAGACCGTGGCCATGGTCTCCACCAACCCGGCCCGGGTGCTGGGCATGGGCGACCGCGGCCTGCTGGCCCCGGGCAAGCGGGCCGACCTGGTCCGGGTGCGGCTGGTGGACGACCAGCCCGTGGTCATGAACGTCTGGCGCGGCGGACGCCGCCTGCAGTGAACGCCATGTCCGAACGCTACGCCATCTACCACGCGCCCGAGCCCGGCTCCGAACTGGAGCGGCTGGGCCGCGTCTGGCTGCGTCCGGACCCGCAAACGGACCCGCCGCCCGGCTTCACCGCCCAGGAACGGGTCGACCTGACGGCCCCGGCCGCGTTCTACGGCCTGCACGCCACGCTCAAGGCCCCGTTCCGCCTGACCCCGGGCGCTGATTTCGACCTTTTGGACCAGGCCCTGGCCGACTTCGCCCGGCTGAGGCATCCGGCCCTGGGCCCGCGCCTGGCCCTGCGCTCCCTGGGCGGCTTCCTGGCCCTGGTGCCCGAAGGCCCCTGCCCCGAGGTGGATGAATTGGCCTGGGACTGCGTCACCGCGTTCGATAGCTTCCGCGCCCCCCTTGTCCCGGAGGAGATCGCGCGGCGACGCGGTCCGGGCCTGACCATGCGCCAGGACGAGCTGCTCCTGCGCTTCGGCTACCCCTACGTGGACGACCAGTACCGCTTTCACATGACCCTGACCCGGCGGCTGCCGGACCTGGAGGAGCGGGCAAGCGTGAAGGAACGGCTGGCCAAGCTGGTCAAGCCCGTGTGCATCGATCCCCTGGCCGTGCGGGAGATCTGTTTGTTCGTGCAGAACGACAGGGAAAGCCCGTTCCGGCTGGTGTCCAGCCACGCCCTGCAGGGCGGGCAGACGGTCGAGGACGTCTACTTGGCCAGGTCCTTGACGTAGACGACCTTGTCGTCCCCGGGACGGTAGAAGTCGGCCAGCCGGGCGTCGACCCGGTATCCGTTGTTCTCGTAGAACCGACGGGTGGGTTCGTAGGATTCCTGGGACGAGGTCTCGGCGTAGACGCGCACCCCGCCCTGGCCGCGCACGCGCTCCTCGGACGCGGCCAGGATTTCCCGGCCCAGGCCCATGCCCTGACGGTCGGGCCGAACCGCGATCCAGTACAGGTCGAAGCGGCCGTCCGTGCAGTCGATGGGGCCGAAACAGGCATATCCCAGCACCTGGCGGCCGGCCTCGGCGAACAGGAAGTGGTAGCCGCTCTCCGGGCCCATGGCCAGCCGTTCGCGCACCAGGGAGGCGGCCATGCGCACCTCCTCAGGGGTGAACATGCCCGTGGCCTCGGTCAGGGAACGGACAGCGGACACGTCGCTTTGCAGGATCTGGTTGCGGAAACGGACGTCCAGAAGGGTTTCACAGGTATTCTTCATGATGTGTCAGGACGCGGCCAGAATGCGGCCCACCAGGGCCTGGTAGTCCAGGCCGGCCCGCTCGGCCGCGGCGGCCAGGCCCGCGTCCGGGGCCAGGCAGGGGTTGGGGTTGACGTCGATGATCATGGGGCGGTCGTCCGCGCCGACGCGGAAATCCACCCGGCCGTAGCCGCTGAATTCGAACAAGGCCCAGCAGGCCAGGACCAGCCCCTTGAGCTTGTTGAGCAGGGGGCGGTCCGAGTCCGGGAAGTCGAACGAACGCACCGTGGACCGGGCCTCGAAGGTGCCCTCCTCCCACTTGGAGCGGTAGCCCAGGATGCGCGGCTTGCCCTCGGGAAAGTCCACGAACCGCATCTCCGCGCACGGCAGGACCTCCACGTGGTTCCCGGCCGCCAAACCGGCGATGTTGAACTCCCGGCCCTCCACGTAGGCCTCGGCAAAGTACTCCAGCCCGGTGTCCTTTTGCTTTCCGGCCAGCTTTCCGGCCAGTTCCCGGTTGCTCTCCACGGTCACCAGGCAGTCGTCGTCCAGGCCCACGGAGCCGTGCTCGAACACCGGCTTGAGCAGGTACGGACCCCGGGCCTGGTTCTCTGTTCTGCCCTGGCCGCGCCCCAGGGTCTCGACGGTGTGCCAGGCCGGGGTGGGCAGCCCGGCGTAGCGCAGCATCTCCTTGACCCGCACCTTGTCCCCGGTGACCAGGAAGGCGAAGGCGCCGCTGCCCGTGAAGGAGCGGCCCAGGGTCTCCAGCACGGCCGGGGCCACGTGGGCCAGGCGGCTCTCGCCCCAGCAGGATTCCACCAGGTTGAACACCGGCCCGGCCTTGACCGCCTCCAGGGCGGCCTTGAGCTTGCTTGGTTCGGGCTCCAGGGGCACGAGGCGCGCCTGATGACCGGACTTTCGCAGGGCCTTGGCCACGGCCTCGGCCTGAACCAGATTGTCCAGCTCGTCCGGCTCGGGCGTCGGGCCCGGCAAGGTGGTCGTGGAGCACGGCCACGTTCACCTGACGTGACGCCCGGCCAGGGACAATGCGGCATTTCGGAGCCGCGACCCCGGATACGGTCGTCCGGTTCCCGTCCAGGCGGGACCCAGGGCCGAACCCATGATGTCGGACATGAGCTCGCGGTAGGATATCCCGGCCAACCCGGCCAGGATGGGCAGGTCCGAATGGGAGGGGTGCAGCCCGGCCAGCGGGTTGACCTCGATGAAGCAGGCCCGTGCCCGGCCGTCCTGGCGCACGTCCACCCGGCCGCCGTCCCGGCAGCCCAGCCCCCGCCAGGCGGCCAGGGCCACGCTGCGGGCCTCCTCGGGCTGGGCGTCGTGGGCCAGACGATACTGGACCAGGGACTCGCACTCTTCCTTGTTGCGCTGGGTGTAGACCCCGGCGTCGGCCTGTTCCAGCAGATGCCACCTCCATGCACGGCCAGGGCCCGCGCCTCGGCGTCCGTGCCCACGATGCCCACGGTGAACTCGCGGCCGGGCAGGTAGGCCTCCACCAGAACGGGCTGGTCGTACCGGGCCAGCAGGTCGCGGCACACCGCGTCCAGTTCCCCGGCGTTGTTGATGCGCGAGGCCGCGGTCACGCCCTTGCCCGTGCCCTCGGCCACGGGCTTGGCGAACAGGGGGTAGCCCAGGCGCACGTCCCTGGCGTCCCCGGGCTCCCGCACCACGGCGAAATCCGGGGTGGGCATGCCCATGGTCCCGGACCACGCGCTTGGCCATGCCCTTGTCCAGGGTCAGGGCCAGGACCAGGGGGTCGGAGAACACGTACGGAATGCGGTAAGCGTCCAGCAGGGCCGGGACCAGGGCCTCGCGGCCCAGGCCGTAGAGCCCCTCGGCGATGTTGAAGACCAGGTCCCAGCGGTCCCCGGCCGCCAGCCGCTCCACAAGGCGCCTGCAGCCGCCGATGCGGTCCACCGCGCTCGGTGGCCCCAGGAAGGCCAGCTCGTCCTCGATGGCCTGGATGGTCTCGTCGGAGTCGAATTCCGCCACCTGGTCCAGGCTCATGCCTTGGGCCAGGTGTTCGGAGCGCAGGTCGTAGGTCATGCCGATGTACATGTCCGTTTCCTCAGGCCAAGGCGGGAACCGTCCGCGCCCGCGTGGGACTCGGGATAGTGGAACACCCGGTTCTCGTAGTTGACCAGTTTGAGGCCCTGCTCGTCGTATCCCTGGGCGTAGTCGGGCAACAGCGGGATCTTGCCCCCGCCGCCGGGCGCGTCGATGACGAAGCTGGGCACGGCGTAGCCCGAGGTGTGCCCGCGCAGGCCGCGGATCATGTCCAGGCCGCACTGCACGTCGGTGCGGAAGTGGGCCGAGCCCATGATGGGGTCGCACTGGTACAGGTAGTAGGGCCGCACGCGGGCCCGCAGCAGGCCGTGGTACAGGGCCTTCAGGGTCTCCACCCGGTCGTTGACGCCCTTGAGCAGCACGGTCTGGCTGCCCAGGGGGATACCCGCGTCGGCCAGCCGCTCGCAGGCGCTGCACGGTCTCCGGGGTCAGTTCGTCCGGGTGGGTGAAATGCAGGCTCATCCACAGCGGATGGTGGCGCTTGAGCATGCGGGTCAGCTCCCGCGTCACCCGCTGGGGCAGCACGGCACGGGACCTTGGAGCCGATGCGCACCACCTCCACGTGGGGGATGCGCCCGCAGCTGGGTCAGCAGCCAGTCCAGGGCCTGGTCCGGCAGGGTCAGGGGGTCGCCGCCCGAGAGCAGCACGTCGCGCACCTCGGGGTGGGCCGCGATGTAGTTGATGCCCATCTGCCAGCGCTTGCGGCCCATGGCCGCGCAACCGCTCTTGCCCACGGCCCGGGAGCGCGTGCAGTAGCGGCAATAGGTGGAGCAGAAGCCCGTGACCAGGAAGAGCACCCGGTCCGGGTAGCGATGCACCAGTCCGGGCACCGGGCTGTGCCCGTCCTCGCCCAGGGGGTCGGCCGCCTCGCCCGGGCCCTCCAGCCGCTCGGCCAGGGTGGGGATCACCGTGCGCCGCAGGGGCTGGGCCGGGTCGTCCGGATCGACCAGGGACATGTAATGGGGAGTGACCGCGAACGGTAGGCCGTGGCCCGGGGCCATGGCCGCACGCTCGTCTTCCGTGAGCCGAAGCACCAGGGCGGCCGTCTCCGGAGTGGAGAAACGATGGGCCAGCTGCCAGTGCCAGTCGTCCCACTGCTTCCTGGTGGCGCCCATGAAACGCGCCAACTCAGGCAGGGACTGCCGCCGTCGGTGAGGGATGAGGTCGGGAGGCTGTTCCGTGACCTCCTCAAGCTTGTTATCCATGTCAACCTTCCTTGAATTTGATCATTTCAGACCTTCCCGCGCTACAGACTGTTGACCAGGGCCACGACGGCCACGGCGGCCACCAGGACCAGGCTGACCATGACGCAAATCGCGGTAATCTTGTTCTCGTTCACGTTCCAAACTCCACGCGGCGGCCGCTAGACCGCGTAATCGTTGTCGCTCAGGACCGTCCCGACTTCCTCGGGCCAGTCGTCCTCCACCCTCTCGTATTCCAGCACGTCGATGATCCGACGATTGCCTGCGAACCGAATGCGGCCGCGCACCTTGACCCGCTCCTGGCAGAGATTGACCAGTTCGTTCATGTGCAGGGGGCTCTCCACCTCGAATTCCTTGTCGTCGTTGGCGGCCAGCATGACCCCGACGATATTTTCGGAATCCTGGTTGAACAGGGGATACAGAACCCCGGTGACGACCACTGTCTTGACTTGCATGACTTTGCCTGTGCTCTTTGCTCCACTGCTGGGTGCTTTTGCCCACCAAGGGCAAACCATCGTGCCAAATTTAACATATTGAAACTATTGATATAAAAATACAACGCAAGACGAGAATCGGAAGTCACGGTTCCGATGACTCCCAGGCAGGGGACCACAGGTCCGGCCGATGTTGTAAAAAGTCTAAAAATTTGGGCTGTTGGAAAATAGGAATCTAGACTTCCGAAAAAAGATCAAGCGGAAGGCTCAGTTCCGGGAAGGCTGACTGGACTTGAAAGCGTCCTTGTCCAGGCCGTGCTTGTGCATCAGGGTGTTCAGCCGGCGCGTGGAGATGCCCGCGTCCGAGGCGGTGCGGTCGATGCGGCCCTGGTTGCGCTTGAGCAGCTCCTTGAGATAGGCGCGCTCCACGTCGTCCGTGGCCCGGCGGCGGACCTCCTCCAGGGTCAGACTGGTGTCCAGGGGCTGGGGCGGCACCAGGGCGTGCTCGGAAAAAAGCTCGGCCGGGAAGCTCTCCGGGGTGAGGGCGCTGCCGGTCTCCAGGATCAGGGCCCGCTCCAAGATGTTCTCCAGTTCCCGCACGTTGCCGGGCCAGTCGTAGCGCTCCAGGGCGTCCATGGACTCCGGCGCGATCTCGGTGACGGGGTCGGGCTCCCAGGACTGGAGCTTGCGCAGCAGGGTCTCGGCCAGCAGGGGGATGTCCTCCACGCGCTCCCGCAGGGGCGGCAGCTCCAAGGGGAAGACGTTGAGCCGGAAGAACAGGTCTTTGCGGAAGATCCCGTCGTCGCAGGCCTGGCGCAGGTCTTCGTTGGTGGCGGCGATGACGCGGACGTCGGTCTCAATGTCCCGCTCACCGCCCACGCGCTGGAAGCAATGGCTCTGGAGCACGTCCAGCAGGCGCACCTGGGCCGACGGAGTCAGGTTGCCCACCTCGTCCAGGAAGATGGTGCCGGTGTCGGCGATCTCGAACTTGCCCGGCTTCTGGCGCACCGCACCGGTGAAGGCGCCCTTCTCGTGGCCGAACAGCTCCGACTCCAGCAGGGTCTCCGGCACCGCGCCGCAGTGGACCGTGACGAACGGGGCCTGGGCCCGGTTGGACAGTTGGTGGATGGCCCGGGCCAGGGTGCCCTTGCCCACCCCGGTCTCCCCGAGCAGGAGCACGGTGGTCCGGGTGGGGGCCACGCGGATCAGCTTGCGCACCACCTCGGACATGGCCGGATTGCGGGTGGCCAGGAAGGAAGCGGTTTCCGGGGAATCCGCGACGTGGAGAGGTGAAGCCGACAGTTCGTCCACGGTGGTCCTATACTATCAAGGCCGGGACATGGGAAGAAAAATGAGGCCCCTTGCCTTCACCCGCGACCGGGCTTTACAACATTCCCATGCTGCCCGACCACGGCCCCCTGTACCTGGAAACCGACCTGTCCCGCTTGCCTGCGGAGCCCTGGGCCACTTACAGCCAACTGCTCTTCGTGGCGGTGGTCATCTACTGGGCCTGGCGCATCCGGGGACAGGCGCGGAGCCAGCGGTTCATCGCCTGGTGCCTGCCCCTGCTGCTGGTCCAGTCCGTGGGGTCCATGACCTACCACGCCCTGCGCTCGCACCTGGGCTGGATGCTCCTGGACGTCATCCCCCTGTACCTGGTCTGCGTACTCGCGGCCGGGTATCTGTGGCGACGGTTCGGCCTGTCCCGGCTCTTGGCCGTGATCGCGGCCCTGGTTCCGTCCCTGGGCGGAGCCGGCCTGACGTACCTTCTGGCCCTGCGCGGGCACCTGGGCCAGGCCCTGACCTACGGCGGCGTATTCCTGGCCATCCTGGTCCCGGCCTTCGCCCTGCTCCCCCGCCTTCGTCCCGAGCGCCGCTTCCTGCCCTGGACCGCACTGGCCGCCCTGATCCTGGCCCTGTTCTTCCGCAGCGTGGACCTCCAGTCCGGGTCCGTGCTGCCCGGCGTGGGCACGCACTGGCTCTGGCACGCCTTTGGCGCGGCCGCTGTGCACCTGCTGATCTGGAACGTCTACGAACTCGACGAAAAGCGGGCCTAGCCCGGCACCAGCCGGGGCAGGACCTCGGCGATCTGGCGGTCCATCTTGGCCACCACGTTGACCAGCTCCTCGGGATCCATGTTCATGCGGTCAAAGGCCTCCCGGCCCATGCGCGGCGGCTGCGCCTCCTGGCAACCGCCCATGTCCAGGCTGACCACCAGGGCGTTGGCCAGGTGGGTCACAGTGGCCACCTCGCTGGTCAGGCAATTCTCGGGCGAGTGGTGGTTCAGCACGGCCGTGACCAGGGAGGACGGCATGTGCCACTTCTGGAGCAGCATGGCCCCGAGCATGGCATGGTCGAAGTCGAAGATCTTGACCTCGGCCTCGGTCAGGTCCATGTCGGACATGCGTTCCAGGGCCAGGGCCATGCGCGCCAGCTCCGGCTCCGAGGAGTACAGGGCCACCCTGCCCAGGTCGTGCAGCAGCCCGGCCACGAAGAACCGCTCCGGCTCGTCGCACCCGGCGAACAGGGCCAAGTTGCGGGCCATGATGGCCGTGACCACGCAGTGCCGCCAGAAGCTCGCACCGTCGATGACATCCGGGGGCATGTCCTGGAACAGGCTGACCAGCAGCGAGCACATGGCCAGGCCGGAAATCTCCTTGGTTCCCAGGATGGTCACGGCCCGAGACAGGGTCTCCACCTTGACCGGCAGCCCGAACAGGGGACTGTTGACCAGGGAGAGCACGGTGACGGTCAGCTTGGGGTCCAGGCTGATGATCCGGGCCAGGTCGTCGGCGCTGGCCGAGTCGTCCTCCAGGGCCTTGCGCAGGTCCATCCAGACCTTGGGCATGGTCGGCAGCTTGATCCGGTCCACCGCGGCCTCCAGCGGCCCCAAGGGCTGCGTCTCGATCTTCTTCTGGATGATCTCCTCGGGGTTCTTGACCAGGAATCCCGGACGCTCTGGATCAAAATCCGGATCGGTCTCTAGGGCCGCCTGCACCCGCTGGCGAAACAGCTCCTTAAGCACGGGCATGGCCTTGTGGCCCTTGTCCGCATACTGAAAACGCTTTTCCGCCAGGGCCTGGGCTCTGGCTTGGGGAGTATTTTCCGGGGAAGCGGGCAAGGCGGAACCTCCGGTTTGAACAGGGCACGGGACATTGCATGATATGCTGAAAAACGGGTTGAGACAAGCGGGTGCGGCCAAAACGCGGTCAAGTCCCGGCCTGTTGACATACGACGGAAAGGCCCCATACTGATAGGAAGGCAAAAATCGATTCAAGCAACGGCCTTTGCGGCCCAACCCTCCCAGGAGGTTTGCATGGACAAATGGGAATGCCCCTGCGGGTACGTGTACGATCCTGAGTTAGGCGATCCGGACAACGGCGTGGCGCCGGGCACCCCGTGGGAAAAGGTCCCCGAGGACTGGGTTTGTCCCAAGTGCGGCGCTGAGAAAGAGTACTTCGAGAAAGTCTGAGCCCGTACGGAACGCGAAAAACAAAGGGCCGACCCTCTGGTCGGCCCTTTTTCATTGGAATTTCCCCGTCAGGCGCCCAGGAAGACCTTTTTGAGTTCGTCCACGTTCTGCATGATGCGGACCGTGGCCCGGTCCAGGATTTCGGGAGTCAGGCCGAGGCGCTTGATCGCGGCCTCGGAGGGCTGGTAGTTGAGCCCGTCGATGCCCAGGCCGATGCCCGTGGTCTTGGCCAGGGCGTCGGCCAGATGCACCAGGTCCAGGGCGAAATCCTTTTCCGGGGCGTCCTCGGGACGAAGCCGGTAGCGGACCACGTTGACGATGGGCTCGGGCAGCCCCCAGTGCTCCAGCAGGGCCGCGCCCACCTCGGCGTGGTCAATGCCCAGCACCTCTTGCTCGGCCTGCTCAAAGGTCATTCCCTGATCCCGGGCCAGCTCGAGGATGGGCTCGGAATCCACGCCCACGAAAGTGCCGAGAACCACCTTGCCCACGTCGCTCAGGAGCCCGGCCGTGAAGGCGTGGTCCGGAGGCCGGCGGTTCAGGACCTTGGCCAGCTCCTCCGCGGCCAGGGCCGTGGTCACGGCGTGCTCCAACAGCTTGCCCGGCTCCAGGCCGTAGCCCTGCACCTCCACCACCATGTGCGGAATCACGCCACTGGCCATGACCAGCTGGGACACCTTCTGGGAACCCAGGCGCACGATGGCGTCCCGGGCCGAGGTGTAGCTGCGCATCCCTCCGAAATACGAGGAATTGGCCACCCGGAGCAGGTTGGCGGTCAGGCCGGGGTCCAGTTCGATGGCCTTGGAGAGCAGGCCCACGTCCACCTGGGGATCCTTGAGCAGCTGCATGGCCTTCTGCACCGCCGTGGGCAACGCCTCCACTTCCAGGACCTTGGCCAGTATCTCTTCGCGTTTGCTCACAGCTCACGCTCCTTGCCAAAGGTCTTGACCACCACCCGGCCGGTATCCATGTACAGGTACATGGTGCGCGGGATGGTGCCCCCCACGTCCTTTCCGGCCAGGGTGATACGGTTCTTGTCCAGCAGGGTTTCCAGGGCCTCCAGGTTGCGGGCGCCGGTGTTGAACAGGGTGTCCCCGCGCATGTTGGCGCCGCCGGCCACCTTGAAGATCAGTTTCTCCCGCTTGGCCCCGAGCTTGAACAGCATCCGGACCATGCCCGCCACCCCGGAATTCACGAACATGTAGGGGTTGTCCTTGGCCTTTTCCGGCGAGGACAGGGACGAGGGCAGCAGGCAATGCACCATGGCGCCCACCTTGGCCACGGGATCATAGGCCGTGACCCCGACGCAGGACCCCAGGGAGAACGTGACGATGTAGTCCCCCGGTCTCTTGGAGAACTTCATGTCCGAAATGTTGACAACAATCTGATTGGCCTTGTCAGCCGAGGTCATCCGCAGGTCCGCCTGAACAAAGTGGGTAACATTCAAGGAAGCTTATCAGAAAGTCGCCTGTGCGGGAAGCCATTGTCGGTTTGAATTGACGCCTTCCTCACCGTCTTGTCAATCATGCACAGATAATTTATATTGTTGATTATCAAGGGTAGACCATGAATACCGCGCAGATCGACTCCCCCACCCTTTCCCCGGCCATGAGCGAGGTCGGCGGAACCGGTGCGAACAATCCCCAGCACCAGACCCAGATCGACGTGGCCCGGGACAAGACATTCGAGGCCCGAGTGGAGACGCGCGAACCCCTGCCCCCGGCCATCCAGATGGACCACACCGCCGCGGCCACCGAGGTGGACCTCCAGAAGTCCGCCCTGGCCACCTACGAAACCGGGCTGGGCCGGGTCATCAACGGCTTCTGCTAGCGCGGGCCGTTGAAATTCCCGCGATGGCTTCGTTGCTTCAATAAGTTCAAACACTCGCGTACGTGGAGTACGCGTCGGTGCCTTTTCTTTTTCCCCGGCCTCGCCAGGGAACGAATCCTGTATTATATTGTTCACCCCCCAACCGGACAGCAAGGAGAACAGCCATGACCAAGCTCATGTACATCAAGGCGTCCCCCAGAGGCGAACGCTCCCACTCCCTGGCCGTGGCCGACGCATTCGTCCAGTCCTACCGGGACAAGCACACGGACGTGGAAGTCCTGGAGCGCAACCTGTTCGACATGGACCTGCCATCGTTCGACGGCCTGGCCATCAACGGCAAGTACAACATCATGCACGGCCGCGACTTCACCGCCGAGGAAAAAAAGGCCTGGAGCGCGGTGGAGGCGGTCATCCAGGACTTTGTCCAGGCGGACGTCTACGTGCTGGCCGTGCCCATGTGGAACTTCAACATCCCCTACCGGCTCAAGCAGTACCTGGACCTGATCCTCCAGCCCGGCTACACCTTCGGGGTGGACGAGGAAGGATACCACGGACTCCTGAAGGACAGGAAGGCCGTGGTGGTCTACGCCCGGGGCGGGGCCTATCCCAAGGGCGACCCGCGCGAGGCCTATGACTTCCAGTCCCCCTACCTGCGGTTCATTCTCGGCTTCATGGGCATCACCAACGTGCAGGTCCTGGCCGTGGAAGGCACCCTGTCCCCGGATATGCCCAAGGCCAAGGACACGGCCCTGTCCCAGGCCCGAAGCCTGGGCTCGGTCCTGTAGAAAAAAAGGCCCCCGACTCGTCGGAGCCGGGGGCCTTTTGATCGCTCTGAACAGCGCGGGACGCCTGGGAGTCTATTGTTCCTTGGGCTTGATGCACTCCTCGCACTCGGCGTCGCGCTCCTGCACCAGCCGGATGATGCGCTCGAATTCCTCGGCCGGGGCCGCGCCCCGGATGCTGACGCCGCCCACCAGGAACATGGGCGTACCCTGGAACCCGAACTCCTCGGCCTCCTGCACGTCGGCCAACACCAGATCGATGAGGGTCTGGTCGGCCACGGCCTGTTCCACCAGGCCCGGATCAGCGCCCACCTCGGACAGCATGCGCTCCAGGGCGGCCTTGCCCTCCTTTTCGTAGGAGTCCTGATCCGCGAAGAGCATCTTCTTGAAGGCCCAGGCCTTGTCCTTGTCCTGGCGGGCCAGGGCCTCGAAGACCAGGGCGGCCTGCAGGGACTCCTGGTGCACCGGGAAGTGCTTGAACAGCAGCCGCACGTCGTCCCGGTCATCCACGAAGTGGGACACGGTCCGGTCGGCCCGGCTGCAATGGGGGCACAGGAAGTCGGAGTATTCCACGATGGTCACGGCCGCGTCCGGGTTGCCGAACAGCACCCTGTCCTCGCCGATGACCGGCTCAAGGGGGTTTTGGAGCTCCTCCTGGAGCCGCTTCTCCTCTTCCAGGGCCGAGCGTTCCTTGAGCCCGGACTGGACCAGCTCCACCAGCTCGACCTTGTGCTCGGCCAGCACGTCCAGGAGGATGTCCGGGTTGTCCCGCAGGGTTTGCTTGACCGCTTCGGGCGAAGGCTGGCAGGCCGTCGCGGCGGCCAGCAGGAACACGGACAGAACGGCAGTCGCCACGCGCCGCATAGTGCCTCCCATGGGGTGGTTGGCGGTCGCCACGGTTTCTACCGCTTGGCGCCGCAGTTGGGGCAGAACTTGCAGTCCTCCACGGCGATGGGCTCTCCGCAGGCCGGGCAGGCCACGGGCGCCGGGCCGAGCTCCACCAGGAGCTCCCCTTCCACCACCGGAACCATCTTCTTGTCCTCCTGGAACTTGGCGGACTTGAGCACCCTCTTGACCATGCCGTCCACAGGCGCCAGCACGGCCTTTTCCTGCTTCATGATGGAGATGTTGAAGATCTCCTCGCCCTTCTTGACCATGTCGCCGGGCTTGACGTGGGTGATCCACAGGTCGCCGGTGGACGGCGAGGCCACGTGGCACTCGTTGTCCGGGTCGGCCATCTCCACGGACGACTTCTTCCCGGCCACGGCGTCGCGCACCTTGACCTGGTGGGACAGGCGCTCGGAGTCGTACACGTAGCGCACGTCGCACACGCCCTCGGAATCGGGCTCGGGCAGGTCCAGCAGGCGGAAGGTGTGCGGCTTGCCGCAGTTGCCCACGAAGTTGCACTCCTCGCCCTTTTGCAACCCCTCGAACCACACGTCCACGGGCAGGTTGTTGGGGTTGCCGCGCTCCATGTGGAAGCGGATGGTCTTGAGCGCATCGCCGGGGTGGTTCAGGTACATGACCAGTTCCTCCTCGGTGCACTCGCGGTTGAGATCCTTTTGCAGAGCGCGGCGTTCCGCGGCGATGTCCACGTCGGGCAGGCCGATGATGGGCGACTCCTCGGTGCGGGACTGCACGGCCTTTTCCCACTCGCTGCCGAATGCGGACTCGTAGACCCAGTTGGGGGGCCAGCCCAGGGGCAGCTTGCCGAACTTGCCCTTGAGCAGGTCGCGGAAGGCGTCGTTGCAGTCCACGTAGATGTCCAGCCGGGCCTTGCGCTCCAGGTCGGTGAGCTCGTCCTCGGTGACGGTGTTGATGATCTCCAGCACGTTGAGGATGCGCCGCACCTCGCGCTCGCCGCCGCGCTTGAACGCGCCGGTGACGCCCAGGAAGGCCGTGTTCCAGGTGATTTGGGAGCCCGGGGTGACGTCGTGGTAGCGCACGATCTTGCGCGTCCCGGCCAGGAACTTGAGCATGTAGGGCAGCAGGTGGATGTAGCCCTGCTTGAGCGCACCCTCCTGGGATGAGGAGGTGGCCCCGCCGGGCATGCCGTGGTCCACCACGTCGTAGTCGATGCCCTGGAACCAGGGGGCCACGTAGCGGTCGTAGTACGGCATGATCTGCTTGAGAGCGAAGTTGGTGGCCCGGATCATCTCCCGGTCCAGGTGGGTCTTGAGGCCCAGCTCGCCCTCCACGTAGGCGGCCGTGGACATGATCTCGCCCTGGCCGTACCAGCGCACGGACGCGCCGATGGCCGTGTCCAGGATGTGGGCACCGGCCTGGGCGGCCGCGCCGCAGGAGCTGACGAACAGGCCGTCGGTGTAGTGGCGGTGGTAGTGCAGGACCATTTCCGGGTACTTCTTGGCCAGAGCGGTGACCAGCTCGCGCATGAACCAGGGCGGGCAGACCCCGGCCATGTCCTTGAGGCCCAGGATGATCTGCTTCTGGATCTTCTTCTTGCTCACCCCGGCCACGTCGGCGCACAACTTGAGGATGTCCTCGGTGACGCCCAGGTAGTGCTTGACGTCGAAGCCCTCGGCCCAGGACAGGGAGATGGCCGGCTCGAAGATATTCTGTTTGCTGGCCAGGGCCACTTCGGCGAATGGCCGCATATTCTCGATATGGTTGAGGAAGTCAAAGCAACGGATGACCTCGTAATGCTCGTTGATCATCTCGCCGGTCAGCCGCATGAGGTTCTTGGGCTGGGGCTTGTACCCGAGCACGTTGGTGGAGCGGATCAGGATCTGCTTCAGGGTCTTGGGCGCGAACCGGTTCCATTCCGCAGCCTCGGTGAAGGGATAGGTCATGTTGGCCAGCATGGCCACGTGGAAGTGGGCCCCGCCGCCGTTCTCCAGGGAGAAGAAGCCGCACTTGTCCAGGTAGGGGCCTATGAGCCGGTCCTCGGCCAGGCGGAAGCGGTTGCCCGAGTTGCTTTGTGTGATGTCGCGGGTGGTGGTGTCGGTGAAGTTCACCAGGCCGCCTTCGCGGTCCTCGCGGAGCCGGTCCAGGATGGTGTCGCGGTCCATGCCCCGGTGGATGCGCGGCTCGAACCCGGTGTCCGTGACCGGCGGCTTGACGAACTCGAAGCGGCCCACCCGCTTGTCTTCGCGGCCCCGGTACTCGCCCAGCTGCACGTGCGTGTTGTAGCCCTTGGCCGATATCTCGGCGATGAGCTTGCACAGCTTGAAGGAGTCGCGCCCTGCCTCCCAGTAGGTGAACAGGTCTTCCTTGTTCTTGGCCACGAAATTGGTGTCGTAGTTGGCCGTGACGAAGTCGGGGTGCTTGAGCACCTGGCGGTGGAAGGGAATGGTGGTCTTGACCCCGCCGATGACGTACTCACGCAAGGCCCGGCGCATGAGCAGGACGCTCTTTTCCCAGGACCGGCCGTAGGTTATGAGCAGCGCGGCCGCGGAGTCGTACTGGGACGGGAAGGTGTATCCCTCACCGATGCACGAGTCCAGGCGCACGCCCTGGCCGCCCGGGGAGAAGTAGCGCTCGATGCGGCCCGCGTTGGGCGAAAAATTGGCCTGCGGGTCCTCGAAGTTGATGCGCACCTGCAGGGCGTGCTGGAAGGGCCTGGTCTCCTGGTCGTTGAAACGCAGCTCCGAGCCGAAGGCGATGGCGATCTGCTCCTCCACCAGGTCGATGCCGTAGCGGCACTCGGTGATGCCGTGCTCCACCTGGAGCCGGGTATTGACCTCGATGAGGTAGGGCGTGCCGTCCTTCTCCACCAGGAACTCCACCGTGGCCACGGAATGGTAGCCCACGGCGGAGACCAGCTTGCGGGAGTATTCCTTGAGCTGTTCGCGCAGCTTCTCGGTCATGCCCGGCCAGGGCGAAGGGGTGATCTCCACCAGCTTCTGGTGGTTGCGCTGCACCGTGCAGTCGCGCTCGTCAAAGCAGAACACGTTGCCGTGCTGGTCCGCGATGACCTGAATCTCGATGTGGCGGATGTTGGTCAGCAGCTTTTCAACGTACAGGCTGGCGTTGCCGAAGGAGGCCTGGGCCAGGGCCGAGGCCTTCTCGAAGGCGGATTCCAGCTGGTCCTCGGTAAAGACCTCGTAGATGCCGCGGCCCCCGCCGCCGCCCTCGGCCTTGAGCATGACCGGGAAACCGATCTTCTTGGCCAGCTTGCGGGCCTCGGGGATGTCCACCGAGCCTTCGGAGCCTGGTACTACGGGTACGCCCAGTTCCATGGCCAACTTGCGCACGGCCACCTTGTTGCCCAGGGTGTGCATGGCCTTCTGCGGAGGGCCGATGAAGATGATGCCGTTCTGGACGCAGCGCTCGGGGAAGGAATCGTCCTCGGCCGCGAAGCCCCAGCCCGGATGGATGGCCACCACTCCGCGATCCTTGGCCTTTTTGATGATCAGGTCCAGGTCGAGGTAGGAACGGGGGTCGTCCCCGAGGAGCATGAGTTCGTTGGCGCCGGAGGTGGCGGGCGAGGTCTTGTCCACGTCCGTGGCGGTCATGACGCTGATGGCCTCGCTCATTTCCGAAATGGTCCGGCAGATGCGCCGGGCCGGGATGCCGCGGTTGGCCACCAGGATGGGTTTGCCGCTCATGGCGTCCAGGACTTCTTGAAAGCTCTTGGGTTTCATGATTCCTTCCAAAATACGTATTGAGTTGTCATTCGATGACGTCGGTCTTTCCACCCGGGCTGACGCATCCGGAGTAAACGACCCGCTCTCTCCCCCCACTCGTCCTCAAGCGCAGTCCCCCATCCGGAGACAGTCCGGCCAGGGTCGCTGCAAGCACTTCCTTGTTGCCGTCTGTGTACAAGATCGGGCGGCCAAGCCAGAGAAGCCGCCCTTGGATGCGCGAAATAAAAGACATTGGATCGCTTCTTTCGAATGTCCCTGCATACTCGAAAAGAAGTTGACTTTCAAGCGCGCGCCACAGGGTCAAGGGCGTGGAAACAGGCCCGGACAGGGGCAAAATTCCGGCCTCCAGGGCGTGGTCCTCCCTGAGTTGCGAATGTTCCGGCGCATGGACCAGATTGACCCCCAGGCCCACGGCCAGCCGCTCTCCCCGCTCCTCCAGGAGCACCCCGGCCACCTTGCGGCCGTCCACCACCAGGTCGTTGGGCCACTTGAGCGACACCGGCCGCCCGGCCGCCTGCTCCAGGACCGAGGCGATGAACTCGCCCGCCACCAGGGGCAGCAGCCGGTTCCACTCCCTGGCTCGGGGCCCGACGGGCTGGGGAAGGGCGAAGGTGACGTGCAGGTTGCCCGGCGGAGAGGACCAGGCCCGGCGCAGCTGGCCGCGGCCCGTGGACTGCTCCCCGGCCGCCACGGCCGTGAAGGGCGGCAATACGTCCGTGCCGGACAGGGCCCAGAACAGGTCCATGGTGGAATCCGTGCCCGACACGGCCACCAGGACGGGGCCTTCCCGGTCCGGGCCACGAAAGACAAGCCGGTCCCCCAGGGCGAACAGGGGCGCCTGCGCAGGCCCGGCAACAGGGCCGAACCGTTCGATATCGCTGGCCCAGGAGGGGTGCAGCCCGGACAATCCGTCCGGTCCCCGGGCCGTGTACAGCCCGGGCTCGTCGCACGCGGGCACTAGCAACTGCATGCCGAATCCATAAAATATTCTTTCCCGACTGGATGTGGCGTGGTACGAACAACCATGCGCATCCTACTGGTGGGCGGCGCCGTCCGCAACCTTCTACTCGGCCGTCCGCTGGCGGACAAGGACTTTGTGGTCACGGACGAGGACGAAACCGGATTCCTGCGCCGCTATCCCCAGGCAAGAAAAGTGGGCGGGCATTTCCCGGTCTTCCTGCTGGACGGCCGCGAGTTCGCCCTGCTCCGGGCTCCGGACCTGGACGGCGACCTGCATGCCCGCGACCTGACCGTCAACGCCATGGCCCTGGACGAGGACGGGTTCCTGTACTGCCACCCCCTGGCCCTGCAGGATCTCCAGGACCGGGTGCTCAGGCCCTGCGGCCCGGAATGCATGGCCCAGGACCCGCTGCGCGTGTTCCGGTCCGCCCGGTTCGCGGCCCAGCTGCCCGACTTCACGCCCCACTCCACCCTGCTGGAGGCCATGACCGCCGCGGCCCGGTCCGGCATGCTGGAGAACATCACCCCGGAGCGGGTGGGCCACGAGCTGCTCCTGGCCCTGGCCGGACCAGCCCCGTCCCATTTCCTGCGCCTGCTGCACATGACCGGCTGCCTGCCGCCCTGGTTCAAGGAGCTGGCCGAGTCGGACGACATCCCGGCCGGACCGACGCCCCATCACCACGAGTCCGTGTTCAAGCACACCTGCCGGGTCATGGACAAGCTGACCGGAGACCCCCTGGCCGTGTGGATGGGCATGACCCACGACCTGGGCAAGACCGGCACCCCGCCCGACCTCTGGCCCAGCCACCCCGGGCACGAGGCGGCCGGAGCCTCCCTGGCCCAGCGGATGGGCCAGCGGCTGCGCCTGCCCAACCGCTTTCTCAAGGCCGGAGAGGCGGCGGCCAAGCTGCACATGAAGGCGGCCCGCTATCCCGACCTGCGCCCCGGCAGCCTGGTGGACCTGCTCATGGGCCTGCACGCCAAGGGGCTGGTGCGCCAGATGTTCGCCCTGGTCAAGGCCGACCACGGCCGGGACTACTTGGGCCCGGCCCTGGCCGACCTCAAGCTCCTGCTGGGCATCAGGCTCCCGGAAGGAGAGCGCGACCAGGGCCCGGACTCCGGCGCCCGGCTCCGTGAGCTGCGGGCCCAGATTCTGGCCGAAGAAAAACTCACCGGGAAAAGCATTGATCTTTGACATGCGCCCGGTGCTTCTGTTAATTTTCCGCGCTGAACAGGTCGAAATCGCTCTAAAACTACTCCCTGGCGCAGGGGCACGACAGCAGAGGACAGAATGAGACTGGTCACCCGATCCGACTTCGACGGCCTTGCCTGCGCCGTACTGCTCAAAGAACTCGGCATTATCGACGACTACCTCTTCGCCCACCCCAAGGACCTCCAGGACGGCAAGGTGGAGGTCGGTCCCAACGACGTGCTGGCCAACGTGCCCTACGTGCCCGGGGTGGGCCTGTGGTTCGACCACCACTCCAGCGAGCGGGACCGCGTGGGCCAGATCGACTACGAGGGCAAGAGCGAGCCCGCGCCCAGCTGCGCCCGCGTCATCTGGAACTACTACGGCCCGGACCGCTTCCCTGACGGGCTGGAATCCATGATGGACGCGGTGGACAAGGTGGACAGCGCCAATCTGTCCGCCGAGGATATCGAGGATCCCCAGGGCTGGATCCTGCTGGGCATGATCATGGACCCGCGCACCGGCCTGGGACGCTTCCGGGACTACCGCATCTCCAACTACCAGCTCATGCTGGACATGATCGACCACTGCCGGACCATGTCAGACGCCGAGATTCTGGCTCTGCCGGACGTGCGCGAGCGCGTGGACCGATACCACGACCAGAACGGAAAATTCCGGGACATGCTGTCCAGGTGCTCCCACGCCCAGGGCAACTGCGTGGTCATCGACCTGCGCGAGCAGGACGTGATCTACGCGGGCAACCGGTTCCTGGTCTACACCATGTACCCGGACTGCAACGTGAGCATCCAGATCATCTGGGGCTTCAAGAAACAGAACACGGTCTTCACCGTAGGCAAGAGCATACTGAACAGGACGTGCGCCGCGGACGTGGGCAAGATCATGCTCGGATTCGGCGGCGGGGGGCATGAAGCGGTGGGAACATGCCAGGTTCCCCATGACCAGGCGGAAAGTGTCCTTACGGAACTGGTCGCCCACCTGACCAAGACGGAGTGACAGGCATGACCAACCAGCGGCGATTCCTGATGGTCGACGACGAGCCGGAAATGCGCATGGTGCTGACCAGCCTGCTCGACAACGTCGGACAATGCGAGACCGCCTCCAGCGGCGACGAGGCCCTGGCGGCCATGCGCCGCGCCCTGGAAGAAAACCGCCCGTACGACGCGGTGTTCCTGGACATCATGATGCCGGGCATGAACGGCCACCAGACCGCGGCCGAGCTGCGCAAGATGGAGCAGAACCACGGAGTCCCGCCGCACAAGATTTTCAAGCTGATCATGATCTCCGCCCTGGAAGACACCAAAAACGTCTGCCACTCCTTTTTCAAGGAGGGCTGCGCCGACGCCTACGTGGCCAAACCCGTGGACCACGCCAAGCTCAAGGCCGAGCTGGCCGGCCTCAATCTTCTGGATTAACGGGCTGTTCCCGGCTGGCAAGCCGGACCATGAGTGCGCGGATCTCCGGTCCGTGCTCCCCATAGAACGCCTTGAGCCACGATCCGGCCATCTTCCAGGCCGTCTTGGGCTCGGGCAGTTCCGGCATGGGGCGCAGGCCCAGGTGCTCGAAGTCGATGGGCACGAAGTCCTTGTCCGACGATCTCTCTTCCTCGTGGTATTGGCCGCCCCCGGCCATCCGCTCCCGCTCCATCACCACCGGGTCCAGCCGCTTGGCGTACTCCAGGGCCTCGCGCATGGACAAATCCTCGTTCACGTAATGGATCTTGGCGTTGATGCGCTCGGCCAGGTCGGCCAACTGGGCGTAGTGCAGGCTGGTACGCTTGCGGCGGGGGTCCCTGGCGTCCACTTCCTTGTGCCCGTGCATGTAGTCGTGGGCCAGGATCTGGTAGTCCGTATAGGCGTTCTTCACGGCCTTGAGCCACCGTCCCCGGGGGGTCAGGGCCAGGGGCAGGCGCGCCGGGGCCGCGGGCGTTTCCCGGCCCATGGATCGGGGCACGGCCTCAGGGTCCACGCCGACGGCCCGGTAGAACCCGGGCGCGCCCGTGTCCTCCAGCAGCAGTTCGTGAAGCAGCCCGGCCTGGGTCATGACCTGGATGGCGACCTTGGCCAGCCTGTCCGTGAGCTGGTCGAACCGCTCCAGAAGCTGGTCCAACTCGCGTCTGGCCCCGAAATAGGTGTCGGCCATCTCGGTCAGGACTTCGACCTTGAGGCTCTCGGAGAGATCTTCGAAATCAGGCATGTTTTTCACCGCCGCATCTCAGAAAACGGTAGGAGATTTGTAAGCCGGGAGCAAGGAAAAGCAAGCCCATGAGTCGGATTCAAAAGGTTTTCCGTCCCGGTCATTGAAAACCGATCCCAAACTGCCTACACTGCACCCCTTCCGGCCCCCGGACAAACCCCGGACCAACCCTGGACCAACCAAGGACAAAGGCGAATGCTCCTGGACGAACACCGAAGCAAGGAACTCCTGGCCCAGGCGGGCCTGCCCGTGCCCCAGGGCCTGCTGGCCGGGCCGGACGACGTCGCGGGCCTGAAGCCCCCCTTTGGCCCGCCCTGGTTCGTCAAGGCCCAGGTGCTGGCCGGGGGGCGCGGCAAGGCCGGGGCCATCAGGCGCGTGGACCGGCCCGAGGACCTGCCCGGCGTGGCGTCCGACATCTTGTCCATGCGGGTCAAGGGACTGGCCGTGCCCAAGGTGCGCATCGAGCCCGGGGCGGACATCGAGCGCGAACTCTACCTGTCCCTGGCCGTGTCCCGCTCCCGCAAGGCCATCCTGCTGACCACGGGCCGCCAGGGCGGCGTGGACATCGAGTCCCAGGGCGCGGACAACCTGCTGGTCCAGGAACTGTGTCCGGACACGGGCCCGGCCCCGCGCCAGGTACGGGCGGCCCTGTTCCACCTGGGCCTGGGCAAGGAGCAGGCCCGGGCCTTTGACGGGCTGCTGGGCCGGTTGTGGAGCGCCCTGTGCGACCACGCCCTGCTCCTGGCCGAAATCAACCCCCTTGTGTTGACCAAAAGCGGCCAGTTCCTGGCCCTGGACGGCAAGGTGGAGGTGGACGACAACGGCCTGGACCTGAACCCTGGCCTGGCCCGCTTCCTGGAGCCCGCCCACTACAGCCCCGAGGAAAACGCGGCCCGCGAGGCCGGGCTGTCCTACATCAGTTTGAGCGGATTCGTGGGCCTGATGGTCAACGGGGCCGGGCTGGCCATGGCCACCATGGACCTCTTGAACCACTCGGACCTGCCCGCGGCCAACTTTCTGGACCTGGGCGGGGGCGCGGACGAGGCCCGCATGCGCACCGCCTTTGGCCTGCTCTTCTCCAACCCCTTGGTGCGCCTGATTTTCATCAATCTTTACGGCGGAATCCTGTCCTGCGAAAAGGTGGCCCGGGCCATGCGCGATGCCCTGGACGGCCAGGAGCCGCCCAAGCCCATCGTGGCCCGTCTGGCGGGCAACGGTGCGGCCCAGGGATTGGCCGTGCTCAAGGACATGGGCCTGGCCCAGGTGCATCCGGCCGCGGAAATGGACGAAGCCATCGCATTGCTGGCCGGATTGCGGCCCAAGGACGCGGCCAAGAGCCCGTTCGAGGCTCCCAGGGAGCCCGACGCCGTTTTCGTGCCCCCGGCCGCCGTGTGCGCGGGAAGGCGCCCGGTGTTCGACCTGGACAAGGAGTCCGGCATCCTGGTCCAGGGGCTGACCGGCCGCGAGGGACGGTTGCACGCCGAACTGATGCTCGGTTACGGAGCCAAAGTCGTGGCCGGGGTGACGCCCTTCAAGGGCGGCCAGAAGGTGCTGAGCCTGCCGGTCTACGACACCGTGGCCCAGGCCACGGCCGAGCACAACATCCAGGCCTCGGTGGTCTTCGTGCCCCCGGCCCTGGCCGCGGACGCGGTCTGCGAGGCGGCCGAGGCGGGCATTCCCTGGGTGGCCTGCATCACCGAGGGCATCCCCCAGCGCGACATGCTCTGCGCCCTGCCCCGGCTGGCGGCCACGAACGTGCGCCTGGTCGGTCCCAACACCCCGGGCATCATGGTCCCGGGCCAGACCAAGATGGGTATCGCGCCCGCCGGGCCCTTCACCCCGGGACCGTTGGCCGTGTTCTCCCGATCCGGCACCCTGACCTACGAGGTGGCCGCGCGCCTGTCCCGGGCCGGGCTGGGCCAGTCCGTGTGCGTGGGCGTGGGCGGCGACCCGTTCACGGGCCTGAATTTCATTGACCTGTGCGAGCTGGTGCGCGACCACGAGCCCACCAGGGCCGTGGTGATCCTGGGCGAGATCGGCGGCCGGGCCGAGGAAAATCTGGCCCGGTACGTGACCGAGACCGGCTTTCCCAAGCCCGTGGTCTCGTTCGTGGCCGGGCGCACCGCGCCGCCGGGCCGACGCCTGGGGCACGCCGGGGCCATCCTGGAGTCCGGCGGGTCCATGGAGGGCAAACTCGAGGCCATGCGGCAGGCCGGATTCCTGACCGCGGCTTCGCTCACCGACCTGCCCGGGCTGGCCGCCAGGGCCCTGGAGGCCGTGTCATGAGCCGAATCAAGACCATATGCTTCATGAACTCCAACAAGGTCTGGGGCGGCGGCGAGAAGTTCGTGCTGGACCACGCCCGCCGCTGTTTGGAGGCCGGGTACAAGGTCCACGTGCTGGCCAACAAGGGCAGCTCCCTGGCCCAAAAGGCGGCCCAGGAACGCGGGGTGCGGCTGCACACCATGCGGCTGGGCAACCTGAGTTTCCTCAATCCGTTCAAGCGGATGGCCCTGCGCCGCCTGCTGCGGTCCATGGGCCCGGAAAGCCTGGCCCTGGTCATGGCCCTGCCCTCGGACCTCAAGATCGGCGGCCCGGCCGCGCGGAGGGCCGGGGTGGGCCGCATCGTGTTCCGCCGGGGCATCGCCGTGCCCGTGCGCAACTCCCTGCTCAACCGCCACCTCTACGGCCGGGTCATCGACCGGCTCATCGTCAACTCCGGGGAGACCAAGCGCTGCGTGCTGGCCAACAACAAGCGCCTCATCCCGCACGACCGCATCTTCCTGGCCTACAACGGGTTCGACGTGGAGGCCTTCGACGCCCTGCCGGCCGAGCCCCTGCTCCCCAGACAGGGCGAAACCCTTATCATCGGCTGCGCGGCCCGGCTGACCCGGCAGAAGGGACAGCGCCACCTGCTCCAGGCCGTGCGCATCCTGCTGGACGAGGGCCGCGACATCCGCCTGGTCCTGGCCGGAGAGGGCTCGGACCTGGAGACCCTGCAGGCCCTGGCCCTGGGTCTGGAAATCGAGGACAAGGTCGAGTTTTTGGGATTCGTGGAGGACACCAAGCGCTTCTACGCCTCCCTGGACATCGTGGCCCTGCCCTCGCTCTGGGAGGGATTCGGCTACGCCCTGGTGGAAGCCATGACCATGGAGCTGCCCGTGGTGGCCTTTGACACCTCGTCCATTCCCGAGGTGGTCAAGGACGAGGTCACGGGCCTGCTGGCCGACACCGGAGACACCCAGGCCCTGGCCCAAGCCCTGGACAAATTGGTGCTGGACCCGGACCTGCGCAAGCAGCTGGGCCGGGCCGGACGCCGTCGCGTGCTGGACAAATTCCACAGCCGCAAGGCCTTTGCCGACTTCCTGAAAGCCGTGACGTCCGAACTTTCATAGCTGACGTTCGATTCTCCAGGATTCCCTTCTCTGCCAGAGGTCCTTCCGTTTTGCATTGTGGGCCCCTTCTGCCCCGACCAGCCCAATGGCGCGTCGAATTCCATGACAGGGATTGCATGGTGCAACCTGATCTCCATGAACCGTGATACAAACCGGATCACACCTCAATTAAGGGGGTTGGTCCTGATCGTCTCTGATCATCAAAGACATTATCTAGACCCTCTGGAGGGCCAATTTTGCCCTAACCAGCCAGAAACAGGAGACAAAGCCCTATTATGTCAACTTTGCTTGTCTAGACTTTGTCTAGATTTTCTCTAGAGTATATAAAAAGACAAAGAATTCCGGTAGAATGACAAAAATGGCATTCTACCATTGATCAAGAAGAAGATGGGAAAGCACGCCCACGCCAAAGGAAACGCCGAAAGGCCAGAGCACGTGCCAGTCCAGGCCCATGATCAGGTACGGCAGGAAGGAAATGGCCGCGGACAGGACGATGGCCGAGGTCACTGTGTGGGTCAGGCCGCGGTGGGGAACCAGGCCGGGCAGGATGGCCCCCACTCCCAGCCAGGCGGCCGCGTGGATGCGCCGGGTGTACAGGAGCCAGCCGTCCAGGATCAGCAACACGATGTAGAACAGCCGCTGGGCCTTGGAGTCGGTGTCGATGTCCGGAAACAGGGCTCCGGCCAGGCAGGCCCCGCCCATGCCGCCCAGGGTGTACAGATTGCGCTCCAGGCCGAGGACGTAGAGCAGCCCTCCTCCGGCCAGGGCGACCGTGGCACCGCCGAAAATATGGGCTCGGTATCCGGGCATGGGCTGCTTGTAAGCCGATTCGCCCGCAAACACAAGGTATTGGCCCGCCCGCCAAGCCTGGTCGAAAGAGTTGCCTCTCCGGCCCTGGCGCGGGTATACAGACCCAGGAGGGGTATCCATACTTATGCCGCGCATGTCCGCCAAGCTCAAGCTGACCCTGTCGCTCGGGGTCATCCTGGTCGTATCGTTTCTGGTCGTCAGCCTGATCAACTACAAGGTCTCGCGCCAGGCTGCCCTGGACGAGGTCATGAACTCGTCCCTGCCCCTGACCAGCGAAAACGTCTATTCCGAGATCATGACCGATCTCATGCGGCCCATCTTCATCTCCTCGCTCATGGCCAACGACGCCTTTCTCAAGACCTGGGCCATGGACGGCGAGCGCGGGCTGAACAACATCACGAGATATCTGACCGAAATCAGGGACAAATACGGTTTCTTCGCCGCGTTCTTCGTGTCCGCCCAGTCGGGCAGGTACTACCATCCCGACGGCGTGCTCAAACAGGTCAGCCCCATGGACGACCACGACGTCTGGTTCTTCGATTTCATGAAGTCCGGCCTGGAATACGACCTGGACGTGGACACCAACCAGGCGGCCGAAAACAAGCTGACCATCTTCATCAATTACCGGGTGGAGAGCCCGGGCGGCAAAGTCCTGGGCGTGGCCGGCGTGGGCCTGGAGATGGACGTGGTAGCCGAGCTGCTCAAGAGCTACCAGGAAAAATACGAGCGCACCATCTACATGACCGACCCGAACGGTCTCGTTCAGACCCACACCCGCACCGAATTCATCGAAGCGCTCAACATCCGGGACGTGCCCGGCCTTGGCGACCTGGCCGAAGAAATCCTCTCGCCCGTGCCCAAGCCCCGGCAGTTCACCTACAAGAACGACCAGGGCGTCACCCTGCTCTCGGTGCGCTACATCCCGGAACTGGACTGGTACCTGCTTGTGGAGCAGGACCAGGATCGGCCCCTGGCCTCGGCCCGGGCCAACCTCATGCGCACCCTGCTGGTGGGGCTGGCGGCCTCCCTGGTCATCATCTTCATCAGCCTCCTGACCGTGAACCACTTCCAGGCCCGGCTGGAGCACATGGCCGGGACCGACGAACTCACGGGCGTGGCCAACCGCCGCCTGTTCGACACCCAATTCCTGCGGGCCGTACACCGCAAGGTGCGCAGCAACACGCCCCTGACCCTGATCCTGCTGGACGTGGACGGGCTCAAGGAGGTCAACGACCGCCTGGGCCATCTGGCCGGGGACGAGACCATCCGCGCTGTGGCCGAGATCGCCCGGTCCCAGGTGCGCGGCGAGGACGTGGTGGCCCGCTGGGGCGGGGACGAGTTCATGATCCTGGTGGAGGGCGGCCTGGAGAACGGCAAGGCCGTGGCCGAGCGCATCCGGAACGGCGTGGCCGTGGCCGACCTGCCCGGCCGGACGCCCAAGTCCGGGCCCAGGCCCAAGGTCAGCGTGTCCTGCGGCGTGGCCGAATACGAGTCCGGCGACGACCTGGACTCCCTGACCAGCCGGGCGGACAAGGCCATGTACCAGGCCAAGAGCCAGGGCAAGGACGCGGTGGTGGCCGGATAAAAAACGGCCCGCACGGAAATCCGCACGGGCCGTTGCTCGTTTGATGGTCTGGGCGCCTACATGGCCCCGCTCTTGTTCAACTCCTCGATCTGGGCCTCGACGGCCTTGGACAGGGCCTCGGGCAGGCCCATGATGTCCACGTTCAAAAAGCCGCGCACGATGGTCGAGGTGGCCTCATCCTCGTCCAGGCCCCGGGCCATGAGATACTCGATCTCCTCCTGGGCGATCTTGCCCACGGAAGCCTCGTGGGAGAGCTCCACGCCCTCCACCGTGCCGTCCAGCTCGGGAATGGCCCAGATGCGGCCGCCGCCCAGGATCAACCCCTGGCACTCCAGGTGGCCGCGCGCGGGCACGGCGTGGGCCCCGATGTGGCCGCGGTTGATGATGGTGCCGCCCGTGGAGATGGTCCGGGCGATGATCTCGCACCGGGTGTTGGGGGCCTCCTGGATGACCTTGTTGCCCATGTCCAGGTGCGAGCCTTCCGGGGCCACGACCACGGAATTGAAGCGGGCCACGGCCCCTTCGCCCTTGAGGGTGATGGTCGGGTACATCTGCAAATCCTTGACCGCCTTGAGCAGCACGTAGTTGGACACGAAGGACCCGCCCTCCTCCACAACGCCCGCGCTGCGCGGCCGGACCTCGTTGTCCCGGCCCCAGTTGTGGACCATGGTGAAGGTCAGCTTGGCGTTCTTGCCCACGAAGAACTCGGAGATGCCCAGGTGGGCGCCCGAGGGGTTGCCGTGGGCCGCGGAGCAGCCGGTGATGATGTGGGCCTCGGCCCCGTCCTCCACGATGACGATGTTGTGCACGTTCTGTCCCACCTGCTCGGCCTTGAGGAACAAACAGGACTGCACGGGCTCCTCCACCTTGGCCCCGGCCTTGATGCGGATGAAATAGCCATTGTGCAGGTTCTCGGCCACGGCCTTGGTGAACTTGTCCTTGTCCTTGTCCACCAGGGTCCAGTAGTGGTCGGGCAGGCCGTCGTACTTCTTGAGCGCGGTCTTGATATCCAGGATCTCCACGTCCGGGTTCTTGCTGGAGCAATGCACCTTGGAGTGGTCGATCTGGAGGTAGGAGGCGCTGCGGTTCTTCTCGTCCGGGTCCACCCCGGCCATGAGCAGCTGCTCCCGATCCAGGCCGGTGATGGTCTTGAGGTCGGGGATTTCCGCGCTGTCCAGGCCGTCAAACTTGTATTTCTTCAGATCCACGTCGCTCATGCGTCTTCTCCGTAAATTTCTATTTCAGGCAGCGCACGCATTCCCGGTAGCCGTAGCTGCGGATGTGCTCCAGGATATCCCGGGGCCTGGCCTCGCAACACAGATGCCCGTCGTAGAGCACCTGGCCCCGGTCGGCGTTGACGTAGTCCAGGATGTATCCGGTGTGGGTGATGATGAGCCCTGAGGTGCGCTTCTGCTCCTTGAGCTCCTTCATGCTCTTGTCCGGCCTGGGAGACGGCGGGCCGCCCAGCAGGGAGCGCACCGTGGCGCCGATGAGCTGCATGTTCTCCAGGTCCACCCCGGACTCGGGCTCGTCGAAGAGCAGCAGGTCGGGCTGCTGGGCCATGAGCTGCAACAATTCGGAACGCTTGATCTCGCCGCCCGAGAACCCGGCGTTGATGTCCCGGTCCAGGAAGGTGTCGAAATTCACCTGCTGGGCCAGGGGCTCGACCTCGATCTCCCGGTCGCGCGCGCACATCTGCACCAGGTGGCGGGTCTTGAGGCCGTGGATGGTGGGCGGCCGCTGGAAGCTCATGCCCACGCCCAGCCGGGCCCGTTCGTAGGTGGGGGCGTTGGTGATGTCCTTGCCCTTGAAGACCATCCTGCCCTGGGTCACTTCGTATCCGGAGAAGCCCATCAGGGTCATGAGCAGGGAGGTCTTGCCCGAGCCGTTGGGGCCGAACAGGATGAAGGTCTCCCCGTCCCCGATGTGCAGGTTGATGCCCTTGAGCACCTCCCGCTCGCCTATTTTTACGTGCAGGTCTTCAATGATCAGCATGGGTCCCTACGCTGGTTGTCGTCCTAAATTTCCTACCAAAGCCGGTCCGCATACCATGCTCACGGAGCACGGAAAGTCAAGACTTGACTTGAACAAAGCCGGGTGGAACCCTGCGGGCAAGCAGAACGCCAAGCGAGGTGCATTGTGTCCCAAAAGAAGATGGGGCTTGACGACCTGAAAAAGCTCAAATTCCCCGACAAGACCAAACCAAAACGCGCCAAGGCCGCGCCCAAGCCCAAACCCGAGCCCGTGCGCCAGCGCGAGGACGAGGACGAGGGCGATTTGTTCGTCCGGGCCATGACGGGCGTAAACCCCCTGGACGAGCAGTCCGGTCGCCAGGTGCCCCCCCGGCCCGAGACCCCGGCCGCGCCCCTGCCCGACGACCCCGATTCCGAAGGCCGGCGGACCATGGAGGCCTTCATGCGCGGGGACATCGAGTTCGAGCTGGAGTTCACCGAAGAATACATGATCGGCCACGTGAAGGGCCTGGACCTGCGCGACCTGAACAAGCTCAAGCTGGGCATGTTCTCCTGCGAGGCCCACCTGGACATGCACGGCATGAGCTCGGACCAGGCCTACGACGCCCTGCTCTTTTTCCTGCGTGAATCCCATCTCCAGGGAAAGCGTTGCGTGCTGCTCATTCCCGGCCGGGGCCTGGGCTCTCCGGGCGGCGTTGGATTGCTCCGCCAGGAGATGCAGCGCTGGCTGACCAGGGAGCCGCTCAGGCGGGTGGTCCTGGCATTCTGCACGGCCCTGCCCAAGCACGGCGGCGCCGGAGCCCTGTACGTCCTGCTCAGGAAGCGGAAGAAGTCCGAGGGCAAGGTGCATTGGGAGCGTCTGCCCGGCTGGACGCCCGAATAGACAGGGTCAGGAAGCCGCCTCGGCCGTTTCCGCGGCCCGCGCTCCCGGGGCGGCCTCGCTGGCCATGGCCTGGGCCAGGGACAGTTCCTCCGCGGAAAAGACCTTGGAAATATCCAGGATGATGACGAAGTTCTCGTCCTGGCGGCTCATGCCCCGGATGTACTCGGCCTTGACCGCGGCTCCCATCCTGGGCGCGGTCTCGATGGACATCGGCGGAATCTCGAACACCTCGCGCACCGAATCCACCAGCGCGCCCATGACGGTCTGCTCGTCATCGTAGTTGAGCTCCACAATGATGATGCAGGTGTCCACGGTATCCTCGCCCTTGCTCATGCCGAGCTTGAGGCGCATGTCCACCACGGGCACGGCGTGGCCGCGCAGGTTGATGACCCCGCGCATGAACTCCGGGGTGCGCGGAATGCGGGTGATGGGCGTCAGCTCCAACACCTCGCGCACGGTCCCGATGTCCAGGGCGAAGATCTCCTTGCCCAATGTAAAGGTCAGGAATTGATTGATTTCCAAGCCGACTTCCGCAGACATATGCTTCCCCTCTGGTTTACAAGGAGGCCCCACACAGTATTCCCATTGTACATAATCAGGACAAGTATTCAAGGGGGGTTCAAAGACCGTGACGGGAATGTTGACAAGCCCCGGACCTGAGGTTAGTGATACGCCTCCTGTCGGGATGTAGCGCAGTCTGGGAGCGCACCTGAATGGGGTTCAGGGGGTCGGAGGTTCAAATCCTCTCATCCCGACCAGGACGAATTTCTATAGGCCGGGCGCCCCACCCGGCCTTTTTCTTTGGAAAGACCGGACGGCTCGGGCCTAAGCCTTGGGGAAGGAGAACCAGGGGGTGTCCTGCTCGACCCCGTAGCTGGAAAGAATTTCCGCCACCAGCTTGGGATTCTTCACCGTGAGCAACGGCTTGGTGTGTTCCGTCACGTTATGCAGGCATTGGGCGCAAAATGGATGCTTGGGCGTGAAGTTGTCAAAACAATCGCGGATTTCCTCCATTTCCTTCCCATACCAAAAGGCCCGCAGGTCCGTTTTCGAGTCAATGGTGCCCGCGATGACGCTGGCCGAGGGATCGCAGCAGCAAAAAGCCACGTCCCCATTGGCCTGGATGGACATCATGGTGAAGCAGGAATCGCAATAGCCCTTTCTTTCATAGGCGACCGGCATGTCGATGAACGCCTCATAGGTGTTGGGCATGATCTTGGTCGGCTCCACCTGGACCCTGGCCTTTGAAGACTCGAAAAGAACAAGCGGCTCCCTGTTCGCTATCTTCTTGCGCCAGTCAGATTCATCGACGTCGTCGACAAAACCGAGCAACTTCAAAACATTCTTTGATTTCAGCAAGATTTGCTCAACCTCGCCAATGCGCTTGTCGTATGTCAAATCCCCGTTGAAAATGGAATAGTCGGCGATCTGAAGCGATATGACGCCTTCGGCGTTGTTTTCGATCCTGTGCCGGACGAACCGCAACACCTTTTCCTGATATTTGTCGTAAGATATCTTGCTGTTCCGATACGAATAGTCGTGTTCGTCAGCGCTGTAGCTGATGACCAGGTTCATGGGCAGGTCGTACGCATCCTTGCGGATGGCGAGCGCGTTGGTCGGCGAGGTGTACCGCCTGCCCTTTTCGGCCACGTACTCGATGATCTGGTTTATCTTCGGATGAAGAAACGGCTCATACGTTTGCCCGAAGGCGAATCCCCAATCGTTTTCCACGCACTGGTCAACAAGGCTTTTCACCAAGCCGATATCCATATTGACCTTTTTGTTTTTGATGTCTTTTGTGGAACAATAGGAGCAGGCGAAATTGCAGTAATTCGTCGGTGCGATACGAACGTACGGCCTCTTCATGCACGACTCGAGGCCCTCTTTGTAACGCTCGTCCTGGACCAGCGTCCTTTTCAGATTATCCATTGAAACCCTGTCCAAACAGCATGTCGTATCGTTCATGGCGCTTGCCTCACTCCGGTTTCTCAAGTTGATCCCGCCTATGGCATGCAATACCCGGACCAGGGGAATTTTTCGCCCCTTCGGTCCTAACTCATTGACATAATTTCATATCTTGATCAAATCCCACGACACTGTGAGACGACCGGCGCGTCGAACCGCCGACGCTCATCCCGTGTGAACGAAACGGTCCCGGCCGGGCCACTTGACCGCCACGGCCTGATGGCATATCCAGGATTTTCCAAGAGTCACAAGGCTCCAACCGACCGAGACGATGCCATGGGCCACGAGCGCGTGGCTCTCTTTTATTTCAAGGGGACGTGCACCAATGGAAGAAAACATTCCCATCTCCACGGCCGGATACGCCCTGGTCCGCGAACAGCTCGAGGAGCTCAAGGCCCAGCGGCCGGAGATCATCAAGGCCATTGCCGAGGCCCGCGAGGAAGGCGACCTGTCCGAGAACGCGGGCTACCACGCGGCCCGTGAGCGCCAGGGCTGGCTGGAAGCCAGGATCAGCCACATCAAGTCCCGCATGCCCTACTTCGTGGTCATCGACCCGGCCGAAATGACCGGAGAAAAGGTGGCCTTCGCGGCCACGGTGGAAATCGAGGACATCGACACCGGCGAGGCCAAGACCTACCTGCTCATGGGCCCGGACGAGACCGACTGGTATCCGGGCAGCATCTCCATCCTCTCGCCCGTGGGCCGGGCTCTGATCGGCAAGCGCCAGGGCGAAGAGGTGGTGGTCAACGCCCCGCGCGGACGCATCGAGTACGAGATCATGTCCGTGCGCTTCGAGGCCCCGCAGCCAATCAAGAAATAAGCACATCCCCCTCTTCTTGACTTCTCCCGGAGGACAAGGCATCCGCTAAGATGGGTCCCTTAAGAACCATCAAGACGAGGAGAAGGACATGGCGCGCTCCAACCCCATCGCCTGGTTCGCGGCCGCCCTGCTGGCGGCCCTCATCCTGGCTCCGGCCATCGCCCTTGGCGAGGACATGACCGTGGCCTTCGCCGACCCGGAATGGGACGGCGAGGACATCCCGCCCGGCCAGCAATGCATGAAGTGCGGCGGCAACGGGGCCACGCCCCGGTTCGTGGTCGCCAACATCCCGGCCGAGGCCGTGTACCTGGACATCTACTTCTGGGACGGCCATCCGCAGAGCGGCATGACCGGCAAGGGCGACCACGGCGCCATCCGCGTCCTGGTCACCGACCACCAGGAGATGACCACCCCGGCCGTGTACGGCAGCGGCGAGCTGCCCGAGGGCGTGACCGAGCTGCGCAAGCAGAAGTGCGGCCAGTGCGGCCCCCGCACCGCCTACCTCCCGCCCTGCGCCTGCCTGGCCAGCTTCCCGGGCAAGCACAAGTACTACGCGCTCATCCGGGCCGTGGACGCACAGGACGACGAGCTGGACGAGGTCAAGGTCATGATCGGGGCCTTCCGCTAGTCCCGCGCACCTTGGCAACACCCTGATTCTGGTGGTATAACGCGCACACATGTTGCGCAGGCTCAAACACGCCTTCAGGGGCGACAAGCTCCTCATCCTGCTGACCGGACTGGCCACCAGCCTGCTCATCACGGCCCTGTACGCGCACCAGCCCTGGGTGTTCCGCTTCCTGGACCGCAAGCTCTACGACCTCACCCTGCGCGAGCACTACTCCGGACCGGCCACCACCGTGCCCGTCATCGTGGACATCGACGAGGACAGCCTGGCCAAGTACGGCCAGTGGCCCTGGCCGCGCTACCGCATCGCCGTGCTCCTGGACAAGCTCCACCAGGCCGGGGTCCTGGCCGCGGCCTCGGACATCGTGTTCGCCGAGCCGGACCGCACCTCGCCCCTGCTCATCAAGAAGGAGATCACCGGCCAGTTCGGTGAGTACCTGACCGGGGACCTTGAATTCGCCAACCTGCCGCCCATCCTGGAAGACAACGACGTGCTCCTGGCCGAGACCCTCAAAACGACGGGCCCCTTCGTGCTGGGCTACTCCCTGGAGTTCCATGACCTGGAGCAGGAGACCGGGCAGGATACCTGCGGCATCGAGCCCTTGAACCTGGCCTACAAGACCACGGCCCCGGGCGTGGAGCCGAACCCGGCCCAGGCCCTGTTCACGGCCACGGGCGCTGTCTGCCCCTTGACGGTGCTCACGGGCGCGGCGCCGCAGGCCGGATTCTTCACCACGGCCTCGGACATGGACGGGGTCATCCGCCGCGTGCCCCTGCTCATGAACTGGAACGGCAAGGTCTTTCCCAACCTCTGTTTGCGCGCCCTGCTCCTGGCCTGTCAGGGCCGCGCCCAGGTGCTGACCCTGTCCCCGGCCGGAACGGAATCCCTGCTCATCGTCATCAAGGACCCGGAAACCGGGGAAAAGCGCAAGATCGAGATTCCGCTGGACCAGCGCGGCCAGATGTTCGTCAACTATCGGGGCCCGTCCCGGACCTTCCCCTACGTCAGCGCCGGGTCCGTGCTGGACGGCGATCCCGAAACCCTGGCCCGGCTCAAGGGGACCATCGCCCTCATCGGCACGTCCGCGTCCGGACTCAAGGATCTGCGGGTCACGCCGTTCGACCAGTATTATCCGGGCGTCGAGACACACGCCACCCTGATCGACAACATCCTGGCCGAGGACTTCATCCACATCCCGGACTGGGAGCCCGGACTCCAGGTCTTCGCCATCCTGATCTCGGGCCTGCTGATCACCGTGCTCATGACCTGGACCAACGCCATCTGGACCGCCCTGCCCCTGCTCCTGCTGGCCTGGGGACTGTGGGCCGGGTCCGGCCATTTGTTCGGCCGCTACCATCTGTTCTTTTCCCCGCTCTACTCCTGGATCGTCCTGGCCGTGGGCTTCACCCTGCTGACCCTGGTCAAGTTCTGGCGCGAGGAGCGGCAGAAGCGCTTCATCCACGGCGCGTTCTCCCACTACCTTTCCCCGGCCGTCATCGACCGCATCGTGGCCAACCCGGACTCCCTGTCCCTGGACGGCGAGGAAAAGGAAATCACCATCATGTTCACGGACGTGCGCAACTTCACCTCCCTGTCCGAGCGGCTGACCGCGGGCCAGGTCACGGAGCTGCTGCACGAATACCTGACCCCCATGACCCGGATCATCACGGACAATTCCGGCACCCTGGACAAGTTCATCGGCGACGCGGTCATGGCCTTCTGGAACGCGCCCCTGGGCGTACCCGAGCACCAGAAAAAAGCCCTGGTCTCGGCCATGGAGCAGAGGGTCAAGCTCCAGGAGCTCAACAAGGGCTTCCAGGAAAAGTACGGCTTCAACATCGCCGTGGGCATGGGCGTACATTGCGGCCGCGTGCGGGTGGGCAACATGGGCTCGGCCGAGCTGTTCGACTACACGGTCATCGGCGACAACGTGAACCTGGCCTCGCGCCTGGAGAGCCTGACCAAGTACTACTCCGTGGACATCCTGGTCAGCGACGCGGTGAAGAAAGCCTGCGAGCGCGACTACGTGTACCAGGAGGTGGACACCGTGCGGGTGCTGGGCCGGGCCGAGGCCGTGGTCATCCACACGGTCTATCCCCTGGACCGGGCCGAAGAGCTGAAGCCCGAGTTGGAGCAGTACGCCCGGGCCCTGGATTTGTACAAGGCCGGGGACTTCGACGGAGCCGAACGGGAATTCTTCACCCTGGCCGACGAGCACCACCGCCCGCTCTACGCCCTGTACGGAAACCGCTGCCGCCGCCTGCGGGACCAGCCGCCCGGTCCGGACTGGGACGGCGTCTTCATCCACGAAACCAAGTAAGACAGAGGATTACGCGGCCGGGCCGGGCCGGTGCTCCAGGATGAAGGCCTCGGCCTCCTCCTTGGGCATGGGCTTGGCGAAGAGATAGCCCTGGCCGAACTCGCATTGCAGCGAATAGAACAGGTTCTGCTGCTCGGGCCGCTCGATGCCCTCGGCCACGGTCTTCAGTCGCAGGGAATGGGCCAGGTTGACGATGCTGCGCACGATCTCCATGTCCTCGCGGCTCTTGTCGATGTTGCGCACGAACGACAGGTCCACCTTGAGCTGGTCCAGGGGGAAACGCTGCAAATAGCTCATGGATGAGTACCCGGTGCCGAAGTCGTCGATGGACAGGAGCACCCCCTCGTTGCGCAGCGAGGACAGGGTATTGGCCGATGCCTGGACGTCGTCCATGATGGCCGTTTCCGTGATCTCCAGCTTGAGCAGCTCCGGCGGCAGACCGGTGTCGGCCACGGTTTCGCGGACCTGGGCCACCAGGTCGGAGCGGTGGAACTGGCGGCCCGAGATGTTCACGGACATGGTCAGGCCGTTGCTGGACAGCCTGTTCCGCCACTCGGCCAGGGTGACGCAGGCCTCCCTGAGCACCCATCGGCCCAGTTCCACGATGAGCCCGGAATCCTCGGCCACGGGGATGAACTCGCCCGGGCTGATCATGCCCTTTTCCGGATGGATCCAGCGGACCAGGGCCTCGAACCCGGCCAGGGTTCCCTCGGACAGGGACATGATGGGCTGGAAATACAGGCGGAACTCGTCCCGGCCCAGGGCCAGCCGCATGTCCGACTCCAGGTTCATGAGCCGGACGGCCTTCTCCAGCATCTCCTCGTTGAAGATGTGGTAGCGGTCGCGCCCGCCCTCCTTGGCCTTGTACATGGCCAAATTGGCCCTCTGGATCAGGTCCTCGGGCTGGTCGAAGTCCTCGGGCGACAGCACGACCCCGATGGAGGCCGTGGTCTGGACCTCGTGTCCCCGGATGTCGAAGGGCCTGGCCACGGCCTCGCGGATGCGGCTGATGAGGCGCGTGATCTCGTCCGGGCCCTCCAGATCCTCCAGGACCAGCACGAACTCGTCCCCGCCGAACCGGGACACCGTGTCCGTGGGCCGCAGACACCCGAGCAGGCGCTCGGCCACGACCTTGAGCACCTCGTCGCCCGTGGCGTGGCCCAGGGAGTCGTTGATGACCTTGAACCGGTCAAGATCCAGGAAGATCACGGCCCAGTGGTACTCGCCCCCGGCCTGCTTGCTGCGCTTCATGGCCCGGTCGATGCGGTCCTGGAGCAGGGTGCGGTTGGCGATGTCGGTCAGGGGGTCGTGCAGGGCCTGGTGGCGCAGGGCCAGCTCCATTTCCTTGCGTTCGGTGATGTCGCGGATGGAGAATCGCACGCCCATCTGCCTGCCGCCGTCCTCGGGCACCGGTGAATTGACCTGGCTGACCCAGCGCAGCATCCCGTCGGCGCGCATGATGCGGAAATCATAGCTGTTGTGCTTGCCCGACCGGGTCTCGTCCATGAACCGTTGCCAGCTCGGGCGGTCCTCCTCGTGGATGATCTTCTCCAGCAGGTCCGGGTCCTTGATGAAGGCCTCCTTGCTCCGGCCGCAGATGCGCTCGCAGGACGGCGAGATGTACACGAACTCCCGGTCCGGGGTGATCCAGCCCTCCCAGTCGAAAGTGTACTCGGCCACGGTGCGGTAGCGCCGCTCGGACTCCTCCAGGGCGTTGCGGTGGCTCTCCAACTGGGCCACGGTGCCGGAAAGGCGTTCGGCCGCCTCGGTCAGGGCGTGGTGCTGCTCGTAAAGCTCCTTGAAGATGCGCACCTTGCTCTTGAGGATCTCCGGCTCCACCGGCTTGAACAGATAGTCCACCGCGCCCATCTCGTAGCCCTTGAAAACGTGCCGCTCCTCCTTGCTGATGGCCGTGACGAACATGATGGGCATGTGCCGGTTCTGCGGATCGCCCCGCAACCGTTCCGCGGTCTGGAACCCGTCCAGCCCGGGCATCATGACGTCCAGCAGAACCAGGGCGTACTCGTTCTCCCGGGCCAGGGCCAGCGCGTCCTCGCCGCTGAGCGCGGTATGCACCTCAAGCCCGATGTTGGAGAGGATCCCCTCCAGCAGCCTGAGGTTGATTCGCTCGTCGTCGACAATCAGTACCTTGGTCGCGTCCATGGTTCACCACAGCCGGGTCCGGTCCAAAAGGCATGAGGGGCTATAATAAAGTTTACGTACTTTATAGGATCATATCAAGACCTGGAGTCAACAAACGTGGATTGCTCCGGAATAGAAAATGACGAAAGGGCCCGGAGGCCCTTTCGTCATGCGTGAGGAGGTTGAGGGAGGTTTGGAGGATATCTGATTTTTCCTATTGCAGCGGCCGTGCCAATCTTCTCACTTTTCCACAACATACTGTAATATAACGATATGATGTGCGGGCGCCTTTTTCAGCCATTCTTCAGCGCGAACCACGTATGCACATTTTTGTTATGCCCGCACGGACCCCCGCGCACCATTTTGACAATGGTGTCAAATTGACCCGCCAAGGTTTCCAGGCCGGTCCGTTGTCTTGACTTCCGAGCCGCTCTGTTCCAAGCTGACGCCCCATTGGCGGACCCTCCCCAGAACACGCAAGGAACCGACGAAGATGAGCGATTACAAGGATACCCTGCTCCTGCCCAAGACCTCCTTCCCCATGAAGGCCAACCTCAAGGAACGCGAGCCCCAGCGCCTGGCCGCCTGGGAGGCGGAAAACGTCTACCAGACCATGATCCAGGCCAACGAGGGAGCGGAGCGCTACGTGCTCCACGACGGCCCGCCGTACGCCAACGGCAACATCCACATGGGAACAGCCCTGAACAAGGTGCTCAAGGACATGGTGGTCAAGTCCCGCAACCTCATGGGATTCAAGGCCGAATACGTGCCCGGATGGGACTGTCACGGCCTGCCCATCGAGCACAAGGTGGAGCAGGAGCTCAAGGCCAAGGGCAAGACCGACCTGCCCGTGCACGTCATCCGCAAAATCTGCCGCCAGTACGCTGAGAAGTGGCTGGACGTGCAGCGCAGCGACTTCAAGCGCCTGGGCGTCCTGGGCGTGTGGGACGACCCGTATATGACCATGAAGCCCGCCTATGAGGCGGCCACGGCCCGGGAACTGGGCAAATTCATGGAAAAGGGCTCCGTGACCCGGGGTAAGAAGCCCGTTCACTGGTGCTGCGACTGCAAGACCGCCCTGGCCGAAGCCGAGGTGGAATACGCGGACCACACCTCCCCGTCCATCTACGTCCGTTTCCCCCTGACCGACCCGGGCGTGAAAAAGTTCGTGCCCGACGCGGACCCGGCCGCCACCTTTGTGGTCATCTGGACCACCACCCCCTGGACCGTGCCGGACAACATGGCCGTGGCCGTGCATCCGGAGTTCGACTACGTGTTCGTGCGCGCCGGAGGCGGGGTCCACCTGCTGGCCGAGCGGCTGCTGAACGTCAACGCCGAGCTCTTCGGCTGGGACAAGCCCGAGGTCCTGGCCCGCGTGGCCGGAACCGAGTTGGAAGGGCTGGTGGCCGAGCACCCCTTCTACGACCGAAAATCTCCCATTGTCCTGGCCGACTACGTCACCCTGGACGCGGGCACGGGCTGCGTGCACACCGCGCCGGGCCACGGCCGCGAGGACTTTGACACCGGCATGCGCTACGGCCTGGACATCTACTCCCCCCTGGACGACTCGGGCGTGTTCCTGCCCGACGTGGAGCTCTTCGCCGGGTTGAGCGTGTTCGACGCCAACGAGCGCGTCATCGAGACCATCAAGGCCAAGGACCGCCTCCTGGCCCGGGAGAGCATCTCCCACTCCTATCCCCATTGCTGGCGCTGCAAGGAGCCGGTCATCTTCCGGGCCACCACCCAGTGGTTCATCTCCATGGAGCAAAACGAGCTGCGCAAGAAATCCCTGGACGCCATCCGCGACGACGTGGCCTGGATTCCGGCCTGGGGCGAAGAGCGCATCTATCATATGATAGAAAACCGGCCGGACTGGTGCATCTCCCGCCAGCGCAACTGGGGCGTGCCCATCGTGGCCCTGCTCTGCGAGTCCTGCGGCGAGGCCTGGTTCGAGGCCGACTGGGTGTACTCCATCGTGGAGAAGTTCGCGGCCCATCCCACGGGCTGCGACTGGTGGTTCGAGGCCGGCATGGACGAGATCGTGCCCCAGGGCCTGACCTGCCCCCATTGCGGCCGCCCGGGCCCGTGGCAAAAGGAGACCGACATCCTGGACGTGTGGTTCGACTCCGGCACCAGCTACGCGGCCGTGGTGGAGCAGCGTCCCGAATGCCGCTTCCCGGCCGACCTCTATCTGGAGGGCTCGGACCAGCACCGCGGCTGGTTCCACTCCTCCCTGCTGGCCAGCATGGGCACGCGGGGGGTGCCGCCCTACAAGGCCGTGCTGACCCACGGCTACGTGGTGGACGGCGAGGGCCGCAAGATGTCCAAGTCCATCGGCAACGTGATCGCGCCCAAGGAGATCATCGACAAGTTCGGGGCCGAGATCCTGCGCATGTGGGTGGCCGCGGTCAACTACCAGGAGGACGTGCGCATCTCGGACGAGATCCTGTCCCGGCTGGTGGATGCCTACCGCCGCGTGCGCAACACGGCCAAGTTCCTGCTCTCCAACCTCTGGGACTTCACGCCCGCCGACGCCGTGGACCCGGCCGACATGCCCGTGCTGGACCGCTTCGCCCTGGACCTGGTCCAGCGCAGGCACCAGACCATGCAGAAGGCCTACCAGGACTTCGAATTCCACAAGGTCTACCACACCCTGCACAACCTCTGCGCCACGGACCTGTCCGCCTTCTACCTGGACGTGGTCAAGGACCGGCTCTACGTGGAGCCCCAGGCCGGGCTCAAGCGCCGGGCCACCCAAACCGTGCTCTGGCGCACCCTGCTCATGCTCATCTTCGACATGGCCCCGGTGCTGTCCTTCACGGCCGAGGAGGTGTTCGAGCATTTGCCCGAATCCCTGCGCCCTGCCGACATGACCACGGTCTTCACCCTGCGCCTGCCCGAGGCCGCCCCGGCCATGGACAAGGCCGAGCGCGAGGCCATGGAAAAGCTCCTGGCCGTGCGGGCCGAGGCCAACAAGGCCATGGAGCCCCTGCGCAAGGAGCGGGTCATCGGCAAGTCCCTGGACGCCAAGCTGACCCTGTACGCGGACGCCGACCTGCTGGCCGCCCTGAAAAACGCGCCCGTGGACCTGGCCGAGCTGTGCATCGTCTCGGCCGTGGACCTGGCCCCCCTGGACCAGGCCCCGGACGGACTGGAGCAAGGCGAGGAGATCAAGGGGCTCAAGGTGGCCGTGGCCAAGGCTCCGGGCGAAAAGTGCGAACGCTGCTGGCAGATATCCGAGGAACTGGGCACCTCGCCGGACCATCCCAATGCCTGCCTCCGCTGCACAAAGGTCCTGGCCGGGCTGGAATGAGGGGTCTGATGACCAAGAGCCCCTTGGCCACGGCCCTGTGCCTGGCCCTGGCCGTCATCGTGCCGGACCAGATCACCAAGACCCTGGTGCGGACCCTGGTCGAGCCCTGGGGGCTCATCGAGGTCGTCCCCGGTTTCTTCAACATCTCCCACGTCATGAACAAGGGCGCGGCCTTCGGCTTCCTGAACCGGTCCGACATCCACTGGCAGACCTGGCTGCTCATCGGCGTGAGCCTGGTGGCCGTGGCCTTCATCCTGGTCCTGCTGCGGCGGACCAGGCCGGACGAGAAGTTCCTGGTCATCGGCCTGGGCCTGATCCTGGGCGGCGCCATGGGCAACCTCATCGACCGCATCCTGTTCTCGGGCCGGGTCACGGACTTCCTGGACTTCTACGTGGGCGCGTACCACTGGCCCTCGTTCAACCTGGCCGACACGGGCATCACCCTGGGCGCGGCCGCGGCCATCCTCCACTACCTGACCCGACGCCATGCACCCGATCCTGATTAAGCTCGGGCCGTTGACGGTCCACACCTACGGGCTGTTCGTGGCCCTGGGCTTCCTGGCGGCCGTGTTCTGGACCATGCACGAGGCCAAGCGGGCCGGGCTGGACGTGAACGTCCTGCCGGACGCGGCCTTCCGCATCCTCATCGGGGCCATCCTCGGCGCCCGGCTGTTCTACGTGTTTTTGTCACCGGACCGCTTCCTGGACAACCCGCTGGAAATCCTCATGTTCTGGAAGGGCGGCCTGGTCTTTTCCGGCGGGCTCGTCGGCGGCACCCTGCTGGGCGTGCTCTACGGCATCCGAAAGAAACAGCCCATCCTGCGCTGGATGGACTGCATCGCCCCGGCCGTGGCCCTGGGCCAGTCCCTGGGGCGGCTGGGCTGCTTCTGCGCGGGCTGCTGCTACGGCAAGCCCACCACCATGCCCTGGGGCGTGACCTTCACCAACCCGGTCTGCCTGGCGCCCACGGGCGTGGCCCTGCACCCCACCCAGCTCTACCACGCGGGCAGCGTGTTCCTCATCTTCCTGGTCCTGCTGGCCGTGCGCTCCCGCTTCTCCGCGCCGGGACGCCGCACCGGGCTCTTCCTGGTCCTGTTCGCCGCGGCCCGGGTGGTCATCGAGCAGTTCCGGGCGGATTTCCGCGGGCATGTCGGCGGGTTCCTGGAAGGCGTCACCCCGACCCAGATCACGGCGCTGGCCTTTTTCGTCCTGGGCATGTATTTACTTTGCAGAAAATCAAGCACCAAGGCTGAACGAGAATGAACCTTACGTTTCCCGAACTCACCGCCGGACAATGGGCTCTGGTGGCAGGCGTTGTCGGCCTGTTCCTGCTCATCACCTGGTGGGCCATATGGGACGCATTCAAACGAGAATTCACGACCACCGTGGAAAAGATGGTCTGGGTTCAACTCGCTGTCATGATTCCCTTTCTTGGCGGACTGACCTACCTTTTCTTTGGCAAACGCAGGGGGAAAAAAATCCATGGCTCCGAAACGAAATCATCCTGATACATCCATGCGCAATGTCCTGATCGCGGCCCTGGCCGTGCTCCTCATGGCCCTGGTGGTGGGCGGCTGCGCCAGCCACAAGGACGTGGAACAGCTCGAACAGCAGAACAAGATGACCCGCGAGGAAACCCGCGAGATGTTCGACCTGCTGGAAGCCGAGATCCGCAAGACCTCGGACCCCGTGCGCGAGAAGCAGGCCGACCTGTACGCCGAGGTGGAGCTCCTGAACGACGAGATCGCCGACCTCAAGGGCCAGGTGGCCGAGCTGACCATGCGGTTGAACTACCTGACGGGCGACAACAACGCCACCGCCTCCCTGCCCGAGGTGGCCCGGGACGTGAAGGCCATCAACCTGGCCCTGGAGCAGCAGTTGGCCATCGACATGGACGAGATCCGCAAGCAGATCGCGGCCACCGAGCAGCCCGATCCCCTGGCCATTCCCACGGGCGTGCCCACGGCCGTAGGGACCACCCCGGCCATCCCGGCCGACCCGGCCCAGGCCCTGTACGACAAGGCCTATTCCACGTTCGGCGAGGGACGCTACGAGGCGGCCAAGGACATGTTCGGCGAATTCCTCGAGGCCTATCCCACCCACTCCCTGGTGGCCAACGCCATCTTCTGGCAGGGCCAGGCGTACTACGAGATCGGCGACTTCGAGCGGGCCATCCTGTCCTACCAGGAGGTCATCTCCAAGTTCCCGTCCTCGGCCAAACACAAGCACTCCCTGCTCAAGCAGGGCATCGCCTTCTACAACCTGGGCAAGAAGGACCTGGGGGCCATCGTGCTGAACGAGCTCGTGGCCAAGTACCCGGATTCGGCCGAGGCCACCCGGGCCAAGCAGTACATGAGCGAACATTGACGGACCGTGGAGGAACCATGTCCAACTCCGACGTGGTCAAGGGATACCGAAAGATCGTCTACCTGACCTTCCCGCCCGAGGTGTCGAGCCGCCCGGTTGTCTGCAACCTGGCCCGGCTGTTCGACCTGTCCTTCAACATCCTCAAGGCCGAGATCAGCCCCCGGCACCAGGGCGCCATGACCCTGGAGATCAGCGGCATGGAGGAGGATTTTGAAAAGGGCGTCCACTACCTCAAGGAATCCGGGGTGCGCATCATCCCGGTGGCCCAGCGCATCTTCCGCGACGAGGACAGCTGCGTCCACTGCGGACTATGCACGGCCATCTGTCCCACCGGCGCGCTGTACGTACGCAGCGTGACCCGCAAGGTGGACTTCATGGTGGACAAGTGCTCGGCCTGCGGCATGTGCACCCGCATCTGCCCGGTGCGTGCCATGCGCGTGGACCTGGACGAGGACATGACCTGATCGGAGGCGGCATGACCACGGAAAAACGGAGCTTCTCCCGCGTCACCACGCGGATCACCGCCCTGGCGAGACGTTGCGATTCCCTGGACGACCCCCTGCTCTTCAAGGGCAGCCCGGCTCCCACCGGCGCGGACCGGCTGGCCGAGGTGGTCAAGGCCGGACACATGCCCATGCCGCTCATCGAATTCCTGGAGGGCATGGACCGCAAGCTGGACATGATCCTGGCCCTCCTGGGCCGCAGGCAGCTGGAAAAGGACTTCCCAATCCGCCTGGACGTGCGGGAGATCTCCGGCGCCGGCCTGCGCTTCCTGGCCCGGGAGGACATCAAGGACGGAGATTTCCTGGAGGTGGTCATGCTGCTCGGCCAAAGCCCGCCCCGCATGGCCGGGGCCAAGGGGAAAGTGCAGGCCGGGCGCCAAAAAGCCGAGACGTTCGGCTTTGAGTTTGTTAAGATAAGAGAATCGGACCAGGACCTGGTGGTGCAGTTCGTGTTCCAGGAGGAGCGCGAACACATCCGCGACAGCAAAAGAGGATAGGACTCCAAGCATTAAGGACACGCAATGCCGCCCAAAGACGAATTCATCATGACGGTGATGGAGAACGCCACCCAGCAGATGGTGTCGGCGCTCAAGGAAACCCTGTCCGAATCGATCACCGAATCCGTAACCAGGGCCGTGGAGCGCGAAGTTGCCGAACGGCTGTCCAAGGCGCTGCTGGAAAGCGAGTTTTACAAAAAGGTCAACGAAGACCTGCAGGACGGCCTCAAGGACATCTACCAGGAGATACGCACGGTGCGCACGGGCGAGGGCGGCGGGGAAACCGTGACCACCATCGAGGCCGACGCCCCTCCGGACGAACTCTTTTCCGAGGCCTCGGACCAGTTGGACGCCGTGCTCCGCAGCACCGAGAAGGCGGCCAGCCAGATCATCGACATCGTGGAGCAGCTCCAGGAAATGTCCACCGTGGTCTCGCGCATCGTGGCCGGGTTCGAGTCCGGCGGCGTGACCAAGGAGGACAGGGAGAAGCTCAAGGAAATCAACACGACGCTTGAGAGCGACCTGACCCAGATCATGCTGGCCATGAGCTTCCAGGACCTGACCGGCCAGCGCATCAAGCGCATCGTCACGGCCCTGGAAAAGGCCGAGGACATCGTCCGCCAGGTCATCGTCACCACCGGCCTGATGGTCCAGGCCCGCGAGGAGGAGCCGGACTTCATGGACTTCGACGCCCTGGAAGAGGAAGCCAAGACCAAGGCCGCCGACCTGACCGGCCCCAAGGAGGACGCGGACCAGGGCGACGTGGACGATCTGCTGGCGCAGTTCGGCTTGTAGGTTTGGCTTACAGAACAACAAAAAAGCCGCCTTGGGGCGGCTTTTTTATTTTGGAATCGGTCAGTTTATTATCATGATCTGGGCCAAACCGAGGAGCGCGAAAAAGCCTCCGGTGTCGGTAATGGCCGTCAGGAAGATGGACGAGGCCTGGGCCGGGTCGCGGCCGATCTCGCGCAGAACCAGGGGGATGGACGCCCCGGCCACGGCCCCGACCAGCATGTCGATGCCCAGGGCCAGGCCCACGCAGATGGCCAGGTTCACGTTGTGCCCCAGCAGGAAGACCGCCCCGGTCACGGCCCCGGCGATGAGCACGCCGGTCAACAGGCCGATGCGCAGCTCGCGGAACACGGCCAGCCAGGACCGCTTGCGGTCGAACTTTTCCAGGGCCAGCTGGCGGATCATGACCGCCAGGGCCTGCTGCCCGGTGTTGCCCGCCTGGTTGGCCACAATGGGCATGAGCACGGCCAGCACGGCCATCTGGGCGATGGTGCCCTCGAACAGGTGCACCACCCAGGCGGCGATGGCCGAGTTGAGCATGTTGACCACCAGCCAGGGCAGGCGCTTCTTGATGGAGTAGAACACGGGCGAATCCGTGGTCTCGTCCGCGCCCGCGCCCACCATGGCCTGCATGTCCTCGCTCGCCTCTTCGTGGATGATGTCGATGCCGTCGTCGACCGTGACCACGCCCAGGATGCGGTTGCCGAAGTCCACCACGGGCAGGGCCAGGAGGTTGTAGTGGCCGATGAGCCGGGCCACCTCCTCCTTGTCCTCGTCGTAGGTCACGGTGATCAGACTCTGGGTCTTGACCAGGTCCTTGAGCTTGAGCCCGCGCTTGGCCACCAGGAGGTCGCGCAAGGAGACCACGCCGGTCAGGCGCTGCTCCTTGTCCACCAGATAGGCGTAGTACGGGACCTCCTTGTCCTCCACCTGGTCGCGGATGGTGGTCACGGCCTGGTCCGCGCTCAGATCCTCGGACAGGATGACCACCTGGGTGTTCATGACGCCGCCCGCGGTGTCCGGATCAAAGGTCAGCAGGGCCTTGAGACCGGCCCGGTCCTCCGCGGCCATGCGCTTGAGCACTTCGCGGCGGTGTTCCTCGTCCAGGGCGTCCAGCAGGTCGGCCGCGTCGTCCGGGCTCATGGACTCCACGATGCGCACGGCCAGCCCCAGGTTGAGGCTTTCCATGAGCGAGGCCTGGTCGCGCAGCTCCATCTCGGCGATGGAATTGGCCGCGTCCTTGACAGGCAGCTGCTTGACGAACTTGACCTGATCCTGGATGTCCAGGGCCTCGATATGGTCGGCCGCGTCCGCCGGGTGGGAAACGTCCACGTCCGGTTCGTGCAGCAACTCTTCGTCAGGCTGTGGGGTATGCAGGTCATTCTCGCTCATGGCCCACCGTATCTAGCCCAAAAGCCATACGCCGTCAAAAGAACTTCCTGTGACAACCCTTGACGAACGCTGCGCAAATACTTACCTCCCAAGATTCAGCATGAGCCCCACACTGTTCGAAGAATTCTTCCAGGCCGAGGCGCGCCTGTTCCTGCTCACGGCCATCCGGGTGGCCCTGTCCGAGGACGGGGCGGACCTGACCTCGCGCGCCCTGTTCACGGACCAGGACACGGCCCAGGCCCAGATCGTGGCCAAGCAGGAGGCTGTCATGGCCGGCCTGCCCCTCCTGCCCCTGATCCTGGAATTCGCGGGGGACGGCGACTCCGGCTCTCCCTGCCAGTGCTTCCTCAACGTGGATGACGGGGACCGCGTGTCCTCCGGGACCGTTGTGGCCGCGCTCCAGGGCCCGGCCGCCCGGCTGCTGGCCCTGGAACGGACCATGCTCAATTTCCTGACCCATTTGTCGGGCATCGCCACCCTGACCGCGGAGTACGTGAAGCGACTGGAGGGCACGGGCACCCGGCTCCTGGACACCCGCAAGACCCTGCCGGGCCTGCGCTACCCCGAGAAGTACGCCGTGCTCGCGGGCGGCGGCACCAACCATCGCATAAACCTGTCCGAGATGCTCATGCTCAAGGACAACCACATCGACCGGGCCGGGTCCATCACCAAAGCCGTGGACGGACTGCGCGCGGCCTACGACCCCTGCCCGCCCATCGAAGTGGAATGCCGCACCCTGGACGAGGTCCGGGAGGCCGCCCGGGCCGGGGTGGAGCGCATCATGCTCGACAACATGGACGAGCACGGCCTGCGCCGGGCCCTGGCCCTGACCGGGGACGCCGAGACCGAGATCTCCGGCAACGTGACCCTGGACAATATCGCGGACCTGGCCGGACTGGGCGCGGACTTCATCTCCGTGGGCCGCCTGACCCACTCCGCGCCTGCGGCCGACCTCAGCATGCGTCTGCTGGCCGTTTGAGGTATCATAGCGATATGAATATGGATCATCATCAGATCATCACCAAGGCCCGCAAGCGGCTCGGCTCGGACCTGGCCATCCTGGCCCACCACTACCAGGTGGACGACATCGTGGCCCAGTCCGACTTCGTGGGCGACTCCCTGGAGCTGGCCCGCCGCATCCCGGACCTGTCGGCAAAATACATCGTGTTCTGCGGGGTGCGCTTCATGGGCGAGACCGCGGCCATCCTGCGCAAGAAGCACCAGCAGGTCTTCCTGCCCGAGGCCGGGGCCAGCTGCGCCCTGGCCGACATGGCCGAGGCCGACGACGTGGCCCGGGTCCTGGACGTGCTGTCCGAGAACGGCAAAACCGTGATCCCGGTGGCCTACGTCAACTCCTCCGTGGCCGTGAAGGCCGTTGTCGGCCGGGCCGGGGGCACGGTCTGCACCTCGGCCAACGCCAAGACCATCCTGGGCTGGGCCCTGGAGCGCGGGGACTCCGTGCTCTTCCTGCCCGACCGCAACCTGGCCCGAAACACGGCCGCCGCCCTGGGCCTGGCCGATGCCGAAGTGACCGAGGTGAACCTGGCCGACCCCCGGGCCGTTCCCGGCGTCCGGGTATACGCCTGGCCGGGCTGGTGCCCCATCCACGAGCAATACGACGCCTCCTGGGTGGAACGGGCCCGGGCCGAACACCCCGGCGCCCTGGTGGTCGTGCATCCGGAGTGCCCGCCGGACGTGGTCCAGGCCTCGGACGCCAACGGCTCCACCTCCTTTCTCATCGACTACGCGGACAAGGCCCCCCGGGATTCCGTGGTCCTCATCGGCACCGAGGCCAACTTGGTCCACCGGCTGGGCCGCCGCCACCGGGGGCGCGTGACCGTGCTGCCCCTGCTGGAGCCCGCCTATTGCCAGGACATGGCCCAGGTCACCCCGGCCAAGCTGGCCCAACTCCTGGAGCGGCTGGACCAGACCGAACCGGCCCGGGTGGACAAAGACCTGGCCGAACCGGCCCTGCTGGCCGTGACCCGCATGCTTGATGCCTCGGCCTAGACCCGTCTCCAGCCACCTTCTCCGCCCCTTGCTACCGGCCAAACCTTGGGCTAGGCTCACCCCCCTATGAACGACAGCGGATTGCGAACGGACGTTCTGGTCCTCGGCACGGGCATCGCGGGCTGCTCCGCGGCCCTGACCGCGGCCGACGCCGGGCTCCAGGTGACCCTGGTCACGGCCGCGGACGACCTGCAGAGCGGCAACACCCCCCTGGCCCAGGGCGGCATCGTGTACGAGGCTCCGGGCGGAGATCCCCGCGACCTGGACCGCGACATCCTGACCGCGGGCTGGAAGCAAAACCACGTCAAGGCCGTGCGCTATCTGAGCCGGCGCGGCCCCCAGGTGGTGCGCGAGCTGCTCATCGAGCGGCTTCAGGTGCCCTTCGAGCGGACCGGGGACGGCTTCGCCCTGGCGCGCGAGGGCGGCCACTCCGTACCCCGCATCCTGTTCTGCGCCGACCACACCGGGCGAAACATCATCGAGGCCCTGCGCCGGGCCGTGCTGGATCATCCGGGCATCCAACTGCTCACCGGCTCCACGGCCGTGGACCTGCTGACCACCCACCACCATTCCCGGCAGCTGGACTTCACCTACTCCCTGACCAACCACTGCGTGGGCGCGTACCTGTTCGAGCAGGCCACGGGCCGGGTGCGCACGGTCCTGGCCGACCACACCGTGCTGGCCACGGGCGGCATCGGCCAGATATACCTGCACACCACCAACACCACCGGCTCCATCGGCTCGGGCCTGGCCATGGCCCAGCGGGCCGGGGCGCGCATCATGGGCGCCGAGTACGTCCAATTCCACCCCACGGCCCTGTACGCCAAGCGCAGGGGCGGACGGCGGTTCCTGGTCTCCGAGGCCGTGCGCGGCGAGGGCGCGCAGCTGGTGAACTCCAAGGGCGAGGCATTCATGGCCCGCCACGACTCCCGGGGCGACCTTGCCCCGCGCGACATCGTCACCCGGGCCATCATGGAGGAGCTGCTGACATCGGGCGAGGACTTCGTGTTCCTGGACACCACCAAGCTGGAGCAGGACCCGGCCGAACGATTCCCCACCATCTACCAGGCCTGCAAGGAAATCGGCGTGGACATGCGCACCGATCCGGTGCCCGTGGTCCCGGCCGCGCACTACTTCTGCGGCGGCGTTCTGGTGGACAACTACGCCCGAACCACCCTGGAACGGCTCTATGCGGCCGGGGAATGCTCCTGCACCGGCGTACACGGGGCCAACCGCTTGGCCTCCACCTCCCTGCTGGAGGGGCTGCTCTGGGGCGTGAGCGCGGGCGAGGACATCGTCAAGCGCAGAAACCGCCAGTCCAGGCTGTCGCGCAAGCTCTGCGACTCCATTCCGGACTGGGAATCCCCAGGCGATATCCACAACGAGGACCCGGCCCTCATCGCCCAGGACTGGGCCACCATCCGCAACACCATGTGGAACTACGTGGGCATCTCGCGCAGCACGGACCGCCTGCACCGGGCCTTCTCGGACATCCGCGACCTGTCCAAGAACCTGCACGACTTCTACAAGAAGACGCCCATCTCCAGCCCCCTGATCGGCCTGTTCCACGGCTGCCAGTGCGCCTACATGGTCACCGTGGCCGCCCTGCGCAACAAGGACAGCAAGGGCTGCCACCACCGGGTCTGAGCGCCCTTCCCTTTCCCGGCCCGTCCTAGTATAAAAAGGGGCAGAAAAGGAGTCTTCCCATGCGCCCAGCCATCCTGACCCTGGTTCTGATTTTCAGCCTCTGTCTGGCCGCCCAGGCCGCGGACTACGATACCGGCATCGACGCCTACTCCCGCCAGGACTACCGCGTGGCCGCGGCCAACCTGCTGCCCCTGGCCGCGCAGGGGGACGCCCGGGCCCAATACTCGACCGGAATCCTGTACCAACAGGGCCAGGGAGTGCTCCAGGACAACGCCCTGGCCTGGTTCTGGTTCACCAAGGCCGAACTGGGCGGGCACCCCCGGGCGGTCCAGGCCCGCTTTCAGTTGGAATCCATCATGACCACCCAGGAACTGGAGCAAGCCCGGAAGTACCTGCAGGAATAAGGCGTTACAGCCCCTCCACGGCCTGTCGGAGCAGGTCCCGGGTCGGCACCCACGGGCAATCCCCGGAATCCGTGGACAGCCCGTCCTCGTCCAGCCAATATACAGTGGCTTCCGGGTGCGGCCCGATGAGCAGCACCGTCCCCTTTCCCCTTGCGTATTGCACCGCGGCCCGTTCTCCCTGGTCGCCGATTCCGTAGTACGCCAGCACGTCCCCGCCCTCCCCGGCGGCGGCGGGGGGCTCGAAACACGGCCCGGCCTGGTAGTACATGCCCCGGACACGGCCCAGCCAGGCAACGCACAGGATGCGGGGAGCGGACCTGTCGACGAGTATCCTGGCCCGCACCGGGGCCAGGCCGAAGCCCTCGAAGGTCTCGCCCCCTTCGGCCCAATGCTCGGCGGCCAGATACGCCCCGCCGCAGATGCCCAGGTAGGCGCCGCCCTGGTCCACGAACTGGCGCATGGCCTCCACAACCTCCGGGGTGAAGCGCGCCCGCAGGGGAAGGATGTCGTCGTCCGTGCCGCCGATGGCAAGCAGGTCCGCGCCGGGCAGGAGCGAAGGCAACAGCCCGGGATCAAAGAAATATTTGATTTCGTACCCAACCTCGGCCAGGATTGAGGCCAGGTCCTCGGCCGCCCCCTCGGCCGCCCCGCGGCCGTCGTAGACCAAGGCCGTGGGCGTCTTGTCCGCGCCCCAGGACGGGCTCACCAGCTCGACCAAGGCCATGACGGCCAAAAGCGCAATCGCAAGCCGCCTCATGCCGCGCCTCCCTGTTTCTCCACGTACCGGGCCACCCACTCCCGGGCCTGGGGCGTGGGCAAACGCCGGATGGCCCGCCAGGCCCGTTCGCACCCCGCATAGTCCAGGCTGCGCACCAGACGGCTGGCCTGCACCTCGTCCCGGGTGTGGGGAAAGCCCTGCCCATCCCCTTCCAGCTCGTCCTTCTGCAATATCTTGATGCGCACCAGGGACCGGGCCGCCTGCAGATCGGCCTCGTGCCCGTCCCGGTCCGGGTTGTACACGTAGGAGATGGTCAGCACGTCCCCGGGCCCCATGTGCTGGCGGCGGCCCTCGATCCCGCGCACCACGGACTCCATGAGGTACAAAGGGCGCAGCTCGCAGCCCGGGGGCAGGCGGCGGCGTAGCGCGGTGAGCAAATAGACGTGGATGTAGCCCGCCTCCACCAGAACAGGCCCGCTGTCCGGCCGCTCTTGCATCAATTCCTTGACCAGCCGGGCGATGGCCTGGGCCCGCAAGTCGTCGCGCAGCCGTCCCCGGGCCGCGTCCGCCTTGCCGAACAGCTTGACCGCGTCCACGGTCTCCCGGAACGAGCCCTGGGCCGAGGTGCGGTAGAATGCCAGCAGGGTCCCGGACCAAGCGTGCTCGGCCCGGTACACGGCCCGCTCCAGGCTGGAGTCCGGGATGTCGTCCGGCGAACCGCCGTTGGCGAACCGCTCGTGGATGGCGGCCAATACCTCCATGTACGGATCGATCTGCAGGATGTCCCGGCCTTGCGCGTGCAGTTCGCGCAGCAGCTCGCACATGCGGCGGGAGAACAGCGGGTATTCGAAGTCCGCGCCCATGAGATAGTCGTCAATGGCCATATTCCCGGCCAGCATGTCCGCGAAGCCGGGAGTCTCGGGCTCCTCGAGCACGATGGTTTGGTGCGCCCGCATGGCCTTGGCGGCCAGGGGCACGATCTCGGGGCGGTGGATGGAATAGGCGATGGAGACGCGCACGGCCCGCCCTTACTTCCTCCAGAACTCGGGCACGAACAGGATGATGACCGTGTAAATCTCCAGGCGGCCCAGGAGCATGCTGAAGGTCAGCACCCACTTGGCGAACGGCGGCAAAAAGGCGTAGTTGTCCGTGGGCCCGACCATGCCTATGCCCGGGCCGATGTTGCCGATGCAGGCCAGGGCCGAGGCGAAGCTGGTGACCACGTCCACCCCGGTGGCCGCCACCAGCATGGCCGAGACCGTGAGCAGCATGAGCCAGAGCAGGAAGAAGCCCCAGATGGAGCTGACCACGTCCGCGGGCACCACGGTGTGGCCGAACTTCACCTGGATCACGCTGCGCGGATGAATGAGCCGCAACAGCTCGTGGTAGGAGCGCTTGAGCAGCAGCTGGATGCGCATGCACTTCATGCCGCCGCCCGTGCTCCCGGCGCACCCGCCCACGAACATGCAGAACAGCAGCAACGCCTGGCACAGGGCGGGCCAGATCTCGTAGTCCGCGGTGGCGTAGCCCGTGGTGGTCAGGATGGAGGCCACCTGGAAGGACCCGAACCGGGCCGCGTCCGCGATGCTGTCGTAGCGGTCCGACATGTAGGTGTAGATGACCATGATGACGAAAAAGACCCCGAACAAGCCCATGAAAAAGCGGAATTCCGGGTCCTTGAGCATGCGCAACGGCTTGCCCTTGAGCGCCATGTAATGGAGCGTGAAGTTGATGCCCGCGATGAGCATGAAGATGGTGATCACGTAGTCGATGTACGCGGAATCAAAGGAGGCCACCGAGGCGTTGCGCGTGGAGAAGCCGCCCGTGGCCATGGTCCCGAAGGTGTGGCACAGGGCCTCGAACAGGTCCATGCCGCCGAACATGAGCAGGAGGGTCTCGGCCACAGTGAAGAGAAGGTAGACCTTCCACAGGAGCATGGCCGTGTCCTTGATGCGCGGGCGGAGCTTGTCCGGCACCGGGCCCGGCACCTCGGCCTTGTAGAGCTGCATGCCGCCCACGCCCAAAAACGGCAGGATAGCCAAGGAAAGCACGATGATGCCCATGCCGCCCAGCCAATGGGTCAGACTGCGCCAGAACAGGAGCCCACGGGGCACGGCCTCGATGTCCATGAGCACGCTGGCCCCGGTGGTGGTGAACCCGGACAGGGACTCGAACACGCAGTCCGTGACCGAGGTGAACACCCCGCCCAAATAGAACGGCAGCGCCCCGAACAGCCCGGCCGCAATCCAGCCAAGGGCCACGATGGCCATGCCCTCGCGGTGGGTGATGCCCTTGTCCTGGTCGCTCACCGGGGTCAGCAGAAAGAGCAGGCCGCCGAAGCCCACGGTCACGGCCGTGGACACGGCTAGTGGCATTACACCGGAATCATTGTAATAAAACGAAAAGGCCAGGGCCAGGAGCATGGTCAGGCCGACACAGGCCACCAACGCTCCGATGACGTGCAGGACATAGCGCCAGCGCATGCGGCCCGGCTCCTAGGAGGGCTCCGGGTCGGGCCAGCCGTAAGGAGACTGCGCGCCCCGGGTGTTGAACATCTCCAGGGTCACGTCCAGGGCCTGCTCCACCTTGGCTATCTTCTTGCGTAGGGCCAGGATGATAAGCCGGTCCCCGGGCTCGATGACCGTGTCGCCCCGGGGGATGACCACCCTGTCCCCGCGCTGGAAGCAGAGGATCAGGGCGTCCTTGGGGAACTTGATCTGGGCCAGGGGCTTGCCCACCAGGGAGCTGTTCTCCTGGGCGATGGCCTCCATGGCCTCGGCCTCCTCGCCCTTGATGGAGGCCGTGGAGATGACCTGGCCGCGCCGGATGTAGTGCAGCAGGGAGTTGATGGCCGACAGCCGGGGGCAGACCAGGTGGTCGATGCCGATGGGGTGGATCAGCTTCATGTAGGCGAAATTGTTGATCCTGGTTATGGTCTTGCGCGCACCCAGAGTCTTGGCCAGCAAACAGGACAGGATGTTCATCTCCTCGTCGCCCGTGACGGCCACCACCATGTCCATGTCCTGGATGTTCTCCTCGGTGAGCAGGTCCTGGTCCGTGCCGTTGCCGTTGATGACGATGGGCCGGTCCAGGTGCTCGGACAGATAGGTGCAGCGGTCCGGGTCCAGCTCCACGAGCCTGGTGTGGAAATACTTGTTGTCCAGGGACTTGGCCAGCTTGAATCCGATCTGCCCGCCGCCCACGATGAGCACGTTGCGCACGGGCTCGGCCTCCACGCCGAACAGGCCCAGAATCTCGTCCTGGTCCGTGATGTCGCAGGCCAGGTAGACGATGTCGTCCTTTTCGATGCGGTCGCCGCCGTGGGGGATGACCAGGGAGTCGTTGCGCACCAGCCCGGCGATGACCACGGGCACGTCCCCGATGCGGTCGCGCAGGTTCATGAGCTTGACCCCGAGCACCGGGCTGTCCTCGGGCAGCTCGAGCCCGATGAGCCGGATCTTGCCCCCGGCGAACTCGTTGATCTCCATGGCCCCGGGCACGCTCATGAGCCTGAGGATGGAGTCCACCACCTCCTGGTCCGGATTGATGATCTTGTCGATGTTCAGGTTGCGCCCGGACAGCAGGTCCTTGTGCGCGGTGTATTCCTCGCTGCGGATGCGGGCCAGCTTGGTGATCTCCGGGGCCAGGGAATTGGCGAAAAAGCAGGCGATGAGGTTGATCTCGTCGGAGTCCGTCACGGCCAGCAGGATGTCGGCCTCGGCGATGCCCGCGTCGCCCAGGATGCGCGGGCTGCATCCGGAACCCAGGATGGTCTGGACGTCCGTGGTCTCCGAGACCCGACGAAGGGCCTCGGCGTTCTTGTCCACCACCACCACTTCCTTGTCCTCCACGGCCAAGCGACGGGCGGCGTGAAAGCCCACTTCTCCCGCTCCAACGATGATGATTCGCACGTCTTCTCCCTCACTCCCGGGTACGCCTTGGGTGTATAGGCGACGTTGGACTCACAGGCCGAGTTTGTACCTCATACCGAGCTTGTTGCCAAACGCAAAAAACCCGCCACGACACCGCGGCGGGTTTTCATCGGCTAAAAAAACCGAAACTAGGAAAGGTCGTTGACCGCTTTCTGCAGCCGGGAGATGCGGCGGGAAGCGTTGCGCTTGTGCAGGATCTTCTTGCCCGCGGCCTTGTCCAGCACGCTGGTGGCGTCGACCAGGGCGGCCTGGGCCGCTTCCTTGTCCTTGGCCTCCACGGCCTGGCGCACGGCCTTGACCACGTTCTTGACGCGGGTCTTGACGCTGCGGTTGCGGTCCTGACGCTTGAGGCTCTGACGGTGCCGCTTGATGGCGGAAGCGTGATTGGCCAAAATCTATCTCCTTTCCGTTTCGAATACTTTCGTTGCTTGTTTTCATTGCTCCATATGAAGCAAGGAGGCGTAATTAACCGTACCCGGACGCTTTGTCAAGCCTTGGGCTACACCTGAAGCAGGTTGAAATCCGCCAGGCGGCCCAATCGGTCCACCAGGGCCTGCAACAGATTGAGGCGGTTGCGCTTCAGGCTCTCGTCCTCGCACATGACCATGACGTGGTCGAAAAAGGCGTCCACCGCGGGTCGCAGCTCGCCCAGGATGCCCAGGAGCCCGGCGTAGTCGTCCCGGCCCCACAACTCGTCGAACCGCTGGGCCGACGCGTCCAGGGCCGCGGCCAGGGCCTTTTCCTGGTCCTCGGCCAGCAGGTCGGGCTCGAACGCCCCGGTCAGCTCTACGCCGGCCCCATTTTCAGACCCTGGGCCTTGTTTCCGAATAATATTGGCCGTCCGCTTGAAGGTCAGCACGGCCTGCTCGAAGTCGTCGCGGGCCGAGAAATCCTCCAGGGCCTGGATGCGCAGGCCCAGGCGACGCACATCCGTGAACCCGGCCCCGATGGCCGCGTCCACCACCCGGGTGGAAAAGCCCTTGCCCGTGAACAGGGCGCGCAACCGTCCGGCGAAGAACTCCAGGAGCTTGTCCAGGGCCTCAGCCGGGTCCAGCTTCCACTTGACGTCCTTGTACCCGGCCTGGGCCTCGGCCAGCAGATCGGACAGGTCCAAATCCAGGTCGTGGGCGGCCACGATGCGGCAGATGCCCAAGGCGGCCCGGCGCAGGCCATGGGGGTCGTTGGCCCCGGTGGGGATCATCTTCAGGCCGAAGCACCCGGCCAGGGTATCGGCCCGGTCGGCCAAGGCCAGCACCGCGCCGGACAGGCTGTCCGGGCACGGGGATTCCGGACCGGCCGGCAAATACTGCTCGTACAGGGCCCGGGACACGGTGTCGTCCATGCCGGCACGCTCGGCGTAGATTCCGCCCATGATTCCCTGCAGGGAGTCGAACTCCTGGACCATTTCCGAGACCAGGTCGGCCTTGGCGTAGCGCCCGGCCCTGGCGAACTCGTCGGCCTCGGCCGGGGAGAGCCTGGGCAGGCCTCCGGCCACCTTGCGGCACAGTCGCTCAAGGCGGCGGGACTTGTCGCCCATGCTGCCCAGGGGGCCGATGAAGATCACGTTGTCCAGCTTGTCCAGCCAGAGCTTCATGTCCGTGCGGCAGTCCGCCTCCCAGAAGAAGCGGGCGTCCTCCAGCCGGGCCTTGAGCACCCGCTCCCAGCCCTTGCGCACCAGGTCCAAATCCTGGGGAACCAGGTTCAGAGCGGTCAGGAAGTACGGCAGCAGGTTGTTGTCCGCTCCTTCCACGCCAAAGCTCTTCTGGTGCTTCTCCATGCTGGTCAGGAGCACCTCGCGGGGCAGCTCCAGAAACTTGTCCTCGATGCGGCCCAGGATGGGCTCGGGCCATTCCACCAGGTTGGCCACCTCGCCCATGAGCCGGTCGTTCCACACGATGGACCCGCCCATCTCCTTGGCCAGCTCGTCGCCCCGGGCGTAGATGCGCTCGATGCGCTCGGCCGGGTCGGGCAGCACCTTGCCCTGCTCCCGGATCACGGACAGCCACTGGTCCGCATCCCGAAGCTCGAAGGGACCCGGGCCCATGACCCGATGGCCGTAGGTGATGCGGCCGGACACGATGCCTTCCAGGTCGAAGGACACGATCTCCGCGCCCAGCAGGGCCGTAAACCAGTAGATGGGGCGGCCGAACGCGAAGTCGCGGGAGCCCCAGCGCATCTTCTTGGGAAAGCTGAGCTTGGACAGGATGTCCAGGCAGATGGAGGGCAGCACGTCCAGGGCCGCGCCCCCGCCCACGGTCTTGCGGCAGGCCAGGTACTCGCCCTTGTCCGTGGTCACGGTGTACAGGGCGGCCTGGTCCACGCCCTGGCTCTTGGCAAAGCCGCTTCCCGCCTTGGTCAGGGCTCCGTCCTTGTAGGCCACGGCCACGGGCGGCCCGGTGACCTCCTCCTCCTCGCTGCGGCACACCTCGGCCACGTCCGGAACCAAAGCGGCCAAGCGGCGCGGGGTGGCGTAGGTCTTCATGGGGCCGGAATCGATCATGTTCTCCTCCAGCCGGGCCGTGAGCAGGGAAGCCAGCTCCTCGGCCAGGCCGGGCACGAACCGGGCCGGCATCTCCTCCACGCCGATCTCGAACAGGAAGCTAGGCATGGGCGGCCTCCTTTTCGAGCATGGGCCAGCCCATCTCCTCGCGCTGGGCCGCGTACAGGGCGGCCACGCCCGAGGCCAGGGCGCGCACCCGGCCGATGTAGGCCGTGCGCTCGGTGATGGAGATGGCCCCGCGCGCGTCCAGGAGGTTGAAGGCGTGGGAGGACTTGAGGCAGTAGTCGTTGGCCGGCCAGGGCAGCCCGGCCTCGAGAAGCCGCTTGCACTCGGCCTCGTAGCTGTTGAACAGGTTCAGCAGCATGGACGCGTCCGAGAGCTCGAAATTGTATTTGGACTGCTCCACCTCGTTCTGAAGGTAGATCTGGCCGTAGGACACCTTGTCGTTCCAGGACAGATCGTAGACCGACTCCACGCCCTGCAGGTACATGCACAGCCGCTCCAGGCCGTAGGTCAGCTCCACGCTCACGGGCTTGAGGTCGATGCCGCCCACCTGCTGGAAATAGGTGAACTGGGTGACCTCCATGCCGTCCAGCCAGACCTCCCAGCCCAGGCCCCAGGCACCCAGGGTGGGCGATTCCCAGTCGTCCTCCACGAACCGGATGTCGTGCTGGGCGATGTCCAGGCCCAGGGCCTCCTTCAGGCTCCTGAGGTACAGGTCCTGAACGTTGTCCGGAGAGGGCTTGAGAATGACCTGGAACTGGAAATAGTGCTGCAGCCGGTTGGGGTTCTCGCCATACCGGCCGTCCGTGGGCCGCCGGGAGGGCTCCACGTAGGCCACGTTCCAGGGTTCCGGGCCGATGACCCGCAAAAAGGTCGAGGGATTGAAGGTACCGGCCCCCACCTCCACGTCGAAGGGCTGCACGATGAGGCAGCCCTGGTCGGCCCAGAAGCGTTGCAGGTTGAGGATGGTGTCCTGAAAATGCATGTATCGGCCTCGCGTTCAGATGGTTTTGTATCCGTTGTTCTCCAGGGACAGGCCCAGGTGAAAGGCCACGAAGCGCTCCACCAGCCTGCGGCACTGCCGGTCGGTTTCCGGCGTCAGGGAGAGCTCGGGCCAGTCCTCCGGCCCGTGGGTCCGCACCCAGTCCAGGGTCCTGAGCGCCCCGGGAGACACGGGCATGCCCTGCTCCGCCTCCCCTTCCGAAGAGCAGGCGGGGCACAGGACCCGGCCTTTGTGTACGAAAAAGCGGGGCCTGTCAAAGGCCGACAAGGGTCTGCCGCAGCCGTGGCACCCGGTCAGCTCAGGCCGGTAGCCCTCCTCGAAGGCCACCCGGGCCCGGAAGAACACCGGCAGGGTCTCGTCGCCTTGGCCCGACTCCAGCACGTCCAGCACGGCCAGGAGCAGGTCGAACAGAGGCCTGGAGGACTCGCCCGGGCCCTCGAACACGGCCTCCACGAAGCGCAGGCAGTTGACGGCCATGCCCAGCCGACGGGGGTCGGCCTTGATGCCCGGGTAGGCGTTGATGAGCGAGCCTTCCTCCAGCACCTGGTAGCGGCCGTCCCGGCTCTGCCCCACGGTGAACAGGGCCAGGGTGAGCGGTTCCAGGCAGCCGCAGAAGCGGCGGCGGCTCTTCATGCCCCCAAAGGCGAACGCGGTGAACACCCCGTGCCGGGGAGAAAAGAGCTTGAGCCAGACGTCGGCTTCGCGAAACAGGCCCTGGCGCAGCACCAGAGCCTTGCCGGAAAACTCCATGAACGGTCCTCGGGCCGCCCGGCGCGGGCCAGGGACGGGCGACCTATGGGGAAGGTGACAGCGTGACGTTCCTGGTGCCCACGCCCTCCAGTTCCAGGGCCCGGCCCCCGAACCAGACCTCCACGCCCTGGACGCGCCCGATGCGCAGAGAGCGGGGATCGGTCAGCACCAGGGTCATCTCGCCCTGGCCGTTGACCGCAAAGTCGCGCAGCAGGGTCTCGCCCGAGAGGTCGTAGATGCCGACCCAGGAGCCCTCGGTGTCGCGGGGCCTGATGCGCAGCAGGTTCTTGTCGGCCAAGGGCGCGGCCTGGTCTCCGGTCTGGGCTTCGGCCTGGGAAGCGGGTTGCCCGGCATCGCCCTGACCGGCGTCGGCTCCGGCCTCCACGACCGTTGTCGTGGGCGTGGTCGCGGGCGTGGTCGCGGGCTGTTCGGCCTGAACGGCCTCGGCAACCTGTTCCGGCTCCGGAGACGGCACGTCCTGCACGGCCTCGGCCGAAGCATGCTCCGGCGCGGTGGTGTCGGCCGGGCGGATGAGCAGGTACCAGACCAGGGCGGCCAGCAGGGCCACCAGCAGCAGGAGCAGGAGCACGGTGGGCCAGGCGCGCCTGCGCTCACTCTTGTCCGGCCGGATGCGGGCGGTTTCGCAGGCCAGCTCGATCTCGCCCTGCGGCCTGTCCCAGCTCTCGTCGCTGCCCAGGGCCTGGCCCATGGCCCGGCCGAACTCCTCGGCGTCGAGTCCCAACAGCTTGGCGTAATTCTTTATGAACCCCTTGGCGTACACGGGGTGCGGAAACTGGTCCATGTCGGCCTGTTCAAAGGCCGTGAGGATGCGCTTGCTGATCTTGGTGATCTCCGACGCTTCCTGCATGGAAAGCTTGCGGCCTTCGCGGGCCTCCCTGAGCTGCTGGCCCAGTTCCTTGAGTGTGGCGGGCATGTGGCTCCCGAATCAATAGGAATTTTTGTACTGGATCAACGCCTGGGTCCGGATGGTGTCCAGGTATTCATCCAGGGTTTCCTGGAATTTCTGCTCCCGAATCTCCTCGAAAATCTGGTCCTTGAGGGTCTCGTCCATGGTCGCTTCGCCCTGCTTGCGCTCCACGAGCATGATCATGGCCTGCTGGCCGTTGGCGTCAAAGGGCTCGCTGATCTCCCCATCCTCCAGGTCCACCACGGCCTCACGCCAGTCCTCGGCCATGTCGCCCATGTCCAGCCAACCCAGATCGCCGCCCTCGCCCACGCCCGCGCCCACGGAGTAGGCGTCCGCGGCCTCGGCGAATGTCTTGTCCCCGTCCTTGATCTCCTCCAACACCTTGTCGGCGGGCTGGTCCGGCGGAAGCAGGATCAGGGCCAGATGCACCAGAACCCCGGATTCCAGTGAAGCGCGCTTCTTGTACTCGTCCATGACCTCGGTCTCGGTGACCACGATCTTCTTGCCCACCTTGCCCCGGATGAGCTGGTGCTTGAGCAGGTCGGTGCGCAGCTGCTCGCGGAAACCCTCCAGGGTCTCGTCGGTCTTGGCCAGGACCTCCCGCATCTCCTCCTCGGAGATGCCCCGGCTCTGCTGGATGGCCGCGATACGGGCGTCCAGCTCCTCCTCGGACACGGTCAGCTCGTAGCGGTCGATCTCCTGCTGGAGCAGAATTTCCTCGATGTACTGGTCCAGGATGCGGTCCGTGATCTCCTTCTGCTTCCTCAGATCGGACATGGTCAGCGGATCGCGTCCCTGCTTTTTCAGCTGGGAGTTGATGGAAATCAGGGCTATCTCCAGCTTTTCCTCGAAGTCCACGTTGGTGATGGGCTTGCCGTTGACCACCACCAGGATCTTGAAGGAATCGTCGCTTTGGGCGGGCCTGGGCACGGCCAGGACGGCTAGAACCAGCAGCGGAACAATCAGGGATGAGAGAATGCGGATCATGGCTCCTCGCGGACTCGATTATTGTGTCCTTCGAATCCAGACACGGGTGCGGATTGTACGTCAGTTGCCAACGACTGGCAACGGCCGGGGTCAGGAGGCGGGCTGGCCCTCTTCCTCGGCCGGGACGGGCTCTTCCTCCGTCGGGCCGCCGTTCTCCTCCTCGCCCAGGGGCATGCCCTGGCCGTCATCGTGGATCAGCGCGCCGTTCTCCTCCTCGCCCAGGGGCATGCCCATGCCCTCTTCCTGGCCGGGCGCGGCCTGCAGGGAGGTGCCGGGCTCCTGGGCATCGGGGACAACCGCCTTGTACTCCAGGGGCGTCAGGTGCGTGGAGACCCTGATGTCGGCCGTGGCCAACCGGTCCTCCACCCACTCAAGGAAGGCCGCCTGGAGCTTCTTCTCCAGCAGGCGCTCCTCGATCATGGGATAGGCCTGGCTCGGATCGAGCACCCGGGAAGGAATGGCTTCCAGCAGGATCAGGGCCTCGTACCCGTCGCGAACCTCGGTGACCGGGCTGGCCTCGTGCTCGGGCAGGTCGCGCAGGATGTCGCGCCAGGTGGCGGACAAATTGGCCCGGGGCACGGTCATCTCCCGCACGTGGACCTCGGGCATCTTCGCCTTGATGGCCTTGACGTCCTTTTCCGAGCGGTAGAGCTTGAGGGCCTCCTCCACCAGTTCCTGGCGCTGGCCGAGCAGCACGACCACGTGCACGCTCTCGGGCAGCCGGTACTCGTCGATGTGCTGCCGGTAATATTCCTCGGCCTCGGTGTAATCCACGGACACCTTGGGCCGCAACACGTGCTGGAAGAACTTCTTGCGGGCCAGGCGGTACTTGAGCTGTTCGCGCCAGGTGGCCAGGTCAATGTACTCCTCGATGAGCACCTGCTCGAAGGCGTCCTCGGGGTAGTCGGCCCGGATGCGGTTCTCCTCGGCGTCCAGTTCCTCCTCGGTGACCTCGATGCCCTCGGCCTCCAGCTCCTGGAACACCAGCTCCATGACGATGAAGTCCGTGAGCAGGCGGCCGTACTCCTCGCGCACCACCTCAACGGACGGCACGTAGGTGCCCGAGGCGTCCATGCGGATGAGGTCGTGGCGGTACTCCAGCTGGGAAAGGTAGATGGGGCGGCCGTTGACCCGGGCCACCACGCCCACGTCGTCGGTCTCGGAGGAGCAGGCCGACAGCAGGGCCGCCGACAGGACCGTGAACAAGGTCAGGACCATCCATGAACGGAGCGTCCTGGAAAAGGGACTAAATATCATCGGATTCCACCTGTTTCGAATCTTCCGAGGCCTGGTGGGCCAGAGTGTGAAGCTGACGGGCGAGAAAATCAAGCCCTAGAACGATATTTGTGCCGGCCTGGTTTTCCTCCGCCGGGACGCGCAGTTCGATCTTGCCCGGGGGCAACAGCCTGGCCCGGCCCTCCTGGGAGGCCACCCATTCCAGCAGCCGTTCCTGGCCCACGGCCGGTTCACCCGCGAATGACAGAACCATGCGGCCCGGGGCCAGTTCGCAGCGGTCCGCGCCCAGGGACCGGGCAACCAGCTTGACCCCGAGCACGCCCAGGAACCGTTCCAGGGGCTCGGGCAGAGGTCCGAAGCGGTCCTTGAACTCGGCCCGCACCTCGTCCAGCCGGTCCGCGCCCGGGGCCGAGGACAGGGCCTTGTAGTAGCGCAGCCGCTCGCGCTCGTCCGGCAGGTAGTCCTCGGGAATGCGGGCCTCGAACACGAACTGCATCTCCGTGTCCGGCCGCACCGGAGGCGCCTTGTCCTTGTCCCCGGACTGGATGCGCCGCACCTCCTCCTCCAACATCTCCAAATATAGGTCCAGGCCCACCCGGGCCATCTGGCCGGACTGGGCCTCGCCCAGGATGTTGCCCGCGCCCCGGAGCCGCAAATCCTCCAGGGCCACCTTGAACCCGGCCCCCAGGAAATCCATGTCCAGGATGATGCGCAGCCTGCGCCGGGTGGCCTCGGGCAGATGGTCCACGTCCGGGACCACGAAATAGGCGTAAGCCTGGCGCTCGCTGCGGCCCACCCTGCCCCGCAGCTGGTAGAGCTGGCCCAGGCCGAAGAGCTGGGCCTGGTCCACCACCAGGGTGTTGACGTTGGGAAAGTCCAGGCCGGACTCGATGATGGCCGTGCACACCAGCACGTCCAGCTCCCGGTGCCAGAAGCGGTGCATGGCGTCTTCCAGCTCGCGCTCGTTCATCTGGCCGTGGGCCATGCCCACTCGGGCGCCCGGGGCCAGGGAGCGGACGTAGGAAGCCGTCTCCTCCAGGCCGCGCACCCGGTTGTACACCCAGAAAACCTGGCCGCCGCGCTCCAGCTCCCGGTGCAGGGCTCCGGCCAGCAAGGCCCGGTCCCGCTCCACCAGGGCGGTCTCCACGGGCTTGCGGTCCTCGGGCGGGGTCTCGATGAGGGACAGGCCGCGCAGGCCGGACATGGACAACTGCAGGGTGCGCGGGATGGGCGTGGCCGTCAGGGCCAGCACGTCCACGGTCTTGCGGTACTGCTTGAGCCGCTCCTTGTGCCGCACCCCGAACCGCTGCTCCTCGTCCAGGACCAGCAGGCCCAGGTTGGGCAGCTCCACGTCTTTCGAAAGAATTCGGTGGGTGCCGATGAGCACGTCCACCTCGCCCCGGGCGGCCGCGGCCACGATGGCCTTCTGGCGCTTGGGCGGCACGAAGCGCGACAGCATCTCCACCCGCACCGGAAACGGCTCCATGCGCTGGAGAAAGGTCTGGTAGTGCTGCTCTGCCAGCACCGTGGTCGGGCAC
>CAXXNS010000001.1:0-442113 GCA_963666895.2 Desulfovibrionaceae bacterium | reverse complement strand
CAGCTCCTCGAAGATGGGCACCAGGTGGTTGAAGCCGCCGCGCTTGCCCGAAAAGAAGCAGATGGAGGTCATGCCGGAACTCCTTGCTCTACGGATTCACTCCCCGTCCGTTTCCGGGTCGAGGACCGACCGGTACGTGGGGAGAACCTCTGACGGAGGGCCTATCATCCTGACCCGGCCCGCGTCGATCCATACGATGCGGTCGCAGTCGCGCACGGTGCTCAGGCGGTGGGCCACGATGACCATGGTCACGGTGCCCTTGAGATTGGTGATGGTCTCCTGGATCTGCCGTTCGCTCTTAGAGTCCAGGGAGCTGGTGGCCTCGTCGAAGAACAGGATGTCCGGCTCGTCGTACAGGGCCCTGGCGATGCAGATGCGCTGCTGCTGGCCCCCGGAGAGCCGGATGCCCCGCTCGCCGAGGGGCGTCAGGTACCGTTCGGTCAGGCTGTCCAGGAAGGAGTCCACGGCCGCCAGGCTGCAGGCCTTGCGGATGCGCTCGTGGTCGATCTGGTCCTCGGCCTGGCCGAAGGCCACGTTCTCGGCCAGGGTGGCGTCGTAGATGTACGGGGCCTGGGGGATGTAGCCGACCATGCGCATCCAGGCCGGAAGCTCGTCGTCCCCAACCGTCCGGCCGTCGAGCAGGAGGCGCCCCTCCGAGGGCTTGAGCAGCCCGGTCATGATGTCCATGATGGTGCTCTTCCCGGCCCCGGACTCCCCGATGATGCCCACGCATTCGCCCTTGCGGACCTCGAAGCCCACGTCCTCCAGGATATGCTCCTGATCGTCGTTGTATTGGAAGCACACGGAATCCAGCCGGAACTGCTCGTGCAGGGAAAGCTGGATGTCCTTGGCCTCCTGGCCCTCGGGCTGGGCCATGGCCTCGATGCGCCGCATGTGCGCGATGATTTCATGCACGTAGGGCATCTCGTTGCGGAACTTGCTGATGATGGTCACCACGCGCACGGCCGCGGGCAGCCCGCGCCAGGCGAACACGGCCAGGAGGGACAGGGTGCCCGTGATCTTCACCGCCGAGCTGTCCAGGACGAACATCATGAAGAAGGTCGTGCCCACCAGGAGGGTGAAGCCGAAGACCTCCAGGGTCCAGCCCGGCAGGCTGGCCAGGATCTCCTGCTTGGCGTGGAGCAGGGGGAAGGCGTAGGCGTCCACGGCGTAGCGGCCGCAGAAGTCCTTTTCCCGGCCGGAAATCTTGATGTCCTTGAGCCCCTGCAGGGCGACCATGGCGTTGCGCATGGAGGACATCCTGTGGCCGCAGATCCTGTTGGCGATGCGGTCCAGGCGGCGGCGGCCCCAGCGCACCAGGACAAAGGCGGGCAGGCCGAGCACCAGGGCGGCCAGGACCATGAGCATGGGGTTGGTGGCCACCAGGATGGAGAGCATCAGGACCATGAGCACCGACTCGATGACTGCGGTGAAGATGTTGTTCAGGAAGGCGCTGCAGCTCCCGGCGAACTGGACCGTGGTCATGAGGTCCGCGCTGTTCTCCTGCATGAGCCAGCGGTAGGGCATGCGCATGATGCCGCCCAGGGTCTTCTCCCCGAGGTAGCCCGCGATCTTGGCGATGGCGCGCATGTAGGCGTACTGCACCAGCCCGTGCGTGGCGTTCTTGGCCAGGACCAGCAGCACGATGGACACGCCCAGGATGGTGAACAGGGTCTGGGTCTCCATGGTCCCGATGGCGGGCACGACCTCCGCGGCCCACTGGGCGGGCCTGGACTGCAGGGCCTGTTCCGGGTTGGTCACCGAGGTGGCGAACACGGCCACGATGCTCAGCACGAACGCCTCGAAGCAGGACACCCCCACGGTGCAGGCCATGAGGAAGCCGAACTTCCGGACCAGGGGCCGGGGCAGGAAGCTCAGCAGGTCGCGCACCACGCGCACCACCTTGGCCGGTTGCGCCCGGCTGTCGGAGACCGGCTTGATCGACGTGGCGGCCTCGTAGGAGAGCTTGTCCGCCCTGTTGTTGCTGATGCCCATGTCTGCCTTTGGGTTTCGCCGTGGATCGTCCGGTCCCGGGTTCGTGCCCGGCGTCAGGCACGCTTCCGCCATTCGGGTGAAGCCCCTTCACCCGTCACGTATAGGCATGCCTTTCATGCCCGCGGCCGCGTCCGGCTCCGCGCCGGGCGGCCTATGCGAGGACCACGTGGGTCCGGGGCACCGTGGTGGGCACGGGCCTGTTGAAAATATGGAGCAGCACCGAGACCCTGTCGCGGGCGGGCATCCTGAGCAGGGTGCCCAGGCAGTCGCGGTAGGGCCCCTGGACGAACCGCAGCTTCTGGCCCGGGGTGAGCCGGCGTTCGGGCAGCTGCAGGCAGCCGGTCTCGTCCATGGCTTCCTGGAGCTGGCCGATGAACTCGCCGGGCACGGGAACCGGGCGGCCCTGCTGGGTCAGCAGGCGGCGCACCCCGCCGGTGCCGTTGACCGGGGCCCAGTGGTCCCGGTCCGCGTCCAGGCGGATGAACAGGTACCCAGGAAACAGGGCCTCGCGGACCGTGTAGACCCGCCGCGCGTGCCTGCGTTCGCTGAGCAGGACCGGGAGCCAGGTCTCGTAGCCCTGGTTGTCCAGGTTGACCTGGGCCCGCTCTTCCTGGCGGGTGATGGCGTTCACGGCGTACCACTGCGTCATGGTCACATCACCTTCCAGTGGGGACGGCGCAGGAAGACGTCCGAGGAGTTCTCGAATTCCTGGAGCGTGATGGCCATGGGCCGGACCTTGCGCTTGATCTTCTCTTCGGTCACCTGGCGCAGGTGCTCCAGCTTGCCCCGGTTGATGTCGCCCACCACCAGCACGTCGATGATGCCCGAGTCGCGTCCCATGGCGTAGTCGTCCAGGATGTAGACCGCCTCCACCTGGCCCAGCTCGGCCATGATCTCGTCCAGCAGACGGTCGATGCCCAGGGTTTTTGCGCACGATGGAGCTGATCTCCGGGAAAAAGGGGTGCTTGGTGTTGGCCTTGAAATAGATGGAGCGGCCGTTCTGCTCCTTTTCCAGGTATCCGGCCTGGGACAGGGAATCCAGCTCGCCCTTGATGGCGTTGGGCGAGACGTCGAACTCCTTGGCCAATTCCCTCAAATATGAGGATACCTTGGGGTTCAGAAAGAGCTTCATGAGAAGCTTGATGCGCGTCTTGGACGAGAACAATTGGGTCAACACGCACATTTTGTACAAAATTTCTGAACAACAAGTCAACAGGTTTTGGGTACGAAAAGCATCGGGGGTCCATGGGCGGCGTTGATTTTGCCGTCCGGAGCATGTAGGCAATGCCCATTCTGAAAAGAATCGGAGAGACCATGGTCAAGAAGAACGCCGCGCAGGCGATGGAAAGCGAACTCGCGAAAGCTCCCGGCTTCGACTGGTCCCGGGACTGGAAATGGCTCCTGGTCCTGGGGGCCGTGTCGTACCTGGTCTGCTTCGGGGTGCGTCTGCTGGAGGTTCCCATCTGGGACCATCCCGGCCTCCGGGTCAACGGCGATCCCATCATGGCCACCCACGACAGCTACTACTGGCTGGCGGCGGCCAAGGGCGTGCGCATCGCCTACAACTCCTTCCTGGACGACGCCACCCGCTGGCTGGCGGCGGCCACGGGCATGTCCCTGGCCCAGGTGGCGTTCTGGTTCCCGCCCATCATCGGCAGCCTGGTGGCCCCGCTGACCTTCCTCTGGGGCCGCTTCCTGGGCGGTCCCTGGGCCGGGCTCCTGGCCGGGATCATCGGCGGGCTGGCCCCCGGGTTCTTCAGCCGCACGCGGCTCGGCTACTACGACTCCGACATGATGACCCTGTTCTCGCCCATGCTGGTGGCCCTGCTGCTGGCCTGGCTGCTGGTTCCCCTTGTCAGGCGGCGCTGGTTCGGGTCCAAGGACGAACCGGCGGAAGAGCGCAACTGGCTCAAGGCCATATTGACCGCGGCCGTATTCGGCCTCGTGACGCGGCTGGCCGGGCTCTGGCACGCGGATCTGGTCTTCATGCACGTGGTCCTGTGGTACGCGGCCGTGCTGATGGTCCTGGTCTTCGGCAGGCCGGGGCTTCGGGGACGGGGAGTCCTGCTGCTGACGGTCATGGCCATGACGGCCTTCCCCAATTCCGGCGAATTCTTCCTTCGGACAGTCCCGGGCTGGGACGTGGTGCTGGGATGGCTGCCCCTGGCGGGCTGGCTGTACATCCTGATCCTGGCGGCCATTCCGGGCGGTGTGCTCCTCCTGGCCGACAAGTATTGGAAAGAGGACAAGGCCGTTTACGCCCTTGTGGCCGCCCTGGCCGTGCTGGCCGTTTTGGTCCTGCATACGGACCTGCTGGCGCCGTTCTACGGGGTGGTGTCCAAGCTCTGGCTGTACGTGAGCCCCTCCGAACCCGCCGGAGCGGGGCAGGCCGCGGCCCAGGCGGCCGGTCCGGTCTATCCCTCCATCATCCAGTCCATCATCGAGGCCAAGCAGGTGGGCTGGGGCAAGGTGCTCATGCGCATCGGCCCCCTGAGCTGGATCTCCCTGCTGGGCGTGATAGGCTATTTCTGGGTCTGCTGGCGTAGGCCCATGGCCGTGTTCCTGCTGCCCCTGCTGGTCCTGGCCCTGGCCGGGTACTGGATGGGCATCCGCTTCACCATGTTCGGCGGCCCCATGGTCGCCCTGGGCCTGGCCGTGCCCCTGGTCTGGCTGACCCGCATGGTGCCGGACAAGTGGGCCTGGTCGTCCAGCCGCTCCCGCATGGAGGCCGGCGCGCTGACGGTGGCGGCCGTGCTCCTGCTCATCCCCCTGGTCGTCCGCTACGCCGGCCTGAGCCCCACCCCGGTGGTGGACAAGCCCCACGCCGAGGCCCTGATCGAGTTGGGCGACGTCGCCCCCGAGGGGGCCATGGTCTGGACCTGGTGGGACTGGGGCTACGCCACCCAGTTTTACGCCGGGCGCATGACCGTGGTGGACGGCGGCCTGCACGCCGGGCGGGACATCTATCCCGTGGCCCTGGCCCTGAGCACCGACTCCCTGGCCCAGGCCAACCGCATCATCCGCTACTCCGCGGCCCACGGCTATTGCCCGGCCGACGTCTGGGACACCATGTCGGGCCGGGATGCGGCCGACGAGATCGACTGGATGCGGATGCGCGACGTGGACACCCCGGGCATCGCGCCCCAGTACCTGGTGGTGGGCTGGCACGACTTCAACATCCTGGAGTGGATCAGCACCTTCGGCAATTGGAACCTGGCCGACGGCAAGCGCGTGGTGGGCACGGCCGACCGCATCCGCAACTTCCGGTTCGACCCCTCCCACGCGGCCGTGGTCTTTGAGAACGGCAAGGCCGTGCCCATATCCTCGGTGGACTCCCTGGAGCCCGACCACGTCAACCACAAGGACTATTGGGGCAACGCGGGCCCGCACCTGCTGTTCAACAAGCACCGGGGCGACGCCTATATCATGGACGACACGGCCTACAATTCCGTCCAGGTGCAGCTGATGCTCAAGGACCCGTCCCGAAGTGTCCCAGTACTTCGAGCTGGTCTACGAGGGGTTGCCCCACGTGCGGGTGTACAAAGTGGTCGGGTCAGGGAAGTAGTCCGTCCAGCAGGCCGGAATCCATGACCGCCTGGAAGGCCACCTGGTGGCCCAGGCCGTTCCAGTGCGCGTCGCGCGGGTACTCGAACCGCTCGCCCCGGGTGGTGTACTCGGCCATGAACCTCGGTTGCAGGTCCTGCACCCGGAAGCCCAGGCCCTCGGCCCGCTCCAGGAAGTAGTCCCCGCATCCTGGCGGCGTAGCTGCCCTTGGCCCGTTCCAGGGCTTTGGGGTCGTAGAGGTCGGGCCGCAGCCCGTCCACCAGGAAGAGAATCTCGCCGGGTTCCAGTCCCGCGGCCCCGGGCAGACGGTCCAGGAAGGCGTCCACTGCCTGGCGCGAGTCCTCCAGCCGCTCTTCTCCGGCCTGGGCCGAGGTCTGGCCCACGTAATCCTCTTGGCCGTTCCCGCCCAGCAGGTTGCGGAGGGACTCCTGGACCCGCAAATGGAAGACCAGGTAGCGGGTCAGGCTGGAGCGGCGCAGGAGCTTGGCCAGCCTGTTCGGTTCGAAGTCCTGGCGCACCAGGTCCAGTTCCGGGCCGGAAAAATAGTGGAATCCCGGGTCGCTCTTGTACTTGAGCAGGGACTCGTCAAAGTCGTTGGTCACCACCACGAAGACCATGCGCTGGGGCGCGAAGGTCTTGGCCACCCAGCCCGCATAGGCCAGGTACTGGGACAGGGGCGCACCCGAGGCGCCGAAGGAGTAGGCCCGGGCCAGGGGGCTCCAGGGCCGCGTCCAGGCGGCCCTGCACGGTTTCCTTCCAGGGCACCATGGCCGCCTCCACGTAGGAGTCGCCGATGACCGCCACCAGGGGCCGGGGGTCGTCCGGGGACGTAGTCCGGGTCGCTGATGAACCCGTAGTTGTTCACGTGGGCCTGGTTGCGCATGGAGAAGTCCGGGAACCGGGACCAGGTAACGTCGCGGTCCGGCTTGAAGTGCAGGATGGGGTCGGCCTGGTTTACGGGCTGGGTGCTCAGCCCGGAGTTCACGGGCAGAAATTGCAGAATGACCTCCAGGAGCAGGAGCACGGCCAGGATGGCCACGAGGGTGGAGGCGAGGGCGCGCAGGAGGTTCTTCATGTGGAGTCAGGATAGCGCCGGGGGCTCGGACAGGGTCAAGAAGGCGCGGGCCCACCTGCGCAAGAATTGCGCTCAAAAGCGTTCCCTTCCAGGGCTCTGAAAATTTTTGTTTCGCGATTTTGGGATGTTGCCCGTTGGCACACGGGTTGCTTTGGTTTGGGGCGCGAGGGGCCGCCCATTGTCGGGCGGATCGACAAACCGGGGGTTCGGTCGTGCGTGCGTTGCTGGTCCTGATACTCTCCATACTGTGCCTGGCCCAGGCGGTTCCCGTCTGGGCGCAGCCCTGCGCGTTGGCCGCGCCCCCCGGTGCGTCCGTCCGACCTGCTGGCCCAGAACCAGCCCGGTCCGTTCCAACCCGGTCCAAATCAAAACGGCCCGAACCAGTCCGGAGACGCATCCTTTATGGAGGTCATCCGGGACCCGGTCACGGGCCAGGTGCAGATTCAGGGCAAGATGGGCGGGCCGTCATCGGACGCACCGGAACAAGCCCAGCAGGCGCAGCCCTTTCCAGGCGCCGGGCAGGGCCCGGGCGAGAATGGCCGGGACTCCGCACCCTGAATCACGCCGCTTGATTCTCCCCTGACCGCCCAAAGCGGCGGGGGTCGGCCCGTCTCCATCCTCCGGGACGGGCCTTTTTTCTTACGCGTTGCCCGTGTAGCCCGTATCGGCCGAGTCCATGGCCTGGGGATCGGCCATGGCCTTGGGCACCAACTCGTATCCCATGAGTTCGGCCATGTAGCGCAGGGCCGCGGGGTTGTTGGTCACCCGCATGATGTCCATGAGGGTTTCCACACCGACCTTGGCCGTGGTGTCAAAGGGATTGGCCTCCCGGAGCATGGTCGAATACGGTTTGCCGATTTCCTGGGAAACGACTTTGGCGGGCTTGCGGCCTTCGAGAATGGTTTCTTGAATGATCCTGGTCAGTTTGAAGCGGTCCATGAACGCTCTCCTGGTTTTCGTGTCCGCGCGAAAGAGACAGGTATTCAAGAGCTACAAAATCAAGAATCGTGCCGCGAAGAAAACGCAAGAATTGTGGTGTGGTGCGAATTGCATCACGAATAGGTGGAAAAAATGAGGCGCGTTTTGATCGGAGGGGCGGATACCCCGGAAGCAAATTACGCCCACTTGGGCAGGGCAGGGATGATTCTCATGCGCGGGACGGACCGGCCGGTCAGTCGGCCTGGCGTTCCGCGTCGGCCAGGAGCCTCTCGGCCACCTCGGCGTCATACAGGCCCATGGGGTTGCGCTCGCCGCGGCCCAGGTCCGTGTACATCTTGGCCGCCCGCGTGATCACGTCCAGGGTCAGCCATTCGTGCTTTTCCCAGACGTCCGGGTTCTCCTCGGAAAAGAGGCGGAACTCGATCTGGCCCTCGTCGTTGCGGCGCACGTACATGCGCGTGCCCCGGGCCTGGAGCGAGGGGTGGTAGTAGAATCCTCGGTCATCCTTCATGGTTGGCTCCTTGATTGCTTGGACCTGTGCGCAGGCCCAGGGTTCCGGCCTCCTGGTCCAGCACCAGCCCCAGGGGGGACAGGACCACGGCCAGGGGGCGGCCCAGCAGGAAGTGTTCGGCCCGGGCCAGGCTTTGGCACCCCTCCGGGAGCCTGGACCCCAGGGCGGCCCTGATCTCCCGGTCCCAGGCGGACAGCGGGGCGAGCTCGGCGGCCAGGCCCCGGCGCTCGTCCGGACCGGCCCGCAGCACGGCCTCGGCCAAATCCACGGCCCGTTCCGCCGGGCAGCGCGCCTCCTGCTCGGCCACCAGCTCCAGCAGCGGATGGCCCGGGGGCAGGATGTCGGTGCGGCCGATCCGGTCGCGCTCGTACATGTCCTCCAAGGCCTTGGTGTCCGTGCAGAGCAGGGCCCGGCACTCGGCCGGCCGCGTGTCGTAGATGGCGCAGGACTTGTCCTCGTCCCGGTAGAAGCGGCAGGCGTCCGTCGTTTCGGCGTCGCGCACCTTGACCGCCTCCAGGCCCAGCCGGGCGACCACGCCCCTGGGCTGGTCCAGCACCGGCTCTCCGGCCCGCAGGGTGACCAGGTCGTCCAGGTCCACCACGCCGGTCCGGATCAGGTCCAGGTCGGCCAGATGGAGCACGGGGCCTCCCTGGGCGCAGCACTGTCCGCAGCGGCGGCAGGCGGCGGGATCAAAAGGGGCGGTTTCCTGTGTCACGGTTGGCTGGACTCCGGGTTTTTACGGGGTGTCGGACGGCGCTGTCACGAACGCCTTTGCCGGGGGCAGGCTTACCCCAACCGAGGCCGTGGTGGCAAGGGTCCGAAGTCTTGCCCGGAAGTCCCTGGGAGCATTTATTTGCAACGGATTCCTGCGTTTTTCGGTTGACAAAGAAGGTGGATACTCTTTAATACTGGACGGACCTTGTGCCAAATGGCGCATGGCCGGGGTTTTGCTTTGCTACCCCCCTTCCAAAAATGCAGAGTCTGTTTGAGGAGATCGGTCCGGCCCAGACGGGCGCTTGCGCCGTCCAGACCGGACAAGCCAAGGTTGCATTGGTACCACTTAATCAAACGATGGAGGTTAAGGGAATGGCGAAACACAAAACTCCCATGTTGGACCAGCTGGAGACCGGACCGTGGCCCAGCTTTGTGTCCGACATCAAGCAGGAGGCTGATCACCGCGCCGCCAATCCGGACGGCGTGGAGTATCAGATTCCGGTTGAGTGTCCGGAAGACCTGTTGGGCGTGCTCGAGCTTTCCTACGAGGAAGGTGAGACCCACTGGAAACACGGCGGCATCGTGGGCGTTTTCGGATACGGCGGCGGCGTCATCGGCCGTTACTGCGACCAGCCCGAAAAGTTCCCCGGCGTGGCCCACTTCCACACCATTCGCGTCAACCAGCCGAATGGCAAGTACTACAGCACCGAGTTCCTGCGCCAGATCTGCGACCTGTGGGACTTCCGCGGCTCCGGCCTGATGAACATGCACGGCGCCACCGGTGACATGGTCATGCTCGGCACCACCACCCCGCAGTTGGAAGAGATTTTCTTCGAGCTGACCCACAAGCTGGACACCGACCTTGGTGGCTCCGGCTCCAACCTGCGCACCCCGGCCTGCTGCCTGGGCGAGTCCCGTTGCGAATTCGCCTGCTACAACACGCAGGAGCTGTGCTACCAGCTGACCGAGGAATACCAGGACGAGCTGCACCGTCCGGCCTTCCCGTACAAATTCAAATTCAAGTTCGACGGCTGCCCCAACGGTTGCGTGGCCGCCATCGCCCGTTCGGACCTGTCCTTCCTCGGCACCTGGCGCGACGACATCCGCATCGACCAGAAGGCCGTGGCCGCCTACGTCGGCGGCGAGCTGGCCCCCAATGCCGGCGCCCACGCGGGCCGCGACTGGGGCAAGTTCGACATCCAGAAGGAAGTCATCGACCTGTGCCCGTCCGACTGCATGGACTGGGACGGCTCCAAGCTGACCATCAACACCAAGGAATGCGTCCGCTGCATGCACTGCATCAACGTCATGCCTCGCGCCCTGCGCATCGGCAACGACCGCGGCTGCTCCATGCTGCTCGGCGCCAAGGCCCCCATTCTTGACGGCGCCCAGATGGGCTCCCTGCTGGTGCCCTTCATCAAGGTCGAGGAACCCTACGACGAGATCAAGGAGATCATCGAGGGCATCTGGGATCTGTGGATGGAGGAAGGCAAGAACCGTGAGCGCGTGGGCGAGACCATGAAACGCATGGGCTTTGCCGCTCTCATCAAGGCCGCTGGCGTTCCCGTGGACGCCCGCCAGGTTCAGGAACCCCGCCACAACCCCTACATCTTCTGGAAGGCCGAGGATGTGGAAGGCGGCTGGGATCGCGACATCGACGAGTTCCGCAAACGCCACCAGCGCTAAGCATACGGAGGAAAGATCATGGCTTTCATCTCTGCTGGATACAATCCCGAAAAGCCGATGGAAAACCGTATTACGGACATCGGCCCCAAGAAGTACGACCAGTTCCTGCCGCCGGTCATCAAGAAGAACTTCGGCAAATGGCTGTACCACGAAATCCTGGAGCCCGGCCTGCTCATGCACAAGGCCGAGTCCGGCGACGAAGTGTACACCGTCCGTTGCGGCGGCGCCCGCCTGATGAGCGTCACCCACCTGCGCGAGATGATGGACGTTGCCGACAAGTTCTGCGGCGGCTACCTGCGTTTCACCACCCGCAACAACATCGAGTTCATGGTCGAGACCAAGGACGAGGCCCTGAAACTCAAGACGTACCTCAACGGCCAGAAGTTCGCCGGCGGTTCCCACAAGTTCCCCGTGGGCGGCACCGGTGCTGGCGTGACCAACATCGTGCACACCCAGGGCTGGGTCCACTGCCACACCCCGGCCACGGACGCTTCCGGTACCGTGAAAGCGACCCTGGACGCCGTGTTCGAGGAATTCCAGAACATGCGTCTGCCCGCTCCGGTCCGCATCTCCATGGCTTGCTGCCTGAACATGTGCGGCGCCGTGCACTGCTCGGACATCGCCATCCTGGGCATCCACCGCAAGCCCCCGATGATGGACCACACGTACCTGGACAACGTGTGCGAGATCCCGCTGGCCGTGGCCGCGTGCCCCACCGGCGCCATCCGCCCGTCCAAGGTCGAGATCGACGGCAAGGAGTACAAGACCGTGGCCGTGAAGCAGGAACGCTGCATGTTCTGCGGCAACTGCTACACCATGTGCCCGGCCATGCCTCTGGCCGACAAGGTCGGTGACGGCATCGCTCTGCTGGTTGGCGGCAAGATCTCCAACCGCATCAGCCATCCGCAGTTCTCCCGCGTGGTCGTGCCGTTCATCCCGAACGAGCCGCCGCGTTGGCCCACCATGACCAAGACCATCAAGAAGATTCTGGACACCTACGCCGCCGACGCCCGCAAGTACGAGCGCATGGGCGACTGGGCCACCCGGATCGGTTGGGAGCGCTTCTTCGAGAAGTGCGGTCTGGAGTTCACCGAGCACCTGATCGACGACTTCCGCGATCCCGCCTACTACACCTGGCGCCAGACCACGCAGTTCAAGTTCTAAGACTGCACAACAACGGGGCGCGGGGATTTTTCCCCGCGCCCCGAAAACCACCGAGGTGAGATATGCCTCTCGACATGGCGGAAGCCAAAAAGGTTGTTACGGATTTCTGCGATTCCAAATCCGCGACCAAGACCAAGTTCTACTTCAACGACTTCACCAAGCTTTTCCCGATGCGAAGAGCCGCGAGGTGAAGAAGGTTCTGACCGAGATGGTCAACGAGGGAACCCTCATCTTCTGGTCCAGCGGGTCCACCACCCTGTACGGCATGGCCGGCCAGGGCAAGCAGGCGGCGGGCGAAGGCGAGGCCTAACCCTCCTCCTACCGGCAGGACGCAAGGGCCTTGCCCGCCGCAACGTGGGCAAGGCTTTTTCGTGTGACCGCCGTGACCCACCCCAACCATTCCAAGCGTCTTCTCCTGGCCGGCCTGTCCGGCGGGTCGGGAAAGACCATCGCCACCCTGGCCGTGATCCGCGCCCAGGTACGGCGAGGCCTGCGCGTCAAGCCCTTCAAGAAGGGGCCTGACTACATCGACGCCGCCTGGCTCGGGCTGGCGGCCGGGAACCCGGCCACCAACCTGGATCCCTTCCTCCTGGCCGAGGACCGGCTCAAGGCCCTGTTCCTGGACAAGATCCAGGGCTTCGACCTGGGCGTCATCGAGGGCAACCGGGGTCTGTTCGACGGCAAGGACGTGGACGGGTCGTGCTCCAGCGCGGCCCTGGCCCGGCAGATAAAGGCCCCGGTGGTGGTCATCATCGACGCCACCAAGATGACCCGGACCGCCGCGGCCGTGCTCCACGGCCTGGCCACCTTCGAGCCCGACACCCCGCTTGCGGGCGTCATCCTCAACCGCACGGCCGGTGAGCGCCACCGCTCCATCCTGACCCGGTCCATCGAACGCTACACCGACCTCAAGGTCATGGGCGCGCTGCCCAAGCTCACGTCGGGCGTGATTCCGGAGCGGCACATGGGGCTCATGTCCGACCGGGAGCACGGGGACGGCGGGGATGACGCGGCCGAGGTGCTGGACCGTCTGGCCGACCTGGCCGAGGAGTGGCTGGACCTGGACGGGATGATGGACCTGGCCGACAAAGCGCCGGACCTGGAGTCCGACGTGGCCGACCTGTGGCCCGGTCCGTGTCCGGCCTGCGCGGACAAGCCCGTGACCATCGGCTACGTGCGCGACGCGGCCCTGTGGTTCTACTACCCCGAGAACCTGGAGGCCCTGGAGCGGGCCGGGGCCGAGCTGAAGGAGCTGTCCCTGTTGTCGGACGAGCCCTGGCCCGAGATCCACGGCCTGTACCTGGGCGGCGGCTTTCCCGAGACCCATGCCCAGGCCCTGTCGGACAACCAGGCCCTGCGCGACCACGTGGCCGCCCTGGCCGGGCGCGGCCTGCCCATCTACGCCGAGTGCGGCGGGTTCATGTTCCTGTGCCGGTCCCTGGAGTACGAGGGGCGCGACTACCCCATGGCCGGGGTGCTGCCGCTGTCCACGGGCTTCTGCCCCAGGCCGCAGGGGCTGGGCTACACCGAGGCCCGGGTGGTGGAGGAGAATCCGTTCTTCGAGGTGGGCTCCCTGATACGCGGGCACGAGTTCCATTACTCCCGCTGCCTGGCTCCCCTCGGCCAGGCCTCGCCCGACGAGTCATGCGAGGGGCCGCGCATGGCCCTGGTCATGGAGCGCGGGCAGGGCATGCTGCACGGCCTGGACGGCGTGCTCCAGGGCAACACCTTCGCGGCCTACAACCATATCTTCGCCCTGGCCGAGCCCGGCTGGGCCCTGCGGTTCGTCACCGCGGCGGCCAAGTACCGGGACGAGTCCTAGGCTTCCAGCAGGAATTGCTCCAGGGCCCGGATGGGTGCCTGGTCGTTGTACAACCGGTCGCGGTTGGCCAGCACCGTGTCCCTGAGTCCGGCCCGGAAGCTGTTGTCCAGCCCGGCCCGCACGGCCAGCTCCACGTATTCCTCTTCGTCATGGGCCATGGCCGCGTCCAGGCCCAGCCGCTGGGCCACGGCCCCGCCGTGCCGCCCGCGCATGGGTCCCTGGGGGCAGGTGATCAGGGGCAGCCCGGCCCCGGCCGCCTCCATGGCCGTGTTGAACCCGGCCCAGCCCAGGGAATCCAGGAACAGGTCGCAGCACTGGGCCAGGGCCAGGTAGCGGTCCGGCGGCTGGCTGGGCAGAAAAAGCAGGTGCCTGTCCGGGTCCAGCCCCTGGGCCGCAAAAGCCCGGCCGAGCCGGTCCTGGAAGCGGTGGGTCAGCTCCAGGGCCCGGCGGTGGTCCAGGAACACGAACCGGGCCCGGTCCACCCGGGCGGCGATGGCCGGAAGGATTCGGTCGTGCCGGGGCTGGTACTTGAACAGGGACTGGGGGCAGAAACAGGCCAGGTCGTCGGGGCGCAGCCCGAAGTCCTCCCGGTCCAAAGGTGCGGGTTCGCGGCGCACGGGTTCATATAATATACCCAGGTTGGGCAGCCGGACCAGCTGCTCGGTGTACCAGTCTTCCCCGTCCTCGGGCTCCATGAGCGCGCTGGACAGGAAGGCGTCCATGGTCGGCAGCCCGGTGGTCATGGGGTGGCCCAGGCCCACGGCCTGCACCGGGGCCAGGCGCAGGGCGGCCAGCTTGGCGCAGACCGGGTCCATGCCGATCTCCGGGAAGAGCAGCCCGTCCAGCTCGGCCTGGCGCACGGCCTGGACAAGGGCCGGGAAGTCGTGGGGCTGGTGCGTGAAGTGGTCGGCCAGGGTCCGGGCCTCTTCGGTGCACTGGTCCGTGGTCGGCGAAGTGTGGAAGCAGTGCACCTCGAACCGCTCCCGGTCCAGCCCGGCCAGCCAGCCACGCAGGGGGATCTTCCACACCGAGTGCTCGCAGAAATAGCCCGAGGCCAGGCCCAGGCGGAAGCGCCCGGATTTGGACCGCGAGGGCAACGGCCCGGCGCACTCCGGATGCCGGGCCACCATGACCCGGTGCAGCAGCGCGCCGTAGCGGGATTGCAGGTCCCGGTCGTTCGCCCCGTGGTAGGCCAGGTAGAAGGGCTGGTTGCACCCGGCCGCCCGGTCCGCGGTGGCGGTCAGCCGGTCCGGGTCGAAGCCGATCCAGCGGTCCAGCAGGTCCAGGGCCTGGCTGTAAGCCTGCCGGGCCGGTTCGATCTCATCCTGGCTGTCAAAGGTCATGGGGATGTGGGCCATGGCCAGTCCCCAGCGGGCCTCCACGCATTCCGGGTCCGCCTCCACGGCCTGCTCGAATGCCAGGCGGGCCGAGTCCATGTCGCCCAGGTCCTGGAAAGCGTTGCCCAGGTTGACCAGGGTATCGGGGTCGCCCGGGGCCAGGACCAGGGAGCGGCGGTACACGTCCACGGCCCGTTCGGGCTGTCCGGCGTTCTTCAGGGCCGCGCCCAGGTTGCTCAGGATGACGGCGTTGTCGGGCTCGGCCTGCAGGGCCCGTTGATACCAGTCCGCGGCCTCCTGGTGACGGTCCAGCGCGGCCAGGGAATTGCCCATGCCTGCCAGCCCGTCGATGAGGTCCGGGCACAGGCGCAGGGCTTCCCGGTGATGGTCCAGGGCCTCTCCGGGGCGGCCCAGCTCCAGCCTGACCACGCCCAGCAGATTGTGCAGCTCCGCGTTGCCGGGGTGGTGGTCCAGGGCCCGGGCCAGAACGGTCTCGGCCTCGGCCGGATTTCCGGCCTGGCGCAGGGCCAGGGCCAGCAGCAGCGCGGCGTCGGCCAGGTCGGGCCGGGCGGCCAGGAGCTGCCGCAGCAGTTCCGCGGCCTGGTCGGCCTGGCCGTTGTTCAGGAAGCGGGCGGCAGCCAGGAACAGGGTTTGCGGGTCCATGGTGCCGCCACTGTAGCGGCCGGGCACGGCTCTGGCAACCGGTTGCGCCGCCGGACGGGTCCGTGGTAGGGGGCGGCAACAAAGGAGAAAATCATGCGCCTGTTTCGTCTTCTTCTGGTCGGGGCCTTCCTGGCCTTCATCTGCGTTTCAACCCTGGCCCGGTCGGCCGAGGCTCAGGCTCCGGCGGACACGGTCCGCGTCCAGGTGGTGACCAACAAGGGCAGCTTCATCCTGGAGCTTTACCCGGACAAGGCCCCGGTGACCGTGGCCAATTTTCTGGAATACGCCAAGTCGGGCTATTACGAGGGGACCATCTTTCACCGGGTGGTGGCCGGGTTCGTGATCCAGGGCGGCGGGCTTGACGAGAACCTGACCCCCAAGCGGCCGGGCGCGTCCATCGTCAACGAGGCGGACAACGGGCTCAAGAACGAGGCCTACACCGTGGCCATGGCCCGCACCTCGGACCCCCATTCGGCCACCAGCCAGTTCTACGTCAACACCAAGTGGAACCGCCCCCTGGACCACGTGGCCAAGACCCACGATGGTTGGGGATACTGCGTGTTCGGCCGGGTCTACACCGGCAAGCAGACCATCGACGCCATCGCCGCGTCCAAGGTCAGGGCCGTGAGCCAGTACATGACCCACGTGCCCGTGGATCCGGTGATCATTCAGCGGGTAACGGTTTTACCCTAGCAGGCCGCGCTTACGCCCAAAAAAAGTCCCGATCCATGCCGGACCGGGGCTTTTTTGACGGTGAATTTGGACGGCCTGGTTATCCCGCATCAGAGTCCAGGTCGGCCCTGTCCCGATCCATCTCCACTTCGCTGTCCGGGTCCAGGGAGGGATCGGCCGGAGGGGCGCCCTTGGGGCTGGGAGCGGCCTCGGCGGTCTTCTGTTCCTCCTCGTCGCGCAGGGCGCGGCGGAGAACCTTGCCGACCATGGTCTTGGGCAGTTCGTCGCGGAACTCCACCTGCCGGGGCACCTTGAACGAGGCCAGCTTGCCGCGGCAGTAGGCGATGACCTCGCCGCGCTTCATGGCCTCCCCGTCCTCCAGCACCACGTAGACCTTGACGATTTCGCCCCGGGTGGGGTGGGGGATGCCCACGGCCACGGCTTCCTTGATTTTGGGATGGGCGTAGAGCACCTCGTCGATCTCCCGGGGGTAGATGTTGTAGCCCGAGGAGATGATCAGGTCCTTCTTGCGGTCCACGATGAAGAAATAGCCTTCCTCGTCCATGTAGCCCACGTCGCCGGTATAGAGCCAGCCGTTGCGGAGCACGTCGGCCGTGTCCGAGGGCCGGTTGTAGTACCCCTTCATGACCTGCGGGCCCTTGACGACCAGTTCGCCCACCTTGCCCGGGGGCAGCCCGTCCTGGCCGCCCACCACCATGTCAACGATCTTGGCCTCGGTGTCCGGGAAGGGCAGGCCGATGGATCCGGGCTTCTGCTGGCCGCGCAACGGGTTGAAATGGGTCACGGGCGAGGCCTCGGTCAGGCCGTAGCCCTCCACGATGTTCGCCCCGGTGACGGACTGGAATTTTTCGTAGGTGTCCATGGGCAGCGGGGCCGATCCGCTGACGCAGATGTCGATGGACTTGAGGTTGTATCTGTTGAGGTCCTTTTGCTGGAGCAGGGAGCCGTAGACCGCGGGTGCGCCCGGGAAGACCGTGGGCTTGTGCTTGTGGATGGCCTTGAGCAGGTCGCCGGGCACGTAGCGCGGGAACAGGGCCATGGTTCCCCCGATGAGCGTGGGCAGATTGAGGCAGACGGTCAGGCCGTAGATGTGGAAGAAGGGCAGCACCGAGATGAACAGTTCGGGCCGGTTGCCCAGCTCGTAGAGCATGGTTCTGCATTGCTGCACGTTGGCCGACAGGTTGGCGTGGGTGATGATGCAGCCCTTGGACACGCCCGTGGTGCCGCCGGTGTACTGGAGCAGGGCCATGTCCTGGGTGGGGATGATGCCCTTGCAGGTGAAGGTCTTCTTGCCCAGGGTCAGGTCGGTCCAGGGCAGGACGTCGTTGTCGTTGAACCCCACCTCGGGCAGGTTGCCCTCCCGCTTGGTCTTGATCGTGTACAGCTGCTTGAGCGGGAACTTGAGGCCGTCCGCGATGGAGGTGACGAAATACTTTTCCAGGGGCAGCCGGTCGCGCAGGACCGAGATCTTGGGCCACAGCAGGTCCAGGGTGATGAGGAAGCGGGCCCCCGAGTCGTTCATCTGGTGGACGATCTCGGTCTCCATGTAGAGCGGGTTGGTCATGACCACCACGGCCCCGGCCCGTAGCGCGCCCCAGTAGGAGATCACGGTCTGGGGCAGGTTGGGCAGCATGATGGCCACCTTGTCGCCCGGCCGGACCCCGGCCGCGCGCAGGTTGGCGGCCACCACCTGGCTCATGCGACAGAGCCGCTTGTAGTTCATCTTGTAGTTCCGGAACAGGATGGCTGTCCGGGAGGGCCACTGCTCGGCGGCCTGATCCAGGAAGTTGAATACGGGATGGAACTCGTATTCGATATTTTTCGGGACGTTGGCGTCGTAATGGGCAAGCCACGGCTTGTCTTGGTTCATGCTGTCGGCCTCTGTGTCACGATTACGTCATTGCGGGCGGTCACCCACGGTATAAGAGGAAGGGTTTTGGGTCAACAATCCCGAGGAAGTGGGAAAAAAACTCACTGGTACGATACTTGAATAAAGCCCTAAAGCTGGGAGCGTTTTCGTCCGATTATTCACTGTGTCAATGATCGATACGTGAACCGGACGAAAAGCAGAGGCCAGATCAGAACGCAGGGAGTTGGATTCGTAAACAATTACAACATGTTTTCAAATACGGCGGCTGAGCGGGCGTTGGGCCATGCCTTTGCCGCGTCGGTCCGTCAACCATACACCGGATGAACGAACCATGCTGATTTCTGACGGTAAGTATCTGAAGCCGAGCAAACAGACCAGGGTGTTGGCCATCCTCGATTCCCTGGCGGACAATTCAGGCATGTCCCAATATGAGCTGGGGCGGCGCCTGAACCTGTCCGGAGCCATGATCAACCAGTATCTCAAGTGGTTGCAGGAAGACAAGCTGGTGGAGTTCTTCCCTGTCAACGGCAAGAGCTACCGGTACGTGCTCACGGGCCAGGGCGAGGAAAAACGCCGCCGTCTGTTTTCCGACTATTCCTGCGAGACCATCCAGCTCTACACCAGCGTCAAAAATTTCATCATCCAGAAAATTCGGCCGCTGATGGACAAGGGCAGACGCAGGGTGGCCCTGTTCGGCGCGTCCGAGACCTGCGAGGTGGTCCTGTCCGCCCTGCGCGACGTGGACCTGTCCGTCATCGTCCTGTTGGACAACGATCCCAGGAAGCATGGGAGTATTTTTCACGGGCACGTCATCTGCGCCCCCAGCATGCTGGAGCAGGTGGAGTGCGATGCGGTGATTATCACCTCCTTTGGCCATCAAACCGAAATATCCGAGCAACTCAAGCCCCTTTCCGTGGAAAAGGGATTCGAAATCGTGAGACTGTGATGAAGAAGGCAATCCGTCCTCTTTCCTTGGCTTCCGGCCGTCGCATCGGCCCGAACGCCCCGTGTTTCGTGGTTGCGGAAATCGGCAACAATCATCAAGGCGAACTGTCCCTGGCCAGGGAGATGGTCCATGCCGCCGCGGAGGCGGGCGTTGACGGGGTCAAGTTCCAGAAACGGGACATGGAGGCCCTGCTGACCCGCGCCGGGCGGGCGGCTCCCTATACCGGCGAGAACAGCTTCGGCCCCACCTACGGGGAGCATCGGCTGGCCCTGGAGCTTTCCATCGAGCAGATGGCCGAGCTCAAGGAGTTGTCCGAGTCCCTGGGCATGGTCTTTTTCGCCTCGGCCTGGGACATGCCCAGCCTGAACCAAATCCTGGACCTGGACGTGGAGCTGATGAAGATCTGCTCGGCCGACCTGGTCAACGTGCCCCTGGTCCGGGCCGTGGCCCGTTCCGGCCTGCCCACCATCCTGTCCACGGGCATGTCCAGCTTCGAGGACATCGACGTGGCCGTGATGGAGTTCACCAGCCACAACCCGCACCTGGCCCTGCTGCACTGCAACTCCACCTATCCCTGCCCGGAGGAGCGCATCGCCCTGCCGGTCATCGAGAGCCTGCGCGACCGCTACTCCCTGCCCACGGGCTATTCCGGCCATGAGCGGGGCATCGCGCCCAGCGTGGCTTCCGTGGCCCTGGGCGCCTGCGTGGTGGAGCGCCACTTCACCCTGGACAAGGACATGAAGGGCACGGACCATCGCGCCTCCCTGACCCCGGCGGAGACGGCCACCATGGTGGCCATGATCCGCGAGGTGGAGCAGGCCATGTCCGCCAAGGGCAAGAAGGTCTGCCCCGAAGAGCAGTCCGCGGCCAAGAAGCTGCGCAAGTGCATCGTGTTCTCCCGCGACCTGCCGGCCGGGCACGTCCTCGCCGAGTCCGACCTGACCACCCGCAGCCCGTGGGTGGGCGTGTCCCCGGTTCACTGGGACGAGGTCCTGGGCTCCACGCTGGTGCGCGCGGTCAAGCACGAGGAGCCCATGCAGTGGGACCTGGTCAGCCTGGCCTCGGTCCGCGAGTGCTCCACGGCCGTGTCGTCCTAGACGCCGATCCGGCGCACATTGTGAAATCGTATCCGCAGGGACCGAAATCGGTCCCTGCGGATTTTTTTTAGAAAAGGTATGTGCCCGTATTCACCGGGCTCTTCCCTTTATGGTCAAGCTGGGGTATCCTTGCGTATTGATACCGGAATCTTGACCGCAAGGGGAGATGCATGAGCAAGACCGAAATCCTGCTGGAGACCGGGACAAACGAATTCGAACTCATTGAATTCTTTGTCGATGAAAAGCTGCCGTCCGGTGACGGGAAAACCACCCGCCATTTTTTCGGCGTCAACGTGGCCAAGGTCCTGGAGGTTGTGGAGTCTCCGGAGGGCCTGGAACCCCAGCCGTCGGCCCCGCATCCCAGCTTCCTGGGCACCATCCCCCTGCGCGACATCATCCTGCCGGTCATCGACCTGGCCCGCTGGCTGAAAATGGAGCGGGCCAAGGGCGACAACGAGCCCATCATCGTCACCGAGTTCAACAACGTGGTCACCGGCTTCCTGGTCACCGGCGTGACCATGATCCACCGCGTCAACTGGAAGGACATCGAGCCGCCCAGCCACATGGTGGCCAACATGCCCTCCAACTGCATCACCGGCACGGTCCAGCTGAACGACCGCTTCGCCCTGATCCTGGACCTGGAGCGGGCCCTGTCCGAGCTCAACCCGGAATACGGCCGGGCCATGGGCGAGGACGAGACCACGCCCGAGATCGAGCCCCCGGCCGACCGACCCCTGCGGGTGCTCATCGCGGACGACTCCACCCCGGTGCGGGCCCTGCTCAACCAAAACTTCTCCAAGGCCGGATTCGAGGTCCAGGTGTGCATCGACGGCGGCGAGGCCTGGGAAGCCCTGAAGAAGATCAAGGCCAAGGCCGGCGAGGAGGGGCGGCCCGTGACCGACTACTACGACGTGGTGGTCTCGGACGTGGAGATGCCGCGCATGGACGGCTACACCCTGACCCGGAACATCAAGGAGGACCCGGAGCTCTCCAGGCTGCCCGTGGTCCTGTTCTCCTCGCTTATCTCCAAGGGGATGCAGCACAAGGGCGAGGCCGTGAGGGCCGACGACCAGGTGACCAAGCCCGAGTTCCACGAGTTGACCGGCCGGGTGGTCAAGGTCATCGAGGCTGCCCGCCAGCGCTGATCCAACCGGTTTTACACATGTTTTACGCCCCCGGTCTGTGCATGGGCACGGCCGGGGGCTATGGTTTTCTCCTGGCCGACCCAAGCCTGGAGGTGAACCATGCATACTCTTGTCCTTTGCCTGGCCCTGTTTGTCTTTCCCATCCCGGAAGGGCCGGGCCTGGAAAACCTGGTCTACACCCTGCGCCCGCAACCCCTGCGCCAGGAACCCGACGCGGGCTCGGCCGCGCTGCTGTCCCTGGGCCAGAACGAGTCCCTGACCGAGCTGGACCGGGCCGGAAATTGGGTCCACGTGCGCGTCCTGTCCGGCGCTGAGGGCTGGGTGCGGGCCGACCGGGTCGCCGACGTTTGGATCCGGGTGCTCAAGGCCGAGCGGACCCTGGAGCTGGTAAGCAGGGGGCAGGTGAAGGCCGCCTGGCCCGTGGCCCTGGGCTTCAACCCGACGGGAGACAAGGAGCGCCAGGGCGACGGGGCCACGCCCGAGGGCAGGTATTTCGTGTGCGAAACCCTGGCGGAGCCGGGCCAGGCCAAGTACGGGGCCCGGTCCCTGCGGCTGTCCTACCCCAATCTGGCCGACGCCCGGAAGGGCCTGGCCGCCGGGATCATCGACTACGGCCAGTACCGGGCCGTGCTCCGGGCCCAGGCCGAGGGGCGTATGCCGCCCCAGAACACCCCCCTGGGCGGGTCCATCCGCATCCACGGCAACGGGTCCGGCCAGGACTGGACCCTGGGCTGTATCGCGTTGTCAGATGAGGATGTCATTGCATTGCAGGCCCTTGTGCCGGAAAGCGTACGGGTGGAGGTGTACAGTTCCAGACAGGTGTCTGAAGCGTCGTCAGACCCCCTGCACATGGCCCGCATGGTGCTGGCCGGGGCCGAGTCCCAGCTGGCCGACCCCTCCTTCTACAGCCGCCAGGCCGCGGGCTACATCCGCCTGGACTTTCCCCTGGGCGACATCGACCCGGACCAGGGCGTATGCGCGGACGTGGTGGTGCGGGCGCTCCGGGCGGCCGGGCTGGACCTCCAGGCCCTGGTGCACGAGGACATGATCCGCAGGCCCGAGGCCTATTCCTGGTACTCTTCCGAGCCGGACTACAACATCGACCACCGCAGGGTGCGGGTGCTGCGGGTCTTCCTGGACCGCTGGGCCCGGCCCGTGGCCCAGGACGAGCCGGTCCTGCCCGGGGACATCGCCCTGTTCGACACGGGCATCGCCAACGGCACGGTCTTCGACCACATCGGCGTGGTCGGCCGCTGGCAGGGGGGCGAGCTGCCCCTGGTGGTCAACAACTGGGCGCCCGGCCTGACCACCCTGGCCATGGACCTGCTGGGCAAGGATTTTCCCGAGGTGGTGGGGCTCTACCGGCTGGGCGGCGAGCTGGACTACCAGTAGCTACCAGCCCGTGACCAGCAGCTTTCGGGCCGCAGCCACCCGGCATTTCTGGTACGAGGCGTAGATGCGGGCCGCCTGCAGGGCGATCTCCGTGGCCGGTTCGGCCTTGGCCCAGGCGTTGAGCGCGGCCTCCAGGGTGTAGGCCTCCGGGGCCATGAGCCCGGTGGTCCAGAGCAGGGGGTTGGCCTTGGCCCGGGTCAGCAGGGGGCCGAACCAGGACTTGGCCGCGCAGCCCAGGATGATGGTCTGGCGCATGCGGCCGTCCGTGTTCTCGGCCGGGACCGGGCGCAGCCCGTCCATGAGCAGGTTGTGGCCCACCCAGGCCAGCAGGTCGGCCGACCCCTCCAGCCCCACCAGCCGCCCGTCCTCCAGGGCCAGGGTCTGGTTCACCAGCCCGGCCGCACCCTTGGTCCAGGCGTCGAGAAAGGCCTGGCCCGCGTCTCCGCGCCAGGCGTCGGCCACCATGACCGCGTCTCCGGACCTGTGCTCGAACACGCAGCGCTCCATGATCTCGTCCCGGGGCCCGGCCCCGCAGGACAGGAGCTTCCAGTTGCCGCTCTTGGAGAAGAAGGCCTTGACCCCGTAGAGCGCCCCCCAATAGAGGTTCCGGCCCGGGTCCGTGCCGTTGCCCAGGGCCGTGGGCACGGGCACGATGCCCTGGTGGTCGTTGTCGCAGAGCAGGACGTGGACGTGGGCCACCAGCAGCTCGGGCTCCCAGTCGTCGTTGCGTGCGGCCTGGGCCGGGCCGCACAGGACCACAATGAGCAGGGGGGCTAGGAAAAGGGTGAGACGGCGCATGGCCCGGAGACTATCGTTGGCCGGGGTCCAAGGCAAGATCGGGCGCTACAGCCCGCGCATGCCCTCGGGCCGCAGGGGGGCGGCTCCGGCCAGGGCCTGGTCGATGCGGGCCAGCCCGGCGGCCTGGTCCCTGGGCAGGCGCAAGCGCAGGGGCAGGTAATTGGAGGCGTGGTCCGTGAGGAACAGGCCCCGGGTCAGGCTGGTGTGGGCCAGGAGCTCGCGCAGTTCCAGGAGCATGCCTTGGGCGTCGGGCAGGGCGAATCGCCCGGCCGCCTCATCCCGGTGCAGGGGCGTGCCCGGGATGAGCATCAGGGTCAGGGCCGCAACCTGCTCCGGGTCCATTTGGCCCAGGGCCTGGCCGGTGGCTTGGGCGTGTTCCAGGGAGCGGTCCACCCCGCCCAGGCCCAGGAGCACGGTGACGTTGGTCTTGATTCCGGCCCGGCGTAGCCGCTGCACGGCCTCGACCTGCTGGGCCACGGTGGAGCCCTTGTTCATACGCGCCAGCACCGCGTCGTCCCCGGATTCCAGGCCCAGGTAGGCCATGCGCAGGCCGCGCTGGCGCAGTTCGGCCAGCTCGTGGTCGGACTTGAGACGCACGGCCTTGGCGTTGGCATAGGTTCCGATGCGCGTCAGTCCGGGCAGTTTGGCGCGGATCTCGTCCAGCAGGGCCAGGAGCCGGGCCTGGGGCAGGACCAGCCCGTCCCCGTCCACCAGGAACAAACGCCGAACCCCGCCCAAATGGCGGGCCGCCTCGTCCAGGTCGGCCGACACCGTGGCCGGATCCTTGATCACGAAGCGCTTGTCCTTGTAGGCCCCGCAAAAGGCGCACTTGTTGTGGGAGCAGCCCACCGTGACCTGCAAGAGGATGCTTTCCGCCTCGGACGGCGGCCGTATGATCCGGCCTACGTAGTCCATGATGGATCAGGCCGGTTGGATGAATTGCACACCCTCCAGGCCCTGGAAATCCGCGTCCTGGGTCCAGAGGATGGCCTCGTGGGTTTTGGCCGTGGCCAGGATGAGGCTGTCGGCCATAGCCAAGCCGTGGCGCGCGGCCAGTCGGGCCCCGACAATGGCGACTTCTTCGTCCACGGCGACCACGCGGCATTGGCGCATGATGTCCGTGATCTCCAATGCCATGTCTTCGCCCCGTTCCCGCAAGACTTTTTTATGGACTTCGTAGAGATTGATGGTGGAAACCAACAGTTGTTTAATATCACCCATGGCCGGGGCAAAGGAAGGAGCCGTGGGACTGTCGGTGAAAAAGGCCAGCCAGCCGCAGGAATCCACGAGATTCAAAGGCGGTCCTCCTCGCGTTCGATGTGCGTGTCCATGCCGCGCAGAATTCCGCGATAGGCGCTTATGGGCTTGTCCGGCACCAGGCGAATTTGTTCTCCGGTGGGAACGACCCGAAGCTTTTGGCCGGGGCGTATGCCCATGGCTTCACGGACTTCCTTTGGAATTACGATCTGATACTTGCTGGAGACTGTGACGGTTTCCATGGCTGTCCTCCATCGATGAACATTACGTAAAACACTATAAACATCGATGACGGGGAACGCAAGCAAAAGGCCCCGCCGGAGCGGGGCCTTGGTATGCCTGATGCGCTGGTCGGCTAGCCCAGCAGTTCGTTGACCTTTTTCATGACTTCGAAGGCGTCGGCCACGTAGAGCACGTCCGCCTTGCCGTGGGCCCAGCCGCAGCCCGCGTCCAGGTTCACGGCCCTCCGCTCGGTGATGAACCGCCAGCCCACCACGTGCGGCTCCTCGCCGTGGCAGCAGGTGGCCAGCCCCTTGGGGTGCCGGGGTGTGGCCCCGGTCTGGCCGATCTGGTGCATGTGGGTCAAAAACGGCAGCACGGCGTCGCCCTCGAAGTCCACCAGGGACTTGGACGAGCCCAGGGAAGCCTTGGTCTTGTCGAGATATTCCAGGATGATGGAACCGGCCTCGTCCACGTGGGTGGCGCCGTCGGCCTGCTTCTTCATCCAGCCCGCGCCGGCCACCAGCAACAGCTCCGCGCCCGGGCGGATGGTCTGCTCGTCAGCGGGCGGGGCCTCGATGCCCGTGACCTCGGTGCGGGTCTCCGGGACCTGGAAGTCCACGGCCTCCACGGAGACCGAACCATCGGTCTGGCAGGCGTCGAAACAGCCGGGCATGACGGTCAGCACCCAGGGGCGCTCGCCGCGGGTCAGGTCGGCCACCATGCGCTGGCGGTAGTACCAGCGGGTGGCCACCACCTTGCCGTCCTTGTAGGCCAGGCCGGTGAGCTGGGTGTCGCAGACGCCGTCCAGCCGTTGGGCCAGCCCGGCCGCGAAGCGGGACACGCGGGTGTCGGCCGGGGCCACGATGACGCCGGTCTGGGCCTTTTTGGCCAGAGCCTCGGCAGCGGCCACGTCCGTGGCGTAGCGGGACACGGCCAGGGCCGGGTCCTGCGCCACCAGGAAGGCGGACGCGCCGCAGCCGCCCACCGAGTCGGCGGCGGCCTGGACGTCGTCGCCCAGCAGACCGACGACGAGTTTCTGTCCCATGACGTCGGCCAGGCCTTTGGCCGCGGCCAGGGCCTCGCGGGCGTGGCGCGACAGGGGCCGGCCGGACTCGGCCGGAGCGATGAAAAGCACGTTGTTCATGGTTCCCCCCTATCCCTGCATCCAGTCCACGAGCTCGCGGGCGATGTCGTCCACGGGCATGTCCTTGACCACGCGGGTCTCGCGCACCACCTTGGGCAGCTCCACCTTGAGGAAGGAGGGGCCGCCCACCTGGGCGGGCTTGGCCTGCTGCAACGCGGGCATGACGGTCTTCATGTTCATCATGCCCACCTGGGGGTTGTTGGGGGGGCTCGGGCAGCTCGCCCGTGGCCCAGCCGAGCACGGCCGGAGGCCCGGACAGCTTGGATACCTGGTAGGCGCCGCCGCCGATGCGCTCCTTGATCTCCATGCTCCCGTCCGCGTTCACGGTCAGCTTGTCCACGCCCTGGAACTGCTCGAACACGCCGAGCCGCTCGCCAAGGATCTGCATGACCGCGCCCGTGCCCCCGGGAGGCCGACTGCCAGCCGCCGAACAGGAGCATCCGGGACTTGTCCAGGTCCGCGATGTCGTTGACGGCGGTCTCCAGGGCTACGGCCACGTCGCGGGCCGAGGTGAATCCCGAGGCCGGGCCGTCCACGGCCTTGAGCTCGAAGGGCGCCTTCTGGGCCACGCTCATCATGACCTGCTGGAGCTTGGCCTTGGGACCCAGGGAGACCAGCCACACCCGGCTGTCCGGGATGTTCTTGGCCAGGTTGGCGGCCTCGAACAGGGCATGGCCCGCCCAGGGGTCGAGCACGGCCGGAAGCATCATCTCGTTCTTCAGCCCCGGACCCTGCGGTCCTTGCACGGGGTTCCAGCGTCTGCAACGGGTCCGGCACGATGCTGCCGCACACCACAATGTGATAGCTCATAGTCACTCCTGCAAAGTGAATTTCGGGATTCATATCACAGGCCCGAACGAAGCCCAAGTCTCAAGAGAGGGGGCCCAGGGGGCCAAGGCCCCCTGGCCTGCGGAGCAATTTTGTGACTCGGCCCGCCTAGTTTTCCGCTGAATGGAGTCCGCCGGACCCGGCCAGGAATTCGATGTTGGTCATTTCCGGCTTGTCCGTGTTGGCCTGGGAACAGTTCCACAGGCAGGCCCCGCAGTGCACGCATTTCTCGCGGTCGAACAGGGGCACCGGGCCGTCCGGATTGATGGTGATGCCTGGCCCGAACAGGCCTCGGCGCAGACCTTGGCTTGGCACCGGGCGCAGGCCGACTTCTCGGTGAAGCGCACGTGGTCCGCGTATCCGGGCGCGGCCTGGACCTTGCCGCCCATGAGCAGGGCGTCCTGGTGGGAGACCAGCAGCTTGCCGTCGAACGGGATGGCCGGCCAGCCCACGCGGTCCATGAGGGCCTGGTGCAGGCTTCGGCCCTTGGCCGTGCACTCGGCCCGGATGGCTTCGATCTCCTGGGTGGGGATGCGGCCCTTGTAGTATTCCTCCGGGCTGGGGATGCGCTCCCAGACCCGCTTGGAATCCGCGGTCCAGTTGAGCCTGCCCTTGGTCAGGCCGGTCAGGGCCATGCCCATGAGCCCCCGGAACACGCCCTTGGTGAAGCCGTCGCGGGCCTTCTCGGCCACCTTGGCTTCCTGCTCCACCCACGAGGCGCGGCGCTTGGCCACGTAGGTGGCCTCCAGGTTCTGGCGGGAGAAGTCGCGGCCGGAGGAGAGCAGCTCCAGCACGGCCTGGCCCAGCTGCACGCCCGTGGCCCATGCCTCGTCCACGCCCGAGCCGGTGAGCACGTTGGTGGATCCGGAGCCTTCTCCGATGCGGGCGAAGCCGTCACCGGCCAGCCGGGGCTCGCCGCGTTTGCCGGACTCGTCCAGGCTCTTGGCCCCCCAGGAGCGCAGGGTGGCGCCCTCCAGGTGCTTCCACAGATAGGGGTGGAGCATCCAGTGCTGGAGGTAGCGGTAGGCCGTGCGCGTGGGCGAGTCGAACCAGGAGGGCACGAAAATGCCCAGGCAGGCGGTGTTGTCCGGATAGACGTACAGGAAGCCGAAAATCTCGGGCTCGGGATAGCCCAGGGTGTGGATCACCTGGCCGGGCTTGAGCGTACAGCCCTCGGGCAGGTCCACCACCATCTTCATGCCCACGGCCCACTCGCGCTTGTGGTGGCCTTGGGGCATGCCCAGGGCCGCGTCCAGGCCGCGTCCCACCGGGCCCACGGGTCCGTCCGCGATCACGGTCAGGGACGCGCCCACGTCCATGCCGGGCATGTAGCCCGCGTCGGGCTTGCCCCTGCTTGTCCCACGCCCTGGTCGGCCAGGCGCACGCCTTCCACCTTGGCCTCGTCGCCGTCGCCGTCCACCAGGGCCCGGGCCACCGGGGTGCCGGGCCAGATCTGGACCAGGCCCGAGCCCATGAGGTTCGCGCCCACCCACTGGTTGAACTGGCCGATGCTCATGACCAGGCCGTGGTGCTTGTTCAGGAATTCCGGGGTGTAGGGCAGCTTGGCCGCGTGGTTCCTGCGCAGCGGCAGGAGCATGGTCTCCAGCAGCTTCATGCCCGGGGACTTGCGCGACGCGCCGTGGGGGTCGAACAAATAGACCGTGTCCTCGCTGGCCACCGGGGCGCACATGGGAATCTGCGCCGCTCCTTCACTGGCAGCCAAGTCCGGGAAGGTCTCCTTGATGGACCGGGCCTTGGTGACCACGCCCGAGACCCCGAAGCCGATGTCGTCGGCCCGCTCGTAGCAGAGCACCTGGGGCGGCATGCCGGGCATGGCCTTGGATTCGGCCACCGGGCTGCCGTCCTGATTCATCAGGCCCCGGGACAGGGTGGTCAGGAAGCCGCCCGCGGCCGGGCCGAAGCCCACGCAGACGATGTCCGCGTCCATGCGCTGGCGTTCTGGCGTGTCGCTCATGGGTCGTCCTTAGAGAGGGTAATCCAGGGCTTCGGGAATCATGACCTGGGTCAGGGCGATGCCCGCCCGCTCCCGGGCCAGGCGCGATCCGGCCATGCAGCCCTCCACCTTGGCCTTGATGCGCAGGAACACGTCGATGTCCTCCATGTCGCAGGACGGCGGGCCGTCCGGGGAGCAGCCGTTCTCGCCGCAGCCGGGATGGGCCTGGTACCCGAAGACCAGTTCGGTCAGGATGCGGGCGGCCTCGCCCGAGGCGCGCGCGGCCTGGTGGCAGGCCAGATCGGAGTAGAACGGTCCCAGGCCGTCCAGGGCCTCGGCCACGGTGGGGTTCATGGGGCCCTTGTCCTCCAGCTCCACGGTGTCCAGGATGAGATGGTGCGCGGCCAGGAGCCAGCACAGGGCGTCGGCCATGGCGAAGGTCACGCCCTGGCGCTTGCGGTGGTAGAGCGGCTTGCCCTGCACGTCATTGGCCTTTTGGAGCCAGTCCAGGGTCCAGAGCCAGAGTCCGTAGGCCGCGGCCAGCACGCAGGCGCCCTTGCCCGGGCGCTCGGCCGCGACGGCCTTGAGGCCGGCGATCCACTGTTCCACGTGGGCCAGGAAGACCTCGTCGGTCATGGTCACGGTCATGTGCATGCGCTGCACGGCCTCGGGGCCCTCGTAGGTGGCCTCGAGCTGGGCGTCGGCCCACTTGTTCATGAAGAAGCCGGGACAGTCCTCGGTGATGCCGTAGCCGCCCATGAGGCTGATGGCCTCGCGCATGTAGGTGGCCCCGGTTGCCGGTGTTCCAGAGCTTGACGGCCGGGATGAGGATGTTGCCCAGGGCGTCCAGGGCCGCGAACTTGACCAGGGGGTCGGTGTCCAGCTCGATGAACCGGGCCTGGTCGGCGCTCGGACTCGGGCTGGTACATGAGGCGGACGTATTCCAGGGTCTGGTCCTTGACCTTTTTGACGGCCGCGAACTGCTTGCGCCGGCCCGGTGATGCCCCGCTCCTCGAACAGGGCGTTCTTGGCCCGCTCGATGGGGTCGAAGTCGTCGGCCAGCCGGGCGGCGGCGAAGCCCAGGGAGGCTCCGGCCTCGCCCACGGCCCAGACGTCCACCAGCCGCTGCTGGGCGTCCTCCTTCTGCTGCAGGCCGAGTTCGAACTTGGGGGAGCCCGGGCTGGAGGCGTGGCCGCCCCGGAACCGGGCCCGGTGGTAGCGGATGACCGGCTCCACGGCGGACAACAGCTTGGCCGTGGTCATGAGGCCCACGGGGATGCGGGTGCGGTGGAACACCGCGCCGATGATCTCGCCGTGGGAGTAGGTGGGCACGATCTTGCCGTCCTCGATGGTGAAGCCGCCGATGATGCGCCGAGGCCGGGACGCGGACCTTGATGACCGGGGTCCCGGGTGGAGGAAAGCTGGTGGCACATCTTGAGCGTGGGCGCGCCGCGGTCGAATGTGCCGGGGTCGTCCTCCTGCAGGGTGATCATGCAGGAGGTCTTGATGCGCTCGTCGTCCGTGTCCACGGCCGCGGTGATAAAGCTGGCGAAGTCCATGTTGGTGATGAACCGGCCGCGCTTTTCGACTTCAAGGATCGGATCGTCGTCGTTCCACTCGGCAACGCGCACCTTGCCCACCAGCACGCCGGTGTCCACGCCCACGTAGGGCAGGGGCTCGGTCAGGGCGAAGGCCCCGCGCCAGATCTTGCGGTCCTCGCCGGGCTGGGGCGGGGTGGCCAGCTTCATGTAATGGTCGCGCTGCTCGTCCGTGCCCTTTTCGTGGATCGGGGCCAGGGCCAGGTTGCTTGCCAGGGAGCTGGTGGCCGAACCGCCGTCCACCCAGGACAGCTCAAAGGCGACCAGGGCCAGGGCCAGGTTCTTGGGGCCCTCGATGAAGCCGCCCTGGTGGGGGTCCATGAACAGGGAGGTCAGGCCGGAGGCGTCGAAGGCGTCCAGGAGCTGGGCCTTGAGCGGGGTCCATTCGTGGCTGTTGCGCGCGCCCTGGGCCACCAGGGAGGCCACCGTGCCGCGGGCCACCTGGCGGGCGGACTGGACCACCATCTGGAGGTCGAAGCGTTCGGAGAAGCGCCACATGATCTGGCGCACATCATCGCCGGGGAGTGTCCGAAGGGTGTACATGCTCGGTCCTCGGGGTTTGTCTGCGTCGTGGAACGGAAATCGGGCTCGAAACTGACCCGCGAGGATAGGATAATAGGGTACGAGCGTCAAAATGTTTTTCCTCGCGCGTTGGTGGGAAAGCGGCCGGGCACGGGCCTTGCCGGGAAAATGCGAAAAGAACTTGACGACCGGCCGTCTGAGGGCATACAAGACTCCCTCTCTGCAAGGGCCCGTAGCTCAGTTGGATAGAGTGTTTGGCTACGAACCAAAAGGCCGCAGGTTCGAATCCTGCCGGGCCCACCACGCAAACAAAGGCCGCTCCGATCGGGGCGGCCTTTTTGTATTGGCTACGCAGCGGGCCGGGTCCGGGCGGTGAGCAGGAAGAGGAGGGCCGGGACCAGGGGAACGAGCATGAAGGACATGAACTCGCCCCGGGCCAGGGTGAGCGCGTGGGCCGCCACCAGGGCCCCGATGGTCAGCCAGCCGCCGGCGCGGGGCCACAGCAGGCCCGCGGCCAGCCCCAGGAACACGAGGGGGATGGCTGTCAGCCACAGGTTTTCCAGAAAGCCGTATTCCGGGTCCGCAAAGGGCAGGGGGTTGCCGTATCCGAAATAGAAGGGCAGGCCGAAGCCGAGCACGGCCAGGGCCGTGATCCGCCCGGCCCAGGTGATGGCGACGTGGTTCATGCCCCGGCCTTACAACACTCCGGCCGATATTGCCATTTCCCCAAGCTCGTGGAAGGATGCGGGACCTGGAGCCCCTATGCGTCTACGCTGGAAAGCCTTTTTCATCCTCGCGGCCATGAGCCTGTTGCCCATCCTGGTGGGCGTGCTTTTGGTCCAGCGCGCCACGGACCGCATGCAGGAACGGGCCGCGGGCGAGGTCCGGGTGCGGCTGCACGACATCGCCCGCGAGCGCCTGGAACGCGACGCGCGCCAGGCCTCCCTGGCCGTGCTCCTGGGCAAGAAGGCCCTGCAGTTGGGCCTGGAGTTTCTGGCCGCCGAGGCATCCGACGCCCTGAACAGCGACCCCGCGCCCCTGGGCCGCGTACTCACGCCCACGGATTTCGCAAACCCGGCCACCCGGCCCAGCGACGCCCAGCCCCGCGAGGGCTACGTGCGCCTGGACGAGGAGGGCCAGGCCACGCCTTTGCAGGTCAGCCTGACCGAGCAGGTTTTTCTCATTGCGCCCGGGTTGGACCGGGAAACGGCCGGACCGGACGTGGCCCGGCTGGGCGGGCTGCTGCCCGTGTGCCAGGAAATCTTCCACAGCCTGTCGCCCATGGCTTTTCGCGTGTCCCTGGTCCTGGACTCCGGGGTCACGGCCATCTTCCCGGGCAGCGACGGGTATCCCGACGATTTGGACCCCCGCCAGATGAGCTGGTACCGCAAGGCCCGGCAGGGCTCGCCCGAGCCCATGTGGAGCGATCTGCTGGTCTCACGGTCCAGCGGCGGGCTGTTCTTCGCGGTCACCATCCCGGTGGCCCGGCAGGGGCGCATCGCCGGGGTGGCCCTGGTGGAGGTGCCCGTGTCCTGGTTTTTGCAGGAGGGCCCGCTCACCGAGCTGTGGTCCGACCGCATGCGCTCCTTCCTGGTCCGGGCCGAGGACCGCACCCTGGACGACGGCTCCGTGGTCACTGGCCTGCGGGTCCTGGCCAAGAAGGGCTACCAGGAAAAGGCCCGCAGCCTGCCCGGGGGCGACTACGAGTGGATCGAGCCCGTGGACGACCCGCACTGGGCCGCGCTGGCCGCCTCGGTGGTGGCCGGACGGGCCGGAAGCGTGTCCATGCCCTACGGGGAAACGCCCAGCCTGTGGGCATTCGCGCCCCAGACCCGGGAAGTGGGCTTTTTGCTGGTGGTGCCCGAGGACGAGGCCATGGGCCTGGCCGACGAGCTGCGCGGCCTTGTGGAGGAGACCGCTGCCGAGCAGCACGGGCAGCTCCTCATGGTGGCCGCGGGCGTGCTCGCCGCGTCCCTGCTGGTGGCCCTGCTGGTGGCCGGGAGCCTGACCCGGTCGGTGCGGGTCATGGCCGAAGGCTGGCGGCGTTTGGCCCAGGGCGATTTTTCCGTTCGGCTGGGCATGAAACATGGGGACGAGCGCGGCCGGTTGGTGGAGGCGTTCAACGCCACTGTGCCTTTGCTCGAGGAGCAGGTCCGGCTGCGGCACACCCTGGACCTGGCCCGCCAGGTGCAGCAGAGCCTGCTGCCCGAGGGTGCGCCCCACGTGCCGGGCCTGGACGTGGCCGGGACCAGCCTGCCCAGCCAGGAGATCGGGGGCGACAGCCTGGATATTTTCCGGCTCGGCAGGGAAGGCCGTTTGGCCGTGGTGGTGGGCGACGTGTCCGGCCACGGAGCCGGGGCCGCCCTGCTCATGGCCACCATGCGGGCCATGGTGCGCACGGCCGCGGCCCGGCGCGACAGTCCGGAGAACCGCGTGGCCCTGGTCAACCGGCTCCTGTACCACGACGTGGAGGCCTCGGGCCGCTTCGCCACCCTGTTCTATCTGGAGGTGGACTCGCCCGCGGGCAAGGTCAAGTGGGTCCGGGCCGGGCACGAACCGGCCCTGCTCTACGACCCGGACGGGGACGAATTCATGGAGCTCAAGGGCGAGGGACCGGCCCTGGGGCTCATGCCGGACGCGGCCTTCCCGGCCCAGGAGCACGCCTTTGCGGACCCGGGCCTGGTGCTGGCCATCGGCACGGACGGCATCTGGGAGGCCCGCAGCCCCGAGGGAGAACCGTTCGGCAAGGAGCGGTTCCGCCAGGCCATCCGGTCCAACGCGCACAAAAGCGCCCAGGGTCTGGTGGACGCGGTGCTGTCCGAGCTGCGGGGATTCATCCGGGATACGGAGATCGGCGACGACGTGACCCTGGCCGTGGTCAAACGTATCAGCCAGTAACCGGCTGTTGAAAAACGGCAATCTGCTTCGTTGCTTCAAAAAGTTCAAACCCTCGCGTACGCGCAGTACGCGTCGGGCTTGAACTTTTTTTGCGCCTTGCATCTCACCATTTTTGAACAGCCTCATTTCTGGCTTTTTCGATAGATCAATATAAGAAAAGCCCGCGAGAAAGCGGGCGCTCGAAGATTTCCAGAGGATTTCCAGACCGTTCGGTCACGTTCCCGTCAGGCTGGAAAGGATCAGAAGGTCTCGGAGATGGGCCCTTCCTGATCTGTGGCCGGGCCGGGCCCAGGGCCTGGTAGAGAGCCCGACGGCCCGTCTTCGGGCGGAATGTCCTCGCCGGAGGGCAGGGGCTTGGGACCGGCCGCCTGCTCCATGAGCAGGCTGTTGTCCACCCAGCCTTTGGCCCCGGTGTCCCGCACCTCCACGTAGGCGAAGCCCTGGAAGGTCTTGAACCGCAGGAGCTCCTCGTTCTGGGCCAGGCTGCCCAGCCTGTCGGCCGTGGCCTCGGGCTCGGCCAGCAGGGGCAGGTCGGCCACCCCGGCGACCAGGGGCTTGGGCGGGTCGTCCTTCACCACGGCCGGTTTCGGCGGGGGCAGGGGAACGGGCTCGGGCCCGAACAGGTCGCAGCCCGCCAACAGCAGGGCCGGCAGCAGGATCAGAAGGGGCAAGGGGAATCGACGCATGCGCCATCCTGGCCCGGGCGGGGCGGGCTTGTCAATGCGCGTCCTTGTTGCCAGGACCGATTCGGGAAGGTATGAATGGACCGCCTTGGAGTGCAACCAGCGAGGACGATATGGAACTGAACGTGGAGACCCGGGACAACGTGACCCACGCCGCCATGACCGGCCGGTTGGACATGGCCGGGGCCGAGGCCGTGGACCAGGAGTTCACCGCCCAGGTGGTCGAGCCCGGCCTGCCCGCGGTGGTGGACCTGTCCGGGCTGGAATTCCTGTCCTCCATGGGCATCGCCCTGCTGCTGCGCTCGGCCCGCGCCCTGAACCGCAAGGGCGGCCTGCTGGTGCTGAGCCGGCCCACGGACACGGTGCATGAGGTGCTGACCATCGCCGGGCTGGACCGGGTGGTCCCCCTGGTCGCGGACGAGGCGGCCGCTCTGGCCCTGATCCGGGAGCGCGTCCCCTCGAATTGACGCTGGCCGTCACGGTCATGTTGTTTTACATTTTTCAGGCCTGTTGCTAGAGAGAGGCTACCGGTCGACAAGGGTGCGCGCATGGTGCGCGGGCCGCGTGGCCGGTAAACCGTTTGCACGAACGAGAGGTTGTTCATGAGACACGTCCTGCTCGCGCTCGCCCTCCTGCTCGCGGCCCAGTCCGGGCCCCTGGCGGTCCAGGCCCGGGCCGGTGAGCTCACCGACGCGGAGAAACTCGAATTCGCCATGAACGTGGCCCTGCCCTCGCCCTCGGAGATGTTCCTGGCCCTCAATCGGCTGGGCGGCGTGGACTGGAGCGAGGTGGCCACGGTCAACGAGCGGTACGACTACCAAGACAACTACTACCGCGCCCTGAACCTGGGGCTTCGGGCCGGAGACGGCCTGCTGGCCATCCTGGCCCAGAACCGCGACAAGCTCTCCCGCACCATCCCGGTCATCGTCACCCTGGCCGAGGAGCTCATGGTCGAGGAGTCCATCCTGGACCGGGCCTCCACCTTCGAAAACCTGGCCGACGAGGGCAAGTGGGACGTGCTCCGCGAGGAGCTTGAGTCCCTGCGCTACCAGATCGAGATGGAGATGGACCAGATGGGCGACGCGGACATCGCGGTCCTGGTGCAGGTGGGCGGCTGGCTGGGCTCCATGCGGGCCACGGCCGACGTGTTCCTGAACCAGCTCTACGGCCCGGAGCCGTCCTCGCTCTTCTACCAGCCCGGCCTGGTGGACTACTTCGCGGAGCAGCTGTTGATCCTGGAGCCCGCCGCGCGCCAGAACAAGGCCGTGCAGGAGATCATGTTCTCCCTGCACGCCATGCGCAACCTGGTGGACGTGGGCTACGAGAAGCCGGTGTCCCGCGAGAACATCAAGCAGCTCATGACCATCGCCAACGAACTGATCGAACTCATCGAGGAGGGCTAACCATGCGCATCCTCCATATCCCCGCCGCCTGCCTGCTGCTGGCTTCCCTTTTGGTCCCGGCCGCGGCCCTGGCCGACCGCATGGACATCCGCAAGCCCGCCTACGAGCAGAGCGCGGCCTACGAGGCGGACGGTTATTCGGTCAAGGACGCCATTCAGCTCGGCGAGCTGGCCAAGGGCGCGTCCTACTACTTTGACACCCAGCTGACCACGGGCCTGGAGTACTTCTTCCACTTCCAGGGCGACCAGGGGGTCATGGGGTTGAAGATGGAGATCTTCGACGAGAACTGGAAGTCCGTGGCCGAGATCCAGACCCAGGGCGAGCCCGTGGTGGTCAAGCTGGCTCCCAAGTGGAGCGGCACCTTCCACGTCAAGGCCACCTTGGTGGATTGCCAGGAGGAGTTCGACTACTGGTTCATCCTGGCCGGATTCAAATAGGAACCCACGGGCCCCGCGCACAAGCCCATCGACATGACCGCCCCGTTCCTGTCCGCTGAAGCGTCCGCCGAGGTGGACAGCCGTTTGCAGGACTCCCTGGCCGACCAGGTTCTCAAGGCCTTCGCCCTGGTGGCCGGGACCATGAACGGGGCCAGCCAGGCCCGCCAGGATTTCATCACCGCCTTTTACGGGCGCCTCTACCCCCGCGACCTGTCCGGCCGCTTTCTGGCTCGGTACCAGCGGTTCCTGACCGCGCTGCCCGGCCAGGCCGAAATCGCCCGGGTGCTCAAGGCCCGACTCGCGCCCCAGGAGCGGCTCTTCGTCCTGCTGGTGCTCTATGCCTTCCTGGCCGCCGACGAGGTGGGCCCGGAGGGCATGGCCGTGGTGCGTGGGCTGGGCGACCTCATGGAGGTGGCCCCGGCCGACGCGGCCTACCTGGAGCGCGACTTCAACCTGGCCAACCCCTCGGCCCTGGACATGGAGGGGCTGTCCGTGGTGGCCGTGCACGTGGGCGAGGACCCGGACCAGGTGGACGTGCACCTGCCCCTGCCCGGCCTGGACCTGACCCTGTACCGGCTCCAGGACATCGCCGTGGCCCTGAAGCGCGGCGGCGACGCCCGGGTCAGCGTGGAGGGCTACGGCCTGGCCCCGGGCGTGCCCATCCGGGTGTCCCACAACCACACCGTGCGTGTGGGCGAGTACGAGCTTCGCCACCACGACCTGCAGGCCCACTTCGAGAACAAGGTCCACCCCAACGAGGCCGTGGTCTGGATCCGGCAGCAGGAGCTGGCTCCGGTGTTCTCGGACGTGCCCGGCCCGGACAACCTGGTGGAGATCCAGGTCCTGGCCAGCATCATCCGGCTGACCACCCTGGACGACGGCGCCCTGGTCAAGGTGGGCGACAGAGTGGTCGCGGAGAGCGAGACCCTGCTTCACCTGGACGACCAGGTGTTCGTCAACGGCTACCGCCTCAACGTGCGGGAGCTCTTTTCCGCGGTCAACGCCTTCCGCGGGGCCATCCTGCCCGCGCCGGGCGAGCGCATGCGCATCGGCAACGACATCCGGGCCAACCTGCCCGTGTTCGACGACCAGCCCCGGGTCTGGACCGCCTGGCTGGAGGCGGACTACGACGACAGCCTGGTCTTCGATCCGGGCGACTGCCCGTACCGCGTGTTCGTGGACAACAAGCCGGCCAGGGACCGGGTCCGGGTGGGCGAGGGCAGCGCCATCGAGCTTCGGGGCGCGCGCCTGGACGTGGACATCGAGGCCGGGGAGATCATCCGCCGCAACTTCGGGCTGTCCCGGCTGGTGGCCAAGGGCCTGACCTTCGCCTTCGACGACGGCACCGTGGGCCTGGACGGCGTGGACCTGGACGTGGAGTACGGCGACCTGGTGGGCATCATGGGCCCGTCGGGCTCGGGCAAGTCCACCCTGCTGCGGGTCCTGTCCGGGCTGGTGCATCCGGACCAGGGCCGGGTGATGGTGGACGAGCGCGACATGCACACCGAGTTCGACCGCATCAAGGAGTACCTGGGCTACGTGCCCCAGGAGGACCTGCTCCTGTCCAACCTGACCGTGGGCGAGAACCTGGCCTACTACGCCCGGCTGCGCTTTCCGGACCGCCCGGCCCACGAGGTGGACTCCAAGGTGGACCGGGTGCTCATGGACATCGGCCTGGCCGACAAGCGGGACCTGCGCGTGGGCGACGCCACGGACAAGGTCCTGTCCGGCGGTGAGCGCAAGCGGCTCAACATCGGCCTGGAGCTCATCGCGGACGCCGAGGTCTACCTGCTGGACGAGCCCACCTCGGGCCTGTCCTCCAAGGACTCGGAAAAGATCGTGGACCTGCTCACCGAGCTGGCCCTGCGCGGCAAGATCGTGGTGGCGGTCATTCACCAGCCCGGGTCGCGCATCTACAAGAAGTTCAACAAGATACTCCTCCTGGACAAGGGCGGCAAGGTGGCCTACTTCGGCCAGTCCGAGGCCGCGGTGGAGTATTTCAAGCGCCACCTGGAGCAGTCGGACATGCGCGAGCCCATGAACGTGGAGTGCCCGCGTTGCGGCTCGGTGCAGCCGGACGTGCTCCTGGACGGGCTGGAGGAGTCCCTGCGCGACATCGACGGCAGCGTGCTCCACCGCCGCCAGTACACCCCGGACTACTGGCAGCAGCGTTACCGGGACACGGCCGTGGACTCCTGGCTGACCAGCATCACCATGCCCTCGCCCGCGGTGCTGCCGCCTCGGCCGCGCATCGGCCTGAGTGCGCGCATGAACCAGTTCCGCACCCTGGTGGCCCGGTCCATGAAGAGCAAGCTGAGGGACCGCTCCAACCTGGCCATCACCTTCCTGGAGGCCCCGCTGCTGGGAGCCGGGGTGGGCTTCATCCTGCGCTACGCCCCGCGCGAGCCCTACACCCTGTACACCAACGACCTGTTCCCGACCTTTTTGTTCGTGGCCGTCATCGTGGCCGTGTTCCTGTCCATGACCAACTCGGTGTCCGAGATCATCTCGGACCGGGCCCTGTTCCTGCGCGAGCGCATGGTCAACATGACCCACCGGGGCTATCTGGGCGCCAAGCTGGTCACGCTGCTGCCCTTCGCATTCATCCAGAACCTGCTCTTCCTGGTGCCCGGGTTCCTCATCCTTCAGGTGCGCGAACTCTACGTGGAGCATCTGGTCTTTTTGACCGTGGTTTCGTTCGCCGCGCTGTCGGCCGGGCTCCTGGTGTCGTCCATTCCCAGGCTGTCGGTCCGGGCGGCCCAGAACATGGTCCCCCTGGTGCTGGTACCCCAGATCATCCTGGGCGGCGCGCTCATCGAGTACGAGAAGCTCAACACCAGCCTGACCCTGGTGGCCAACAGCCCGGTGCCCGAAATCTGCCAGTTCATGCCGTCGCGCTGGGCCTACGAGGGCATGGTGGTGCTCCAGGAGCTGGGCAACAGCTACCACGCCCGGCACACCCAGCTGCTGGACGCGGTCAAGGAGGCCAAGCGGGCCCTGGTGGACGCGCGTGGCGAGGACCCGGACGGCAGCCTGACCGCCCGCAAGGACCGGCTCGAGGCCGAACTGGCCGAATTCCGCGACAAGTACAAGTACGCCTACGGCAATAAGCGCATGCACGACGCGGTGCAGCTGGGCCGGGCCCAGTACGACGATCTTTTGGAAGAGCAGCTCGGCGAAAAGCCCAGCGCCCTGGGCAGCGCGGCCCAGGACCTCAAGACCGCGTACCCGTTGTTCACGCCCATCAAGCGGCTGCCCGTGGTGGACGTGTGGGTCAGCTCCGTGGTCTACGACGGGCTCGTCCTGATCCTCATGGGCCTGGTGTTCAACATCGTCAGCCTGGGCCTGCTCCGCGACCAGGAGGGCATCACCCGCCTGGGGCGCAGGCTGACCGGGCTCTTCCGCCGGAGACGGGCCAAGGAATGAGCCGGGTCCGGCCGGGAAATCGGCTGTTGTGGGCCCGGGATGATCCTGCTAGCATGACAATGATGCGCAACCGAATCCTTCTTGTTTCCGCCCTGGTGCTTTCCTTTTTTCTGGTCCTGCCCGCCTGGGCCCAGGACCACGACCTGACGCCGCTGGGGCCGGACACGCCCAAGTCCGTGGTTTGCGGAGAGGTGGGCTTCATCCTGGAGCCCGGCGGCAGCCTGCGTTTTCCGGGCTGGCACTTCCGGTCCCAGGGGCCGGACGGCCCCGAGGGCTCCTACATCATCTGCGGCCAGTTCCTGAGCCCGGAGGGCGAGCCCGTGGGCTGGATTTGCGCCAGCGAGACCTACACCCCGGTGGGCGTGGCCTCGGCCATGCACATGTGCGGGGCTGTGGAGCGATTGCTTTCCGGGGAAAAATAGCGGGGCGTCACCCGGCCGCGTGCGTGCAGCGGTAGAGGCCCATCCGATTCCAGAAGAAGCGCTCCTCCAGGGAGCAGTCCAGACCCGCCTGTTTTGCCAGGGCGGGCAGGCCGCCGTTTGCCAGGTACTCCCGGTAGGCCCGGTGGTGCCGCTTGCCCGCCAGCCGTTCCACGCCGTGGACCAGGGGACCGGCCAGCCTGCCCAGGATGGTGCGCGGGCAGGCGTCGGCCAGGCAGTAGTCGAGCACGGCCAGCACGCCGTCCGGCCGCAGTACGCGGGCCGCCTCGCGCAGCACGGCCAGGGACGCGCCCGGCTCCATCTCGTGCAGGGCCAGGGTCATGGACGCGCCGCCCAGGCCGGCGTCCGGCAGGGGCAGGCAAGAGGCGTCGGCCAGGAGGAAGGAGAGGCGCAGGCCGGGCCGTTTGGCGGTTTCCCGGGCCAGGTTCCGCCGGGCCCGGGCCAGCATGGCCGGAGAACGGTCCAGCCCCAGCACGTTCAGGCCGGAGCGGGCCAGGAGCAGGGCCTGGCGGCCCGTGCCGCAGCCCAGGTCCAGGACCGGGCCTTGGCGTCCGGCCCCTTTTCCATCGGCCAGGAGCCGAGCCACTGAGCGCCAGACCCGGTTCAGCAGGGGAGCCAGCAAGGGATCGTAGACCCGGGCGATGCCCCGGTATTCGTCCCTGTCCGGGTTCACCCCAGCTTCTCCAGCCTTTTGCAGGCTTCCTTGAGCACGTCCCATTCCTTGGCGAAACAGAACCGGGCCAGGTCGTCGGCGGGCTGGTCCGTGACGAACGCCGCGCCCGGCACGCAGGCCAGGCCGGTGCGCTCCAGCAGATGCATGGCCCGCTCGCGGCCCGTGGTCCCGGGCAGGGACGAGATGTCGGCCAGCACGTAGTAGGCCCCCTGCGGGACGTGCGGCTTGAGCCCGGCCTTGTCCAGTGCGGCGCAGAACTGGTCGCGCTTGTTCTGGTGGTCCGCGGCCAGGTCCTTGTAGTAGTGCGGGTCCAGGTCCAGGAGCCCGCGGGCCGCGCCCATCTGCAGCGGGGCCGGGGCGCACACGTAGACCAGGTCCGACAAATGGCCGATGGCCCGGGACCAGTCCGGACGGCAGACCGCGTAGCCCAGCCGCCAGCCCGTGATGGCGAAGACCTTGGAGAACCCGGAGATGGTCACGGTGCGCTCGGCCATGCCGGGCAGGGTGGCCGGGGGGATGTGGGCCCGGCCGTCGTACACGAAGTGCTCGTAGATTTCGTCCGTGATGACCACCAGGTCGCGCTCCCTGGCCACCTCGGCCAGCATGGACAGTTCCTCGTAGGTCATGACCTTGCCCGTGGGGTTGCCCGGGGAGTTGACCACGATCGCCTTGGTGCGCGGGGTGAGCACGCTGCGCAGGGCCTGCTCGGTCAGGTCCCAGTCCGGCGGCTCCAGGAGCAGGGGCACGGGAACCGCTTCCAGGGCCTTGAGCATGTTGACGTGGTAGCCGTAGCCCGGCTCGAACACCACCACCTCGTCGCCCGGGTTCAGCAGGGCCAGGCAGGTGGCGTAGAAGGCCCCGGTGGCCCCGATGGACACCACCACCTCGTTCTCCGGGTCCACGGGCCAGTCGTATTCGCGCTCGTACCGGGCCGCGATGGCCTGGCGGATGTCGGGCAGGCCGTCGAACCGGGTGTAGGTGTTGTGGGTGGGCAGGGCGTCCCGGGCCCCGGCCAGCACCGGATCGGGCACGGCCAGGTCGCAGACGCCCTGGGCCAGATTGATGCCCCCGACGCGGGTGCATTCGATGGTCATGGCCCGAATTTCGGATTGGGAAGCCAGGCCGGAACGGTTGCTAAGACGTGGCGGCATGCGTATCCTCTGTGCTTGCTGGTTGAGAAGAAGCCGGAGTGTAGCCCCTTATGTTCCAGAATAAAACCCTGATCATCACGGGTGCTTCCCAGGGCATCGGCCGGGCCCTGGCCCTGGCCCTGTGCGCCAAGGGGGCCAACTTGGTGCTCGGGGCGCGCAGCGCGGACCTGCTGGGGCAGACCCGGGCCGCATGCAGCCTGGACAAGCCCAAGGCGCCCACGGTCAAGGTGGTGCCGGGCGACGTGGCCCAGGCGGGCGTGGCCGACGCCCTGGTGGAGGCGGCCCTGGAGCTGGGCAATTTCGAGGGCTTCATCCACGCGGCCGGGGTGCTCCTGCCCGGACCCACCCTGTGGGAGGTGGACGAGGCCGGGTTCGACGAGGTGGTGGGAGCCAATTTCAAGGCCGCCTGGCGGCTGTGCAGGGCGGCCGTGCCGCCGTTGCGCGAGCAGGGCCACGGCCTGTGCGTGTTCTTCGGGTCGGGCGCGGCCGAGAAGACCCAGCCGGGCATCGCGCTCTACTGCGCGGCCAAGGCGGCCGAGGAGCACCTGGCCCGCAACCTGGCCGCCGAGGCTCCGGAGCTGGTCAGCCTGGTCTACCGGCCGGGCATCGTGGAGACCCGCATGCAGGCCCAGGCCCGCAGGGCCGAGGGCGGGGCGGCCGAGGAGCTGAAGCGGGTCTTCGTGCCCTGGAAGGAGCAGGGGCTGCTCATCACCCCGGCCCGGGCCGCGTCCGGACTGCTCCGCTACCTGTCCGGGGACCTGCGCAAGCTGTCCGGTCGCACCGTGGACGTGCGCGATTTATGACCGCCGGGCGCATTCTTCGCCCACCAGCCTGGAGCCGAGACGAGCCCATTTTCGCAACATCCCGGCACAACGATCAGTTTTCATCCGGCATGGGCTTTGCTACCATGCCGTCGGCATGCTGTCGGTCCGGTTCGGACCAATAAGAGGAGCGTCTGATGTTTGAAAACGCGTTCTGGGATCTCATGGGCCAGTCCGGCCCGGTCATCATGGTCGTCTACGGAGCGCTGGTGGTCATGTCCGTCACCAGCTGGATGCTCATCTTCTACAAGCTCTACCAGCTGGCCCGGGCCAGGCGGCGGCTGTCCGTGGGCGAGGCCTCCTTCGAGGCCGCCCGGGACCTGGACGCGGCCATGTCCGCCTGCGGCGTGGACGCTGATTCCTGCCCGGACCGCGTGGCCCGTGAGGGCATGGAGGAGGTGGAGCGCATGCGCGGCGTGGGCGCTTCGGCCAGCGACGCCGGAATGCTCCTGGAGAACGTGCGCAGGGCCCTGATCCAGCAGTCCGAGGCCGAGACCGACCGGCTCTACGGCTCCCTGGGCTATTTGGCCACCTGGGCCAACGTGTCCCCGCTGCTGGGCCTGTTCGGCACGGTCTGGGGCATCATGAGCGCCTTCACCAGCTTCACCAGCGGCGGTCCCGAGACCATGGCCGGAGTGGCTCCGGGCCTGGCCGCGGCCCTGGGCACCACGGCCGCCGGGCTTATGGTGGCCATCCCGGCCGCCCTGGCCTACAACCTGTTCCTCAACCGGCTGTCGGCCATCGAGGCCGGACTGGCCCGGTTCTCCAGGGCCTTCCTCAACCGGGTCAAGCAGGAGCTGCCCAAGCTGAACGGCGCGGCTCCGGAGGCCTAGGCCGTGGCCCGCACACAGCCCAACCCCCTGAAGCAGCGCCGCTTCCTGGCCGAGATCAACGTCACGCCCTTTGTGGACGTGATGCTGGTTCTCCTGGTCATCTTCATGATCACCGTGCCGCTCATGAACCAGGGCATGGACGTGGACCTGCCCTTCACCCGCACCGTGGAGAGCCTGCCCAAGGGCGCGGACCATTTCATCCTGTCCCTGACCGCGGACGGCCGCGTCTACCTGGACCAGCGCGAGCTGGACCCGGACAAGATCGCGGACCACGTGCGCCAGCTGGTCATCGGCCAGGGCCGCTACCTCTACCTCAAGGCGGACAAGAACGTCAGCCACGGCAAGGTCATGGAGGTGTTGTCGGCCATCAAGGAAGCCGGTGTGCAGCGGGTGGGCATCGTCACAGAGAAGCAGGAGGAGTAAGGTGCCGAGGCTGATCGCCCTGCTCCTGTCCCTGGCCCTGCACCTGGGCCTGGGACTCCTGGTCCTCTGGTGGTTCGGCCCGGCCGGGTCGTCCGCGCCCGAGTCCGTGGAGATCGACCTGGAGCACATGGTCAACCAGCTGGAGGACATCTACCAGGCCCCGGGCATCCAGGCCAAGCCCATCAGCTCCCTCAAGACCGGCGGTGACTATGGCGGCCGCAACGCCACCGAGGAGGCCATGTTCAAGGAGTTCGCCGAGGGCGGCGGCATCGTGGGCATGGTGGAGCACAACCTGGAGACTCCCAAGGTCCGCTTCGGGCACTTCCTGTTCACCCAGAGCTATCTGGAGAAGAGCATCCTGGGCCGGTACGTGACCAAGGACGGCATGGAGGTCTTCATCCTGGACGGCCGCGATGACGAGCGGTTGGGCAAGTTCGTGCTCTACGTGCCCGACCAGGAGATGGTGCGCACCCTGACCCCCATCAACGACTACATCTACACCTACGGGCACGAGCTGCTGTCCGAGATGCCGGCCGAGGGCAGCCTGACCTTCCTGGGCGACGGCGACCGCATCTACAGCTTCATCTGGCTCCCGGGCGGAGAGCACGCCCATGCCAAGTATCCCAAGCGGGTGCCGTTCGGCGCCAAGTCGGATCAGTAAACTACTACTTTTTTCAGGCCGTTCAAAAACCGCGAGAACAAGGCGCAAAAAAAGTTCAAGGCCGACGCGTACTCAATCCGTACGCGAGGATTTGAACTTTTTGCAGCAACGCAGTTATCGTGGGAATTTCAACGGCCTAGTAAAGAGAGGGGAGGTCTCCGGCCGCCAGGCTGGAGGCCTTGAAGGTCATGGCGCCCATGGGCGCGAAGGTGGTGGCCTGGCGGAGCTCCATGCGGGCCGGTTCGGTCACGCCCACGCCCATGGCCTGGCCCGGATTGATGGGCTGGTCGTCCACCGTGGCCAGGATCTTGTCCGGCTCGCCGTTGCTCCAGGCCTCCAGGAAGGAGTACTGGCCTTCGGGCAGGAAGTATTCCGAGTCCGGCCGCCAGGGGATGACCAGGGTCTGGCCGTGCCCGTCCACCAGGCGCAGGGCGTGGACCTGGCGCGGAGCCACCTCCACGTAGAAGCGCTCGCCTTTGGTGCCGGGGGTCTCGCGCACCACCTCGTACCGCCAGGCGGTCTGGCCCGGGTTCTTGAGCCGGTACTTGTCCATGAAGTTGTCCGGGTCCAGGATGATCTCCCAGCCCATGTCCTGGCCCGTGTTGTGGACCGGCGTGGCCACGTAGCCCTTGAAGTTGAGCACCTCGGCCCGTTCCGAGCCCCAGACCCCCTCCAGGATGAGCTGGTCGCCCAGCACCGCGGTCAGGGTCTCCTTGCTGCTCACGAACCGGGGCTGGCCGTTGAGCCAGCAGACGAACACGGTCGAGTCCTTTTCGGCGGGCTGGGGCATCTCGCCGGTCCAGCGCACCGTGGCCTCGGCCACGGGCCGCCCGTCCAGGCGCAGCTCCAGCTCGTGGAAGGATTCCAGGGGCATGCGGGGCGCGGTCAGCAGGTTGACCCCGGGCCGGTCCGAGGCGAACAGGGCCAGGGAGGGAGCAAAGGCGTTCTCGCCGCCGTCCCGGGGCTCCACGAACAGCGGCGTGCCCGGCACCAGGTCGATGGCCGAGCCCTGGGTCAGGGGGCGGCCGTTGACCGCGATGTCGCCGGCCTCGGCCAGGTAGTTCTGCACGTCCTGGGCCGTGAACCCGGGCGGCACCACCTCCACCCCGTAGTGCTTGAGGATGGCCAGGGTGGCCTCGAGCTGGCGCATGACCTTCCAGTCCAGCTGGACGATGTCCTTGGAGACCTCCACGGCCAGGGCCGGGATGTTCAGGGCCGTGAGCGCGTAGCAGGTCAGGGACTTCTTCATCTCCGGGTAGGGAGTGTCCGCGGCGAAGGTCTCGGTGTTGAAGAGCTTGAAGCGGTAGTCGGGCGGGCTGATGCGCGGGTTGAGCTCGTCCAGCACCTGCTTGACGGTCTCGCCCAGCTCGATGTCGTCGCCGAAGACCAGGGCGTCCACGATGATGGACTGGCCGTAGCGGTTGGGGTTGCGCAGGGGGTCCACGTAGGTCGGGTTGTAGAAGCCCGAGCCCTCGTGCAGATGGATCAGGGCGTCGGACCGGGCCAGGAGGAAGCGCACCACCCGGGCCAGCCGGTCCTCGTAGAAGCGGTTGTAGTCCTGGTCGAAGCGCCGGTTCATGTCCACGTTGATCTGGCGCTGGAACAGGTTGATGGAGGGCACGTTGGCCCGGGGCACCACGATGAGGTTGCCCTTGAGCACCTTGCAGTGGGTCAGCACCTGGGCGGTGACGTAGCCCGAGGGCTCGTCGCCCTGGATGCCGCCCTGGACCATGATCGTGGGGCCGTCCATCTCGCCGTGCAGGAACACGGCCGTCAGCGGGTACTGGGTGCCCGCGAAAAAGGTGTAGCTCTCGGCCCAGGCCGCACCACACAAGAGGAGGGTCAGGAGGAGGGACAGGCTCCAGCGGGCCGCTCTAGTGGGTCTGTGCGGCCAGCGGGTAGGTTTTCTTGAAGATCGTGGTCCCATCGGAATCCTTGACCTCGATTCGTATGGCGAAAAGGGTGTCCTGGTTCACGCCTTCGGGCAGGTCGAAGGTGGCCCGCTCGAACTTTCGCTTCTGGATCTGGTAGGAGAGGTTCTCCCTGGGCGCCACCTGCACCACCTGCCCGTCGTTGGTGATCACCGCCAGGTGCGTGACCCCGCTCGCCAGGGTGTCGCTGGGGTTCTCCAGCCGGAAGGTGGTCACCACCCGGTTGTCTCCGACAACGGTCTTCAAATCCTCGGCCGAGATGGGCCCCTGGTCCACGGTTTCGAAGACCTCGGCCAGGTTCACCGGCTCCGCGGGCTCCTCGCCGCTCGTGGGCTCCTCGCTGGCGCTGAGCAGGGATTGCAGGTCCCGCTTGTCGTAGGCCTCGAGAATTTTTTCCATGTTGGCCAGGCTGGCCAGCTTGAGCTCGGCCTCTTCCAGCCGGGTGGCCATGTCGCGGTTGTCCGCGGTCAGGTTGTGGTTGTCCAGCCAGAAGGTGATGCCGAAATAGGCGCCCAGGCCGCCGAACACCAGGAGCACGGCCTGGAAGATCAGGTAGGCCCGCAGCCAGAATCGGCTGACCCGCAAGCTGCGGACGTCGGCGTCGTCGCGCATGAACAGGAGGCTGTACTTGGAATTGGTCACGAATCGGCCCTCCAGTCCTCGCTCACGATGCGCCAGCCGTCATCTTCCGGCGCCAGTATCAGGGTCTTGATTCCTCTGTCGCTGTAGCCCGAGGCGTCCTCGTATTCCTGGAGGAAGCGGGCCTTGAGTCCATTGGGATGCAGGCTGACCTCCACGTCGTCCACCCGCACGGTCCTGGGCGGGCGCTCGGTCCAGACGCGGGACTTGTAGTCGCCGATGGCGTCCACGCCGACCCGGCCGTCCTGGCGGGCTGATTCGTCGTAGCAGGAAAGATAGGCGTCCAGGTTCGCGCCCTGCCAGGCCGAACTCCACTGGTCCACCAGGGCCCGGACCTCGCCGGTCTTGGCGGCCAGGTAGTCGCTGGACATGTCGCGGCCGGTGGGCACGTACTCCCGGCCCACGATGCGCCAGTGGCCCGAGTCGTCCTTCATCCAGTACAGCCGCTTGCCCACGGTGCTGGTCATGTTGGGGGTGCGGTAGAACTGGTCGAACCAGGTCACCCAGTAGTCCGGACCGGGCGCGGCGTGGATGTTGTCCACCATGACCTGGATCCAGGGCTGGGAGGAGAAGATGGACCGCTTGTGGTCCGCGAATCCGGAAAAGGACTCGCCCGTGGTGGCGGCGAAGGCGTCTTCGTCGTAGAGCGCGAAGAAGGCCTCGGAGCGGCCCTGCCAACCGGCCGCCCACTGGCGGACCAGGTCGGCCATGACCGCGGCCTGGGTGGCGTCCGGGCCGAGTTCCTGGCTGATGGAAATCTTCTTGCCGATGAACACCGGGGTGCCGCCGGCCAGCATGGGGGCCACGTGGTGGATGTCCACGTTGGCCAGGGCCACGCAGCCCCGGGTGTCGTGGGGGACCAGCTTCTTGCCCCGGCCGTGCAGCCAGATGCCCGAGCCGGTCTTGCCCTTCAGGATGTCCACCGGGTTGGGGTAGTTCAGGGTGAAGGCCAGGTCGCCGAAGAGCTCCCAGTCCAGGTTGCGGGGCACCTGGTAGCCGATGAAATAGACCCCCTCGGGGGTGCGCAGGTCGCCCTGGACCAGCTTGTCGCCCTGGCGCTGGCCCGTGGTGCAGGGGAAGGAGTCCACCACCCGCACCGGGCTCTGGCGGGACATGAGTTCGAAGCGCTGGTCGGTCTTGTTGATGACCAGGAAGGTTTCCGGGGTGTAGTCGTGGCCCGAGAGCACCGGATCCCATCCCGGGATGGGCCCTTCGGCCGTGTTGGCTTCCGGAAGCGGGGAGTCCGCGCCGGTTTGCAGGTCCGTGTCCACGCCGGTGTCGTACCCGGCCTTGAAGTCGGCCTGGGGAACGATGAGGTCGGGGCGCTCGTCCAGGTCCTGCATGACCTGCTCCACGGGCTGCTCCACGGGCTGCTGGACCTGGTTGAGGACCTGCTCCGAGTCCTGCGCCACAGCGGGCAGGGCGCAGGACAGGCAAAGAAGGGTCGTGAGCGCGACACGGACCGCCAGGGTCCGGACGCCGTGGGTCACGACCCGCCTCCCCCGGAACGTCCCGCCGCGGCCAGCAGGCTCTGCCTGGTAAAGATGGACTCCAGGGCCAAGTCGGCCCGGGCAAGGTTCTCCATGCCTCCCTCCTGCCTGTCGAGCACGGTCAGCACGGCCTCGATTTCCAGGCCGGCGTCTCGTACCCGCTCTGCGGCCGTAACCAGGGTGCCGCCCGTGGTAACCACGTCCTCCAGCAGCGCCACCCGGGTTCCGGGCGCAAAATTTCTCATCCCCTCTAGGTACTGGTTGGTGCCGTGCCCCTTGGACTTCTTGCGGATGATGAAGCCCGGAAGGGGGCGGCCCTTCACCTGGGAGAGCACGACCACGGAGGAGACCAGCGGGTCTGCTCCCAGGGTCATGCCACCCACCCCACCGATAGCATACTTGGCAAGCATATCCAAGAAGATACTGCCGATAAGGAAGCCGCCCTCGGGGTGCAGGGCGGTCTGTTTGCAATCGAAGTAGTAGTCCGATTTCTTCCCGGACGTGAGGGTCACCTCCCCTTCGACGTAGGAGAGGTCCATGAGCAGTTCGGCCAGGCGCGGTTTCATATCCTGCATGGGTCAGGAGCCGAATACACGGGTGAAGATGGTGTCCACATACCGCATGTACCAGGAAGGGTCAAAGGTTTCTTGAAAAACTTTAGAGTCCAGGTGGGAGGCGATCTCCTTGTCCGCCTGGGCCGCCTCGGGGAATGACTTCCCGTTCTCCCAGCAGGCCAGGGCCACGCGCTGGACCATCTCGTAGGCCTCCTGGCGGGGCAGGCCGGTGTCGATGAGGGCGTAGAGCAGGCGCTGGGAGTAGTGCAGGCCGTAGGACCGTTCCATGTTCCTGGCCATGTTGTCGGGCAGCACGCGCAGGTTTTCCAGGAGCCCGGCCATGCGGTTCAGGGTGTAGTCGGCCAGGGTGGTGGAGTCCGGCCCGATGACCCGCTCCACCGAGGAGTGGGAGATGTCGCGCTCGTGCCACAGGGGCATGTTCTCCATGGCCGCCAGGGCGTTGGTGCGGATGAGCCGGGACAGGCCGCAGAGGTTCTCGGCCGATATGGGGTTTTTCTTGTGGGGCATGGCCGAGGAGCCCTTCTGGCCCTTGGAGAAGCCTTCCTCCACCTCGCGGACCTCGGTGCGCTGCAAGTGCCTGAGCTCCACGCCGAGCCGCTCCACGCCCCCGGCCATGAGGGCCAGGGAAGTGTGGAAGTGGGCGTGGCGGTCGCGCTGCACGATCTGGGTGGACACCGGGTCCGGGGCCAGGCCCAGGATCTCCAGGGCGCGGGCCTCCACGTCCGGGTTCAGGTGGGCGTAGGTGCCCACGGCCCCGGAAATCTTGCCCACGCGCACGGCCTCCCGAGCCTCGGACAGCCGTTGCCGGGCCCGGGTGAACTCGGCGTAGAACGAGGCCATCTTCAGGCCGAAGGTGGTCGGTTCGGCGTGGATGCCGTGGGTCCGGCCCATGCAGGGCAAATACTTGTGCTCCATGGCCAAATGCTTGAGCGCCAGGAGCAGGCGGTCCAGGCTGCGGTCGATGATCTTGCCCGCCCGGGTCAGGAGCAGGCCGCCGGCCGTGTCCACGATGTCCGAGGAGGTGCAGCCCAGGTGGATGAACCGGGCCGACGGGCCGACCTTCTCCTCCACCGCGGTCAGAAAGGCGATGACGTCGTGCTTGGTCTTTTCCTCGATCTCGAGGATGCGGTCCAGGTCGAAGTCGGCCTTGTCCTGGATGGCGCGCCAGTCCTCTTCCGGGATGGCGCCCTGCTCGAACCAGGCCTGGCACACGGCCAGCTCTACCTCCAGCCAGGCCCGGAACTTGTTTTCCAGGGACCAGAGACGAATCATTTCAGGGCGGGAATAGCGTTCGATCATGGGGCGGCTTCCGGTTGCAGGGTTGGGCCGAAGGCCAAAAAAAGGCAGCCCGAGGCTGCCTGTGGATCGCTAGCCGGTGCTCTTTTGGTCCGGAACTTTGCTCTTGGCCGTGGCCGCGGGCTCGGTCTTGGCAGGGGCCGGAGTGTCCGCGGCGGAATCCGCCTTGGTCCCCGAGTCCTTGTCCTCGGACGAGGAGCCGTTGCCGTTGCCGTTGACCCCGGATTTCTGGCCCGCGTAGTCGGTCACGTACCAGCCGCTGCCCTTGAGGATGAAGGCCGAGTGGGAGATGATCCGCTTGGCCGGCCCGGAACAGACCGGACAGGTCATTTCCTTCTCATCGAACCCTTCCTGCCATTCCTCGAAGATCTGTTTGCAGTCCTGGCAGCAATACTCGTAGATGGGCATCGTTCTTCTCCTGGCGCGGAATCGGACCTACTTGTCCTTGGCGGCCTGTTCCTTGGCCTCTTTGACGCGCGCCTTCTGGTTCTGCTTGCGGCGGTGGCGGCGGCGGTCCAGTTCCTTCATGCGCTCGTGCTTCTTTTGGCTACCCATACGTTAATCCTCCTGCGGAGATGTCAATAGTCTTGCTGATGCTCCGGCACAGGCCGGAAGTGATGTGGCTTACCTCATGATCCAGTGGCTTGTAAAGCCCCGGGAGCGGCCTTGGTTCTCGGTTTTCGGCTGTCGTTTCCCTTGACGATTCGGCTTGGGATGCCCATTATCCCCGGGCAACACCTTTCAGGAGACAACATGCAGAAAAAGATCGACATCACCAGCCCGGAGTTCCAGAACGCGGTGTCCGACGTGTCCCTCATCGTGCGCTTCGAGCACTGGCTCCGTTTCTATTTCGTGGTCGAGGACGGGGGAGCCCTCAAGCTGTCCGTGCCCGGCGAGACCATGGAGAACCTGAAGTCCAAAGAGGGCTTCCTGGCCCCCCTGGCCGAGATGCTCAACAACGGCGAGATCACGCAGGAGGGATCGCAGCTCACGGTGTGCAATTTCGTGGGCGCGCGCCTGGACGGCACCAAGTACCCCATCGGGGTCTGCGACCGGGTGTTCGACTCCTCGGCCTACAAGATCGAGAACTACGTGTTCAGCCTGTGGCTCAAGGGCCACGAACCCTACCTGGACGAGCGGGAACACGAGTTCGCCGAGTGGGAGGAGATGTATTCCGAGTGGCGCAAGCTGGACGAGGTCAAGGAGTACGTGGCCAAGCTGACCCAGGGGTCCGCGGCCCAAGGCGACGGTTCGGGCACGGTGCACTAGCCCGGCTGCGCAAATATTGCGCGTGGCCCGGTCCCGTCAGGGGGCCGGGCTTTTTTATGTCCCGTGATTTCAGTTGGATGGCCGCTGGCACGGCGGTTGCTTTGTTCATGGTGCATCCTCAAGACCGCGATTCAACGTATAGCGGAGGGTATGCCATGGCATGCATTGCCTAGTTCTGTCGGCTGGTGATCCCGTTCGGCGCGGTGCGCGCCGCTCCTGACGGGCATTTTGGAACAACTCGTTTGTACGTTGCACTCTCTTCAGCCAGGGGCCCGTTCCATTGGGGGACGGGCCCCGCTGGTTTTCCCAGGCTGGAAAGGGCCCCTCCTTTACCCGGGGGCCGGGTTGCAGTACAGCTTGAGCCATGAGGATTCCCGCTCCGCGCCTGGGCATCACGGCCAAGCTCCTGCTCTGGTCCCTGGCCCTGATCCTGATCTTCTACCTGACCACGGCCTACCTGCTCGTACGCACCGAGCGCATCGTGGCCAGCTCGGCCACCATCGCCGGGGTCCACTACGACATCGGCGTGTCCACCCAGCGCATGATCCAGACGCTCCTGACCCTGGAGGAGAACCGCAAGCGCTACGAGATCCTGCAAAAAGACATCTACATGGAGTACGTGATCTCGGACCTGTCCGAGTTCGGCCGCCAACTGGCCGAGGTCCTGGAGCGCCACCCCGAGTACGCGGAAAAGTGGGAGCCCCTGACCCGCGAGTACACCATCACCCTGTCCAAGGGCGGCGACCCCGAGACGCTCCTCCTGCCGGACCAGACCGTGAACACCTGGATCGAGGTGCTGCAGAGCACCCGGCAGGAGAACCAGGAGGAGATGAAGAAGCGGCTCGGCGGGCTCTACGCCCAGGCCCGCGAGGCCTCGAGCATGGGGCTGGTCGGGCTCATCGCCTCCCTGACCCTGGGCGTGGCCGGCACCCTGGTCATCACCTGGCGGCTGAACCGCAGCCTGCGCGAGGTGCGCCGGGGCATTCGGCAGTGGGGCCGGGCCGGGGCCGTGGAGCCGGTGTACGTGTCCACCCGGGACGAACTGGGCGAACTGGCCCGGACCTTCAACCGCATGACCGAGCAGCTCAGGCGCGAGGAGCAGATGCGCTCGGACTTCATCTCCATGCTCTCCCACGAAATACGCACGCCCCTGACCAGCATCCGCGAGTCCGTGGACATGGTGGCCGACGGCACCTTCGGCGCAGTAAACGAGCGCCAGAAACGTTTTTTGGATATTGCGCGCCAGGAAACCGTGCGCCTGTCCGGCCTGCTGGAGCGGCTGATGCAGGTTTCCCGGCTGGAGTCGGCCCGGCCCGAGGTGCACCCCGAGCCCGAGAGCGCGGCCGAACTGGCCCTGTCCGCCCTGGAGCGCATCCGCCCGGCCGCCGAGGCCAAGAAAGTGGAGCTGGGCTGCAATCCCTGCCCGGAAGGGGTCATGGTCATGGCCGACCGCGACCACGTGCAGCAGGTGCTGCTCAATCTGCTGGGCAACGCGGTCAAGTTTTCGGGCCCGAACACCCGGGTGGACCTGGAGGTGGCGGCCGAGCCGGAGAGGTACGGCGGCCGGGCCGTGTTCCGGGTCACGGACCAGGGTCCGGGCATCCCCGAGGAGGAGCAGCCCCACGTGTTCGGCAAGTACTACCGCGAGGCGGGCGTGCGCGGCACCGTGGACGGGGCCGGATTGGGCCTGTTCATCTCCCGGGCCATCGTCGAGGCCCACGGCGGGTCCATGTGGCTGGACTCCAGCCCGGGCAAGGGCAGCCGGTTCAGTTTTTCCCTGCCCCTGGCCAAGCAAGAGGAGGCGGTATGAGGATTCATCCCATCGCATTGGCAACCGTCCTGCTGGTTCCGGCCCTGGTCTGCGGGGCCTGCGCCCAGCACAAGGCCAGGCCCAAGGTCCTGCCCGACGCCAGGGCCGCCTACCACTACGCCGTGGAGACCTACCAGGCCGGGGCCTACAACACCGCGGCCCGGCTGTTCGGGGAGATCGCCGACACCTCTCCCGACCCCCTGCTGAGCCGACAGGCCTTTTTCGGGCTGGTTCTGTCCCGGCTGGCCGGGGCCCGCACACCGGCCGAGTTCGATTCGGCCGTGGACCTTTGGCGGACCTGGTACTCCCTGGCTCCGGCCGATCCGTCCTGGGAGGACCCCCGGCTGTTCAGCCTGTTCCTGGACCGGCTCCGGCCCCAGGCCCAGGCGTTGACCCAGCTTCCGGCACCAATTGAAAAACCCGAGGTCGAGGCCGTCAAGCCGCTGCGGGCCGCGGGCGAGTGCGCCGATTCCCTGAACAAGCTGGCCGCCTCCCGCCAGGAGAACGAGCGGCTCAAGGAGCAGCTCAAGGAACTGGCCCTGGAAAACGAGCGGTTGCGCAGCCAGTTGACGGCCCTGGAGCAGCTCCACCAAGAGATTCTGATAAAAAAGAAGGGGTTTGACTAAAATCGAACCCCGGATACAATGCCACTCGCAAGAGAGGGGAACGCATGGCTTCAGACGCGCATCTGGTCCTGGTGGTGGACGACGACAAGGCCATCCTCGAGGTCATCGAGGCCCGGCTCGACGCGGCCGGGTACGTGGTCCGTACCGCGTCCAGCGCCGAGCAGGCCCTGGAGTCCCTGGCCGGCCAGCCCGTGGACCTGGTGGTCTCCGACGTCAAGATGCCCGGCATGGGCGGCGAGGGCCTGCTGCGCGAGGTTCTGGAGAAGTGGCCCGAGGTGCCGGTCATCCTGCTCACGGCCTTCGGCAACATCCCGGACGCTGTCAGCTCCATCCGCACCGGCGCGGCCGACTACCTGACCAAGCCCTTTGACGGCCAGGAGCTGCTGGCGCGCATCAAGGACATCCTGTCGTCGCGCCCGCCCAGGCGGAGCAAGGCGGCCAAGCGCGGGACCTCCCCGGTGGCCGGGATCATCTGGGGCGGCACGGGCAAGGCCATGCGCGACTTCTACGATCTGGTGGAGCGGGTGGCCGGCAGCGACGTCAACGTCCTGGTCATGGGCGAGTCGGGCACGGGCAAGGAGATGGTGGCCCGCGTGATCCACGACATGAGCGCGCGCGCCGACGGCCCCCTGGTCGTCGTGGACTGCGGCTCCACCCCGGCCACCCTGCTGGAGTCCGAGCTTTTCGGCCACGTCAAGGGCTCCTTCACCCACGCCCTCAAGGACAAGAAGGGGCTCATCGCTGAGGCGGACGGCGGCACCCTGTTCCTGGACGAGATCGGCAACATTTCCCCTGAGATGCAGACCCGGTTGCTGCGGTTCCTCCAGGAGCGGACCATCCGGCGCATCGGCGACACCAAGGAGATTCCCGTGGACTGCCGGGTCATCGCGGCCACCAACGCGGACCTGCCCGCCCTGGTGCGCAAGGGCTCGTTCCGCGAGGACCTGTATTTCCGGCTCAAGGTGGTCACGGTGCGCGTGCCGCCCCTGCGCGAGCGCGGCGGCGACGTGGATATCCTGGCCAGGAAGTTCCTGGACGGCTTCAGCTCGGCCCAGGGCCGCAAGCTTCGGTTCGCGCCCGAGATCCTGCCCCTGCTCAACGCCCACTCCTGGCCCGGCAACGTGCGCGAGCTCAAGAACGCGGTGGAGGCGGCCACGGTCTTCTGCACCGGCGACCTGGTCAAGCCCGGGGATCTCCAACTGGAGGAGCCCGTGGGCCGCGTCCCGGACGCCATTCCGGAATCCGGCGGCGACGGGCCTTCGTCCCCGTCCTCCATGTCCCTGGAAGAGAACGAGCGCGAGGCCATCCAGCGGGCCCTGGCCCATACCGGCTGGAACAAGACCGCGGCCGCGGACCTGCTGGGCATCAGCCGCCGGGCCATACATTATAAGATCAAGAAGTACGGCATCGACGTGCCGGGAAGGTGAGGCGGCCGTGGGCGGAATCAGGGCATACTTCAGGCGCATGAGCCTGCGCGGCAAGTTCCTGGCCGTGGTCCTGCCCCTGGTCCTGCTCGGGTTCCTGGTCTTCTCCCTGGTCAGCGGCTGGACCACCCACCACCAGCTGACCCGCGAGTTCCGCGAGGACAACAAGCACTTCGTGGCCGTGCAGTCCTCCATCCTGGCCGAGGCCCTGTGGCAGCTCAACGACTCCATCCTGCACCGGCAGATGGAGAGCTTTCTGCTCAACTCGCGGGTCCTGGGAGCCCGGCTGACCACCCCTGACCGCAGCCTGGTCCTGTCCGTGGGCAGGCTGCCCGGCTCCGAAGACAACGGGTTCCACGTGGTGGCCAAGCGCATCGCCCACGACAACCAGGGCAAGGCCCAGCACATCGGCGACCTGGAGGTCTTTTTCTCGGACGAGGTCATCCAGCAGGCCCTGCTCAGCGGGTTCCTGCGGGAGCTGCTGCTCATCCTGCTCATGGCCATGCTGGTCACGGGCGGGGCCTACTGGGCGCACCGGGTGAGCATCGGCCAGCCCCTGTCGCGGTTCCTGGCCGCCATCAACGACCCGGACCCGGCCCTGCTGGAACGGGCCGTGGAGGAGGCGGGCGAAGACGAGCTGGGCCAGGTGGTCCGCGCCCACAGCCGCATGATGCGCAACCTGCGGGCGGGCGAGAACGCGCTCATCCGCAGCGAGGCCCGGTTCCGCAGCCTGGCCGAGTCCACCCAGGCGGGCATCGTCATCTACCGCCAGGGGCGGGTGCTGTACCTCAACCCGGCCGTGGGCGCCATCTTCGGCTATCCCCAGGATACTTTGGAGACCCTGCACGGGGCCGAGATCTGGAACGTGGTCCACCCGGACATGATCGACGACATCAAGAGCCAGGTCCTGGACCGCGAGCTGGGCCGCCCCGTGCCCAAACGGTTCGAGTTCAAGGGCCGGAAGAGCGACGGCACGCCGGTGTGGATCGACATGTTCGTGGCTCCGGTGGACTACGACGGCCAGACCGCGTTCCTGGGCACCTTCTTCGACATCACCGCGCGCAAGCGCATGCAGCGCGAGCTGACCCGGGCCATGAAGGAGGCCCAGACCGCCAGCCTGGCCAAGACCGAGTTCCTGGCCTCCATGAGCCACGAGCTGCGCACGCCCATGAACGCCATCGTGGGCATGGGCGAGCTCCTGGCCGAGACCAGGCTGTCCAGCGAGCAGGCGAAGTATCTGCAGGTCTTCCGGTCGGCCAGCGAGAACCTGATCAACCTCATCGGCGACATCCTGGACATCACCAAGGTGGAGTCCGGCCGCCTTGAGCTGGAGAGCCACCCCTTCCGGCTGTCCGACGTGCTGGAGCGGGCCGTGGACAACCTGGCTCTCAAGGCTCACGGCAAGGGCATCGAGTTCGCCTGCCTCACGGACCGCAACGTGCCCGAGTGGCTGGTGGGCGACGCGGTTCGGCTGCGCCAGATCATCATCAACCTGGGCGGCAACGCCATCAAGTTCACCCACGAGGGCGAGGTGGTCATCCGGGTCAAGCTGGTGGAGCGCGAGGTTTCCGAGGGACGCCTGCCCCTGGCCGTGGAGGTCAGCGACACCGGCGTGGGCATCCCGGCGGACAAGCTGGAGACCGTGTTCGAGCGCTTCACCCAGGCCGACTCCTCCACCACCCGCGAGTACGGCGGCGTGGGCCTGGGCCTGCACATCACCAAGCGTCTGGCCGAGCTCATGGACGGCACGGTGTGGGCCGTGAGCAAGCAGGGCGAGGGCAGCGTGTTCCGGGCCGAGGTGGTCCTCGGGCAGGACACGCGCCGTTCCGGCATGGTCCCGCCCCAGCCCCTGACCGGGGTGCGGGTCCTGGTGCTGGACGACCACTGGCCCAGCCTGGAGGCGGCCGTGGGCATGGTCCGCCGGTTGGGCGGGGAGGCCTACGGCCAGACCGATCCCGAGCACGCCCTGGAGGCCCTGCCCGGAGACTTCGACCTGCTGGTGGCGGACCAGGGGTTGCCCGACGCCGACGGCGTGGATTTCGTGACCAGGGCCAGGGCCAAGGGCTGGACCGGCGGCACGGTCCTGCTGACCACCACGGACCAGGGCCGGGAGACCATGACCCGGGCCCGGGAGCACGACATCCGCCACACCGTGGCCAAGCCGGTCAAGACCCAGGAGTTCCTGGACGCCTGCCTGGGCGCCCTGGACATGGTCGGCGAGGTGGGGCCCCAGGCCGAGGGCCCGGCCGCGGGCACGCCCAGCTCCACCATCCTCCTGGTGGAGGACTCGGAGTACAACCGGCTGGTGGTGGAGGCCTACCTCAAGGACGTGGCCGGGCGCATCGTCAGCGCCCGGGACGGCGGCGAGGCCCTGGAGCGCTTCCGCGAGCGGCGGTTCGACCTGGTGCTCATGGACATTCAGATGCCGGTCATGGACGGGTACGAGGCCATCCGGCGCATGCGCGCCCTGGAGGCCGAGACCGGGGCCGAACGCACACCGGTCATCGCCCTGACCGCCTTCGCCCTGTCCGAGGACGCGGACAAATGCCTGGCCGCCGGGGCCGACGCCTACCTGGCCAAGCCCGTGCGCAAGGGCGAGTTCCTGGACACGGTGGCCCGCTTCCTGACCAACGTGGTCCTGCCCGCCATCGAGGACGAGGAAGGGGGGGGCGGGGAGGACACCGGGCCCCTGGAGGTGGAGGTGGACCCGGCCCTCAAGCCCATCGTGCCAGGATTCCTGGACTTCGTGCGCAAGGCCGTGGCCGAGGTCGGCGAGGCCATGGAGCGCGGCGACTTCGAGAAGGCCGAGGTGCTGGGGCACCGCATGAAGGGGGAGGGCGCGGCCTTCGGGTTCCAGCCGGTGACCGAGTACGGCGCCCGCATTCAGCGGGCCGGGCAGGACAAGTCCGCGGCCGAGCTGTCCGTGGCCGTGGCCGCGCTGGCCGCGTACCTGGACCGGGTGGTGGTTACGTAGCGGTTCAGCCCAGCGCGCCGTGCTCGGCCAGGATCCTCAGGCCGATTCCCAGCAGCACCAGGCCTCCCAATCCTTCGGCCCATCGGCCGATCCAGGCGATGCGGCCCATGGCCCGGCCCAGGTGGATGCCCAGCGCGGAAAACGCGGCCGCGGTCAGGCCGATGGCCAGGGCCGGAATCCAGACCGACATCTTGAGCATGGACAGCGACAGGCCCACGGCCAGGGCGTCGATGCTGGTGGCCACGGCCAGGACCACCAGGGTCATGCCCCGGGTGGGGTCGCAGCAGTCCTCCTCCTCGTCGCCGCGCACCGCGGACAGGACCATGCGCCCGCCCACCAGGGCCAGCAGGCCGAAGGCGATCCAGTGGTCCACGGACGAGATGAACCGGGCGAAGGTGCCGCCCAGGAACCAGCCCAGGATGGGCATCACGGCCTGGAACAGGCCGAAGTGGAAGGACAGGCGGAAGGTCTGGCGCGGCGTGGCCGTGCCCAGCACCGCGCCCGCGGCCCAGGAGACCGCGAAGGCGTCCATGGCCAGGGCCACGGACAGGAGCAGGATTTCGGCCCAACTCACCGAGAGGGGTCCTTGTCGTCGTCTGGGGCGGGCCTCCAGGAGGCCCACAGGGCGGTCTGGTCGTCGTTGTACAGGCTTTCGCCGCGTACCTCGTTCCCCTCGGGCTCCTGTCCGGAAGGCTTGACGTAGCCGCGCACCACCAGGTCGTGGATGCGGCGCTCCAACTCGCCCAGGGGCGAGTGTTCCCTGTCCATGAGCTGCTCGGCCAGCAGGATGAAGGGCTCCAGGCAGAACCACTGCTTGGGTCCGGTGCGGAACTCGTAGAACCCGTCCGTGTACAGGAGCAGGTTGCCCTGGGGCACGGACTCGGTCTTGGCCGTGAAGTCCAGCGTCTGGATGCCCAGGGGCGGGCTGGACGCATCCAGGCGGCAAAGCTCGCCGCTCCCGGTGCTCAGGAGTCCGGGCGGGTGCCCGGCGTTTATCCAGGTCAGGGTCCCGGCCTCGATGTCCAGATCCGCGGCCAGCACGGACACGTAGTCCGGCCGTTCGCCGATGGTCTCCAGCAGGTGCTGGTTGATCAGGCCGAAGGTCTCGGCCAGGTCGTGGGCCCGGCTGACCCGGAACAAGGTGCGCATGATGGCCATGAGCACGGCCGCGCCCGCGCCGTGGCCGGACACGTCGGCCATGACCAGCCGCACGCCTCCGCCCTCCAGGGGAATGTAGTCGTAGTAGTCGCCGCTGGCCTGGCCCGAGGGCCGGTACAGGGCGTCCACGGTCAGGCCCGGCACCAGGGGGCTCTCCCGGGGCAGCAGGGCGGCCTGGATGCGTCCGGCCACGTCCATCTCCCGGGTGACGCGCCGGTGGGTGGCGGCCAGGGCCTCGTTGAGCGCGGTGAGCTTGGCCTCCTGGGCCTTGCGCCGGTCCGACTCGGACTTGATGCGCAGGATGGAGCGGACCCGGGTCACCAGCTCCATGGGGTTGATGGGCTTGGTGATGTGGTCCACGGCCCCGGCCTCGAAGGCTGTGCGCAGGGTCTCGGGGCTGGTGTCCGAGGTGATGACCATCACCGGCAGGTCCAGGTTCACCGGGTCGGACTTGATCCTGCGGATGGCCTCCATGCCGTCCATGCCCGGCATGAGAAAGTCCATGAGCACCAGGTCGAAGCCCGGGCCCCCGGCGTCGTCGCGGGCCATGTCCAGGAGGGCCAGGGCCTGCTCCGCGCTGGTGGCGAAGGTCAGGTCCGTGTAGCCGCCCGTGGTCAGGAACGCTTCGATCTGGGGGTGGAAGAATTCCGAGTCGTCGACGATGAGGATGCGCATGGCAGTCCAGGATACCTGATGGCCGGGCTGGACACAACCGTCCCATCCCGTTGCCCGGACATGAAAAAGCCCGCCCCCGAAGGGGCGGGCCGCCTAATGCTCGGGCCGGTCGGGCTACTTCTTGCTGTGGCAGTCGTTGCACTTGGTGGGAGCCTTGCAGTCCGGGTTGGCCTTGGCCTGGGCCGAGTGGCAACCCACGCAGCTGTTGGCCGCGTTGCGGGCATGGAAGGCCGAGTCGTAGGAGGTGGGCTCCTTCTTGGCTTCCTTGCTGGTGTCGGTGTGGCAGCCGTCCACACGGCAGCCCTGGATGGCCCCGGCGCCGTCCCACTTGTGGTGGCAGGCCTTGCAGCCGTCGGCCAGGCCCAGGTGCTTGGCGTGGTGCTCGAACATGATGGGGGCGTACTTGTTGCTGTCGTCCGGGTACTTCATCTCAATGGCCTCGCTGGGCGCGTCCGCGGCCATGGCCGAAGCCGCAGCCAGGCCCAGGGCCATGACCATACAGATCAGGGCAAGCATGGTGAAACGTTTCATTGGATGCTCCTCGTTTGGGGGTTATCAACCGGATTCGCCGGTTCCTGTCAGTCTTATATGGTTTCAGTTCTTTTTACCATAATGATCTGCAACCGGCGTACCAAGACCGCGTTGCCCGGAATCCTTGGATATCGACGATGGGCGCCTTGTCAGGCCCGGTCCAGGTGTACCTTTTTTGCGCTCCTACTGGCGGATGTAGCCCAGGCCCACCAGCCGCTGGTACGCGAACTTGGCCTGCGCGCCCTGGTTGTTCTGGCGCAGGTAGCGGACATACTGCTGGGCCGCTTCCTTGTGGTTGCCCATGGCGTCCAGGCACAGTCCCTTGTTGAAGTCGGTCTGCGGGTTGCCGGGCAGCAGGTTCTGGTAGATGTCGAAGTCGCGGTAGGCCCGGGAATACTGTCCGGCCATGAGCCGGGACACCCCGGAAAAATGGTAGGCCTGGGCCTCCTGGGGATAGACCTGCTTGGCGTGGTCCGCGTAGCTGACCGCGGACCGGTAGTTCTCCAACTGGGTCTGGGCGTTGGCCATCATGCACAGCCCGGCGTAGTCGTTGGGCAGCCTGCGCAGCCCCTCGGACAGGTGGCGGGTGGCCGGTCCGGGCTGGCCCTTGGTCAGGGCCACCTCGCCCTTTTGCAGGGTCTTGATGGCCCCGGAATCCTTGCGCAGCCGGACCGTGTAGTCCATGTACCGCTCCCGGAACACGGGCAGGCCGTTCATGGGCGCGTAGGTGGTGTTGGCCGCGTGCACGGCCGTGTTGTAACGCTCGCTGCTCATGGGATGGGAGGCGAACATGCGCTCGATGACCGTGGGGTCGCTCTTGGACTTCTCCTTGAGGATTCCCATGAGCCCGACCGTGCCCTGGGGCGAGTATCCGGATCGCACCGAGTATTCCGTGCCGTAGGCGTCGGCCTCGCGCTCGTCCTCCCGGGAGTAGTGGGCCAGGAGCGCGCCCAGGCCGATGCCGCCCAAGGTCTGGATCACCGGAGCCGCGTTGCCGCCCTGGCTGGAGGCATAGGCCGTGGCCCCGGCCAGGATGGCGCTCATGAGAACGCCCTGGCTCATGCGCGCGGCCGTGTGGCGGTAGTTGACGTGGCCGATCTCGTGGCCCAGGAGCGAGGCCAGTTCGGCCTCGTTCTCCAGCTCCAGGAGCATGCCCCGGGTCACGGCGATGGATCCGCCCGGGAAGGCGTAGGCGTTGACGTAGGTGGCGTTCACCCCGCGGAAGGAATAGGGCATGTTGGGCCGGTGGCTGATGCGGGTGATCTTGGTGCCCACCTGGCCGATGTAGTTGTTCAGGCGGCCGTCCTGCACCGCGCCGTAGTCGGCCGAGAACTGGTGCGGGGAATTCTCCTTGTCCAGGGCGATCTCCTGCTGCTCGGACATGAGCATGAGCTCGCTCTGCCCGGTGACCGGGTTGGGAGCGCATCCGGTCAGGACCGGCCCGGCCGCGGCCGCCACCACCGAGGCCCCGGCCAGCTTGAAGAAGTCGCGTCGGCTGATGCCCTGGCTTTCCAGCTTGCGATCAAACGAGGTTGCCATGCCGATCTCCCGATTCCTGTCCGCCCCGTTCCCGATGTGCGCAATCCTCGTCGCGCCCGTTTGGGGCAGGAACGCTGAATGTTAAGAAATATTGACCATAAAAGGTCAGGCCCATCAGCATTGTATCAACTATCGTACCAATGGGGCGCGCTTGTCAACGCAAGCGAGGATCAGGAGGGATTGGTCCGGCCGGGCAGGGTGGCGGCCGGGGCCTTGTCCTGCACCGGGGTCAGCCGCAGGGTGCCGCCCTGGTTGGCCATGCGCAGCACGTACTTGGGCGACAGGCCCTGGTCCAGGAGCTGGTCGCGCACGGCCCGGGCCGAAGCCACGTCCGCATAGGGGCCGACCAGGACGCTGTGGATGGTATCCTCGCCCTTGCGGCTCTCGCTCAGGGAAGAGTGGTAGCCCAGCCGGTCCAGCAGGGCCTTGGTCTGGACGGCCTGCTTCTCGTCCTTCCAGGCGCCCATCTTGACCAGGTAGGAGGACTGGGCCAGGGCGAAGCCCGTGTCCAGGAGCAGGGTGGCGTCGGCCTGGCGGTGGGCCTTGCTGTCGGCCCCGAGGATGACCGCGATGAGCCGCACCCCGCCTCGCTTGGCCGTGGCGATGAGGTTGAACCCGGCCGGGCCGGTGTGCCCGGTCTTGACCCCGTCCGCGCCCTCATATTCGCCCAGCAGCGGGTTGGTGTTCTCCATCTTGGTGCCCTGGTACTCGAACTCGGGCTTCTGGTGGTAGGCGATGGCCCCGGGGAAGCGGTTCAGGTAGGCCCGGGTCAGGGCCAGCATGTCGCGGGCCGTGGTGTGCTGGCCGCCGGCGGTCAGGCCGGTGGGGGTCTTGAAGGTGGTGGAAGCCAGGCCGAGCTTTTCGGCCGCGTCGTTCATCTCGGTGACGAATTTGTTCACCGAGCCCGAGACGTATTCGGCCAGGGTCACGGCCGCGTCGTTGCCCGACCACACGGCCAGGCCGAAGAGCAGGTCGCGCACGTTGGGCGTGTCGGCCCGGGACAGGAACATGGTGGACCCGCCGGTGGAGGCCGCATTGGCGCTGATGGCGGGCGTGTCCTCGGGCTTGATGTCGCCCGCGGTCATGTGGCTGAAGACCACGTACATGGTCATAATTTTTGTCAGTGATGCCGGGTCATTGGCCAGGTCCGGGTTCTTCTCGTACAGGATGAGCCCGGTGTCGGCCTCGGCCAGGATGACCGCCCGGGCGTTGATGGCCAGGTTCAGGCCCGGGTCGGGAACGGGTGCCTTGTTCTGCCCTTGGGCCGAGAAGGCCGGGCAGGGAAGCATGAAGAGGATGAAAAGCAGTACGATGGCGCGCATATCAAGAAAGATGGCGCAAATCCCGGCCGTTGTCCACTTCTTGGGGAGAAAACCAACAAGGCCGGACCCACGAAGGGCCCGGCCTGTTGGTTGACGGAGATCGGTTAAGGGAAAGTGTAGCTTATTCTTCGTCGTTGTCGTGTTCCACGGCCTCGGCCACGGCCGCCTCGGTGGTCAGCATGAGTCCGGCCACGGAAGCCGCGTTCTGCAGGGCGATGCGGGTGACCTTGGTCGGGTCCATGACGCCGGCCTTGAGCAGGTCCTCGTAGACGTCGGTGCCGGCGTTGTAGCCGAACCCGGCCTTGCCCGCCTTGACCTTCTCAACCACCACGGACCCTTCCTTGCCCGCGTTGGCCGAGATCTGCTTCAGGGGCTCCTGGATGGAGCGGGCGATGATGTTGATGCCCGCGATCTCGTCGTCGTCCGCGCCCTTGAGCTTCTCCAGGGAGGCCAGGCAGCGGATGTAGGCCGTGCCGCCGCCGGGCACGATGCCCTCGTCCGCGGCCGCGCGGGTGGCGTTGAGCGCGTCCTCCACGCGGGCCTTCTTCTCCTTCATCTCGATCTCGGTGGGCGCGCCCACCTTGATGACGGCCACGCCGCCGATGAGCTTGGCCAACCGTTCCTGGAGTTTCTCGCGGTCGTAGTCGGACGTGGACTCGTTGATCTCGGCCTCCATCTGCCGGACCCGGGCCTGGATGTCGGCCTTCTTGCCCGCGCCGTCCACGATGGTGGTGTTGTCCTTGTCGATGACGATCTTCTTGGCCCGGCCCAGCATGTTCAGGGTCACGGACTCCAGCTTGACGCCCAGGTCCTCGCTGATGAGCTGGCCGCCGGAGAGCACGGCCATGTCGGTGAGCATGGCCTTGCGGCGGTCGCCGAAGCCGGGGGCCTTGACCGCGCAGATCTTGAGCGCGCCGCGCAGGCGGTTGACCACCAGGGCGGCCAGGGCCTCGCCGTCCACGTCCTCGGCCACGATCAGGAGCGGCTTGCCGGACTTGGCCACCTGCTCGAGCACGGGCAGGATGTCGCGCATGGAGGAGATTTTCTTGTCATGGAGCAGGATGTAGGCGTCCTCGAACTCGCAGACGCGCTTGTCCTGGTTGGTGACGAAATAGGGGGACAGGTAGCCGCGGTCGAACTGCATGCCCTCGACCACGTCCAGGGTGGTCTCCATGGACTTGGCTTCCTCCACGGTGATGACGCCGGTGGTGCCGATGCGGTCCATGGCCTCGGCCAGGATGTCGCCCACGCTGGTGTCGGAGTTGGCCGAGATGGTGCCCACCTGGGCGATCTCGCCCTTGCCCTTAACCGGCTTGGACAGCTTCTTCAGGGATGCGACCACGTCCTCCACGGCCTTGTCGATGCCGCGCTTAATGGACATGGGATTGCGGCCTGCAGCCACCAGCTTCAGGCCCTGGTTGAAGATGGCCTGGGCCAGCACGGTGGCGGTGGTGGTGCCGTCGCCCGCGATGTCGTTGGTCTTGGAAGCCACTTCCTTGACCATCTGGGCGCCCATGTTCTCGAACTTGTCTTCGAGATCGATTTCCTTGGCTACGGTGACGCCGTCCTTGGTGATGGAGGGAGCGCCCCAGGATTTCTCCAGAAGCACGTTGCGGCCCTTGGGCCCGAGGGTGACCTTGACGGCGTCCGCCAGGGCGTTGACGCCGCGTTTCAGGCCCTGGCGGGCCTGCTCGTCAAAATAAATTTCCTTTGCATTGGCCATGATGCTCGTCCTTTGTTGTTTGGGTCTAGTCCACGACGGCCAGGATGTCGTCCTCGCGGAGAATGATCAGCTCGTCGGCGCCGAACTTGAACTCGGTGCCCGCGTACTTGGCGTACAGCACCACGTCGCCCTTCTTGACGGCCGGTTTCTGGTCCTTCTTGCCCGGGCCCACGGCGATGATCTTGCCCTTCTGGGGCTTTTCCTTGGCCGTGTCGGGGATGATGATGCCGCCGGCGGTGGTCTGCTCTTCTTCCATGAGCTGGATGATGACCCGGTCGTTCAGCGGTTTGAGTTTCATGTGCTTTCCCTCCGTGTTCTTGATGTCCGCGTGAATATGATTCGGGACGCCAAAGCGTCCCGCGCGTATCGCCGGACCATAAATAAGCAGGGGTGCGGGCTTGTCAACAGCGAAGGGGCAAAAAAATGGCCCCTCTGGGGCGACGGGCAGGGGCTTGCCTCTCCCGACCGGCTGGCCTAGGCTTCGGCCATGCTGCTGATACGCTGCGCCCAGTGCAAGCGAAAGCTCTTCAAGTACTACAAGATAGGGCCCGGCGAGGTGCACCGCTGCCACAAGAAGCGCATGCGCCGGACCTACGAGGTGGAGCGCACCGAGGACGGCCTGGCCTGCCCCTGCGGCAACCGGATCGGCCTGGACAAGGGGAGCCATTACTCCATGATAAGGTCAGCCTTCACGTATTCCGGAACCAAGAATTGAGGGAGAGGGGAATGGACGACAACGTGCGGGCCGAGCTCATGCGCGCCCAACTGAGCGAGATCACCGAGCACCACATCTACGCCCACCTGGCTTCCCGGGCCCGGGCCCGTGGCGAGGCCGCCAACGCCGATATCCTGGCCCGCATCGGTGCGGACGAAAAGACCCACTACGACCTGCTCAAGACCCACACCCGGGCCGAGGTGCGGCCCAACAAGCGGCGCGTGGCCTGGTACACCCTGCTGGCCCGGACCCTGGGCGTGACCTTTGCGCTCAGGCTCATGGAGCAGGGCGAGGAGGCGGCCCAGGTCAACTACGCCCGCTACCAGGACAGCCTGCCCGACGTGGCCGCCCTGGCCCACGACGAGGAGGAGCACGAGCAGGCCCTGATCGGCATGCTGGACGACGAGCGGCTGACCTACGCCAGCTCGGTGGTCCTGGGGCTCAACGACGCCCTGGTGGAGCTGACCGGGGCCATCGCGGGCTTCACCTTGGCCCTGCGCTCCACCTCGCTCATCGCCATGGTGGCGCTCATCACCGGCATCTCGGCCGCCCTGTCCATGGGCGCGTCCGAGTATTTGGCCACGCGGCACGAGGCCCCGACGGAACCGGGCGAGGGCGAGGGCGGCAAGGCCCCGCTCAAGGCGTCGGTGTACACCACCGTGGCCTACCTGGTGGCCGTGGTGGTCCTGGTGGCCCCGTTCTTTGTGTTCGAGCCCCTGTTCCTTGCCCTGGGCTGCACCCTGCTGGCCGCCCTGCTGCTCATCATCTGCTTCACCTTCTACATCTCCGTGGCCCGGGGCGAGTCCTTCCGCCGCTCGGCCCTGGAGATGGTGGCCATCAGCATGGGCGTGGCCGCGTTGTCGTTTTTGATTGGGTTGGCCGTGCGGGAGTTCCTTGGCGTGGATGTATAACGCGGATCGTTGAAATTCCCGCGATGGCTGCGTTGCCTCACGGCGCGCCGCCCCTCATGGACGACAGAGTCCACTGCGGGCCGTCGCGCCGCTTGCGCCTTGCCCTCTCGGTTTTTGAACGATCCGTAGGAATGGGCATAAGTGAATCGTGCGAGAAAAAAGGCCCGGAACGAAATCCGGGCCCATTTTGTTAGATTGGTTGGGGCGCTATAAGACGCGCTTCCCCCCAACAAAATGCTTTTTCCAGAACGGATTGTTCAGGGAGGATTCGCTGACCCGGCCGCCCGCCTTGGGGCTGTGGATGAAGGTGCCGGGCCCGGTCATGATGCCCACGTGCAGGCTGCGGCTGGTGCTTGAGATGCGGAAGAAGACCAGATCGCCGGGCCGAAGGTCGCGGCCGTAGACTTCCCGGCCCACCTTGAACTGCTCCCAGGACGGCCGGGGCAGGATGATGCCGTGCTGGGCGTAGACCCAGTAGATCAGCCCGGAGCAGTCGAACCCGTCCCTCGGGGACTCGCCGCCCCAGTGGTAGCGCACCCCGAGCTGGGTGCGGGCGGTATGCACCACCGAGGACTCGGCCTGCGAGGCGTGCCCCGGGGTGGAGTAGACGCGATCCTCGCCAAAGAACCAGGAGCAGCCCGCCAGCGCCAGGGCCAGCAGGATGAGAAGTCCGGTTCGGAGAGCGGCGTTGGGAACGATCATCACAGGTCCCTCGCGGCCTTGAAGGCGGCCCCGCCCTGTCTAGCGCTTGAGCACCTTGAGGAAGGACTTGACCCCACGGATGCCCTCGATGGACTTGGCGATGGACACGGCCTTGTTGATCTCCTTCTGGGAGCCGAGGCGGCCGGTGAGCACCACCACGCACTGGACCACCCGGATGTCCACGTTGGAGCCGTAGACGGTCTTGTCGCCGAGCAGTTCCGCGGCCAGTTCCTGCTTGATGCGGATGGCCTTGGCCGTGGAGCAGTTGGGCACGTCCCGCTCGGGCACCAGGTAGGTGGTGACGGCGCGCACCCCGTCCACTGCCCGGGCCAGGGACACGGCCCGGTCCACCTGGGCCTGGGTCTCGTATTCCCCGATGATGTAGACGTGACCGAGATAGCTGGCGGAGTTGAAGTCGAGGTACTCGACGAGTTTGTCCTCCAGGAAGGCCTTCTCGATTTCGAAGGTGATGCGTTCGTCACGGGCCACTTCCTCGGTGGTGCGTTCGTCCACGGCCACCTTGTAGATCGTGCAGCCGGACGCGCCTACGAAGATCATAAGCAAAAGCAATGCCAAATAAAATTTTTTCATAAGTATTCCGCCTTGTTAAAAAATCCTCATGATGAAGACTGTCCAGGACCCGCCGGATTATTGCCGATAGTCAACCCTTCGCCAGGGGTTTCTAGAAAAACTCTATACAACAGTTTGCGCATCCCAGGCAAGGCCCGGTCCCACAGCATATGGATCGGGCCAGTCCGGGAGCAGGGTCAGGCAGGGGCCCAGGGGGGCCAGGTCCAGCCGGGCGGCGTGCAAAAGCATGGTCCCGTCAGGACCGGCCGGTCCGCCGTACTTGCGGTCGCCGATAATGGGCAGGCCGCGATCGGCCAGCTGCACCCGAAGCTGGTGGGTGCGGCCCGTGACCAGGTCCAGGGCCAGCAGGGAGCGGCCGTCTTTCGCGTCCGGTCTGGTGTCCAGGCAGCGGGCATGGGCCAGGGCGATCTTGCCCGCGTCATTGGCGCGCACCTTTTCCTTGCCCGGCTTGCCTGTTTTTTCCAGTTGGTCCCGCATGGTCCAGGCCGCGCCCGGCTCCACGCTCCCGGCCACCCAGGCCAGGTAGGTCTTGGCCGCGTGGCCCGAGGCAAAGAGTTCCTGGAGGTCGCGCAGGGCCTGGTAGGTCTTGGCCACCGTCAGCAGGCCCGAGGTGGCCTTGTCCAGCCGGTGGGCCGGGGTGGGCGCGAAGTCCGCCTTGGGCCGCATGGAGCGCAGCCGGGCGGCCACCGAGTCGGTGTGTCCGGTGCCACCGTGGGTGGGCAGGCCCCCGGGCTTGGCCACCACCAGCAGGCCCTCGTGCTCATGGACAATGGGCAGGGGCGGCAGGGACGCGCCGTCCTCGTCCTTGTAATACGGGGGCACGCGCACGGCCTGCCCCTCCTTCAAGCGCTGGAAGGGCTTGGCCCGGGCCTTGTCCACGCGCACCTGTCCGGAGCGGATCCACTTGTGCACGGCCGTTTGGGGCGCGCCCGTGCGCCGGGCCAGGTATTGCAGCAGCTTCTGCCCGGCCTCGGCGTCGGTCACGGTCAGGGTCTGTGCGCCTGTCTTTGGTGCGGAGTCGGCCATGGCCGAACCTAGCCCGGCCCGCGCCTGATCACAACCCGTTATGAAAGCCGCGCCGCGATCTCGCTGGCCACTTTGACCCCGGACAGGAGCATGCCTCCGAAGATGGGGCCCATGCGGTACGAGCCGAAGGCCGCGTTGGCGGCCATCCCGGCCACGTACAGCCCCGGGAACACCTCGCGGGTGTTGTCCACCGTGGTGGACTCGGCCCGCTCGGCCCACATGGACTGCTCTCCCTCGATGCCGCCGGACGGCGTGTTCAGGCTGACCCCGTTCTTGCGCACCAGGGTGTGCAGGGTCTCCACGGCGTGGCCCGTGGCCTCGATGACGAACTTGGCCGAGACCACCACCGGGTCCACGTGCAGCCCGGCCAGCTCCACGGGCGAGGAGTTGACCACCAGGCCGGTGACGCGCTTGTCCCCTTCGTTTCCACCATCCTGGCGCAGAACCACGTCCTCCACGCTCATGCAGTTGAACACCTTGGCCCCGGCCAAACAGGCCCGCGAGGCCAGGGTCGTGGTGGCCGTGACCGCGTCGCAGGTGAAGTAGTTGTCCTGAAAGCGGGTCAGCTCCACACCGGCCCGGTCCAGCACGTGGCGCGAGGATTCCTGGACCACGATCACGTTCCAGGTCATGCCCCCGCCCCACATGCCCCCGCCCAGGGACAGCTTGCGCTCGAACAGGGCCACGTTGAAGCCCTTCTCGGCCAGGTGCCAGGCCGCGGTCAGGCCGGACGGCCCCCCGCCCACAATGGCCACGTCCAGTTCCACGCTGCCCTGGAACTTGCGGAAATAGGCGTCGGCAATGGCCCGGGTGATGATGGTTTCGTCCAACGGTTGGGGCCGGGTCTGGGGATTGGTCTGGTCGGTCATGGTTCTCTCCTTGCTCGGGTTGGCTGATGGCGAATCCGATGGGGAGAGGGGGAACCGCACGCAACAGACGCCCGCCGGACGATGTCCGGGAAACGTTCGCTGCGGCTGGGGTCGGGAGATGGTCCGTCAGGACCGGGAGGCGAGATCGCCGTTCTTCCGAATTCCCTACGCCGGCATGAACCGGATCAGGTTCCACGGGTATGCTCTCAGTCCCGCGCACGCGCGCCGGACACCCCGATCGGATGAACCGGACATAGCAGAAGCTGAGGGGAAAGAGAAGGCTACATCAACCCGGGCAGCCACAGGGCCAGGCCCGGGAAGGCCATGAGCAGGGCGACCACGACCACGTAGGCGGCCAGGAACCAGGTCACGCCCGCGTACACCTGCCGCATGGGCACGGCCCCGGCCGAGCTGGCCACGATGAAGGTGTTCACCCCCACCGGCGGGGTGATGGCCCCCATGGTGGTGACCACGGTGATGAGCACGCCGAACCAGATGGGGTCGTACCCCAGGCCCATGGGCGCGGGGTTGGTGACCACCGGGTAGAAAATGGGCAGGGTGACCAGCAAGAGGGCCAGGGCGTCCATGACCATGCCGCCGAGCACGTAGATCAGGCAGACCAGGATGACGATGATCCAGGAGGGCACGTCCAGGGACGAGACGAAGGACGCCACCTCGCTGGGCAGCCGGGCCACGGTCAGGAACTTGGCGAAGATCACGGCGCCGGCCATGATGACCATGATCATGCAGGACACGCGCAGGGTGTCGCTCACGGCCATGACGAACTTCTTGCGGGTCATCTTGCCCGTGGCGATGGACAGGAGCAGGGCCAGCACCGACCCGGCCGCGCCTACCTCCGTCGGGGAGAACAGTCCGGCCACCAGCCCGCCCATGACCAGGCCGAACAGAATGAGCATCTCCAGGGAGCCGGGCAGGGCCTTGATGCGCTCCAGCCAACCGGCCCTGGGACCGGCCGGGCCCCAGTCCGGGTGGGCGCGGCAGATGGCCCAGACCGTGCCCAGAAAGCACAGGGTCAGGGCGATGCCGGGCAAAAACCCGCCCCAGAACAGCTCGCCGATGGACTGGCCGGTCTGCAGGCCGTAGATGATGAGCACCACCGAGGGCGGGATGACCACGCCCAGGGTGGACCCGGCCGCCACCGAGCCCGTGGACAGGATGGGGTGGTAGCCGAACTTGCGCATCTGGGGCAGGGCCACGGTGGACATGGTGGCCGCGGTGGCCGTGTTGGACCCGCAGATGGCCGAGAACCCGCCGCAGGCCAGGACCGTGGCCATGGCGATGCCGCCCCGGATGTGGCCGAACCAGGTGTAGGCGGACTTGTAGAGCCGCTCGTTGACCCCGGAATAGAAGCAGATTTGGCCCATGAGGATGAACAGCGGGATCACGGTCAGGCCGTAGTTGGAAAAGGTGTTCCACAGCTCCATGCCCAGCATGCTGCGGGCCGGGCCCGTGCCCAGGACCAGGGAGTAGCCGATGAGCCCGATGAGGCCCATGGCGAAGCCCACGGGAATGTGCAGGAAAAAGATGAGCACCAGCAGGACCGCGATGCCGATCAGGGCGATGGCCAACGGGTCCACGCTCAGTCCCCCTTTCCGTACAGGGCCTTGAGCCCGTCCGCCACCAGGGCCAGGGCCAGCACCAGGCAGCCGAAGGCCACGGCGAAGACCAGAGGGTGGTAGGGGATGCGCATGGTTTCGGCCAGCTCGCCGGTCTGGATCAGAGACACGCCCCAGCGGCCCACCTCCACGGCGCAGGCCAGGAAGAACCCGGCCGAGGCCAGCATGGTGATGAAGTTCAGCACCCGCCGGGTGCCCGCGCCGAAGCGCTGGAACAGGATGCCCACGGCGATGTGCCCCTTGTGGCGCTGGGTGAAGGCCAGGGAAAAGGCCGTGAGCACGGCCCCGGAAAAGCCCACCAGCTCAACGGTGGACTGGATCGAGACCGAGGTGGCGCGCAGGACCATGTTGGCCGCGGCCACGGCCATGGCGAAGACCAGGCAGACCCCGGCCAGCACGGCCAGCAGGTTGGCCAGGCGGGCCACGAAGCGGTCCAGGGCGTCCACGAACAAGGGCGCGGCGGTGGGTGCGGTGTCGGAATTCATGATTATGCGCCCCCGGCCCTTGCGGGCCGGGGGCCGCCGTATTGCTTACTTGCCGTACTTGGCCTCGTACTGGGCCTTGAGGTCCAGCATGTCCTGGAAGACCTGATCGGCCGGGAGCCCGGCTTCCGTGGCCTGGGCCTTCCAGCCGTCGGCCAGGCCGCTGGTGGCCGTGGCGATCTGGTCCATGTCCTCCTGGGACAGTTCATAGACCTGCACGCCCTGCTCGCTCTCGGACCAGTCCATGGCTTCGGCCACGTGCTTGTCCCAGTAGTCGCCGATCCAGTAGGACTGCTCCGGAGCCAGTTCGGTCAGGGTCTGCTTCACGTTCTCCGGCAGGGCGTCGAACTTGGCCTTGTTCATGACCACGGCGAACACGTACACCGGGCCGTCCATGATGGTCACGTGCTTGCACAGCTCGGCGAACTTGAGGTCGAGCATGACCTCCAGGGAGGAGAACAGCCCCTTGACCAGATTCTTCTGCAGGGCGTCCGGGGTCTCGGGCATGGGCATGGACACCGGGGCCGCGCCCAGGGCCTCGAGGTACTTGGAGGGCAGGCCGGAGGCGCGGAGCTCCACGCCCTTGAGGTCGGCCAGGGTCTTCACCGGCACCCGGCTCATGATGTTGGTGGGCGGGGTGGTGAACATGGCCAGCACCTGCACCTCGGCGAACTCGGCCGGCTGGTACTTCTGGAACAGGTCATAGAGGACCATGGAGCTGACCCGGGACGAGGAGAAGCCTACCGGGGCCTCCACGGCCGTGGTCAGGGGGAACACGCCGGGCTGGTAGGACATGGACAGGCAGCCGATGTCGGCCTGGCCTTCGATGACCCCGCGCAGCATGTTCTTGGACTTGAGCAGGGTGCCGCCCGGGAAGGTGGCCACCTTGACCTGGCCTTCGGTGCGCTCCTCGACAACTTCCTTCCAGTGCTCCATCTGCACGCAGGGCACGGTGAAGGCGGGCGGGAAGTTGGCGTAGGTCAGCTCGATGGTCTCCACCGGAGCGGCCGCCTCGGTGGCGGTATCGGTGGCGGTGTCGGCCGGGGTCTCGGCCTTTTCCTCGCCGCCGCCGCAGGCGAAGAGCGCCAAACAGGCCAGAAGAGCCAGAAGCAACAAACCGAACCGTTTCATAATCTCCCCCCTCAATTCCATCTTTTTAGATGTTCAGATCGTACGCGATGATCACGGTTTTTCTGTATTCAAGCTGGAGCGCGCCGGGGTACGTGTTGAGCAGGACCACCAGCTCGGGCTTGCCGTCGTTGTTGATGTCGGCGATGTCGTAGTCCACCATGGTGCCCTTGATGCGCCGCGTCTTCCAGGCCAGGGTCAGGCCGGTTCCGTCCCAGAACAGGGCGTGCAGCTCGCCCTGGATGAAGGAGCGGAAGCGGTAGAAGATGGTCATGGCCACGGACACGTCGCGGTTGACCAGGAGCTCCCACTTGCCCGAGCCCGAGAGGTCGGTGACCATCATGCGCAGGGGCACGTAGTAGTCGTTGTTCATGATGGCGTCGGGCCGGTTGGACTCGCCCAGGCCGGGCATGAGCACCGCGGGCAGGGGCAGGTCGATGGCCGAGGAGTTGTAGGTTTCCTGGGTCTGGTAGAGCAGCTCAAGGTGCTGGTCGTAGACGTTGAGCCGGGAGAACTCGTCGTTGACGATGAGCTTCCAGGAATCCCCCTCGGGAAGATAGACGATGTTGAACACGTTGCCCCAGGGGGGCAGCAGGACGCGTTTGCCCGGCACCAGCTCGCCGCCCTGGAGCAGGAGCTCCACCACGTCGTCGTTTTCCAGCAGGGAGCGTTCGCCCTTGTCCTGGCCGATGAGCACGGGAGCGTAGTTCGGGGGCATCCTGACCACGGCCAGGTAATAGTCCAGGTCTTCGGCCACCACGGAGAAGCGGCCGTTCTTCCAGGACAGGATGGCGGAGTCCGGATAGTCGTCCCGGTGCGAGGACAGGATGATCTCCGAGGCCCCGTCGCGGTCCAGGTCCAGGGCCGAGATGCGGATGTGCTCGCCCCGGGAGGAGAGCTCCATGGCGTTGACCTCGATGAGCTTGCCCTGTTCCACGCGCATGGCGTGGATGCGCTTGTCGCTGAGGATGAAGATTTCGTTTTTCCCGTCGCCGTCGCCGTCGGCCACGGTCATGGAGCGCGAGGCCCAGCGGAAGCCCTGGCTCTGCCAGCGGCCCTCGGTCTGGGCGCCGCCCTCGTACTTGAACTGCGGGTTGATGCTGGAGATGGGGTCGCCCGTGTAGGCCTGGCCGGTGTTGGCGCTCAGGATGTCGGGGTTGGACGGGGCGTTGTGCCCGCCGGGAGCGGGGCCGCCGCCGGGCTGGCCTGCCTGTATCTGATCCGGGAATATCTGGTCCTGGAGGCCCTGGGCCACGGAGCCGATCTTCAGGGAAAGCTCGTCCAGGGGCGCTTCGAGGTCCTCGGTGAAGGTGGCGCCCGTGGCGTCCTGCACCGTGGTGTTCATCACGGCCTGGTCGCCGGAGATGGTCACGTTGCCGAAGACCAGGTAGTCCGCGCCCAGCCGGGCCAGGAGCGAGGAGGCGTCCGCGCTGGACTGGGGCGGGGTCGGGTCCTGGCCGTCCAGGGTGAACTCCTGGACCGGCTCGAAGTCGCCGGGCATGCGGAGCTTGCGCGACATCTCCGAGCGGATGGCCTTGCCGTAGTGCTGGTAGGCTTCGGGGCCGAAATAGGTATAGGGAATGACCACATAGGTCTTGGCCGCCTGAGCCTGGGTCGGCGCCACGAGCAGGACGGCCAGCAGGCACGCCGCCAGGGCGAGCACAGCTTTCTTGGGCATGATTGTTCTCCAGTGGCGGGCCTCGGCCCGCAGGTATGTGGACGTACTCTTCAGCTTGTTCACGGCCGCACCGGACGCGCGGACCGGTCCCGGACGGGAACAGCCAAGGTCTTACCAGTTTCCGTTTGGGGATGCAAAGGGTTGAGGCGCCCCTTTTTGCCCGGGGTTGGGCGGTTGCCAAGGGCGGAGGGCCGGGCTATGGCCCTGCCAGGCACGAACGGCAAGAAATCGGAGGCGAAACCATTCATGAAGGCCGGGACAAGGCGCTACTTTCGCATCACCGCACCCCGGGAGGCCCACCCCGTGGTGGAGGGCCTGCTGCGCTCGCAGGGGTACGGGTTCGAGCCCGAGCCCTTTTTCGACCACGCCCGGGTCCTGACCAGCCAGCCCAAGCCCCTGGGCCGCAGCCTGGCCGCCAGGCTGGGCCTAATTTACGTGCAGGACCGCTCCTCCATGTTGCCGCCCCTGGCCCTGGCCCCGGAGCCGGGCAGCCTTGTTTTCGACCTCTGCGCCGCGCCCGGGGGCAAGACCGGCATCCTGGCCGAATTGGCCGGTCCATCGGGCATGGTGGCGGCCTGCGAGCCCTCGCCGGACCGGCTGGCCGTGCTCCGGGCCAACCTGGCCCGCACCGGCGCGGTGAACGTGGCCACCCTGCGCGTGGCGGCCGAGCGGCTTCAATGGGAGCCGGACCACACGGTTCCTCGCATCCTCCTGGACCCGCCGTGCAGCGGCTGGGGCACCACGGACAAGCACCCCCGGGCCAGGGAGCTGTGGCAGGGCGCGCGGGTGGAGCCCATGATCCGTTTGCAGCGGAAATTGCTGGCCCGGGCGGCCCGGCTGCTCAGCCCGGGCGGGCGGCTGGTCTATTCCACCTGCACCACCAACCCGGACGAGAACGAGGCCCAGGTGCGCTACGCCCTGGATGAGCTGGGGCTGGTCCTGCGCCCCCTGGACCGTCCGTCCGGATTCCTGTTGGACGAGGCCGAGCTGGACGGCGTGCTCAAGGTGTCCGAGGCGTCCGAGGGCCAGGGGTTTTTCGTGGCCTGCCTGGAAAAGCCCGGCCCGGACGTTGAGCCCGAACGCCTGGACCGGATACCGGACCTGCCCGGTACCCGGCTCGATCCCGATGACCTGGACTGCCCGCCGGGCACGGATTTTTCCGGCCTGCCGCCGGGTGAGGTCTGGGGGTTTGGCGGCAAGGTGGTGTTTCTGCACGCGTTGGCCCTGGCCCGCATGCCCGCCAGGACATCCTGGCAGGGGAGCGTGCTGGGGAAATTGACCGGCCGGGAGTTCCGGCCTGCGGCCTGGGCGCGAATCCTGGTGCGGCCCGGGCCGGATACCGTGGACCTGGACGCGGACCAGCTGGACCGGCTGTTGTCCGGGGGCGGCCTGGACCCGGGTCTGGACAGGGGCCTGGCCGGGGACGGGGTGGTCGGCATGTGCCTTCAGGGTCTGGCCCTGGGTTGGGCCCGGCTGCGGTCCGGGCGGCTTTTACCGCTTGGTTCCTGAGTTTTCGGAAAGTGTCGGGCCGAAGAAAGAATCCTGTTGACAAACCACCCCGGTTGACGCTAGATGCCACTTTCTCCCGGGCGGGTAGCTCAGTTGGGAGAGCATCGGCCTTACAAGCCGGGGGTCACAGGTTCGAGCCCTGTTCCGCCCACCAGCGATGGTTCTTTACATAACGATATAGCTGATCATGCGGAGCCGTAGTTCAGTCGGTTTAGAACGCCGGCCTGTCACGCCGGAGGTCGCGAGTTCGAGTCTCGTCGGCTCCGCCATCAATATCAAGGCCCTGGAGTAATCCAGGGTCTTTTTATTTGCAGTCCGTCTTGAAAAACAAGAAAAAGGCCGCCCCAACCGGAGCGGCCATTTTGTTTTGGCTATGAAAAAAGCTAGCTGTGGAACTTCCGGCGCAAGCCGACCAGGCCCAGCAGGCCGGTGCCGAGCAGCCAGGCCGCCCCGGGGATCGGGGTGGGCAGGTCGCCCTCGAACGGGACGTCATGGAATTCCGTATGGCCCTCGTACGAGTCCGCGATGAGCGTGCCGTCCATATATCCCCACGTACCACTGACGGCCGCTGACGGAGTCAGGATCGAGCCTTCGACGTCTTTCAGCGATACCGTCGTGGCTTCGGAGAAGTTGAAGATGATGTATTCGCTGTAGGATTCAAAATATTCCATGTCCTGAATCTTGCTGAGGTCGATACTCGTGCCGGAAATGTTGATGACGATGGTGGCGCCGCCGGTGACGTTGGCCAAGCTCAGCTTCGTGATGCCCGTCAGGTCCGAACTGTCGAGATTGAAGACCTCCAACCCGGTGGTGTAGCTTCCGGTCAGGGTCAGGGTCGTGCCTCCAATGGCAACCGTGCCGGTTCCCTTCATGCTCGCAAGGTTGGCGGACAGGTTTATCAGACGCGTTTTTTCATTGTTGAAATCGATGGGGATCACGGCGTTGGGATATACCTTGCCGTTGGGGCTGCCGAAACTGGTGAGTGTCGCGCTGCCGCCGACCTGCGCGTCCCCGTAATAGACCTGCCCGTTGGTGAAGTCGAGATCTCCGCCGACCATCAACACGTTGTCCGTGCTGCCCGAGGTGAGCCCCGTTCCAACGCCGTAGCCGTTGAACTCCGCGTTGCCGCCCACGGCGGCCCGCCCCTTGATCTCGGAGAAGGTGGCGGTGAAATCCCCGAACACGAACACGTTGTAGTCCCCGGCCACGCCGAGGCCGGCGGCCTGGGCTACGGTGGGTATGGCGATGACGGTCAGGGCCAGGGCCAGAAGGGCGATGCGGATTTTGTTCATTTGTTGCTGCTCGGCTTATTTGGTTTGTGAAACGCGGTGCTCTATATTGTTGGTATCGTGTGCGTTTGTTTTCCAGGGTGTGATAATTAAGCAAAAAAAGCACCAAAATTAAATTGTCCATAAAAAGCCTCAGGTAAGGCTGTGAGTGGTCACTCAAACCAAGACTTTGTCTTGTTTTTCAAGAAAGGAAGTCGCAAGAGCCCTCCTTTTCCGGTCGGTTTTGAGGAGAAAAAACTCGTAAACGTTTCTTGAGTTGTGCTAGGGACAACGTACCGCGTATGGACAAACAAGGAGTGATTGGATGAGCAAACGGTTCATGATCCTGGCCCTGGCGTTGGCCCTGACACTGGCGGCCGTGACGGCCCAGGCCCAGATGTTGACCAAGAAGCAGTTTTCCGCGGACAACTACACCCGGGACGCGGACGGCACGGAAGAGACCTACAAGGTCTACATGGGCGGCGACAGGATGCGCGTGGATCAGCCCGGCGGCGCCATGATCATCCGCATGGACCTGAACGTCATGTGGATGATCGACGATGACGAGAAGGTCTACATGGAGTCCGTGGTCAACCCGGACGACGTGGACATGACCGTGGCCCAGGACATCGCGGACGGCCAGGATGTCACCAAGCTGGGCACGGAAACGGTCAACGGCTACCATTGCACCAAGTACCGGGTCGTCACCCACATGGGCGACATGATGGGCCAGATGCCCGACCTGTCCAACATGCCCCCGGAGATCCGGGCCGAGATCGAGCAGGCCATGGGCGGCATGTCCGGCGACGTGGTCAGCACGGTCTGGGAGTCCGAGGATCTGGGCGTGGCCATGCGCTCCCAGGACGAGGACGGCTCCCTGGAGGAGCTGCGCAACGTCCAGGAGGGAACGCAGCCCGCGTCCCTGTTCGAGCCTCCGGCCGGATACCAGAAGCGGCAGATGAGCTTCGGTTCCATGCCGCAATAGCCCGGTCAATCCTGGTCGGACGCGTCCTCCTCGGGCCGGGCCGGGCCCTGTTCCAGGGGGATGAGCACCTCGATGGGTTCGACCACGCCCACGGTCTTGGCGAATCCCAATAGCCGGGAGAGGATGACGTCGTTGATCTCCAGGTTCTGCCGGGCCAGGAAGACGCCGGTCGTGGCCCGCACGTCCTGGTGCAGCATCATGCCCTTGCGCAGTTTTTTCACCGGCAGCTTGACGGTCTTGTACCGGGCGGCCGTGCCCAGGGCGCCCTCCAGGTAGTACATGAGTTCGGGATCGTACTGCTCGGCCTTCTTCTCCAGGGCCAGGAAGGCCTCGCCCCAGGTCTTTCCGCCGGTGACCTCGGCGTCGAAATCCAACACCAGCTTGAGGAGCCGGGCGCCTTGCGGGATGTCCTCGCCGGCCACGTTGTCCAGGGGAAAGCCCGAGCCGTCGAAGCCCTTCATCTGGTAGGCCACCATGTGCGCGATGTCGCCCATGCGCGGGATCTTCTCCAGCAGGTTGCGGCCGATCTCCGGGGCCATCTGGAAGAGTTGGAGATCCTCGCCCACGAGTTCCTTGCCCAGGGCCGCCTTGCGCACGGCCTCTTCGGACACGATCAGGCAGCCCAGTTGGGAGAGCATGGCCGCCATCTCGTACTTCCACAGCCCCTTGGTCATGAACTGCCCGGCCACGGCCTGGACGTACCGCCGCAGCCGGGTGGCCCGGCCATAGGCTTCCGGGTTGACCAGGGACAGGGTCTCGGTGAGCACCTCGATGCAGCCCTTGAGGGTCTTTTCCAGGAGCACCCGCTCGGAGCGCATGAGCCGGTACTGCTCCACGGCCGCGCCCACGGTGGCCTTGAGGGTGTCCAGGTCGCAGGGCTTGGTCAAAAAGCGGAACACGTGTCCCTTGTTCACCGCGTTCATGGCCACTTCCAGGTCCGCGAACCCGGTCAGCATGACCCGGATGGTGGCCGGGTGGGTGGTGGCCACCTTCTGCAGGAAGGCGATGCCGTCCATGCCGGGCATCTTGAGGTCCGAGATCACGGCCGCGAACGCCTTGCTCTTTTTCAGCGTGGCCAGACCCTGTTCCGGGCCGGTGGCCGTGCTGACCTGGTAGTCGGCCTTGAGGTTGCGGGCGAAGGAACGCAGGATGTTCTCGTCGTCGTCCACGAACAGGATGCGCTTGTTCATGCCTGCGCCTCCTCGGCTGAAGAGTCCTGAAGAAGCAGCTCCTGGCAGGTCTCCCTCCAGGCGGTCATGGTCTCCGGGTCCACGCCCGCATGCTCCAGGTATCCCTCCTGGGCGTGGGGCAGGGCGCGGTCGTGGTGGATGACCACCAGTTCGTGCTCCAGCACGTTGGCCACGTGCAGTATCGTGAGCAGGGGCGGGCGTTCCTCGTTGTACCGCTCAGGCTGGTGGTGCCCGGCCACGGCCTTGACCGTGCTTTCCGGGAAGCCCCACAGGCCCAGCAGGTAGGCGCCCAGCTCGGCGTGGGTGGCGCCGAAGACCTCCTGCTCGGCCTGAAAGGTGGGCATGGCGTTCTTTTTCAGGATGGTCAGCACCTGGCGGTAGTCGTCCGGGAACTTCTCGGCCAGGATGAGCTTGCCCAGGTCGTGCAGCAGCCCGGCGTTGAAACCCTCGTCCCCGTCCAGGTTGAACGGCTCCCGGCGGCACAGGGTGCGGCAGAACAGGGCCGTGTTCATGGCGTGGTTCCAGAGCAGGGCCACGGAGAAGTCCCGGTAGCTGGCCGAGTCGAAGGTGGAGAAGAGGTTGGCGGAGATGATGAGCCCGCGCAGCAGGTCCGTGCCCAGGTAGGTGGCCGCCTTGACGGGCGTGGACACGGGTTGGGGCAGGCCGAAAAAGGAGGAGTTGACCACCTTGAGGATGTCCGCGGTCAGGGCCGGATCCTTGGCGATGAGCGCGCCCACCTTGGACATGGAGCAGTTCTCGCTCTCGATCTCGGCCAGCAGCTTCTTGTAGCTGTCGGGCAGCACCGGGAGCATGTCGATGCGGCAGACCACGTCCCGCAGCCGCTTGTCCGTGAACACGGAGCGCAGCCTGTAGACCCGCTCCAGCACGGCCATGATCTCCTCGAACGGGCAGGGCTTGCTCAGGAACTGGTGGGCCGGCTTGACCACCTGGAAGACCGAGTCCCGTTCCGACTGGCCCGACAGCACGATGCGGGCCACCTCGGGGTACTTGTCCTGGACGATGTTGAGCAGCGTGGCCCCGTCCATGACCGGCATGCGCATGTCCGCCACCACGATGTCCACGGTGGTTTCGGCCAGGACCTTCAGGGCCGCCTCGCCGTCCTGAGCGAAGTGGGCTTCCAGGTCCGGACGGGACTTGGCCATGCGCCGCAGGCTGTTCACAAGCTTGGTGTCGTCCTCGACGAACAAGACGCGCATCGCATTCCCCGGGTTGCGGTTTGTCACGACGGCTCCTTGCGTTTCGGCTCCCTGGGCAGCCGTACGGTGAAGGTGGTCCCCTGGCCCGGAGCGGATTCGAAGTCGATGCTTCCGCCGTGCTTCTCGATGACGGACAGGGTGATGGCCAGCCCCTGGCCCGTGCCCACCTCCTTGGTGGTGAAGAAGGGGTCGAAGATGCGGGTGCGGTTGTCCTCGGGGATGCCGATGCCGGTGTCGGTGACGGACAGCTCCACCTTGTCGTCGTCCAGGGCCCGGGTGCGGATGGTGATGGTTCCCTTGCCCCCCTGGCCGCCGGTCTTGTCGCGGATGGCGTGGGCCGCGTTGACCAGCAGGTTGAGGATGACCTGGTTGATGTCCCCGGGCACCACGGAGATCAGAGGCAACCCCCCGTCCAGGTCCGTGACCACGTCGGCCACGTGCTTCCACTCGTTGCGGGTGATGGTCACGGTGCTCTTGACCGCGTCGTTGAGGTCCACGTGCTTCCACTCCTCCACGTCGGGGTGGGAGAACTTTTTCATGGCCAGGACGATGCCCGCCACCCGCTCCACGCCCTCCAGGGACTCCTCCAGGGCCTGGGGCACCTCGTCCAGCAGGGATTCCACCAGCCTGGTCCGGTCTTCGGCCGGGGGCTCGTCCTCGTCTTTGGTGGCCAGACAGGCGGCCAGGTTGGGGTTGGCGGACAGGATGGGAGCCAGCTGTTCGAATATCTGCTTGAGGAACTGGAGGTTGTTGCCGATGTACTGGATGGGCGTGTTGATCTCGTGGGCGATGCCTGCGGCCAGCTGGCCCACGCTTTCGAGCTTCTGGGCGTAGGCCAGCTGGCGCTCCATGGCCTTGCGCTCGGTCATGTCGAAGAGGATGGCCACGTGGTGGGGCTGGCCCGCGATGGTCACGGGCAACAGCGACTTGGTCACGGGCACGTTCTGCCCGTCGCGGCGGGTGATGACCATTTCCTTGTTCAGGCTCTTGGCCCCGATTTCCGCGCCCTCGTCCTCCTGTTTGGCGGGATTGCTGACCCGGATCAGATCCTCCCACTTGCTGCCCACGATCTCCCGCCGCGGCAGGCCGGTCAACACCTCCGCGATCTCGTTGGCCTCGGTGATGACGTGCTCGTCCGCGTCGATGAAGAACACGGCCGCGCCCATGCCGTCCAGGATGTTCTGCAGCAGCCGCCGGTGTTCGCGCAGGGCGTCCTCGTTCTGCTTGCGCTCGGTGACGTCGCTGCCCAGGACGAAGTAGCCCTCCACCGCGTTCTGGTCGTTCAGAAAGGGAATGTAGGTGATCTGCAGCCAGCGCGGCTCCTGGGATTCGCCGCTGGCGAACTCCAACTCGTATCCCACGGTCCGGCCGGCCAGGGCGGCCTCGATGTGCTGCTCCACCTTGCCGGGGTAGTGCTCCCCCAGGGCGTCGCGCACGTGGGCGCCGATGATGTTGTCCAGGGACCGGCCGAGCAGGGTCTCGTAGCGGCGGTTGGCGAAGCGGTAGCGCCTGTCCTTGTCCACAAAGGCCACCAGGGCCGGGATGTTGTCCGTGACCATGGCCAGCATGCGGCGGCTCTCGGCCAGCTCGTGCTGGGCGCGCTTGCGCTCCTCGACCTCCATCTGCAGGGCCTTGTTGGCCTCGGTCAGGTCCTGGGTGCGCTGCTTGACCCAGTCTTCAAGGGCTTCCCTGGTGTGCCGCATGCGGGCCTGGGAGGTGCCGCGCTCCACGGCCTGGCGCACCACCTTGGACACGAGTTGTCCGGTGAGCTGCTCCTTGACCAGGTAGTCCTTGGTCAACGCGTCCACGGCCTCCAGGGTGTCCTCGTCCGGCTCCGCGCCGAAAAAGACCACGATGGGCAGGTTGGTGAACAGATCGGGCAGGGCGCGCAGGGAGACATCCTCCTTGAGGTCGGACAGCTCCAGGTCCAGGAGCACGGCGTCCGGGGAGTTGGCCTCGGCGTACTCCAGAGCCTCGTCCATGTGCTCGAATCGGGTCAGGTTCAGGCCGTGCTCCGGGGAGCCGGCCAGGGCGTCGGCGATGGTGCCGTAGTTGTCCTGGTCGTCGCCCACGTAGATCAGGTCCAGAGTCTGTTCGGGCATGGGGCCTCTCAGCGTGAAAGGGATTTCTTTATACGCTATACACCATTTTGCACGCCATGAAACCCCCGTGGCGGGGAATGCGGAAAGAAATGGGCCGGAAAGGCCGGGTCAGCGCGAGGGGTTGGCGGCCCGGGACGGCTTGAGCAGCCGCTGGGTGGCCACCAGGGACAGGATGATGGAGGCGGTGAAGAAGTACAGGCCCGGTTCGGTGCCCGCGTCCGCCAGCAGGTTGGACTTGATGGACAGCACCAGCAGGCCGACGATGAACACGTCGAGCATGCTCCACTTGCCCAGCCAGGACAGGACCGGGAGCAGCCGGGCCGAGGGGGCGGTCCCCCGGCGGCTGAAGGCCACGGTCAGGCCGACCAGGATCTTGGCCAGGGGGAAGACCATGGAAAAGGCCAGGAGCACCGTGGCCAGGAAGTATTCCTGGCTGGAGTAGAGGTCCATGATCCCGCCGTAGAGCGAGATCTGGTCCGTGAAGATCAGGAGCTTCTCCACGGTGACCAGGGGCAGGAACACCCCGGGCACCAGCAGACCCAGGGCGATCAGGAGCATGCCCGCCGGGCTGGCCAGGAAGCGCGCCGCGCGCAGGGCCGGGGAGCGGGATGGAGTCGGTTTCGCGGTCATGTGGGCATGGGATACACAGTGAACAGGGGGCTTGACAAGGGGCCGCGAATTTGGTGAATGTGAATTCACATTCACAACAAAAAGGAACATCGGCGCATGGCGGACTCATCGGGAAACGACAGGAAAAAGCGTAATCGGCGTCCCGGAGGCAACGGCAACGGCCGGGCACGGCGCATGAGCGGCGAAGAGCGGCGCGAGCAGATCGTCCGCTCCGTGCTCAAGCTGGCCGAGGGCGGGCTCAAGGCCGTGACCGTGGCCTCGGTGGCCCAGGACGTGGGCCTGGTGCCCTCGGCCCTGTACCGTCATTTCGGCGGGCGCGACGACATGGTCCGGGCGGCCTTCGCGGTGCTGCGCGGCGAGTTGGAGAAGAACCTGACCCGGGCCCTGACCGAGTCCAGCGCCCTGGAAGGCATGGAAAAGCTCCTGGCCCGGCAGATGACCCTGTTGCGGGCCTATCCGGCCATGCCCAGGCTGATCTTTTCCGACGAGGTCCTGGCCGGGGACAATCCCTTGCGCCTGCTCATGATCGAGGCCCAGGACCGGGTGGCCCGGGGCATCGCGGCCGTTGTGGCCCGGGGCCAGGAACTGGGCGAGGTGCGCGGCGACCTGTCGCCCGCCGACCTGGCCGTGATCTTCATGGGCCAGCTTCTGATGCCCCTGCACATGAAACGGCTGCGCCGCGGGGAATACGACCTGGAGGGGCAGGTGGAACGCAACTGGCTGGCCTTCCGGAGACTGCTGGTCGGGCCCGAGGCAGCCATCGCCATGGGAGGAAGCGAGTCATGAGAACCGTCCTGATGTGGCTGGCGGCCGTCTGCGTTCTGATGGTCTCCGGTTGTTCGGACAACGAGGCGGCCTTCCAGGGCTGGGTGGAGGGCGACTACGTGCACGTGGCCGCGCCCCTGGCCGGGGAGCTGCTGGAGCTGTCCGTGCGGCGCGGGGACCAGGTGGCGGCCGGGGCCGACCTGTTCCGCCTGGAGGACGGGTTCGAGGCCGCGGCCGTGAGCGAGGCCGAGGAGAATCTCAAGCAGGCCGAGAACAAGCTTGCCGACATCCAGGAAGGGCAGCGGCCCACCGAGCTGGCCGCCATCCAGGCCCAGTTGGCCGAGGCCCGGGCCAGCCTGGAGTACGCGCGCACGGACTACAAGCGCAAGCAGGCCCTGTACGACGAGGCCACCATTTCGGCCCAGGAGCTGGACCAGGCCCGCACGGCCTACGACCAGGCCCGGCAGACCGTCAGCCGCATCGCCTCGGAGCTGGAGACCGCCCGGCTGGGCGGCCGTGAGGGCGAGGTGGAGGCGGCCCGCGCCCAGGTGGAGGCGGCCCGGGCCAAGCTGGTCCAGGCCCGCTGGAACCTGGACCAGAAGCGCCAGTCCGCGCCCGCTGCCGGGCTGGTGTTCGATACCTATTACGAGCCCGGCGAATGGGTGGGGGCGGGCAAGCCCGTGGTCTCCCTGCTGCCGCCGGACAACGTCAAGGTCATCTTCTACGCGCCCGAAACCCTGGCCGGAAGCCTGGCCCCGGGCATGGCCCTGCGGGTGGGCCGCGACGGCACGGATGAGACCGTGGCCGCCACCATCACCTTTGTTTCCCCGGACGAGGAGTTCACCCCGCCGGTGATCTACTCCTCCCAGAACCGGGCCAAGCTGGTCTACCGCGTGGAGGCCCGGCCCGACCCCGGCCAAGACATGGCGCTGCGCACGGGCCAGCCCGTGGACGTGTTCCTGGAGGGAGCCCCGGAATGAACCGCGAGCCGGTCATCGACGCGCAGGGCCTGACCAAGGTCTTCGGCGCCCGCACCGTGGTCAACAAGGTGGACATGCGCGTGGCCCGGGGCGAGATTTTCGGCTTCCTGGGCCCCAACGGCTCGGGCAAGACCACCTTCATCCGCATGGTCTGCGGCCTGCTCAGGCCCGACGGCGGCTCGGGCACGGCCCTGGGCCTGGACATCCTGACCCGGGCCGACGAGATCAAGCCCCAGGTGGGCTACATGGCCCAGCGCTTCAGCCTGTACGAGGACCTGACCGTGCGCGAGAACCTGGAGTTCATGGCCCGGGTTTACGGCCTGCCCAATGTGCGCCAGGCCGTGGACGAGACCATCGAGCGCATGGGGCTTTCCCGCTACGCCAACCATCTGGCCGGGGCCCTGTCCGGGGGCTGGAAGCAGCGGCTGGCCCTGGGCGCCTGCACCCAGCATAAGCCGAAACTGCTCCTCCTGGACGAGCCCACGGCCGGTGTGGACCCGGGCGCGCGCCGGGACTTCTGGGACGAGGTGCACGACCTGGCCGCCCAGGGCGTCACCGCGCTCATCTCCACCCACTACATGGACGAGGCCGAACGCTGCACGCGGCTGGCCTACATCGCCTACGGCAACCTGCTGGCCCAGGGCACGCCCCGGGAGCTGGTGAGCGACTCGGGCCTGGTGACCATGGAGGTCAGCGGCCGGGAAGGGAACGGCGAGGCCATCCACGCCCTGCGCCGGGAACTGGCCTCGGAGCCGGGCCTGGACCAGGTGGTGGCCGTGGGCACCCTGGTTCACGTGGCCGGCCGGGACAAGGAGGCCCTGGAGCGGGCCGCCACGCGCCACTGTGACGGGTTCGACTGGCGCTGGGTGGACACCGAACTGGAGATGGTCTTCATCGATCTCATGCGCACGGCGGCGAGGAACTGACATGGCCCTCCCCCTGCTGAAGCGCTTCTCCCTGGGCCGGTTCGGGGCCATCGTGCGCAAGGAGTTCGTGCAGATGCGCCGCGACCGGCTGACCTTCGGCATGATGATCGGCATCCCCATCATGCAGCTCATCCTGTTCGGCTACGCCATCAACGCCGACCCCCGGCATTTGCCCACGGCCGTGCTGTCCGCGGACAACTCGCCCTACGCCCGGGCCGTGGTGGCCTCCATGCAGAACAGCGAGTATTTCCAGGTCACCCATCACGCGGCCACCCGGGACGAGGTCACCGAGCTGCTGCGGCTGGGCGAGGTCCAGTTCGGCCTGACCATTCCCCAGGACTTCGGCCGGTCCCTGGTGCGCGGCGAACGCCCGGTGCTGCTCGTGGAGGCGGACGCCACGGATCCGGTGGCCACGGGCGCGGCCATGAAGAGCATGCAGGCCATCGTGGACCAGGCCCTGGCCCCGCTGTTGGTAGGGCCCCTGGCCGATCTGTCTCCGGGCCCGTCGCCCGTGGAGGTCCGGCTGCACGCCGACTACAACCCCGAGGCCGAGACCCGCTACAACATCGTGCCCGGGCTCATGGGCGTCATCCTGACCTTCACCCTGGTCCTGATCACCGCCCTGGCCATCACCCGGGAGCGGGAGCGGGGCACCCTGGAGAACCTGCTGACCACGCCGGTCAGGCCCCTGGAAGTCACGGTGGGCAAGATCCTGCCCTACATCCTGGTGGGCTACATCCAGGTGGGGCTCATCCTGGGCGCGGCCCGGCTTCTGTTCGACGTGCCCATGCACGGCTCCCTGGTCCTGCTGTTGCTCCTGACCCTGATCTTCATCGGGGCCAATCTGTCCGTGGGCGTGACCATCTCCACCGTGGTCCGCAACCAGCTCCAGGCCGTGCAGCTGTCCATCTTCTTCTTCCTGCCTTCCCTCATGCTGTCCGGGTTCATGTTCCCGTTCCGGGGCATGCCCCAGTGGGCCCAGGCCATCGGCTCGGTCCTGCCCCTGACCCATTTCCTGCGCCTGGTCCGGGGCATCCTGCTCAAGGGCAACGGGCTGTCCGAGTCCCTGCACCACGCCTGGCCCATCCTGATCTTTTGGACGGTCGTGATTGTCGTCGGGTTGAAATTCTTCAGACGCACTCTGGATTAGCCCGAAGCGCGGTGATGATGATCCGGTGACGGGTGATGATCGCTGTGAGGCCCTGTCCTAAGAGTCCTTGCCGGTAACCGGCTGGGGCCAGTTTTGGGACGCGAAGTGCTGGAGCTCGGCCAGGCGTTCCTGAACCGCGTTCACGCCCAGCCGGGCCAGGTCCAGGTTTCCGGCCCGGGCCATGTCCTCCACCACCCGGGCGGCCTCGGACAGGGGAAAGGCGGCCAGGCTGGCCGCGCCGCCCTTGATGGCGTGGGCCTCGTCGGCCAGGGCCGCGCCCTGTCCCTGCTCGGCAAGCTCGGCCAGGCGTGCGGCCTGGACCGCCGTGCGTTCCAGAAAGGCCAGGGCCAGGTTGCGCACAAAGGGCTCGTCCCCGCCGAACTCGGCCACGGCCTGGGCCACGTTCATGGGTTCGTCCCGGGGCGCGTCGCCGGACGCGGCCTCTCCGGCCTGTTCGGGCTCCGGCTCGTCTCCGCCCAGGGGCTGGTCCGGCAGCCATCGGGTCACCGCGGCCTTGAGCGCGGCCCGGGTCATGGGCTTGAGCAGGCGGTCGTCCATGCCCGCGTCCAGGCAGCGCCGGCGGAACTCGGCCCCGGTGTGGGCGGTCAGGGCCAGCACGGGCGTGCGTTCGGCGTACTCGTCCCCGGCCAGCTTGCGCACCCGCTCCTCCCTGGCCCGCAGGATCCGGGTGGCCTCGAATCCGTCCATGACCGGCATCTCCACGTCCATGAGCACCAGGTCGAAGGTCATGCGGCCGAACAGGTCGGCGGCCTCCCGGCCGTCCGCGGCCAGGGTGACGTCCATGCCCAGGTTCTCCAGGTGGCGGCGGGCCACCTCGCGGATGGTGGGGTGGTCCTCCACCACCAGGACCCGGGCCAGGGGGCGCCGGGTCTCGGCCAGCCGGTGCTTGGTCACCAGCTTGTCCCGGTCCTTGTCGCCGAAGTCCTGGTCCGCGCTCAGCACGGCCTGCAGGGCCCTGTGGAGGTCGTCGCGCTTGACCGGCTTGGGCAGATAGGCCTGGATGCCCACCTGCCGGCAGGCCTCGCCGTGCCCGATCATGGTCGCCTCGGTCAGGAGCACGATGGGAACGGCGTCGTATTCGCGTCGGGCGCGGACCTCTCCGGCCAGGCCGAAGCCGTCCATGTCCGGCATGCTCAGGTCGGTGATCAGGATGTGATAGGGGTCGCCTCCGGCCAGGGCCTGGGCCAGCAGGTCCAGGGCCTTGGCAGCGGTGCCGGCCGTGGCCGCCCGGGCTCCCCAGGCCGCCACGTGCTCGGCCGTGGCCCGCCGTGAGCGCGGGTTGTCGTCCACCACCAGAATGTTGCGCCCGTCCAGGCCGGTGGCGTCCGGAGCGGCGGACCGGGTCTCCTCCTGGAGCCCGAACCGGGCCGTGAACCAGAACAGGCTGCCCCGGCCCGGCTTCGATTCCAGGCCGATGGAGCCGCCCATCATCTCGGCCAGCTCCTTGGCGATGGTGGTGCCCAGGCCGGTGCCGCCGTGGGTGCGCGAGGTGGAGCCGTCCCCCTGGGTGAAGCTCTCGAACACGGCCGCCTGGCGTTCCGTCGGAATGCCCATGCCCGTGTCCTGGACCTCGAACCGCACCAGGACTCCTTCCTGGTCCCGCTCGGCCAGGTCCGCCACCACCGAGACTTCGCCGTGGTCCGTGAATTTGATGGCGTTGCCCATCAGGTTGACCAGAATCTGGCGCAGGCGGCCCGGGTCCCCCACCAGGTTCTCGGGCGCGCGCGGCCGGATGGCGGCGATGAGCTCGAGGCCTTTGCGCTGGGCCTGGAGCGCGAAGCCCGCGGCCGTATCCTCCACCAGATAGCGGAGGTTGAAGGGCATGCGTTCCAGGGTCAGCTTGCCCGCCTCCATCTTGGAGAAGTCGAGCACCGTGTTGAGCACGTTCATGAGCCCGCCGGCCTCGGACAGGATGGTCCGGAACAGATGGGTCACGTCGTCGTCTTCCACCGTGTCCCGGCCGATTTCGGCCATGCCCACGATGGCCCCCAGAGGGGTGCGCACCTCGTGGCTCATGTTGGCCAGGAACTCGGACTTGGCCCGGCTGGCCCGTTCGGCCGCCTCCTTGGCCTCGGTGAGCCGCTGCTCCAGGCGGGTCCGTTCCTTGACCTCGCCCTGGAGCTGGATGTTGGCCCGGAGGAGTTCGCCGGTCCGCTCGCGCATCCGTTCCTCCAACTCGTGGCGGACGCGTTGCAGTTCCTGCTCGTCCTTGTGGCGGTCCGTGATGTCCGTGGACACCACCACTACCCGGGAAACCGGTTTTCCTGGTTGGCGGCAGGGGATGAGGGTGACGCGGTGGTAGCGGGCCTCGCGGTCCGCTGATTCGAACCAGGCCTCGTAGCTGACCTCCCGCCCGGCGAAGGCCTGGGCCAGGCGGAGCTTGAGGATCATCTCGTAGTGCCTCTGGCCCCAGATGTGGCCCGCGTGCTCGCTCAGGATCTGCTTCCGGTCCCGTCCGGTCCGCTCCAGGTAGGCGGTGTTCACGTACTGGTAGGTGTGGTCCGGCCCGATCAGGGCCATGGCGTCCCGGGCCGCGTTGACCACGAGCTCCAGGCGCCGGGCGCGGTTCCGCAGCCGCAGCATCAGCCAGACGGTCCCGCCCGCAAGCAGCAGGACGGCCAGGCCGACGAGGAGCACGGGCCCGGAGGTCACGGCGCGGGCTCGGGATAAGGGTGGTCCGGGGGGGCCTGTCGCATTCTCTGGATGTACGGGAAGGGGGGCATCCGGTCAAGCCGTTCTCGGGGAAATCCCTTGCGCCCCAAAGGGTTTCGCGGGCCGTGCGGGCGGCGGGCAAGCCTGCTATGCTCCGCGCAGGAGGCGTGTGGTGTCCCGACTCGACGACCTGATCCATGACGCCCGGTCCTTTCTGGCCGGGCTGGCCGAACGCTTCGACCCGGCCCGTTCCCGGGTGGCCTTCACCGGAGGCAAGGACTCCACCGTGGCCCTGTGGCTGTGGCTCGGGGTCTTGGCGGATCGGGGGCTCAAGCCAAAGGCGCTTTCCCTGGACACCGGGATCAAGTTTCCCGAGGCCGTGGCCCAGCGGGACCTGGTGGCCCGGCAGTGGGGCGTGGACCTGCTGGTGGTCCGGCCCAGGGTGGACCCGGCCGCCTTTCCCGTGGCCCGGGACAAGACCGCCTGCTGCGCGGCCCTCAAGGTGCGGCCCCTGCTGGAGGCCATTGAACAGGAGGGCGTGGACCTGCTCGTCACCGGCATCCGGGGGGACGAGCACGCCACCCGGGCCGGGCGCGAACCCCTGGAGAAGCTGCACGACCCCGAGCATCACCGGGCCCACCCCCTGCTGGCCTGGACCGAGATGGACGTCTGGAGCCTGATCCACGACCAGGGCTTGCCCTATTGCCCGCTCTACGACCAGGGGTACCGGTCCCTGGGCTGCGTGCCCTGCACCCGCCCGGCCTTGGATAACGGGGAGCGGTCCGGCCGGGACCAGGACAAGGAGGCGCGTTTGGCGGAACTTCGGAATTTGGGATATTTTTAGGTGGGTTCCGGGCTCCGGCGGCCTATTGCTGGACTGGTGGCCGGGAATGCCGTAAGATGCGCCCACCCTTTAGAGGCTTTCTGACCGTATGAGCAGCACCCCTGACATTCCCGACGAACACCTGCGGGCGTTCAGCAATGAGGAGATCAACGCGATGCCCTTGTCGCGTTGGGAGGGGTCGGTCAAGCTGGTGCGCACCGAGGGCCAGTTGGTCAAGGCCGTGCGCGTACTCAAGGACGAGCGGCTCCTGGGCTTCGACACCGAGACCAGGCCCGTGTTCCGCAAGGGCCAGAAGCAGCCCCCGCCCTCCCTGATCCAACTGGCCGGACGCACCGTGGTCTATCTGTTCCAGCTCGGCGAACTGGGCTTTGGCGACGGCCTGGTGGACCTCCTGTCCGACCCCGAGATCGTCAAGACCGGGGTGTCGGTGCGCGACGACGTGGCCGCCCTGCGCAAGCTCCTGGAGTTCAAGCCGGCCGGGTTCGTGGACTTGGGCCGCATCTCGGCCAAGTGCAGGATGCAGACGCACGGCCTGCGCAACCTGGCCGCCAATCTGCTGGGATTCCGCATTTCCAAGGGCGCGCAGTGTTCCAACTGGGCCAAGCAACGCCTCACCCCGCAGCAGATCACCTACGCGGCCACGGACGCCTGGGTCAGCCGCGAGATCTACCGCCGCTTCCGCGACCTGGGTGTGTTGTAGTACCCTCTGGCCATGAGCCGATCCATTCCCCGCGCCACACCGGACAACCTGCGCCGCAAGGTGCGGGTCAAGGCGCCGCTGTCACGGCTGCTGTCCAGCCCGGACGACTGGCTGGCCAAGGGCTACGCGCCTGAAATCTGCCTGGAGTCCTGGCATCTGGACCGCGTCACTCCGGCCGAGCTGTCCGGACTGGCCCGGGCCCTGGACCAGGCCGGGCTGCGCCCCACCCTGCACGGCCCGTTCATGGGCCTGGACCCGGGCTCGGAACGCGCCCTGGACCGAGACACGGCCCGCCGCTACTTCGACGCCACCCTGCGCGTGGCCGAGGTGCTCAGGCCCGTGAGCGCGGTGTTCCACGGCGGGGGCCTGTCCTACATGACCCTGGAGCAAAAGGCGCGCTGGAACGAGCTCTCCCTGCCGCTGTGGACCGATCTGGCCCGGTCCCTGGCCGAGCTGGGCGCACGGCTGGCCCTGGAGAACGTGGTGGACCACGATCCCCGGTCCCTGCTGGACCTGGTCCAAGCCGCGGCCGAGCACGGCGGGGGCTGGTGCTTTGACATGGGCCACCACAACCTGTTCGACGTGGTGGGCCTGGACCCCTGGCTGGACACGCTGGGGCCCTACCTGGTCCATCTGCACGCCCACGACAATCTGGGGCAACAGGACGACCACCTGCCCCTGGGACAAGGCGACATGGACCTGGAGCGGATCTTCACCCGGCTGGCCGGGCTGCCCGAGCCCGTGGCCTGCCTGGAGGTGGACCACCGGACCGGGGTGGAGGAGAGCTTGGAGGTCTTGTCTCGAATCTGGCCGTGGTGACGGCCGACCGCTATTCTTCCGGCTTCACCCACACCCGCCAGCTGCAGAAGTGGTCCTCGGGATGGGGGTCGGGCGGGGCGTAAAGGCACTCCACCTGAAGGCTTGGGTGGATGACGGATAGGAAGCCCTTGAACTCGCCCAAATGCATTTCCTTGCACGCGTACTCGCCCAGGTCCCGCTTGAGCCGGGCCACCTGGGGCGGGCAGCCGGCCATCTTCAGGGTCAGCTCGTCCGGACCGGTGCGCACCCAGTCGAAGGTGGCCAGCATGTCCCAGGGATAGTAGGCGTAGGCGGCCAGGAAGGCGTCGATGGGCGTCTGGCCGGGGCCGGGCTCGAAGGGGCCGAAGCGCTTGACGATGTCCCGGGCGGACAGGTCGCCCAGCTTGGCCCAGACCCGGGCGTTGAGATCCTCGGCCGCGGCCAGGCCGTACACCTCCTCGGCCTTGATGAACCAGAAGGCGTCCATGAGCCGGTACTGCCAGAGCAGGGCGTGGACGTATTCCAGGAGTTGGTCGCGGTCCAGGGTGTCGAGCCGGTCGAGGGCCATGGGGTGCTCCTTGGGGTCAGTCGAAATCGCCGGGAGTGATGCGCCGCAGGCGTTTGCGTGTCCCGCGCTGCTTCTTGGCCTGGACGCGCCGCTCCTTGGAGGCCCGGGTGGGGCCGGTGGGGATGCGCTTCTTCACCGGCTCCAGGGCCTTGCGCAGCATGCGCTCCAGCCGCTTGGTCACCTCGCGTTTGTTGGCCGCCTGGGAGCGCTCGCCCCGGGCCGTGAGCATGAGCTGGCCCTTCTTGTTGATGCGCCGGGCCAGCTTGCCCCGGATGATCATCTTGTCCAGGGGCGACAGGGAGGGCGACCGGGCCACGTTGAAGATCACGGTCACGGCCGTGGCCGTGGTGTTCACGTGCTGGCCGCCGGGGCCCGAGGCCCGGGCCGCGGTGTAGGTCAGCTCGTCCTCGGGGATGGCGATGGCGTCGGTGATCTCAAGCACGGGTCTGTGGAATGGATATTATTTGTTTTCGATAAGTTGCAGCACGGCGTTTTTAATGCCGCCCTTGTCGATGCCCACCTTGGCCCGCAGCTCCTTCTGCTTGCCGTGCTCCACGAACGCGTCGGGCAGGCCCAGGCGCCTGAGCCGCACGTCCTGCGCGCCCTTGTCCATGAGCAGTTCGGCCACGGCCGAGCCGAAGCCCCCGGCCAGCACGTTCTCCTCCACCGTGACCAGGCGCTTGCAGGCCGTGGTCAGGTCCAGGATCTGGCCCTCGGGCAGGGGCTTGACAAAGCGGGCGTTGAACACGGCCACGGACAGGCCGTGCTCCTGTTCCAGCTCCAGGGCCGCCTCCAGGGCCGGATAGACCCGGGAGCCCAGGGCCAGGATGGCGGCGTCCGAGCCGGGCCGCAGCTGCTCGCCACGGCCCAGGGGCAGCGGCTCCATCTCCGGCTCCACCAGGGCGCCCACGCCCATGCCCCGGGGGTAGCGCACGGCCGCGGGCCCGGGATGGTCAAAGGCGGTGGCCATCATGCGGGCCAGCTCGTTCTCGTCCTTGGGGGCCATGACCACCAGATTGGGCACGTGGCGCAGGTAGGACAGGTCGAAGGCCCCGTGGTGGGTGGCCCCGTCTTCGCCCACCAGCCCGCCCCGGTCCACGAAGAAGTTCACGCCCAGGTTCTGCAGGCAGACGTCGTGCACGATCTGGTCGTAGGAGCGTTGCAAAAAGGTGGAGTAGATGGCCACGGCCGGCTTGAGCCCGCGCGTGGCCAGCCCGGCCGCGAAGGTCACGGCGTGCTGCTCGCAGATGCCCACGTCGAAGAAGCGGTCGGGGTAGCGTTCGCGGAAGCAGTCCGTTCCCGTGCCCTCGGGCATGGCCGCGGTGATGGCCACGATGCCCGGGTCGCGTTCGGCCAGGGCGCAGAGCGAGGAGCCGAAGACCTCGGTGTACGAGGCGTAGCCGCCCTTGGGCGCGGGCGAGGCCAGGCCCGTCTCGGGCTGGAACTTGCCCACGCCGTGGAAATAGGTGGGGTTCTGTTCGGCCGGGACGTAGCCCTTGCCCTTGGTGGTCAGGACGTGGACCAGCACCGGGGTCTGGATGCGCTGGACGTTCTCCAGGGTCTCCACCAGGGACGGGATGTTGTGGCCGTCGATGGGGCCGACGTAGTTGAAGCGCAGGGCTTCGAAGAGCATGCCCGGGGTGAAGAAGCTCTTGAACGAGTCCTTGCCGCGCTTGGCCCAGCGCCTGATCTCCTCGCCGAACGCGCCCGGTATCTCCTGCAGGCGGCGGTCGAAGAAATCCTTCATGCGCACCACGAACGGCGAGGAGGCCCGCCGGGACAGGAAGGCCGACAGCGCGCCCACGTTCTGGGAGATGGACATCTCGTTGTCGTTGAGGATGACGGTCATGCGCCGTTCCTGGTCCCCGGCCTGGTTCAGCCCCTCGAAGGCCAGTCCCGCGGTCAGGGAGCCGTCGCCGATGACCGCCACCACCGCGTGGTCCTCCCCGGCCTTGTCCCGGGCCACGGCCATGCCCAGGGCGGCGGAGATGGAGGTGGAGGAGTGGCCGACCCCGAAGTGGTCGTACTCGGACTCGGCCATGCGCGGGAATCCGGACAGCCCGCCCATCTGGCGCAGGGTGTGGAAGCGGTCGTAGCGCCCGGTGAGAATCTTGTGGGCGTAGGCCTGGTGGCCCACGTCCCAGACCAGCCGGTCCTTGGTCAGGTCCAGGACCTTGACCAGGGCCAGGGAGAGTTCGATGGTGCCCAGGTTGGGGGCCAGGTGGCCGCCGGAAACCGAGACCTGCTCGATGATCACGTGGCGCAGTTCGTCGGCCAGGATGTCGAGTTCCTCCAGGCTCAGGCGGGCCACGTCCTCCGGGCCTCTGAGCGTGGGCAAGATGGTCGGTTCCAGCTTCTTGTGCATGGGATTGCGCTTCCTCTAGGAGCTTCAGGAAGCCCTGTCAACGACGTATTGGGCGAGATCGCGAAGGAAAACCGCGTCCTCGCCATTGAGGGAATCCAGGGCCCCTGCGGCCTGGTCCGCGTGCTCCCGGGCCAGCCGCCGCGATTCGTCCAGGCCCAGCAGTCCGGGGTAGGTGGTCTTGCCCTGGGCCAGGTCGCTGCCCACGGGCTTGCCCAGCTGTTTCTCGTCGCCCACCAGGTCCAAAATGTCGTCCACGATCTGGAAGGCCACGCCCACGTGGCGGCCGTAGGTCTCGGCCGTGTCCAGCCCGGCCTGGTCGGTCCCGGCCAGCAATGCTCCGCACACGCAGGCCCCGGTGATGAGCGCGCCGGTCTTCATGGCGTGCATGGCCCGCAGGTCGTCCAGGGGAACGCCCTTTTCTCCAGGTTGGGAGCGGCCGGTGTAGGCCATGTCCAGGAGCTGGCCGCCGACCATGCCCGCGGCCCCGGCCCCACGGGCGGCCCGCGACACCGCGGCCAGCACGCGGTCGGCCGGTATGCCGGACTTCGCCGGGCGGCACATGAGCCCGAAGGCCTCGGTGAGCAGGCCGTCCCCGGCCAGGATGGCCGTGGCCTCGTCGAACTGCTTGTGGCAGGAGGGCCTGCCCCGGCGCAGGTCGTCGTCGTCCATGGCCGGAAGGTCGTCGTGGATCAGGGAATAGGTGTGGATGAGCTCGAACCCGGCCGCGAACGGCAGGGCGGCCTGGACGTCCCCGCCCAGGAGAGAACAGAACGAGGTGCAGAGCACGGGCCGCAGCCGCTTGCCTCCGGCCAGGAGGCTGTACTCCATGGCCTCCACCAGGGCCTGGGGAAAACCCTGGCCTTGCAGGCAGGCGGCCAGGTAATCCCGCACCGGTTCGGCCCGCCGGGCCAGCCTCTCCTTGACCGAAACCTTGACCGATTCATTGACCGACGGACTCACTCCGCGTCCTCCCCGTCCTGGTCCTCAAAGGATTCCAGCAGCCCCTCGGCCACCACCTTGACCTCGTTCCGAGCTTCCTGGAGCTGCTTGGAGCAGGCCTTGGCCAGGGCCGTTCCTTCCTTGTACAGGGCAACGCCCCGCTCCAAGGGCAGGTCCTCGTCCTCCAGCAGCTCCACGATCTCGGCCAGCCGCTCCAGGCGCGCCTCGAACGACATATTGTTGTCTTTTTTGCTCATGGTTCGTTCCTTGGTACCCTGTGTGGGCAAAAGATGAAAGCCGGAGATTGCCGCCGGGATCAGGTTTCGTCCTCAACGCGGGCGGCCACGTTGCCTTGCCCGGTGCGGATGTCCAGCCGGTCGCCCGGGCGGGTCTCGTCGGCCCGGCGCAGGAATTTACCCGTGCGCTCCACGGTCACCAGGGAGTAGCCCCGGGCCAGGGGCGCCTCGGGGTCCAGCCCGGCCAGCCTGGCGAAGGCCAGGTCCAGGGAGCTTCCGGTGCGGTCCAGGCGGGCGTTCACGGCCTGGTCCAGGCGCAGGGCGGCGTGGCGCAGGGTTTGGGCGCGGGCCCGGATGCGGGCCGGGTCCGGGGCCTTGGCCAGACGCAGGGCCAGTGCGGAAAGATCGCGCTGCGGCTGCACGGCCAGGCCGCTTCCGGCCCGGGCCAGCCTGCGGCCCAGGTCCTTGAGACGTGTTCCGGCGCGGTCCAGCCTGCGGGCCGGGGACAGCCAGGCCAGGCCGCGTCCCAGTCCGGCCAGGGCGTCCGCCTTGTCCGCCAGACAGTCGCGATAGGCGCGGGCCAGGTCCATCTGGAGCTCGTCCACGCCCTGCATGAGCGTGGAGCGGCGGGGCCAGACCTCCTGGGCCGCATGGGACGGGGTGGCGGCGCGGCGGTCGGCCACGTAGTCGGCGATGGTGAGGTCAGGTTCATGGCCGACGCCGGTGATGACCGGGAGGGGACATTCCAGCACGGCCCGGGCCACCTCTTCCGTATTGAATGCCCACAAATCCTCCAGCGACCCGCCGCCCCGGATCAGGGCGACAACTTCGGCCCGGAGGCCGTCGCCCCAATCGTGGTCCGCGACCTCGGCCAGGGCCTGGGCGATCTGTGCCGGAGCCTGGCGGCCCTGGACCAATGTGGGAAAGATGCGGATGTCCGAGCCCATGCCCCGGGCCTCGGCCAGGCGCAGGAAGTCGCGCACGGCCGCGCCCTTGGTGGATGTGACCACGGCCACGCGAACCGGGTTGTCCGGCAGGGGCTGCTTGCGGTCCTCGTCGAACCAGCCCCGGGCCTCCAGGTCGCGCTTCAGGGTCTCGAACTGCAGGGCCAGGTCGCCCACTCCCTGGCGCTGCACCACCTCGGCGATCAGCTGATAGACCGAGCGGCCCTCGTAGATGGTCAGCCGCCCGGCGCACAGGGTCTCGTCGCCGTCGGCCAGGGTGTCGGGGGTGGTCATGGTGCCGGGCTCCATGACCTCGCCGGTCAGGGGATGGATGCCGTCCGCGTTGGCCTCGGGCTGGTGGGTCTTGAACCAGACCACGTTCAAGGAGGCGCGGCCGTCGGTCAGCGAGAAGTAGACATGGCCCGACGCGGGCCGGGCCAGATTGGTCACCTCGCCCCGTACCCAGACCAGGGGAAATTCGGCCTCAACGACCTCTTTCAGGCCCCGGGTGAGTTCGCTGACCGTCAGAATGGGATTCATGGTCCCCTAGTCCGGGTCGAGTCCCCAGCTCTTCCAGATGGATTCGCGCCAGGCCTTGAACGCTTCGGCGAAATTGTCCAGGGGCAGCTCGCCGCGCTCGCCGGTCTTGCGGTCCTTGGTCTCGATGACCCCGTTCTTCAGGCCCTTGCCGCCCAGGGTGAGCTGCATGGGATAGCCGATCAGGTCGGCCTCGTTGAACTTGACCCCCGGCCGCTCGTCCCGGTCGTCGTACAGCACGTCCACGCCCATGGCCTTGAGCTCGGCGTACAGCTCCTCGGCCTTGTCCGCCACGGCCGCATCCTTGCCCGCCAACGCGATGAGGCAGGCCTCGAACGGCGCGATGGACGGCGGGAACACGGCCCCGTGCTCGTCATTGTTCTGCTCGATGGCCGCGGCCACGATACGGCTGACCCCGATGCCGTAGCAGCCCATGACCATGTGCTGTTCCTTGCCGTCCTTGTCCAGGAAGGTGGCGCTCATGGACTTGGAGTACTTGGTGCCCAGCTTGAACACGTGGCCCACCTCGATGCCCTTGGTGAACTCGATGGCCTTGCCGCACTTGGGGCAGGGGTCGGACTCGGTGATGACCCGCAGGTCCGCGAATTTTTCCACCTTCACGTCCCGGCCCAGATGCACGCTCTTGAAGTGGGCGTCGCCCTGGTTGGCCCCGGTGTACCAGCCCTGGTCCGCGCACAGCTCCTGGTCGGCCAGGATGCGCACGTCCTTCAAACCGACCGGCCCGGCGAATCCCACGGGCGCGTTGGTCCAGGCCTTGACCTGCTCGGGCGTGGCCAACTCGATGTCGTTGCCCCCGGCCATGTTCCGCAGCTTGACTTCGTTGATCTCGCGGTCGCCGCGGACCAGCCCGGCCACGGGCTGGCCGTCCACGGAAAAGAGCAGGGTCTTGATGATGGCCTTGGGCTCGATCTTGAGAAAGGAGCAGAGCTCCTCCACGGTGTGCGTGCCCGGAGTGTCCACCAGCTCAAAGGCCGGAATCGTGGTCTCGGGCGGGCAGGGGCACAGGTTGTTCAAGGGTGCGGCCACTACGGCCTTTTCCAGGTTGGCCGCGTATCCGCACTTGGGGTCGGTGCAGACCGCGATGGTGTCCTCGCCCGTCTCGGCCAGGACCATGAACTCGTGGGAGAAGTCGCCGCCGATGGGGCCGGAGTCGGCCTGCACGGCCCGGAACACCAGGCCGATGCGCTCGAAGGAGCGGGCGTAGGCGTCGTACATGTCCTGGTAGCTCTTTTCGGCCCCGGTCTCGTCCGCGTCGAACGAGTAGGCGTCCTTCATGATGAACTCGCGGCCGCGCATGAGCCCGAACCGGGGGCGCACCTCGTCCCGGAACTTGGTCTGGATCTGGTAGAGGTTCACGGGCAGCTGCTTGTAGGAGCGGATCTCGCCGCGCACCAGGTCGGTGATGACCTCCTCGTGGGTGGGTCCCAGGCAGTAGTCCCGGCCGTGGCGGTCCTTGAAGCGGAGCAGCTCCTTGCCGTAGTAGTCCCAGCGTCCGGTCTCGCGCCACAGGTCCGCGGGCTGCACCGAGGGCATGGTGATCTCCACGGCCCCGGCCGCGTTCATCTCCTCCCGGATGATGTCGGCCACCTTGTTGATGGCCTTGAGCCCCAAGGGCAGGTACACGTAGATGCCCGAGGTCAGCTTGCGGATCATGCCCGCCCGGGTCAGGACGCGGTGGGACACGACCTCGGCGTCGGCCGGGTCCTCTTTGAGCGTCGGGATGTAGTAGCGCGAAAGTTTCATTGAGCGTTTCTCCGTTCTTCCAGGAATGCTTCGATATCCTTTAAAAATTCTTCAGCCAGGTTTTCCGAGCCGCGCACCTTGCGCACCACTTCCCCTTTCCGGAAAATGATGCCCAGGTCGCGGCCGCCCGCGATGCCGATGTCGGCCTCCTTGGCCTCGCCCGGCCCGTTGACCGGGCAGCCCATGACGGCCACGGTGAAGACCTCCTCCACGCCCCGCAGCCGCTCCTCCACCTCATTCGTCAATCCGATGAGGTCGATCTCGGTGCGTCCGCAGGTCGGGCAGGACACGATCTCGGGCCCGCGCTCCCGAAGTCCCAGGGCGCGCAGGATCTCCCAGGCCACGCCGATCTCGGCCACCGGGTCGTGGGTCAGGGACACGCGCAACGTGTCGCCCAGGCCCTCCCAGAGCAGGATGCCCAGGCCCACGGACGATTTGACCGCGCCGCGCACCAGGGTCCCGGCCTCGGTGATGCCGACGTGCAGGGGGTAGTCCACGCGCTCGGCCAGCAGCTGGTAGGCGGCGATGGTGTTCAGAACGGACGAGGACTTGAGCGAAATCTTGATCTGCTCGAACCCGCGTCTCTCCAGCATGGCCACGTGGGTCAGGGCCGACTCCACCATGGCCTCGGGCGTGGGCCCGCCGTAGCGCTTGAGCAGGTCTTTTTCCACGGAACCGGAGTTGACCCCGATGCGGATGGGCGCGCCCTTGTCCTTGGCAGCGGCCACCACGGCGTCCACCTTGGCCTCGCCCCCGATGTTGCCGGGGTTGATGCGCAGGCCGTGGATGCCGGCCTGGAGCGCGGCCAGGGCCAACCGGTGGTCGAAGTGGATGTCCGCGATCAGGGGAACCGGAGAGGCCGGGACGATGGTCGACAGGGCCAGGGCCGCCTGTTCGTCGGGCACGGCCAGGCGCACGATCTCGCAACCGGCCGCGGCCAGGGCGTGGACCTGGGCCAGGGTGGCCTGCACGTCCCGGGTGTCGGTGTTGCACATGGACTGGACGCGGATGGGGTTGTCCCCGCCCACGCCGACGTCCCCGATGCGGATGCTGCGGGTGGTCTTGCGCGGTTTCATGGAACGCGGAGACTACTTGATTTCCAGGGGCAAGCCAAGCGCCCCCAGTTGGCCGGAAAGGGGCTACAGCAGCGCGTCCAACCCCTTGCGCTCCAGCAGGTCCAGGAGCTTGGGGGACGGGCCGCCGGGGGTGCGGACTCTAACTTTCCCCCTCGGCCTTGGTTACAAAAGTGCGCTTCAAAAGGGCCTTCATGCGATCTATATATTGATGCGTCGACCACCCGCAGTCAATTGTCAGTTGCTCCCACGTTTGAATTGATAAAAGCGTGTACATCATTTCAATGGCTGCTCCGTTGGTCCACTCCGAAGCCAGCAACCGTTCATTGTGGAGCGTTTCTATTACTATCCGGCAGACGTTATGCAGGCAACTCATTCTGTCATTCCAAGCCGCAGCAGTCGCTTCATCTGTTTCGCGGGTCATGAGTAGCGCTTTTGCCAACCCGTAAATATCAGGGATGTAGCTCCCCCAGATTTCAACGCATGTTTCGAGAAGCTCGATTCCGGTTTTCGCTGCTTGGAGGTCCTTGAGTCGTCCCTCAAGCCCTGTGGCCTCATCCACGTAGTGGGCCGTCGCGATCATCAGTTCCGTACGCGAGCCGAAGTGGAGATAGAGCGCCTGCCGGGAAACACCCGCAGCCTCGGCGATATCCTTCATGAGCACTCCCTGCCCACGGCGCTCTTCCATCAGCCTCCATGTGGCGTCGAGGATTCTTGCACGGGAATTGGGTTTCTCACTTGACATGGTGTCAAGCATACCCTAAACTTTACACTGTGTCAAGCTTGATATTGCCAATACCAAAGATTTTAGGGTGATAAGCAAATGAACCTGGTGATCTTCGGATCAACCAATTCCATCGTCGGAGGTTGACATGGCTTTGAAAACCGGACGGGCCGACGCGTCGGCCGAGGTGTTCATTGATACGGAGAAATGCACGGGCTGCGGCCTGTGCGCCACGGCCTGCGGAGGCGTTCCCCTGAGCATGCGCGACGGGGCCGTGCACGTGGACCAGGACCACCTCTGGGGCTGCATGGGCTGCGGCCACTGCATGGTCTATTGCCCCACCGGAGCCATCGAGGTTCGCGGCCGGGACCTCGTCCCCGAGGACATCCTGGACCTGCCAAAGCCCGACCAGCGGGCCGGGTACGAACAACTCCTGGGCCTGCTGTTGGCCAGGCGCAGCATGCGCCACTTCACCGAGGAGGAGCTCGGCCAGGAGGTGGTGGACCGCATCCTGGAGGCGGCGAGCACCGCGCCCATGGGGCTGCCGCCCACGGACGTGGAGGTGCTGGTGCTGCGCGGCCGGGAGCGGGTGCAGGCCTTCGTGGGCAAGGTGATGAAGATCATGGCCAGGAGCGGGTTCCTGTTCACCCGGCCCATGCTGTGGCTCATGCGGCCTTTCTGGGGCAAGGCGGCCGTGGACCAGGGCCGCGACTTCGTCGGTCCGTTCATGAAGGGGGCCCTGACCGCCTGGGATGAGGGCAGAGACCTCTTGTTCTACGACGCGCCCCTGGTGCTCTATTTCCACGGCTCGCCGTACTGCGATCAGCACGACATGACCATCGCGGCCACCTACGGCATGCTGGCCGGGCAGGCCCTGGGCCTGGGCACCTGCATGATCGGCTCGGCCGCGCCGTTCGTGAAGACGGACAAGAAGCTCATGCGCGAGTACGGCATCGCCCGCAACAACCGCCACGGCATCGCGGTTATCTTCGGCCGCCCCGCGCTCAAGCCGCAGCGCGCCCTGCGCAGGCGGTTCGCCCGGGTGCACGAGGGTTAGGCCGGGAAGGTCAGGCTCCAGCGTTCTTCGGTAACCGCCACCCCGCCCATGCTGCCGGGCTTGGTCTCAATGGGCGCGAAGCCCAGGGATTCGTACAGATGGCGGGCCGGGTCGATCTGGGTCACGGTCCACAGGTAGCAACCCTGGAACCCGCGCTGCCGGGCGAAGTCCAGGGCCGTGGCCAGCAGCTCCCGCCCTGTGCCGTGGTTGCGGCACTCGGGCTCCACCAGGAACCATCGCAGTTGCGCCAATCCCTCGGGTCTGGGCATGACCGCCACGGTGCCCACGGGCCGTCCGCCCTTGGCGGCCACGAACAGGCGCCGCTGGTCCGGGTCGGCCTGGAGAAATTCGGCCAGGCCCAGGACCACGTAGTGCTCGAAGGTGCCGCCGAACCCGTATTCCTGCTGGTAGAGCCGTCCGTGGCTCTCCACCACGTAGCCCAGGTCCCCGGGCTCGGGCTCGCGCAGGCAGGGCCGCTCGTCCGCCCGGGCCGCAGACAGGGCCCCTTCCAGGGTGTCCATGGCCGCCAGGGCCGCCCGGCGCGCGGGTTCCTCCAGGCCGGACAGGAGGTCCTTGGCCTGCTGGTTGGAGCGGCCCTCCAGGTCGGCCAGCAGGGCTTGGCCCGGCTTGGTCAGGCGCAGGGAGCGGCCGCGGCGGTCCGCGTCGCGGCGGGTGCGCTCCACCAGGCCGTGCCTTTCCAGCCCGGACAGCATGCGGCTCAGATAGCCCTTGTCCATGTTCAGCCGCGCGGCCAGCTCCACGGCCAGGCAGTCCGGGTCCGCGCCGATCTCGAAGAGCACCCGGGCCTGGCCCAGGCCCAGGGGCCCGCCCAGGATGCTTCGGCCCAGCAGGCCCAGGTGGCCGGTGTAGAAGCGGTTGAACCGCCGCATGTGCTGGATGTCGGTCTGCATGTCCATGCGGGCAGGGTGGGACAAATGGTTGACTCTGTCAACTAAAAAATCGCAGCCGTGCGGCGCAAGGGTTTTGCCGGTGGGGATCAGGCGGTTTCGGCCCGGTTCCGGATCATGCGCAGGAGCAGCGGCCAGGAGGCCAGGGTGATGATGCCCACGGCCAGGGCCAGGCCGCCCAGCAGGTCGCGGTGGTCCGTGAGGCCCAGGCCGGACACGCCCATGAACAGCGCGCCGAACAGGAACTGGCAGAAGATCAGGAAGGAGGAGGCCGAGCCGAAGTCCGTGTCCACCTGCTCCAGGACCAGGTTGGTGGCCGTGGGCCGGGACAGGCCCAGGAACAGGGCCGTGGCCATCATGGGCAGGGCGAACCCCAGGGGGCCGAGACGGCTCGACAGGAGGAGGACAGCCCCGCCCAGGGCCACCCCGGCGAAGCCCGTGAAGTTGAACACGTTGGGCGCCACCCTCCGCGACAGGCGCTCGCAGATGAAGGCCCCGATCATGGCCCCCAGGGGGTTGAGCGCGAAGTACCCGGCGAACACCTGCTCGGACACCCCGAAGGTTTCGATGAAGATGTGCGGCGAGGAGGCGATGTAGGTGTAGAAGGGGCTGACCAGCAGGCAGAGCAGCACCGTGGACAGCAGGAAGCGGGAGTTCCGGAGCAGCCCGGCGTAGCGCGAGACGAAGCGCAGGTCGGGGTTGCGCTGGTCCTGGGGCAGGGGTTCCCTGACCAGCAGGGTGGCCCCGACGGCCAGCACGCCCCACACGGCCTGGGCCGCGAAGATGCCGCGCCAGTTGGCCCAGATCAGGATCAGGCTGCCCAGGCTGGGCGCGACCATGGGGGCCACGGCCAGGATGATGCTCACCCAGGCCAGGATGCGCTGGCGTTCCGGCCCGTCGAACAGGTCGCGGGAGATGGCCATGCCCATGGCCGAGGCGCTGGCTCCCCCGGCCGCCTGGAGGATGCGGAAGCCGATGAGCGAGGCCATGCTCCAGGACAGGGCGCAGCCCAGGCTGCCGACCAGGAAGACCGACACCCCGGAAAAGATGATGGCCCTGCGGCCGAACTTGTCGGACAGGGGGCCGTACAGGAGCAGGGTCACGGCAAAGGCTGCGAACCACAGGCTCAGGCTCAGGTCGGCCATGGACTGGCTGGACCCCCAGTTGGCGGCCATGCTCGGCAAAGCGGGCAGGTACATGTCCGTGGACAGGGGTCCCACGGCCACCAGAAAGGCGATGTACAGGGTGATGCACAGGGGGTGAGCGGTTCGCATCGGGGGTCTCTACAGCAAGCCGCCCCGGGGCGCAATCGGCCGGTCAGGGCATGTAGGAGCGGGCGATGGTGTGGATGTCGTCGTAGAGCAGTTTGTTGCGGATGGCCAGGCACATCTCCATGGACATGTCCATCTTCTGCTTGGTCTCGTAGATGGTCTCGTCCCGGATGCTGGCCAGGTGGTGGGTCAGGAAGTCGGGCTCGAAGTTGTCCACGGCCAGGGACAACCCTTCCGCGAAGTAGGGCGAGGTGACGTGGGGCAGGAATTTCCCAAGCGATTTGATGGACTTGTGACGGGCGTAGGTGGAGTAGAACAGCAGCTTGACCAGGAGCTGGTCCAGGCGCATCTTGTGGTCCACGTCCACCAGGGCGGCCAGGTCCGCGCCCGGCTCCTCCAGGGCGGTCATGACGCCCCGGGCCAGGTCCAGGCACTGCTCCTCGCTCAGGGGCGGCACCGCGAACTTGGACAGCATGCGCACCAGGGTGACGCGGGTGTTCTCGCCCGAGGCGATGGCGTACAGGGCCAGGCGCATGAGGTCGATCTTGCGGTGGTAGTCCGAGAGCAGGACGTCGCGCTTGACCTCGGCCAGCTTGCGCACCAGGGGCTCGGCCAGGCCGGAGCACAGGCCCGTGTCCAGCAGGTGGGCGATGAAGGGCTCGGTGGTGTGGGCCACCTCCTCCTCCACGCAGGCCTTGCCCTTCTTGGCGTCCGTCAGCTTCTTGATGGACAGCCAGTAGGCGGCCAGGGCCTGGATGGGCATCTCCAGGATGTCGTAGTCGCGGCTTTGATCCATGGCGGATTCAGTCCCGGGACTTGCCGGGCTCCTGGAACCCGTTGTATCGGAAAACCCTTGGCGTAACAAATTCTTTTCCACGGAGGCCCCTTGCTCGTCCATCCCGGTTTCGATCCCGTGGCCTTTTCCCTGGGTCCCCTGTCCATCCACTGGTACGGCCTGATGTACGTGGCCGGGTTCCTGTGCGGCTGGTTCCTGGGCCGCTGGCGCGCGGCCCGCAAGAATTCCGGCTGGACCCCCCGGGAGGTGGACGACCTCATCGCCTTCTGCGTGGTCGGCGTGGTCCTGGGCGGCCGCCTGGGCTACGCCCTGTTCTACGCCCCGGGCTTTTACCTGTCCGATCCGGCCGCCTTCCTGCGCATCTGGGAAGGGGGCATGAGCTTCCACGGCGGGCTGCTGGGCGTGGCCCTGGCAGTCTGGGTGTTCTGCCGGGTCAAGGGCAAGACCTTCCTGCAGGTGGGCGACTTCCTGGCCCCCATGGTGCCGCCGGGCCTGTTCTTCGGCCGCATCGGCAACTTCATCAACGGCGAGCTCTGGGGCCGGACCACCGACGCCTCCTGGGGCGTGGTCTTCCGCGACCCCCTGGCCGGAGCCGTGCCCCGCCATCCCTCCCAGCTTTACGAGGCCGTGCTGGAGGGCCTGGTCCTGTTCGTGGTCATGTGGATCTTCTCCCGCAAGAAGCGGACCCAGGGCAGGGTGGCCGGGCTCTTCCTGCTCCTGTACGCCTGCTTCCGCTTCGCGGTGGAGTTCGTGCGCCGCCCGGACGGGCTGGTGGTCATGGGCTGGCTGACCATGGGCCAGATATTGTGCTTGCCCATGGTTGCCTTTGGATTGTGGCTGCTGTTGCGCCCGGTCCAGGGCTGGTAGTCGATGACGAACATCCTGTCCCAGTACTTGCCCGTGACGTAGAGCTTTCGGTTGTCCGGGTCCCAGGCCAGGCCGTTGGCCACCTCGGCCTGGGCGCCCAGCTTCTTCCTGAGCGGCGACAGGTCGATGTAGGACGCCACCCGGCCGGTCCCGGGGTCGATCACGGCCACCAGGTCCGTGAGCCAGACGTTGGCCAGGAGCCTGTCCCCCATCCATTCCAGCTCGTTGAGCCGGTCCACCGGGCCGTTGTCGTCGCGCACCTCCAACCGCCCGGTCTCCAGGAAGGTGGCCGGGTCGCGCTGGATGAGCACGTGGTCCCCCCGGCTCTGCCACAGCGCTCCGTCCGGGGCCGTGGCCAGGCCCCAGCCCTCGGGCGTGAACCCGAACCGCCCTGTCTTCTCCAGGGTCGCGGCGTCGAACACCGAACGCCTGGCCGGACTGCCAGGTCAGCAGGATCAGCTTGTTTCCGGCCGGGGACAGCCCCTCGGCAAAGATGTCCGGGGGCAGGATCTTTTGGCGCAGGACCCTGCCCGTGGCCGGGTCCACCTGGCGCAGGCTGGATCGGCCGTACTTGCCCGTGGACTCGTACAGGTTCCCCTGGGAAAAGGTCAGCCCCTGGGTGAAGGCCCCGGGGTCGTGGGCGTGGGTCTCCAACAGGACGCAGGGCCTGACCGGGGCTCCGGGCGATTTCTCGGGTGATCCTGCGGCCAGGGCGGGCTCCTGGACCAGAACCAGGGCCAGGATCAGGACGGCCAGGGCCGGCAGGGCGGGCTTGTGGGCGCGGTTCATTATTTATTCCAAAAAAGTCAAGATCGTTGACCACAAATTAAAAATAGGGCAATGATTGTCGTAACCGTCTTCTCTTTATAGTGGAAGACGACAAGAACCAAGCGTTGTCGGTCGTGCCTGCCTGGGGGTGGGAACAGGCCGGCCCGGCGCAGGCAAACCAAGGGGAACATCATGCGCTGGAAAGACTTGGGTCTCAAGGGAAAATTTGCCGTCAGTTTCGGGGCCGTGCTGGCCATGCTGTCCGCGGTGGCCTCTATGTGGGGCGTGTTCGGCATCTCCGGCATCGTGCGCAATGCCGGGGAGGTCATCGACGGCAACAAGCTGCGCGGCGAGTTCGTGCAGCGCATCGTGGACCACCTCAACTGGGTGTCCGAAGTCAACGTCTTCATCACCGACCCCGAGGTCCACGAACTGAAGGTGCAGCTGGATCCCACCCTGTGCGGCTTCGGCAAGTGGTACTACGGCGAGGGCCGGAAGCAGGCCGAGGCCCTGGTGCCCGACATCATCCCGCTCATGAAGCAGGTGGAGGAGCCGCACATCAAGCTGCACGAGTCGGCCGGGCGGATCAAGGACCTCTACGTGGTGGTGGACCAGACCCTGGGCTCGTTCCTGCGCGAGAAAAAGGTGGACCACCTCAACTGGACGCACAAGGTCAAGGACGCGCTCCTGGATCCCACCATCCGCAGTCTGGGCGTGGAGATGGACTGGACCAAGTGCAGCCTGGGCCAGTGGCTCTATTCCGAGGATACGGCCCAGCGCATGAAGGACGATCCCGAATTCGCGGCCGTGGTGCAGGCCATCTTTGAGCCGCACCAGAAGCTGCACGAGACCGCCAAGGTCATCCAGCGGGACATCGACTTGGGCGACCGGGTGGCCGCGGCCGCGGTCTACCGGGGCCGGACCGAACCGGCCATGGAGGAAACCCTGGCCGCGGTGGACAAGGTCATCGACTGGCACGACGCCCTGCTGGAGCGCTTCCAGGCCGTGCTGGCCGTGTACAACACCGAGACCCAGCCCAACCTGCACAAGGTGGCGACGCTCCTGGAGGAGGCCAAGGGCGTGGTTTCGGAGAACATCATGACCGACCAACAGATGCTCCAGGCCGCCTCCACCACCGAGACCATGGTCGTGTCCATCAGCGCCGGGGCCTTCATCATAGGCGTGCTCCTGGCCATCGTCATCGCCCGGGGCATCATCCGGCCCGTGCGCAAGGGCGTGGACTTTGCCGAGCGCATGGCCGGGGGCGACTTCACCCAGGAGCTGGACATCGCGCAGAAGGACGAGATCGGGACCCTTGCCAAGGCCCTTAACGAGATGGTCCATCGCTTGCGCGGGGTGGTGCACGACGTCCAGGGCGCCACCGAGAACGTGGCCGCGGGCAGCGAGGAGCTTTCGGCCGCGGCTCAGGGCCTGTCCCAGGGCGCCACCGAACAGGCGGCCAGCATCGAGGAGGTGTCCTCGTCCATGGAGCAGATGACGGCCAACATCCGCCAGAACGCGGAGAACGCCAAGGCCACGGACCAAATGGCCACCAAGGCCGCCCAGGACACCAAGGAGGGCGGCGAGGCCGTGTCCCAGACCGTGTCGGCCATGAAGGAGATCGCGGAAAAAATCTCCATCATCGAGGAGATCGCCCGCCAGACCAACCTGCTGGCCCTGAACGCGGCCATCGAGGCGGCTCGGGCCGGCGAGCACGGCAAGGGCTTCGCCGTGGTGGCGGCCGAGGTGCGCAAGTTGGCCGAGCGGTCCGGCGAGGCCGCGGCCGAGATCAGCGAATTGTCCGCCACCTCGGTGGCCGTGGCCGAGAAGGCCGGGACCATGCTCAAGACAATCGTCCCGGACATCGAGAAGACGGCCGAGCTGGTGCAGGAAATCGCCGCCTCCAGCAACGAGCAGAACACCGGGGCCGAGCAGATCAACAAGGCCATCCAGCAGCTGGACCAGGTCATTCAGCAGAACGCCTCGGCGTCCGAGGAGATGGCCTCCACGTCCGAGGAGTTGTCCAGCCAGGGCCAGATGTTGCAGCAGGCCATGGGCTTCTTCCAGGTGGAGGAGCACGCGGCCGGGAGCCGCAAGCAGATCACGGTCCACCGCGACCAGCCCCGGCCCCTGGAGGCCGGGGGCAACGGTTCGGGCGGGAACAAGGCCGCCAAGGGCCGGACCAATGTTCCGGCCAAGAAGGTGAAGGGCGTGGACATGGACATGTCCCCGGATTCGGGCGACGACGAGTTCGAGCGCTTCTAGCCTCGCGCATACGAAAACAAAAGACGCCCCGGCCAGGCCGGGGCGTCTTTCCTTGGTTCGTCGGGGGGTCAGGCCTGGGCGGTCTGCTGCCGGGCTTGACGCTTGCGGGCCTTGCGTTCGGCCATGCTCTCCTTGATGGAGCAGAGCACCGGCACCACCACCAGGGTCAGCACCGTGGCCACGGCCAGGCCGAAGATCACGGCCACGGCCATGGAGCCCCACCATTGGCTGGACTCGCCGCCCATGTCCAGGGTCAGGGAGTGGAAGTCGAAACTGACTCCCGTGGCCATGGGCAACAGGCCCAGGATGGTGGTGATGGCGGTCAGGATGACCGGTCTGAATCTGGTCCGGCCGGCCTCCAGCAGGGCCTCGCGCACGGCCAGGCCGCGGGCCTTGAGCTGCTCGAAGTAGTCGATGAGCACGATGGCGTTGTTGACCACCACCCCGGCCAGGGAGATGACGCCCACCCCGGTCATGATGACGCCGAAGGGCATGCCCGTGACCAAAAGGCCGAGGAACACGCCGATGAGGGACAGGATGACCGAGGTCAGGATGATGAACGGGGTCAGCACCGAGTTGAACTGGGCCACCAGCACGAAGAAGATGATGAACACGCAGGCCACGAAGGCCTGGGACAGGAACTCCATGGCCTTCTGCTGTTCCTCCTGCTCGCCGGTGAAGGAGTAGGAGTAGCCCCGGGGCATGGTGTACCCGGCCAGGCGCGCCTGGACTTCGCTGAGCACGTCGCTGGCGATGTAGCCCGGGGCCAGTTCGGCCTCCACCGTGACCACCCGCTTCTGGTCGATGCGGTTGATGGTGCCGTAGCCCGCGGCCAGCCGCACGTCGGCCAGGCTGGTCAGGGGGATGGCCTGGCCGCCGGGACCGGAAACCGTGATCCGTTTGACCGAGTCGATGGAGTCGCGGTCCTTTTCGGGCAGCTTGGCCACGATGTCGTATTCGTCCTTGCCTTCGCGGTAGGTGCCCACCTTGGCCCCGCCCATGGCCGCGCGCACGGTGTAGGCCACGGTGTAGGTGTTCAGGCCGAGCAGGGCGGCCTTTTCCTTGTCCACGTCCACCATGATCTCGGGCTTGGCGGCCACGAAGTCGTCCTTGAGGTCCACCAGCCCGGGGATGTCCTTGATCAGGGTCCGGACGTCGGCCGCGATGCGGCCCAGCTCGTCCATGTCCCCGCCGGTGATCTCCAGGTTCACGGGCGCGCCCGAGGGCGGTCCGTCCTCCTCCTTCTCCACGCGCACCTCGGCCGTGGTGATGAGCTTCTGGAGACGGTCGCGGATTTCCGTGGCCGTGATCGAGGAGGGCTGGGAGCGTTCGTGGATGTCCACGAAGTCCAGGCTCACGGAGGCCTTGTTGGAGTTGCCGCCGCCCGACGAGGTCAGGCCGCCGCCCGCCTCGGTGCCGGTGGTGGTGATGTAGAATTCGATGTCCGGGTAGTCCGCGGCCACCTTCTCGGCCACCTTGGCCAGCTCGTCCGAGGCGTCCAGGTTGGTGCCCACCGGGCTCTTGATGTTCACGTAGACCCGCTTGGGTTCCACGTCCGGGAAGAACTCCACGCCCCGGCCGAACATGCCGAAGGCCACGATGGAACCCACGAACAGGGCGAAGGAGGACGAACACCACCACGCCCCGGTTGTCCAGGGCCTGCTTCAGGGACCGCTCGTAGACCACGACCAGGCGGCCGACCATGCGGCTGACCGCAGGGACGCCCTCGGCCTCGCCCGATGCCTTGGCCGTCTGGTAGCGGGCCGACAGCACCGGGTTGATGACCAGGGCCACGAACAGGGAGGAGAACAGGGCCATGATGACGGTCTTGGGCAGGTAGACCATGAACTCGCCCATGATGCCCGGCCAGAACAGTCATGGGGAAGAAGGCGCCCACCGTGGTCAGGGTGGAGGTGATGACCGGCCAGGCCACCTCGTCCACGGCCTCGCCGGGCCGCCTCCAGCCGGGATTTGCCCTCCTGCATGTGGCGGTAGATGTTCTCCACGATGACGATGCCGTTGTCCACCAGCATGCCCAGGGCCAGGGTCAGGGAGAAGAGCACCACCATGTTCAGGGTGATGCCGAAGGCCTTGAGCAGGATGAAGGTGATGAGCATGGACATGGGAATGGCCAGGGCCACGAACAGGGCCGAGCGGCCGCCGATGAAGGCGAAGACCACGGCCAGCACCAGGACCAGGCCGGTCAGGATGTTGTTCTCCAGGTCGGCCACCATGGTCCGGATGTCCTCGGACTTGTCCGAGGTCAGGTCCACCTTGAGCTCGGGCGGCAGCTGGGCCTGCATCTCGGCCACCACCTGCTTCACCGTGTCGATGATCTGGATGATGTTGGCGCCGGTGCGCTTCTTCACCTGGAGCGTGACCGACTGCACCCCGTCGATGCGGCTGATGGTCTCGGGGTCGTCGTAGTGGTCCTTGATGGTGGCGATGTCGCGCAGGTACACGGGCTTGCCGTTGCGCACGAAGGCCACGATGTTGTTGATCTCCTGGGGCGTTTCGTACTCGGCCGGGGTGCGGACCAGGTATTTCTGGCGGCCGATGTCCATGCTGCCGCCGGGCATGTTCACGTTGGCCTGCTCCACCGAGGTCAACAGCTCGGACAGGGCATGTCGTAGAAGCGCACCCGGTCCATGTCGAAGAGCACGTGGATCTCGCGTTCCAGGCCGCCCACCAGGTCCACCTCCAGCACGCCCTGCACGGCCTCGATGCGGTCCTCCATGTCCTCGGCGAAGACCTTGAGCCGCTTGAGGGAGAAGGGACCGGACAGGACCACGTTGAGGATGGGCAAGTCAGAGAAGTTCTTCTCCTCCACCAGGGGGTCGTCGGGCAGGTCTTCGGGCAGGTCGGCCTTGGCCAGGTCCACCTTGTCGCGCACCTTCTGCAGGGCGTCGTCGATGTCCACGTCGGTGTCGAACTCGATGGCGATGGCCGAGACGCCGTCGTCGGACACCGAGGTGATCTCCTCCACGTCGTCCAGTCCCTTGAGCTTGCGCTCCAGGGGCATGGTGACCAGGGTCTCCATGTCGGCCGGGGCCACGCCCTCGTAGGTGGTGGTCACGAACACGTAGGGGATGGTGATGTCCGGCTCGTCCTCCCGGGGAAGGTCCAGGTAGCTGGAGACCCCGGCCAGGACGATGAACACCGCCACCACCAGGACGGCGGATTGGCGGGCCAGGGCAGCCCTGTTGATGATCATCGGACCACCACCTTGACGCCTTCCTCAACGGACTCCTGTCCGCCGGTGATGACCATGTCGCCGGGCTGGAGCCCGGAAACCACCTGGATCACGTCCTTGTCGATGACGCCCAGCTCCACCTGGCGGGCCCGGGCCATGCCGTTCTCCACCACGTAGACCAGCCGTTCGCCGCCCCGGTCCACCAGGGCGTGCAGGGGCACGATGAGGGCGTCGTCGATGACCTGGCGGACGATGGACACCCGGGCCAGCATGCCGGGCCGGATGCGGCTGTCCGTGTTGTCCACCACCACGCGGACCCGGAAGGTCTTGGTGGCCGTGTCGGCCTTGAAGGCCACGAAGTCCACCACGCCGGTCCAGCTCTGGTCGGGATAGGCGTCCACGGTCACCTGGGCCGCGGCGCCGGGCTCCAGGTAGCGCACGTCCATCTCGGGCACGTCGATCTCGATCTCGATGCTGCTCAGGTCCACGATCTCGGCCACCTGGGTGCCGGGGCTCACGTATTCGCCCTGGTCCACGAAGATCTCGTTGACCACGCCGGACACGGGCGTGACCACCTGGCCGCGGCCGTAGTCGGCCTGGGCCTGGCGCAGGGAGGCCAGGGCCGAGGTGCGCTCGGTGTCGGCCTGGTCGTACTCCTCGGTGGACAGCACGCCCTGGGCCAGCAGATCCTCGCGGCGCTCGGCCTGCTTGGCGGCCAGGTCGTAGTCGGCCTGGGCGCTGGACAGCTCGGCGGCCAGGGTGGCCATGTCCACCTTGGCGATGACGTCGCCCTTGGCGACCACGTCGCCCTCTTCGGGTCCGATCCACTCCACGGGCCCGCCGCGCTCGGCCGAAAGGACCACGTCCTCGGCCGCATCGGTCTCGCCGGGCAGGGTGAGCACCGAGCGGATGGGCTGCGGGGCCAGGGCCACGGCCGTGACCACGATGGACCGCTCCTCCGTGGGTTGGTGGGCCGGGGCGCTGGGCTCCTTGCCGTTGACGGCCAGGACCACGCCCAGGACCACGACCAGAATCAGGGCCACGCCCAGCTTGCCGCGCCGGGAGAGGTTTCGGATGCGCGAGGTCGCGTTGCGGACGCTGTTTACCGGCTTCATGACTGCTTCCTTTGCTTGTCCAGCTTGGCTTTCAGGGCGGCGAGCCCGCCCAGGGTAATCGTCGTGATGTGGTCGGCCATGTCTTTGGCGGACCTGGAGGCCAGGGCCCGCTCCGGGGCCAGGAGGTCGTCGATGGGCCCGGTGAAGACCTGGTGCATCATCTGCCCCCACAGGGAGTCGCAACAGCGGTCCAAAACCTCCCGGGGGGTATCCTGGCCCATGATGTCCCGCAGGATTTCCATGGTGACCTCGTAATCGGGCCGGATGAAGTGCTCCACCACCTTGTCCAGGGACGGCGAGGGGTGGGCCATCTCCATGAGGAAGAGGGGAAAGTGGTGGCCGGTGAAGTTCATCTGGTCCTTGGTCTTGTAGAAGTAGTGGATTTCGGTCTCGATGAGCCGGGCCAGGCGCTTTTCCGGGGGCAGCGCCTTGTCCCGTACGGTTTCCCGGTCCTTGCTGGTTCCGTAATCCTCGAACACGTGCCAGAGCACGGCCGCGTAGAGCCGCTCCTTGTCCCCGAAGTGGTAGTTCACCGCGGCCACGTTGGTCCCGGCCGCCTGGCAGATCTCCCGCACCGTGGCCGTTTGGAAGCCCTTGGCCGCGAAGACCTCCATGGCGGCCTGAAGGAGCCGGTCCTTGGTGCTGAGGTCTTTGGTGTTGGTTGCTTGTTCGGACATGGCGTCCCTTTTCCCTTTGTCCGGGCCCTGTCCGCCGGGCCCCCACGGTTCAAACGATTGTTTGAAACATAAGATTGAAGCGTCCGTTTGACATACAACGGAGCAAAGGTCAAGGGGTGAGGGGAATCGTAACAAAGAAAGAGCAAAACGCCGGAGAAGCGTTCGGCTGTCTATGCGGGATATTTAGAGTTCTTCAAGGGTCCGGCGCACCGCGGCGATGAGGTCGGCCGGGGTGGAGGCGCCCGCGGTCAGGCCCACTACCTGGTGTCCGCGCAGCTTGTCCAGGGGCAGCTCCTCGGGGATCTCCACGTGAAAGCAGTCCACGCCCTGCGCGCCGGAGACCTGGACCAGGCGGCGGGTGTTGCCGCTCATGCGCCCGCCCACCACCACCATGGCGTCCACGGCCCCGGCGATGTCCATGGCCTCGCGCTGCCTGAGCTTGGTGGCGTCGCAGATGGTCTGGAGCACGATCACGTCCAGGTCTTCCCGTTCCTCCAGGGAGTCCACCAGTTCGTTGAACTCGGCCTTGTCCTGGGTGGTTTGGGCGGCCAGCACGTAGCGGCCCGGCGGCAGGTTCAGGGCCTCGAACTCGGCCCGGGAGCCGAAGACCAGGGTGTCGTTCTCGGCATAGGAGAGCAGGCCGCGCACCTCGGGATGGTCGGCCTCGCCATACAGGAGCAGGGTCCGGCCCTCGTCCTCGCCGGTGTGGCGGCGGATGAGCACCTGGGCCTTCTTGACCCGCGGGCAGGTGGCGTCCTCCACCTGGATGCCCGCCTCGTGCAGCCGGGCCTCCAGATCCCTGGGGATGCCGTGGGCGCGGATGACCACCCGCGAGCCCGGGGGCAGGTCCTCGGGCCCCTCGGCCACGCGCACGCCCCGGGCCTCGTACCGCTGGAGCACCTGGGGGTTGTGTATGATGGGACCCAGGGTGTAGAGCGGGGCGTCCGAATCCTCCAGGATCAGTTCGTCCAGCTTGGTCAGGGCCAGGTCCACGCCCATGCAGAAGCCGGCCGTTTCGGCCAGGATGACGCGCATATCTCAAAATCCTCGCTGTCGTGTTCAGCGGCTCGTTTAATGCGGCGGGCCGGTCATTGCAACGGTTTCAGGGTTTCGATGGCATGAAATCATGCATTACCATATAAAAACAAGTCAAGCATGGACATTTTTCTACCAGCAAGGTACAAACGAGAACCGTGCGCGGGGGGGCCTTGCGCTGGACGAGCGGAGGCATACATGGAGCAATTTCGGGTAGATCAACGGGCTGAACGGCTGTATCTCCATTTGGCCGGAGAAGTCACGTTCGACGTGGCCGCAGAACTGCGCCGCAAGGTGGAGGCCATGCTCCAGGAGCATGTCTTCGAGGTCCTGGTGGTGGACCTGGCCGACGTGCCCTTCATGGATTCCACGGGCATCGGCACCCTGGTGGCGCTCAACAGCAAGGTCTACGGGGCGGGCAAACGGTTCGCCCTGCTCAACGTGGGCGACCGGGTGAAAAAGACCCTGGAGCTGGTCAAGCTTTTGGATTTCTTCATCACGGCCCACGACGAGGGGGAATTGGACGTCAAGCTCATGGAGGCCCGCTGACGCCGCCATGCCATATCTGCTCAAACACCATTTCGATCCCGATTTCGACCACCTCCACCTGGCGCCCAAGGAACGGGCCGACGGCAGCGTGGACCACTACGACCTGGGCTACGTGCAGAACGTGGTCGCGGACCAGGTGCTGGCCGAGCTGGTGGACCTGGACCGGAACCCGGCCGGGCCCGCGGAGGAGCGTTTCGTGCTGGAGGAACCGGCCTTTCCGGCCGGGCCCGGCACCCGGGTGGACCCCTCGCGTCCCGAGTACCTGCTGGCCGCCAAGAACGGGTACGTCTACTACGACGAGGAAGGCCGGATATCGGTCAAGGGGCTCCTGAACGTCCGCCGCGACGTGGACTTCAACACCGGCAACGTGGCCTTCGTGGGCAACCTGGTGGTCCACGGCGGGGTGCGCTCCGGGTTCCGGCTGCGGGCCGTGGACGTGCGCATCAAGGGCACCATGGAGGGGGCCAGGGTCACGGCCATGGGCGACGTGGTCTGCGAGGCGGGCATCAAGGGCGGCAACGAGGCCAACGTCCAGGCCCACGGCAGCATCAGGGCCTCGTTCGCCGAGAACGCCATCCTGGTGGCCCGGGAGAACGTGCTCATCGAGGGCGCGGCCCTGCACAACAGCGTGTTCGCGGGCAACAAGCTGGCCGTGAAGGGCCGGCTCACCGGCGGCGAGGTCCACTGCCTCCGCTATGCCTACATCGGCGGCCAGCTCGGCGGCGGCATCGGGGCCGCCACCCGGGTGGTGGCCGGATACGACCCCATGCTTTTGTACGTGGACCAGAAGCTCAACGTGCGGATCAAGGAACTGAGAAACGAACTGGCCGAGCTCAAGATCGAGGCGGCCAAGAGCGAGACCCACGCCCGCGAGCTGGCCGGGCGCATTCGGGTGACGCAGGACGTCCTTGACTCCCTGCTGGAGCGCAAGGTGGCCGTGTGGGAGCGCATCAAGGCCACCGAGACCCTGGACACCTGCAAGGTCATGGTCCTGGGCGCGGTGAAGCCCGGCGTGGAGATCAGCATCGGCCCCGCCTACCACAAGGTGGACGAGGAGATCGAGGACGTTTGTTTTATGTTCAAGGACAATGAAATCCGGGTCCTGTCCCCGGCTGTGGAAAAGTGATCCCATATGGATATCGCGACTCTTATCGGTCTGGTGGGGGGAATGGGCGTCATCATCGGCGCCATCGTCCTGGGCGGGAACGTGGGCGGCTTCGTCGACATCCCCTCGGTCATCGTGGTCGTTGTCGGCACCGTCACCGCCGCCTTCACCATGTTCCCCCTGAGCACGGTCATCGGCTCCATCAAGGTGGGCTTGAAGACCCTGCTGTACAAGAGCCCGGACCCCCAGGCCATCATCCAGCAGATCGTGCAGCTGGCCGAGCTGGCCCGCAAGGAGAGCCTGGTGGCCCTGGAAAAGGTCAACCTGGAGCACGACTTCCTGAAAAAGGGGGTGCTCATGGTGGCCGACGGCACCGAGGAGCAGTTGGTGCGTTCGGTGCTGGAGACCGAGATCCAGTTCATGAAACGCCGCCACCAGCTGGGACAGGGCGTGTTCAAGGGCATGGGCACCATGGCCCCGGCCTTCGGCATGATCGGCACCCTCATCGGCCTGGTGGCCATGCTCCAGAACCTCTCCGACCCGGGCGCCATCGGCCCGGCCATGGCCGTGGCCCTGCTGACCACCTTTTACGGAGCGGTCCTGGCCAACGTCATCTTCCTGCCCCTGGCCCGCAAGCTGGAGGCCCGCAGCGAGGAGGACGCCCTGTTCATGGAGATCATGATGGAGGGCGTCCTGTCGGTGCAGCGCGGCGACCACCCGTCCATCGTCAAGGACAAGTTGCTGGCCTTCCTCTCCCCGGCCATACGCGAAAGCAAGCAGGGGTAGGCCGTGGCCAAGAAGGTCGTCTACGTCAAGAAGAAGGTGGACTACCCGCCCCAGGAAGAAGGCCTGCCCGGGTGGATGGCCACCTTCGCGGACATGGTCACGCTCCTGCTCTGTTTCTTCGTGCTTCTCCTTTCCTTTGCCAAGCAGGACCTGGACAAGTTCCGCGACATGCTGGGCTCCATGGAGAACGCCTTTGGCGTGGCCAGCCCCCGCGTCAAGAGCGAGCGCATGGCCCTGGAGACCACCAGCTCCCGGCCGGACAAGTCGGCCCCGGCCAGCCAGGAGGAGATGATGCTGGCCGGCGTGGTGGTCCGCATCAAGACCCTGCTGGACAAGGAGGACGAGCAGATCAGGAAGCACACCGGCGTGTCCCCGGAGCGTGAGGGCGTGCTCCTGCGGGCCGAGTCCGCCTATCTGTTCAAGCCCGGCACGGCCGAGCTGACCCCGGCGGCCATCGAGGTGCTGACCGACGCCATCGCCGTGCTCAAGGAATACGACCTTCATCTGGTGGTCCGCGCCCACACCGACGACACCCAGCCCCCGCCCGGGACCTATCCCAGCAACTGGGAACTGTCCGCGGCTCGGGCGGCCAAGGTCCTGGCCTACATCAACGAGGTGGGCGGCATCAAAAGCAAGCGGCTCAAGGCCGTGGGCTACGCTCAGACCCAGCCCCTGGCGCCCAACACCACGGAAGAGAACCGGCTCAAGAACCAGCGGGTGGAGCTGTATTTCCACAAGGCCAAGGACGTGGCCTGGTAGGAGGGAACGTGGCCAAGAAGAAGAGCGCCGAGGACGTCCTCATCGTCCAGCTTCCCCCGGAAGAACCGCCTCCACACGAGGAGGGCATCCCGGGTTGGATGGCCACCTTTGCGGACATGGTCACGCTCCTGCTCTGCTTCTTCGTGCTCCTGCTCTCCTTCACCAACCAGGACGTGGCCAACTTCCACATGCTCAAGGGGGCCATGGCCAAGGCCTTTGGCGTGCAGGAGGACATGACCGAGGCCACCGAGGTTCCGTACTCGGACATGAGCAAGGAGTTCCAGAGCACCCGGGAGACCGAGGAGGAGATCAGGCAGCTGTCCACCACCCTCAACAAGTTCGTGACCGAGGAGAACCTGACCCAGGACGCCTCGGTGCAGACCGAGTCCACCGGCATCACCCTGCGGGTCTCCAACAAGGCCATGTTCCAGCCCGGGTCGTCGGAACTGGATCCCGAGGCCATCACCGTGCTGGTCCAGGTGGTGGAGACCCTGATGCAATCGGAGTTCAAGCTCACGGTGCGGGGCCATACCGACGGCGAGAATCTGGGCCCGGACCTGCTGGACAAGAACTGGGAGCTCTCCGCGGTCCGGGCGGCCGCCTGCCTGCGTTTCATCCTGGAACATTCCTCGGTGTCGGCTGACCGGCTTCGGGCCGTGGGGTACGGCAGTTCGGACCCCCTGTTGCCCAGCATCAGCGAGGAAAACCAGGCCGCCAACCGCCGGGTGGAGTTCTTTTTCCAGCCCCCGGCCCTGGCAAACTGGTAGCCGGCCCCGGTCGGGATCATTTTTGTCAATATTTAAATCCATCGAAAACAGTCAGTTGACAGGTTCTTTATGAGGAGTGCGGCAATGTGTTCTCTCGCCCGGCGAGCACGATCTCTTGCTCCGCCCCGGCGAGTAGTTTTCTTGAATTTGTGTCGTTTTTTTTTCGACAGGGTAGTTTCCATAACCATGGAAATGGGTTATGGCTAAACCATAGCGAGGGGGCCATTCGGCCGCAAGGGGGGTGGCGGTAATGGCTAACAAGAAGCGTTCATCGCCTTTGCAAGGCGAGGGTGCCGAGGCATCCCGTCGTCGAAAGCCTGTTGACAAAAAAGGTAAAGTTTTGTCCGCAGGGACCGAGGGGCTGCTGGGCGGCTTGGTGATGGAGGCCGTGAGCGACCCCGTGTTCGTGCTCGATTTCCAGGGCCGTCTGGTGGACTTCAACGAGGCCGTCTGCGAGCAGTTCGGCTACACGCGCGAAGAACTCAAGGGGATGACGAGCAGGGATCTCCTGGCTCCCAACCACAAGCACATCGTCGAATCCGTTGCCCAGGGCGTCCAGGAAAAGGGCGATCTGACCTTCGAGGCCGACCTGATCCACAAGAACGGCACGGTCACACCCTTCGAGATTCGCTCCACCAGAATATCTCTTGAGGGTGAACCCGGCCGGTTGAGCATCCTGCGCAACATCAGCCGCCGCAAGGAGGCCGAGTCCTTCAGCCACAGCGTGCTGGAGGCCAGTCCCAGCTGCATCAAGGTGCTGGACCGGGACGGCAAGGTGGTCTTTCTCAACGAGACCGGCCGCCGACTGCTGGGCGCGGCCCAGTCCGAGGGCCTCATCGGCCAGGACTTCGTGGCCCTGTGGAAGGGAACCAATGCCGAGGACGATTCCCGCAAGGCCTTCCAACTGGCCCTGAAGGGGGAAACGGTCATCTTCGAGGGCGAGAAGAAAGTCACGCCCGGCCGGATCGAACCCCAGTACTGGGAGGTCACCCTGGGCCCGTTGCGGAACGCCAAGGGCGAGATCGACCGCGCCCTGAGCGTTTCCCACGACGTCACGGACCGGGTGCAGTTCAGTCAGGCCCTGGCCGCGTCCGAGCGGCGCTATCGCTCCCTGTACGAGTCCATGCGGGACGGTTTTCTGGTCACGGACCTGGAGTGGAACCTCCTGGAATGGAATCCGGCCTTCAGGAACCTTCTGGGTTACGACGAGGAGAACCTGGGCAGGCTCAACATCCGCGACCTTACTCCGGCCCGCTGGGTTCCGTTGACGGACAACATGCTCATGAATCAGGTGTCGGTCCGGGGATTCTCCGACGTCTACGAAAAGGAGTACCGGCACAAGGACGGGCACGCCGTGCCGGTGGCGGTGCGCACCCACCTGACGCGGGACGAGGAGGGCAACCCCTCGGGGTATTGGGCCATCGTCCGCGACTACAGCGACCGCAAGCTGGTGGAGGAGGAGCTGCGCCGCGAGCGGGCCAACCTGGAGCGCGCCCAGAGCATCGCCAACCTGGGCAGCTACTACCGCGACCTGGTCACGGACGAGGGCTACTGGTCCGACCAGATGTACACCATATTCGGCCTGGACCGGGACACCACGCAGCCCGACCTGATGCTCCTGACCGAATACGTGCATCCGGACGACCTGTACCTGCTGCCCGAGCTGCTCAACGCCCTGGAGAAGGGCGTGGCCGAGTACGAGTACACCTTCCGCATCCTCCGGGCCAACGGCGAGGTGCGTTTCCTGCGCATGCTCGGGGAGATGGAGCTGGACCGCACCGGACGGCCCCTGTCCCACGAGGGCGTGGTCCTGGACGAGACCGAGCGGCGCAGGGCGGAGCTGGCCCTGGAGCGCCAGCAGATTTTGGATTCCAGGATGAGCGTGCTGTCCAGCAAGCTGCTCACCGAGCACCACCTGGACAAGGTCAGCAGGCTGGCCCTGGACACGGCCGGGGATCTCATCGGGTTCAAGTACGGTTTCGTGGGCATCCTGCACCCGGAAACCGGGGAGATTCTCGCCCAGGCCAGGAGCCACGAGCGGTGGGACGTGTGCCGGAACGGTGGGGAGAGCCTGCTGTTCGACCGCCGTTGCGGGTTCTGGAACTGGATTCTGGAAACCCATGAACCGTACATGAGCAACGAGTTCGGTTCCCGTTCGGCATTTTTCGAGCTTCCGCACGAGGACTGCGGCATCAAGAACTGTCTGGCCGTGCCCGCGGTCATCAACGACAAGCTGGTCGGCCAGATCGTGCTGGCCAACGCACCGCAGGGCTTTTCCGAGTCGGACCGGCGCGTGGCCCAGCGGCTGGCAGGGCTCCTGGCTCTGTCCCTGCAGCGGGCCCACTTCGAGGCGCAGCTGGTGCGGGCCAAGGAGGAGGCCGAGGAGGCCAGCCGGGCCAAGAGCCAGTTCCTGGCCACCATGAGCCACGAGATCCGCACCCCCATGAACGCCATCATCAACATGATCGAGATGGCCCGGTATTCCGACCTGACCGACGAGCAGCGCGGCTACCTGGACGTGGCCGGGTATTCGGCCGCCCACCTGCTGGAGGTCATCAACAACATCCTGGACATCTCCCGGGTGGAGTCCGGGCGCCTCGAACTGGAGAGCGTGGACTTCGACCTGGTGGAGCTGATCCGGTCCACCGTGCTGGCCCTGGAATACCAGGCCGCCTCCAAGGGGCTGAGCCTGGACCTGGTGCTGGAGGGGGACCACCTGCGCTACGTGCGCGGCGATCCGGCCCGGCTGCGGCAGGTCATCGTCAACCTGGTGGGCAACGCCATCAAGTTCACGCTCCAGGGGGGCGTACACGTCTGCGCCTACTGCAAGGAGCGCTCCTGCGCCCTTGAGGACCGCAAGGAGCTCGGCCCGGACGATTCCCCCAACATCGAGATCACCTTCCGCGTCTCGGACACGGGCATCGGCATCCCGGCGGACAAGATGGAGAACGTTTTCGAGATGTTCACCCAGGCCGACGGCACCATCACCAGGAAGTTCGGCGGCACGGGCCTGGGCCTGGCCATCTCCCGCCAACTGGTGGAGCTCATGGGCGGGACCATGAAGGTGGAGAGCGTGGAGGGGCAGGGCAGCGAGTTCTCCTTCACCGTGCCCTTCCAGGTGGGCGACCCGGAGCGGATCAAGCCCACCAGACGCGCGGCCCAGCCCTCGCAAAAGGGCCAGCCCCAGCACATCCTCCTGGTGGAGGACAACGCGGCCAACGTCAGCGTGGCCCGGGCGCTGCTGAACAAGTTGGGGCACCGCATGACCCTGGCCGAGAACGGGCAGGAGGCATTGGAGGCCCTGCGGGAAATGAGTTTCGACACCGTGCTCATGGACCTGGAGATGCCGGACATGGACGGCCTGGAGGCCACCCGGCGCATCCGGGCCGGAGAGGCGGGCAAGGAAGCCAGCGAGGTGCCCATTATCGCCATGACAGCCCATGCCCTGACAGGGTATCGTGAGAAGAGCCTGGAAGCGGGCATGAACGACTATCTGTCCAAGCCGGTGGTCTTCAAGGATCTTGTCCGGCTGCTGGGTTGGGCGGACGAGGCCCCGCCGCCCGGATTGGAGGCGAGCGTGGCCCAGGAGGACTTCGACACCTTGGAAGAACATCCCCTTGTCAGCAGGGCCGAGGCCATCGAGCGGTTGGCCGGCGACGTGAACATCCACGCCCAGGCCTGCGCCATGTTCCTGGAGTCCTGGGAAGAGAAGCTGGACCGGCTGCGGGAAGGCCTGGAATCGGGCGACCTGGAGCAGGCAACCCTGGCCGCCCACTCCCTCAAGGGCAACTGCGCCATGATCGGGGCCGACCCCTGCCGTGAGGCGGCCTACCTGTTGGAGAAGGCCTGTCGGGAGAAGGACGTGGACCGGGCCAAGAAGCATCTGCCCCAACTCGCGCACGAGCTGGACCGGCTGATTCCCGTGCTCAAGAAGGACTAGCCCGGCATATTGTTTTCTTCCAGGTACTCCATGACCTTGTAGATCTGCGACCAGGCCAGGGTGCCGCCCATGGACAGGGCCACGGCGCAGGTCTCCAGCACTTCGGCCGTGGTGGCGCCCTCGTGCACGGCCTTGTCGGTCTGGCCGAGGATGCACCCGGTGCAGCCGTGGGTCAGGCCCACGCACAGGGCCATGAGGCGCTTGGTCTTGGTGTCCAGTGCCCCGGCCGCGTAGGTGGCCTGGTAGTGGGGCAGGAAGGTGTCCTTGATGTCCGCCTGGTCCAGGAATCCCTGGGCGTGCTTGCGTATCAGTTCCATTTTTTCGATCATGACTTGCCTCCCGTGGTTGGGGTTACAAATAGTCCTGCCGGGGCGGGGAAAAGACCTCCACCACTTCGCCGTCCTCGATCATCTCGATGTGGTGCTCCACTCCGGCCGGGATGCAGTAGGAATCTCCGGGTCCCAGAACCTCGTCGAACCGGCCGAACACGAAGCGGAAGCGGCCCGAGAGCACGAAGCCGATCTGTTCGTTGGGATGGCTGTGGGGCGGGACGTCCCTGCCTTTCAGGAACTGCATCCGGGTCAGCATGCACTGCTCGCCCACGGCCAGCACGTCGAATTCGGTGCCCAGGAAGCTTTTCTTGGTGGCGTTGTCGGCCTTGACGATCATACGGTCTCCTTCGTGTTTGTCGGAACCCTAGCAAAATCGGGTTGCACGGGCCAATTGATTGTGGGAATGGCTCCCATCACCATGCCTGATTCCGGCCGGGTATCACCCCCTTCCGCTCCGGGCCTTTGGTCTGCTACAACCGGGCCTGTTCAGCGTCAGACGCTGTTGGCATGGGCAGGAACCGGCGTAACAATCAAGGAGACGGGATGAGCAGAATTCTGGAAGCGGTCCGGGACCGGGCCGTGGAGATATGGGAGCGGGAAGGCGTGCTGGGACAGAGCGTGCGGGTGGTCACCGGGCCCCTGACCGTGGAACAGGCCATCGGCGACCCCGGCGGCGGAGACTTCCCCATCCAGCAAGGCAAGGAGCGGCTCATGGAGGCCGGGTTCCGGGATGCGCGCGGCCAGGCGTTCACGGACGATTTCGGCTCCCACGTGGCCACCCTGGGCGAGATCGCGGCCCTGCCCCTGGACTCCAACTTCAACCGGTCCGTGTTCGTGGCCGCCCTGAACGCGGCCATGCGCAGCCTGGGCCTGGCCGAAAACACCGTGCACTGCCGGGACAAGGGTCCGGGCGAGTGCTCGGCCGGTCTGCCCGAATTCATACGCGGGAAATACGGTAATCCCAGGATCACCCAGGTCGGGTTCCAGCCGGCCATGATCCAGGCCCTGGGCGGGGAATTCAAATTGCGGGTCCTGGACCTGGACCCGGACAACGTGGGCCAGGTCAAGCGCGGGGTGCTGGTGGAGGGGCCGGACAAGGCGGCCGAGGCCCTGGCCGACGCGGACCTGCTCCTGGTCACCGGCACTACCCTGGCCAACGGCACCATCGACCAGTTCATCAACGGGTCGGGCAATGGGCACAACGGCGCGGCGGTGCTGTTTTACGGCACCACCATAGCGGCCGGGGCCGCGCTCATGGGCTGGGACAGGTACTGCCCCAGCAGTACGTGACCCGAATAAAAGTGCCGGACGGTTTCCCGTCCGGCACTGGTCGGCGTTGTCGGGTTAGTCCTTGACGATCATGACGCTGGTGGCCTTGACCATGGCCTTGACCGCGTCGCCTTCCTTGATGGCCATGTTCTCCACGGAATGCTTGGTGATGACCGAGGTGACCTCGATGCCGGGAGCGACCTCGATGACCACTTCGGCGTTGACCATGCCCACGGTGACCTTCTTGACCTTGCCGGGAATCAGATTGCGCGCGCTGAGCTTCATGTGCTTTCTCCTTGTTGGGGGATTACTCTTATAATTGTCTACGCCTGGGTCGGCGGAAGGTCAATGAGCAATGAGGCGCGGCGATTGGGAAACCGGTTGACACGCCGTGTCGATTGCCGCATATAGTTTCTAACAGAGAATGATTATTGCTTAGAGGACGCATGACGCGCACCACGGATCAAACGACCAGGGACCGGCTGGAGCACGTCCTGGCCCGGCTCAAGGAACAGGGGCACCGGATCACGCCCCAGCGGTTGGCCATTCTGGAGGTGCTGGCCAGGAGCGAGGGCCACCCCTCGGCCGAGCAGGTGCACAACGCCATCCTGCCCGATTTTCCCACCACCAGCCTGGCCACGGTCTACAAGACCATCGCCCTGCTCAAGCAGGAAGGGGAGATCATCGAGTTGCAGTTCAGCGAACTGGGCAACCGCTACGACGGAGCCAAGCCCTATCCGCACCCGCACGTCATCTGCACCAGGTGCGGGGCCATCGTGGACCCCGAGGCCCTGGATCTGGCCGAGGTCACCCGGCGCATGGCCGAGGAGACCGGGTACGCCATCCAGGGGCACCGGCTGGACTTTTTCGGCCTGTGCCCGGCCTGCCGGAACGGGGAGTGAAAAATTTTTCAGGAATTAAGGATAATGATTCTCTATAAAAATTTGTTATTGACCGTGGCGGCGGGCGTCTTGCTTGATCGCGTTGTCGGTAACGGCCCGCCTGTGTTAGCGTGGAACCCAAAACACCCTGACCCGAAACCATAAGGAGACCACACCATGGCCAAGAAGAAAAAGGTATTGACCACGGCCTTCGGCGCCCCGGTGGGCAACGACCAGAACAGCGCCACGGCCGGTCCTCGCGGCCCGGTGCTCATGCAGGACGCGCATCTGCTTGAGAAGCTGGGCCATTTCGACCGCGAGCGCATCCCCGAGCGGGTGGTGCACGCCAAGGGAGCCGGGGCCTACGGCTACTTCGAGGCCACGGCCGACGTGACCAAATACACCCGGGCCGCGTTCCTGTCCCAGGTGGGCAAGAAGACAGAGGTGTTCGCGCGCTTCTCCACCGTGGGCGGTGAAAAGGGCTCGGCCGACGCCGAGCGCGACCCGCGCGGCTTCGCGGTCAAGTTCTACACCGAGGAGGGCAACTACGACTTCGTGGGCAACAACACGCCCGTGTTCTTCATCCGCGACCCCCTCAAGTTCCCGGACTTCATCCACACCCAGAAGCGCCATCCCGAGACCAACCTCAAGGACGCGGACATGTTCTGGGACTTCCTGTCCCTGACCCCGGAGTCCATGCACCAGGTGACCGTGCTCTTCTCGGACCGCGGCACCCCGGCCACTTACCGGAACATGAACGGCTACTCCAGCCACACCTACAAGTGGTACAACAAGAAGGGCGAGTACTTCTGGGTCCAGTACCACTTCAAGACCGATCAGGGCATCCGGAACCTGACCCGGCAGGAGGCCGAGGCCATGCGTTCCAAGGACCCGGACCACGCCACCCGCGACCTGTTCCAGGCCATCGAGAAGGGCGATTATCCGTCCTGGACCCTTGAGATGCAGATCATGACCCCGGAGCAGGCCCGGGACTATCGCTACGACATCAACGATATCACCAAGGTCTGGCCCCACGGCGACTTCCCGCCCATCACGGTGGGCCGCCTGGTGCTCGACCGCAACCCGGTGAACTACTTCGCCGAGGTGGAGCAGGCCGCGTTCGGCCCGGGCAACCTGGTGCCGGGCGTGGGCATCTCCAACGACAAGATGCTCCAGGCCCGGGTGTTCTCCTACCACGACACCCACCTGCACCGGCTGGGACCCAACTACCACCTCATCCCGGTGAACCAGGCCAAGAACGCCCCGGAGGCCGGCTATCAGCGCGACGGGTTCATGCGTACGGACGACGGCGGCGGGTCCGGGCCCAACTACTGGCCTAATTCCCAGGGCGGCCCCGGGCCCGACCCCAAGGCGGCCGAGCCGCACCTGCCCCTGGACGGCGACGCGGGCCGGTTCGAGTACGACCACCCCAACGACGACTTCGAGCAGCCCGGAGTCCTGTTCCGCAAGGTCATGACCGACAAGGACCGGGCGCATCTCATAGGCAACATCGTGGACCACCTGGCCGGGGCGCAGAAGCGCATCCAACTCAGGCAGTGCGCCCTGTTCCACAAGACCGACCCGGACTACGGCGGGGGCGTGGCCAAGGGCCTCGGCCTGAAGCCGGCCGAGGTCAAGAAGCTGGCCGCCCTGTCCCAGGAGGACCGGGTCAAGGCCACGGCCAAGTAGCAAAACAGGACGGGCGGGCGTGTCTTCACGTCCGCCCGTCTCAACCCACGTCCTTGAGGGGAAGGGGGTGGGTGTCTAGGCGATGCCCCGGAAGGGTCCGGGGGGAATGCCGCGGCGCATTCTTGGCTTGAGAAAAAACGATCAGGCAGTTAGTATCGTCGGAAGCGTGTTTTCATGTTTCCGGCCCATTTGAGAGGGGCACGGAAAGGGCCGTTCCGGCCTCTCAGGGGGTCGGGGCGGCCTCACTGTTGAGAGTTCGTCAAAGCCGTCACGGACGGGGTGTATAGGAGGCCGCCATGCGTACACGATTCTCCATCCTTTCCCTGACGCTGCTCCTGCTGTTCGTCCTTCCGGCCCGTGCCGCCCAGGACTTCGCCTTCCCCGGGCTCATGGACGTCCTGTGCAGGATTCTCCAGGCCGAGGACATCCCCTCGGCAATGGAGGAATACGGCCCGGTCACGCAGGACGCCTTCGAGGAAACCGTGTTCCACCACAAGACCTGGACCGTGGACCTGGACCAGTTCACCCTGGTTTATGACGTGTGCTGGGAGCAGGAAGAGGACGGAACCCCGTACGATGTGGACTACATGTTCGAGGCCAGGACGGAGAATCCCGGGGCCGCGCCCTTTTTCCACGACCTGCGCCAGGCCCACGGCTGGGTGCGGGAGCTGGGAAAGGTGACCCTGGACTCCACGGACCAGGTCGAGGTCACGGCCAGGCCCTTCCCGGGCGAGGAGAGCATGGATCCCCTGTGGTGGCGGCTGCGCGTGTTTTGCGGGTCCGGCGATTGCCGCATGATTCGGTTCTTCTGGAACGACGCGACCGCGGACCACAACACCGCGTTCTGCCGCTGAGGCGGCGGACCGATCAGAGCAAAGGGAAAGCCCGCATGGCCAACACGCTGCACATTACCAGCGGCGACATCGCCGGGGAGAGGATCGCCAAGAGCGGCGTTTCCGGCCGGGTTTTTGTCTGGCACGACATTCTCTACGAGGGCCCAAGGGAGCCCGGGTGGCCGGACGGGGACATTCTGGAGGCCCGGGCGCGGTTTCTGGAGGAGGCCACCGGGGGCGGACTGGACCGGCGGCGGGTGCTGGAGACCCTGGGGGCCCAGTATGCCTTGTTGGAGGCGTCGGCGCATGAGCGCCTGGTGCTCTGGTTCGATGCCTGCCTGTTCGACCAGTCCATGCTCTGCCACATCATGGCCTGTCTGCGCATCCTGGGAAGGGAGCGGGCCGAGCTGCTCTGCGTGGACGCCTTTCCCGGAATCGAGCCATACAACGGGCTCGGGCAGCTCTCGCCGGAGCAACTGGCCTCGGTCTATGACCGGCGCGTACCGCTCACCCCGGAGCAGTTCGACCTCGCGGAACGCGTGGACCGGGCCTTTGCGCTCCAGGACCAGGCGGCCTTCCGGGAGTTGTCGGGCCTGGCCGATCCGCCCCTGCCCTGGATTTCGGCGGCGGTGCGCCGCTGGCTGGAGGAGAAGCCGGACCCGGACACGGGGCTGGGCAAGCTGGAGCGGCTTGCCCTGGAGGCCGTCCGGTCAGGCCGCGAAACCCCGGCCGACATCTTCGCCTTTGTGGCCGCCAAGGATACCCCGCCGCTGTATTGGGGCGACACCACCCTGTGGAGGCACGTCAACGCCCTGGCGGACCGGGAGCCGCCTTTGGTCCGCATCGCGGGCCCCCTGGCGCGGCTGCCGCAATGGCCCGGCGTGGCCGACTGCGGTCTGTTCCGGGTGCAGCCGTAATACTGCTCGTCGCGGCCCTTTTCCGGGCCTTGCCCGGCCTGGTCAGACGCCGAGGTAGGCTTGCTGCGTCTGCTTGTCCGCGGCCAGCTCGGCCGACGTGCCGTTCCAGACCACCCGGCCCTTTTCCAGGATGTAGTGCCGGTCCGCGATGTCCAGCAGCACCTTGAGGTTCTTGTCGATGACCAGGATTGACTGCCCGGCCTTCTTCAGCGTGGCCAGGGCCCGCCAGATCTCCTTGCGCACCAGGGGCGCCAGCCCTTCGGTGGCCTCGTCCAGGATCAGCAGCTTGGGATTGGTCATCAGGGCGCGGCCGATGGCCAGCATCTGCTGTTCGCCGCCGGAGAGCTCGTCCCCGTAGTGGTCGAGCCGCTCGGCCAGGATGGGGAAGAGCGTGAGCACGTGGTCCAGGGTATAGGGCTCAGCGGCCCCGGAGTGGTTGGCCTCGGTGGCCAGCAGGTTCTCCTTGACCGTGAGTACCCCGAACACCTGCCGCCCCTCGGGAACCAGGCCGATGCCCAGGCGGGCCCGGCTGTAGCTCGGCAGCTTCCTGATCCGCCTGTCCTCGAACACGAGCAGGCCCGAGGAACGGGGGATCATGCCCATGATGGTGCGGACCAGGGAGGTCTTGCCCATGCCGTTGCGGCCGAGAAGGGTGACCACTTCGCCCGCGGCCATGTCGAAGCGGACGTCGAACAGCGCCTGGCTGTCTCCGTAAAAGGCGTTCACTCCCCGCAGCCGAAGCATCATTCCTCCTCGCCGAGATAGGCTTGCTGCACCAGGGCGTTGGAAGCGATGTTTTCCGGAGTGTCCGTGGCGATGGCCTGGCCGTAGACCAGGACCGTGATGCGGTCGGCCAGGGCGAACACGGCCTGCATGTCGTGCTCCACCAAAAACAGGGTCACCTTGCCCTTGAGCTTGAGGATGAGCTCGGTCATCTTGACCGTCCCGCCCGGCCCCATGCCCGCCATGGGCTCGTCCATGAGCAGCAGCCTCGGTTCCCCGGCCAGGGCCATGCCCATGTCCAGCTGGCGCTTTTCGCCGTGGGACAGGGTTCCGGCCGGTTCGTCCTTGCGCTCCTCCAGGCCGCAGCGCTCCAGGGCCGCCAGGGTGGGCTCGGCCAGCCGTTTCTCCTTGCGTACGTCCTTGAGGAAGCTGAAGCTGTGCCCCATGCGCGCCTGCACGGCCAGGGCCAGGTTCTCCTCCACGCTCAGGTGGTCGAAGACCTGGGTGATCTGGAAGGAGCGCCCCAGCCCCAGGTGGGCCCGCCGGTGCACGGGCAGGCCGGTGATGTTCTTTCCGCGCAGGAGAATCTTCCCGCTGTCCGGCCTGACCTGCCCGCTCAGCTGCCGCATGAGCGTGGTCTTGCCCGCGCCGTTGGGCCCGATCAGGGCGTGGATCTCCCCCTCGCGCACGTCCAGCGACAGGTCGCGCGTGACGTGCACGGCCCCGTAGCGCTTGCTCAGCTTTTGGATTTGGAGGAGGTCACTCATGGGTCTTTCCGTTGAGCAGGCCGTACAGGCCGCGCTTGGCGAACAGGATGACGGCCACCAGGAAGGGGCCCATGATGACCATCCAGTGCTCGGTGTACGAGGCCAGGATTTCCTCCATGGTCAGCAGCGTGAAGGCGCCCAGCACCGGCCCGAGCAGGCTGCCCATGCCGCCGAGGATGACCATGACCAGCAGCTCGCCGGAATGGGTCCACTGCATCAGGCCGGGGTCCACGAATTCGTTCTGGTTGGCCAGCAGCGCGCCGGCCAGGCCCGCGCCCGCGCCGGCGATGATGAAGCAGACGAGCTTGTAGCGGAAGGTGGGAAAGCCGAGAATCTCCATGCGCATCCCGTTCTCCTTGCAGCCCCGGATGACGCGGCCGAACCGGGAGCGGATCAGGCGGCAGGAGAACAGCAGGAACAGGGCCAGGGCCGCGTAGCACACGTAGTAGAAGGTCAGGTCGTCCCCGAAGTCGAGCCCCGGGAAGGTGTTCCGGGTCCACAGGCTGAGCCCGTCGTCCCCGCCGTAGGCTTCCAGGGAGACGAAGAAAAAGTAGCCCATCTGGGCGAAGGCCAGGGTGATCATGATGAAGTGCATGCCCCTGGTGCGCAGGCTCAGCGAACCAATGACCCCGGCCACCAGCGCCGAGAACAGGACCGCCGCCGGGATGGTGATCAGCCCACTGTCCGTCCCGGCGATCCGGAGGGGCCAGCTCATGAGCATGGTCCCTTCCTGGGCGTGCCAGGTCAGGATGGCCACCACATAGGCTCCGGTGCCCAGGTAGACCGCGTGTCCCAGGCTGACCATGCCGCCGTAGCCGAGGATGAGGTCCAGGCTGACCGCGGCCAGGGCGTAGATCAGGAAGCGGCAGAGGAGCGAGGTCAGGTATTCGTTGCCCGTGGCCTGGGTCAGCAGGGGCAGCACGGCCAGGAGGGCGAGCACCACGGCCACCTGCACGGCCGGTCGGGACGGAGCCTTGCGCATGCCTCTATCCCTGCTTGGGGAACAGCCCCTGGGGCCGCCAGACCAGGATGGCCGACATCAGGATGTACACGGACATGGACGCCAGGGATGCGCCCGCGCCGTCGGCCATGGCCGGAGGAAAGAAGAGCCGCAGCAGGTCCGGGAGGAAGACCCGGCCCAGGGTGTCCACCATGCCCACCAGCAGGGCCGCGACCATGGCCCCCCGTATGGAGCCGATGCCCCCGATGACGATGACCACGAAGGTCAGGATGAGGATGCTTTCTCCCATGCCGGACTCCACGGCGAAGATGGGTCCGGCCATGACCCCGGCCAGGCCCGCCAGCAGCGCGCCCAGGCCGAAGATCAGGGTGTAGAGCAGCTTGATGTTCACGCCCAGGGCCGCGATCATCTCCCGGTTCACGGCTCCGGCCCGGATCTGCATGCCGATCCGGGTGCGCTTGAACAGCAGGTAGAGAAAGGCGGCCACCAGGCAGCCCACGCCGATGATGGCCAACCGGTACGCGGGGTAGGGTACGCCCGGAATCAGTTCCACCGTGCCGGACAGCCAGGAGGGCACGTCCATGAAGAGCGGCTGCCGTCCCCAGATGATGCGGGTCAGCTCGTTGAAGAAGAAGATCAGGCCGAAGGTGGCCAGCACCTGGTCCAGGTGGTCCCGGTCGTAGAGGAAGCGCAGCACGACCAGCTCCATGAGCATGCCCGTGATCGCCGCCGCGGGCAGCGCGGCCAGCAGCCCCAGGAGGAAGCTGCCCGTGTGGTTGGCCACCGTGGCGGCCACGTAGGCGCCCACCATGTACAGGGAGCCGTGGGCCAGGTTGATGACCCGCATGATGCCGAAGACCAGGGTCAGCCCGGCGGACATCAGGAAGAGGGTCACGCCGAGCTGGAGGCCGTTCAGCAGTTGTTCGATGAAGAGCAGCATGAAAAAAGAGGCGGGCCCGGTTGGCGTGTCCGGGCCCGCCGGTCGGTTATTCCATTTCGCAGAGGTCCGCGTAGGCGTCCACGTGGTCGGTGAAGACGCGCTCCAGGGTCTTGTTGGTGAACGTGCCGTCCTCGGTCTTGACCACCTCGCGGACGTAGATGTCCTGGATGGGGTGGTTGTTCTTGCCGAACTTGAACTTGCCGCGCACGGATTCGAAGTCGGCCTTCTTGACGGCCGCGCGGAAGGCGCCCAGGTCGGACAGGTCGCCGTTCACGGCCTTGAGGGCGCTGCCGATGAGACGGGCCGTGTCATAGCCCTGGCAGGCGTACAGGGTCGGCATCCGGCCGTACTTGGCGATGAAGGCTTCCACGAACTGCTTGTTGGCCGGGTTGTCCAGGTCGTGGGTCCACTGGGAGCCGTTGATCACGCCCACGGCGGCGTCGCCCACGGCGGCCAGCAGGCGTTCGTCAAAGGAGAACGCGGGGCCGAACAGGGGGATGTCCTTGTTCAGGCCGGCCTGGGCGTACTGCTTGATGAAGTTGATGCCCATGCCCCCGGGCAGGAAGAAGTAGACGGCCGAGGGATTGGCGGCGCGGATCTGGGCGATCTCGGGCGCGTAGTCGGCTTGGCCGAGCTTGGTGTACACCTCGCCGATCACCTCGCCCTGGTAGTAGCGCTTGAATCCGGCCAGATGGTCCTTGCCCGCGGGGTAGTTGGGAGCGATCAGGTAGACGCTCCCGTACCCGGCGTCCTGCACGTACTTGCCCACCACCTCGTCCAGGTTGTCGTTCTGGTAGGAGACGCTGAAATAGTTCGGGTGGCAGCCCTTTCCGGCCAGGTCCGAGGGAGCGGCGTTGGCGCTGAGGTACACCACGTCGTCACGCACGACCTTGGGGACCACGGCCATGGCCACGTTGGAGAACACGATGCCGGTCATGATCTTGACGTGGTCCTTCTTGATGAAGCGGTCCGCGATCTGCTTGCCCTGGCCCGGATCGCGGCCGTCGTCGGCGACCATCAGGTCCACGGGGATGCCGCCGAGCTTGCCGTCTTCCTGTTCGATGGCCAGCATGAATCCGTCGCGGATGTCCTCTCCCAGGTACCCGGCCTTGGTGGACAGGGTGGTGACCATGCCGATCTTGATCGGTTCGGCCGCTGCGGCGGCGCCGGCAAACAGGGCCGAGGCCAGCACAATCATGATGATCAATTTGCGCATGAACGTACTCCCGATGTTGCGAGCGGGCACCCGCTCTTGTGGTGCAGCGGACGTTGACGCCCGCATGTGCCGATGCGGGCGCGTATGCCCTTGGTCTCGATTTTCAGTTGAGAAAAGCTTGGGAAAGACGGGCGATCGGCCGTGGTTCAGTTGCCTGCAAGCCCTGGCAGAGTTGTCCCATCACCCTGCGTCTCCAACTGGTTACGAATGAGAAGCGCTACCACCCGCCCCCCCCATCGTCAAGCGGCTAACGGAACGGCGAAGTCCGTTTTTCAGGCGGTTTCGGCATCGTTCTATTACCCCGCGATGCGGCGAATCAAAAAAAACAGGGGGCCGCGGACGGTTGTCCGGACCCCCGTGATGGCCTGGAGCCAGGGAGGCGACTCGAACGCCCGACCTGCTGATTACGAATCGCTATCCAAGAATCATTTTCCTCTTCCCTGGACATCCCTGGACATCCCGGTTATTGTTCATATTAGACTGTTTTTATTGTCAGATAGTGCGTGCTGGTGCGTGCAGGGATAACTAGGGAAATGGACGGAAGCACGACGACATACCGCCACCGATACCGCCACCTAAAAGAGTAATATTAAGTTCTGGCTGGCTGATTTTCAGTCAGGCGACCAAGCTCGCGGAGCAAGCATGCAGAGGTTTACAGTCAAGGGCGTTGAGCGGCTTATAAGAGCCGGTGGGAGCCACATCTACACCGAGAAGGCGCTCAAGGGCCAAGGCAAGCTGGCCTTGCGCGTTCGTAACGGAAGTGCTGAGTGGCTGTTTCAGTATTATGCGGACGGCAAGCGACGGATGATCAAACTCGGTCCGGCTTCCGGCGATGCGGCCCTGGCCTTGGCCGAGGCCTCCACTCGTGTCACACCGCTACGCCAACAGGTCATTGATGGCCTTAATCCAAAAGCCGAGGCCGAGCGTAAGGATCGAGAACGCAGGGAACGAGAGCAAGAGGAAGCCTCTCGTGGTACAGTGGAACAGCTGTTTGTCGAGTACATATGCGATATGAAGCGACGGGAGAAATCCTCTTGGGGCCAAGTTGAACGAGCGCTTCTAACAGGACAGCATGCTGCGGTCGAATACCTGGGCCGGAGAACCAAGGCGGCCGAAGTCACGCCCACAGATGTGCGTAATGTGCTGCGCATGGCGTACCTGCGGGGCAGTAAAAGCATGGCCTTTCATCTGCGGGCCTATCTTTTCGGAGCCTTTCGTTACGGCATCGGCAGCGAGCATGATTACACGCGGGGGCATCAGAACGTGGCCTTCGGGCTGGAGATAAATCCTGTGGCCTCCATCCCGGTGGACCGCAGGGCCAGAGTGTCGGGTGAAAGAGTTTTGACTCCTGAAGAGATTCGTAGCGTGTGGTTCGACTTGCCTGATTTCGGCGCCACCGAACGTACGCATATGGCCCTGCGCCTCATGCTGGCCGTGGGCGAGCAGCGTGTTCGTGAGGTCTGCATGGCCCGGATGGCGGAGTTCGACCTCGAGGCCCGGACTTGGACCATCCCCTCCGAGCGTACCAAAAACAGGCGACAACATACTGTTCCGCTGACGGAGCGCGCCCTGGAGATCGTGGCTAGGGCCTTTGAGAAAGGCAAGGGGGGTGAGTTTTTATTCCCCGGTGCTGGAGCCGTAGTCGCCCCTCTTACCTCTGAGGCCCTGAACAAAGTGGTGCGACGGTACTGCCAACGTGTAGGCATCCCCAGATGGACCCCACGCGACATCCGTCGAACGGCCAGGACCATGCTTGCCGAAGCGGGTGAACCCGACCACCGCCTCGACCGTCACCTCAACCACGGCACTTCACTCGGCGTGGGGCAGCGTCATTATGACAAGAGCCAACATATGACCGACAAGACGAAAACCATGGCGGTTTGGGATAAGTTACTTTCGATGGCTCTCAAAGAAGATACAGGTAAAGTCATACCTCTTGTTCTTTCGTGACAAACAAATTATTGAGGCATCGGTTATGTCCGGCTCCAAGCTTGCTTCGAACATCTCTTGGCATGGGCCGCTTGAATGGCATTCAAGAGGTCGTGGGTTCGATTCCCTCCAGCTCCACCAGAATATCAAGGGGTTATGACAGTCGTCGTGACCCCTTTTTTCATGTCACTGAATGTTTACTGAATGTCGGGCCACGAATCGGCCCCGATAAATCACGTTAATTTACTATCATCATTGTATTAGTCTTGAGACAAGCCGCTGAATGTTTCACGTTCAGTGGTCGTTCAAGGTCGAAGCGTCCATCTCGCGACAATCCGTGGTACCACCCGCCCCACGAGCCTGTTAACTGGTATTCGTGACACAATGGTTCGAAGAACCAGGGCTGCCTCTCTGCGCCTTGCAGAGCGTGGACAAGAAAGGTAACAGGATGATCTGTTGGATTTATAAACACTGTAACTCATATTGGAACACATAGGATTCCTGAAAATGGCTGCGGGCAAGAAAAAAGTTCCCGCCACAAAGGGCAAGTCCCCCAAGGCTACCGAAACGGCCATTGCCGTACGTGGTCACGGCGCGCTTGCTCAGGCCAACCTGTTGGTCGGCATCGGGGCGTCGGCCGGTGGGCTGGAAGCGCTCTTCGAATTTTTCGACCACCTGGGAAGCGATAGCGGCTGCACGTTCTTCATCGCCCAGCACCAGTCCGAATCCACGGATCAGGAACTCCTGGCCAACCTCATCCGCAAGCACACCTCTCATGAGGTCCTGTTGGGCCAAGACGGCATGCCCATCAGCAGAGGGGTCGTTTATGTCGCTCCTCCCGGCAATGGCATGGCCCTGTATGATCAGCGTCTCCAGATCATGGACAGCGCGTTCGAAGGGAAAATGACCATTGACCTCCTGCTGCGCAGCCTGGCCCTGGAGGCCGAGGATCTGGCCGTGGCCGTGATTCTTTCGGGTTCCAACACCGACGGCACGCTGGGCGCGCGGTCCATCCGCGAGAGGAACGGCCTGATCATCGTCCAGGATCCGAAGAGCACGGAGTATTCGATCATGCCCCAGAGCGTGATCAACGAGCAATTGGCCGACCTGGTGCTCAAACCGTCGGACATGCCCGCGCATCTGGCCGGATTTGCCAGCAAGATGGGCGCCCAGCACGCCAAATCGAAGATCGTGGAGGAGCAGATTCCGCAGAGCTGGCGGGATAAGCTGCTGTTGACGCTCAAGAACCATGTTGGCCACGATTTCGCCCTGTACAAGGACAACACCATCAACCGCCGCATTCGCCGCCGCATGGACTTCCACCAACTGGACGAGATAAAAGATTACGTAATGTTCTTGCGTAACGACAAGGACGAGAGCAAGGCCCTGTTCCGAGACTTTCTCATCGGGGTGACCAACTTTTTCCGCGACCCGGAAGTGTTTGAGGCCTTGGGCGAGGCCCTCAAGGGGAATTTGCGGGGCGGCAAGGGGGATTCCTTCCGCTGTTGGGTTCCCGGCTGCGCAACCGGGGAGGAGGCCTACTCCCTGGCCATCCTGATAAAGGAGCTTTTCGATCAGGCGGACATCCCCCTGTCTGTGGACATCTACGCCACGGACATCAACCCCGAGGCCATCGATTCCGCCCGGCGCGGTCGCTTCCACAGGAATATAGAGGCCGACATTTCCGAGGAGCGCCTCAAGCGTTTCTTCGTGGACCAGAAAGACAAGTACCAGGCCAGGCGCGAGATTCGCGAAATGCTTGTCTTCGCCGAGCAGAACATCATCCAGGACCCGCCGTTTTCGAACATAGACTTGGTGGTTTGCCGCAACCTCCTGATGTACATGAAACCCGAGGCCCAGAAACGGATTCTTTCCCATTTCCGGTACGCCCTCAAACCCAAAGGGCTCCTGCTGCTTGGCACCTCGGAAAGCGTGTCCGCCTTGCCCGAACCTTTTGATGAAGTGAACAAGAAACACCGCATCTTCCGAATCAAGAAAGGAAACGCCAAGGTGCGAGCGCGTGGTGATCTTGATTTGTCTCTCCCGGAAGCGTCCCTGGGAAGGGTCGCGGAACTCCCGGGCACTCGCTATGTCCCCCCGGGAGGCCTCAACATGAAGGAGGCGGCCCGGCAATTCCTGCTGGCGGAGTGCGTCCCGCCCTCGGTGCTGGTGAATCGCAAGGGAGACATTTTGTATTTCCACGGCCGCACCGGGAAATACCTGGAACCCAGCGAGGGAATTCCCTCGGTGAATGTTTTGGAAATGGCACGGGAGGGCTTGTCCTTCCATCTTTCCACCGCCCTGACCACAGCGGCGGCCAAGAACGAGGAACAGGTGCGCAGGGGGATCGTCTTCAGGACAAACGGGCAGGAGACCTGGGTGAACGTCCGCATCAAGCCGACCAGCCTGAAGGATGCGAACAAGTCCTGTTTCATGATCACCTTTCATGAAGTCGATCCGAAAATGGTTTGCCTCGAACCTCGCGACGACAAGGAACTGTCCGCGGCGGCCGTCCAGCGCATCCGGGAGTTGGAAGAGGAGTTGCGTCAGAATCGCGAAGACATGCAGGCCATGATCGAGGAATACGAGGCGGCCAACGAGGAACTGAAATCATCCAACGAGGAACTCCAGTCCACCAACGAGGAGTTGAAGTCCACCAACGAGGAATTGGAAACGGCCAAGGAGGAGATGCAGTCCATCAACGAGGAGCAGGTCACCCTGAACTCCGAATTGCAGGGAAAGAACGAACAACTCCAGCATGTCAGCGACGACATGAAGAACCTCCTTGCGAGCACGCAGGTGGCCACCCTGTTTCTGGACGACGACCTGCTCGTCCGTCGGTTCACACCGCAGATGTCCAAGATCATGAGTCTTCGCGAGACGGACGTCGGAAGGCCGGTGGGCGAGATCGCCATGCGCATCAATTTTCCCGAGTTCGAAAAGGACGTGCACCGGGTCCTGGAGGACCTCAACACCTTGACCCGTGAGGTCCGGGCCAACGATTCCTGGTTCCTGCTCCGGATCATGCCCTACCGCACCGTGGACAACGTCATCGACGGCGCGGTGGCCACCTTCACCGACATCACCCCGCTCAAGCGAACCGAGCAGGAATACAGGAAGGCCAGGGAACTGGCCGAATCCACGTTCAATACGATCATGGAGCCGCTTCTGGTCCTGGATTCAGGGATGCGCGTGATTTCGGCCAACCGCTCCTTCTGCCGGGAATTCAAGACGACCGAGCGTGAGTCGGCTGGGAAACTGTTGTACGACCTGAATAATGGCGCGTGGAACCTGCCGAGTTTCAGGGAGTTGCTTGAGGAGATTCTCCCCGAAAAGACCACCATCGAAGGCTTCGAGATGAAGCATGATTTCCCCGGCGTGGGCAAGAAACGCATGCGCCTCAACGCCCGGGCCTTGATGGGAGACGATGCGGAACACGGCCTCATTCTGCTGGCCTTTGACCGTATGGAGCCTTTGGATGAGTGATCGGCGGCTTCCTGTCTGACCGAAATGTTGAGGCTAGCGGAGGGGGTGAAATGATGATCGAGCGATCCGAGATGGACCGAGACAAACTCCGCCGCATGGCCAGGGAGGCCGCCCAGGGCGGTCGGGCGCCGAAAATCGCCGACCTCAGCGATGACGAGGTGGGACAGTTGCTCTACGAGTTCGGCGTCTACCAGTCGGAACTCCAGGCCCAGAACGACGAATTGCTCACCCTGCGCGCCGCCCTGGAAGCTGAACGCGACAATTACCGTGAACTCTATGACTTCGCGCCGGTGGGCTTCATGACCCTTGACGCCGAGGGCACCATCACCGAGGCCAACCTGACCGTCTGCGAACTCCTGGGGAAGTATCGCAAGGAGGTCATGGGCTCCCGGCTTGAGTCATATCTTGTCGAAAACCATCAAAAAAGGCTCAGGGACCACCTGGAGAGCGTGATCGTCAATGACCGCGTCGAGGATTGCGAAGTGGATCTGCTTCGGAAAAAGGAGGGGGGGGTGGTCCATCTTCGCCTTCAAGCCCGCCCCAAACGGCGCGAGCAGGACAAGGGGCTGGAGACGTTGGTGGCGGTCATGGATGAGACCGTGAGCAAGCGAATCCGGAATGATCTCATACGCGCCAGGCAGCAAGCCGATTCCGCCAATCGCATGAAGAGCGAATTTTTGGCCAACATGAGCCATGAAATTCGAACGCCCCTGGGCGGCATCCACGGCATGCTCCAGGTGTTGCGCCTCACTGAACTCACGAATCAGCAGGACGAATATGTCGACCTCTGCCTGGGGGCGTCCACCAGGCTGAACCGCCTGATTTCCGACATTTTGGACCTCTCTCGGATCGAAGTCGGAAAACTGTCCCTGGAGAACAAGCTCTTCGACATGGGCGAAATGATGCAATCCTTGGAGCAAATGTTCCAGGTGGCCGCCAGGGAGGCCGGTCTTACCCTTCGGGTTTACCTGAACCCGAGCACTCCAAGGGGCGTGACCGGTGATTCGTTTCGGCTTCGGCAGGTGCTCAACAACTTCATCGGAAATGCGATCAAGTTCACCGATGCGGGCACAATTGAAGTGGAGGCGCACCCCCTTCCTGCTGTTCACCCGGGCACCCAAAGGATCTTGTTTTCCGTGTCCGACACCGGAATCGGCATGACCGACGAGGCCCTTGACAAATTGTTTGTTCCCTTCACCCAGCAGGACAGCGGGATGACCCGGGAGCATCAGGGGGCGGGTCTGGGCCTGTCCATCTGCAAGCAACTGGTGGCCGCCATGAACGGCCACATTGCCGTGTCCAGCGAACTTGGGAAGGGAACCCAGATACTGTTCTGCGCCACGTTCGGGCTGTCCGAGCCGCTGCAAGAGATGAAACTTCGGTCGGAAACCAAAAGGCATTCGCAACCCGTCAAACGCTCCATTCTGTTGGTCGAGGATGATTTGCTCAACAGCCAGGTGATGATTTGCATGCTGGAAAAATATGGGTACGCGGTCACGGCCGTGGGAGACGGGGAGCAGGCGCTGAAAAGCCTCCGGGACAATGCATTCGATCTGGTGCTTATGGACGTTCAGTTGCCGGTTATGAACGGCATGGAAGCGACCCGGTTGATCCGAAGCGGAGACGCCGGAGCGGCGAACAAGAGCATCCCGATCATCGCCCTGACGGCATTCGCCATGATGGGTGACCGGGAAAGATTTCTCAGTTCTGGGATGGACGACTATGTGGCCAAGCCGGTGGAGATCGACGATTTGCTCGGGGCGGTCAACCGGGTCATTGAGGGTAAAAGGTAAGGTCGTCCCGACTAGGATTCGTCATTCAGGCCGAGCCCCGCCCGGGCCTGAGCTTCCCGACCTTCGCCCTCCTCAACACCACCGTATCCCGCCAATTGATCAGAAAAGGCCTTTGACACGTCGCCCGGCACATGGTCGCCTCGGTCCTGGCTATCACCTCCAACTCGCAGGAGTCGGCAAGCCAGAGGTGGTGGTCGTCTATGCTCTCGACCACGGTCCAGTGACCCGTCCCCAGTGCCTCTATGGAAATGATGATCCCCGCCGGTACCGGCCCCCTCTGAATGTCCTGTAGGGTCTCCCAGAAGTCGTTCAGGCTGCGTGGCTTGGCGCGATAGAAGGGTCGGGTGTGGACCAACCCCATGGAGGGCTGGAACACGTGTTTTGAGAGGTAGATCAGGTCCCGTATGCCCATACCCCGAACGTTGATGAAAACCGTGTCCTGTATGTCCTCAAGCGTCCTCAGACAGGTCGTGAAGAGGGTGTGGCACACATCCCTGTCCAGCTGGTCGTCCACGATCATGGCGGCGTTGAACAGGCTGTAGATGCCGCAAAACCCGTCCAGGGCCCCTTGCTTCATGGGGCGGAACTGCCGTTTCTTGGGCTTGTTTGGCATGTCCTCCTACCCCCTCTGGATGAGCAGATAGAAGGTGCTGCCGTCTTCGAAGAGAACCCGTATCCCCGGACAGGTTCCAAGGGGAGGGGGGTAGTCTACCGGCTCCGTGACCACGGGAAACAGCTCGTCCAGCCGTTCTATGCGCTCCCTGGTCTCAAACTCGGCGGAAAGAACCTCCAGCAACAGGTTCCGAACATCCTCCCTGGTCATGCCTACCCCCTGTCGAACCGAAGCTGGGAAAAGGGGCAGGGCTGCCAGTGGAGGTCGAAGTCCACCTCGATCCCATGGTACGAGAGCTGCTGGAGCTGGGAGAACGAGAAGTACCCCCACTCAGCACACTGGTGATCGTTGTTGAGGATCACGTAACCGAAGAACTTGTCGCGGCCATCGTACTCGACCACGTACCAGTCACATGAACTCATGAAGAAGTGGGCTTGGACCACCTTGTCGGGGGCCTTGATGCCTTCCGTTTCGTAGAGCCGAGGTATCCCGCTGAGCTGTTCCTTGCTGGGAACGTTCCACATGGCCTTCCTCCTGTGTCTTTGCCCTGAAAACGAAATGCCCAACGATCCTTTGGACCGAAGGGCATCTGGGCGGTGATATGCGCGGAATTACGCATACCTATTGTAACACAGGCGAAGCCTGGGTCAATGCTCAACCCACTGGATTACCGTAAGAAACGGCTTTCCTGCGTGGGTATTGCGCGGTGCCTGGACGTTGGAACAGGGCATGGGAAAGCACCGTGGCTACCCCCCCCACCGTGTCCCACCAGTCCATTCGGGGCCACGTATAATAAAACTAACGAGTTGCTGTAAGCGATAATAGGCCAGACCTGGTGTTTTACTGCACGAAATACGGCGATATCTGGCATAGATAAGCCAGGTAGCAGCCTGTGTGATGCAAAAAGCCTTATTCCTCCATCCCGAGAGCCTTTACCAGCATGTCAGCATGGGCTTCATCCCATAGGGCGCTGACCAACTCGGGAGGAGCGGTTCTAACCAGTTCCTCGAATGCCTCCCTGGACATCTTGGCAGCCTTCCAGGGCTTGTTGGTTTCATAGACCTTCCGGCTGATCTTGAGGATGGCCCAGGGCTTGTCCTTGCTGAGTCTGGCTATCTTGTTCATGCCGTCTCATACCATGTGTCGGAGGGAATACTGAGTTACAGGGTCTGTGTTCCTACTCATGGGTTACGCTTAATTTCATCATTCTTCCACATCGTGATTAAATCCTTCCAGTCCTGTCCTTCAGGGAAGATGGAATTGATTGTTGGCCTATCTTCCACTTTCTTAAATTTGATTATCAAATCCTTATAAGACTTTATTTTGTGTTCTTCTAGCAGATCAATTGCCTCACTAATTTTCTTCTTTCCATGCTTTAGTGGGAGAATTGTTTTGCGTAATTCCGTTATCTGCTCTTCAACATATACAATTCTTTCCTCAAATACATCCTTATCTGGTGATGTCGGCTTGGCTATCTTATTTCCATAGAGTTGCCTTCCATACGCAATAATTGCAGTAGAGACAAATTCGCTTACCCGCTTGTCGTTTCCGGGCTTTTTGTTCTTGAAGTGCTCGATCACCTTGAGCGCGTCAGGAGTGACCTTCCAGTTCCGGTCTTTGGGGACGGCCTTGGGCTTGGCTTTCTTTTTTGGCGCGTCTTCTGTTTTGTCTTTTGGCATGTCCGCTCCTAATTTTAGAATTAGTTGATAGTAAGCCAATATTGGAAGTTAGACAAGGATGTAGTCTCAGCGAAGGCTTAGCTGATTCTCAGTGTGCCTTCACTGCTACTGGTAACCCAAGTATAGGGAGAGGTGGGCGGTTGGGATAAGGTAGTATAACTTATAACCATCGGGAGTTTCGCGCTGGAAAGGTGGTATTTACACAAAAATCCGTCATTTTTGCACGAATTTTTGTATTTTTTGTTGTTTTGACCAAAATTTCACCGAAAGTTTGTCGCGCTAACATACGTAGAATTGCCAAATAAGGCTTAGATTGCCTTCGGAACGACCTATTCAGCCATTTTAAGAGCATTAGGCGAAAATCGCTGATGAGCGAATGCGTCTAAAAAACGCCTTAAAACAGGCCATCCAACAATTCCGTTTATGAAGAGCAGGTAGAGGCAGTCGCGGTAACGCGACCCTGTTTCTGTTCTGTAGTTGTTGGAGGTAATCATGCCATCCACCTCATTCCCACACGTTGGTCCGTACTTTTCTTTGGAAGAGGCTGCTCGCTATTGCGGGTATCAATCCGGTGATTCGTTTCGCCGCGCACTGAAAAATTCCGGGCTCGTTTTACCCACGCATGGATTCGGGAAAAGGGGTCGCTACGCCATGAGCGATTTAGACACGCTTATGCAATCCCCCGAAACCTTCCGTTTAGAATCCCGGTCCGTCCGTTCTTCGAGCAGGATGAAAATTCGTCGAGGAGGCCAGAACCGTGGGTAAGAAGTCCAAGAAGCCCTTGGCCATGGTTTCCTTCTTGCCTGGAGGCATGTGGGGCTTTGCGCATTACTGCAAATCCTACAACCCCAATTCCGGGATCATCCGGCTGAAGAGGTCAGAGCTCTCACCACGGATACGGGCAATGGAGCGTTACAGGGCCTCTCGGCGGAACCTGTGGAAGCTGTTTTGCTCCCTGGGTACGCCGCCGGACTATTTTGTGACCATCACCTATGACCTGGGCGTCCTGCCCCAGATGAAAGCCAAGAAAGGGAGGGTAACCGAGAAGACATGGAAGCTGTTTGGAAGGCACCGGGAGCGGTTCTTGAGGTTGCTCCGCCAGGAAGTCGAATGGGGCGTCTGGACCGTCGAGATATGTGGAAGAACCAAGGCTCTTCACATCCATCTGGTGCTGAAAACCGAAGGCACCTACCGGTCTAGGTTGGAGAAAATGATCCGAAAGCTATGGAGGAAGATAACAGGAGTATCGAAGAAGAAAATGGTCCATGTAGAACAGGTATATAACGCCAGTGGTCTGTACATGTACCTGTTCAACAAGTCTAAATCGAGAGTGTCCTACCCGTTGCATTACGGAGAAGAAAACAAAAGAAGACGTACTTACGGTACGATAAACAGGATAAATATGGATATATTTGCGCCATTACAGAGGAAGATGACCAAAACCTTGGTAAAGAAGCTTCAAAAAACGATAATCGAATACCATAAAGAGTTTGGTAAGGAGCTTTCCCAGGAAGATATAGATCGTCTCAAAAAGATCAGTCAATCAGGAGCTTTTCGACACACCTATGATGACAACCTCTTGAAGCGGCTGAATCGACTGCTGGTCAAGGAAGGCTACGCACCAATTGAATTCGAAAAGGAGGCCAATGAATGTCAGTCCACCGATATAAAGACGAGAGTTGGTATGTCAAAACGTGGGTTTCGGATACGCAAACGTACCGTTCGAAGTTCTTTGGAAAAGGGCCGGTAGGCGGCTCCGCGCACAAGCAAGCGTTGGATTACGATGCCAAGGTGAAGGCCTTGAAGGCCCTGGGCAAGCCCATTGTCCATGTGGACCTGCCTGGGAACGTGTACTTGGCCGACGTGGCCAGTGACTTCTTCCAGGACTTGGAGTCCCACGGCAAGCTGAAGCAGTACCGTGAGGACTGGATCAAGACCCTGGAGGGCAAGGTGCTCCCCCTGGTGGGAGACATCCCCCTGGACCGCTTCACTGCCCATGATGTCCGCAGGGTGGCCCAGGTTTTCCAGGAGGCAGGTAACAGCCCGGCCACGGTCAACCGCTACATGGGCTACCTCAAGCAGATCGGCAACCACGGTGTCCGGGTGGAGATGATCGCCAAGAACCCCTTCCGGTTTTGGAGGAAGCTATCCGAGCCCAAGCGGGTGGTGCTGCTGACTCCCGAGGATTTGGCCAAGGTCTACGCGGCCAGCCCGGAACATGTCCGGTGGGTCATCACCGTGGCCCTGAACCTGGTGGCCCGGGTAGGGGAGGCCGAGCTGTTCGCCCTCAAGTGGAGCGACGTGGATTGGGAAGGCCGGGAGATCGTCGTCAGGATGCCGAAGGTCGCCAAGACCAAGCGCTTGATCCTTAGTGACGCGTTCATGTCGATACTGCGTGAGAAACGCGCTCAGGCGCACACAGACTACCTTGTGGAGTATCGCGGCAAGCCGGTGCGGTCCATCAAGACGGCGTGGCAGAATGCGGTCAGGAAGGCCGGCCTGGACTACATGCCCAGGCCCTATGACCTGCGCCATGTGGCCATATCCCACCTCCTGAACCAGGGAGTCCCCTTGCCCGTGGTCATGAAGATGGCTGGTCACGCCTCCCCGGACATGACCTACGGCACCTACTACCATACCGACCCTGCCGCCTTGAGGAACGCGGCGGAGACGATCCAGCGCATCCAGTAAGGGTTCTCCCTAGGGAACCTGCCAACTGACGGTCTAAGGGCCGCCAGCGAACCCAAAACCTACATACGGGGCACCCCGGCCCCAGAAGGCCTGCGCAAGCAGGGTTGGAGAGGTTTTTTCTCAACGAGGGGTCGGGGTGCGTCCGTTCAACGCTGAATGTTTGTGGCGTTACGAGTCGATTAACATTCTAGAATAACAAGCAAAACAAGGAGAAATCACTTGATTATACGCATGCGGATGATACCATTAATCAAACAAGGACAGGTGGTTATGAGCGTTCATTGCACGAGAAAGAAAAAGAAATGGTACTGCAAGTGGTTGGACCCGAAGACGGGCAAGCAGTGCTCCAAGTGGTTCGGTCCTGGTCCCGAGGGTGGCCCTGAGCACAAGGCCGCCCTGGCCTTTGAGGCCGAGTTGAAGGCCTTGAGGCTCCTGGGCAAGCCGCTTCCCAACTCGGGCCGGAATCCCCGGGGCATGGACCTGTTGGAGCTGGCGGAAATTTACATCGCCCATCACCGGGCCTCGGGCAAGAACACCAGCTGGCTGCGGCACTGGCAGAGCATCTTGGAGAAGTACATCGGGCCCATCCTGGACGGCATGCCCGTGAACCGGATGGAGTACCAGGACATGCTCAAGATCGTTGACCACTACAAGAAGCGTGGGGTCTCTCCGAACACGATCAATCGCTACCTGTCATACCTCAAGGCCATGTTTCGGTTCGGGATCAAGCACCGGCACATCGACAACAACCCCCTGGAGCACTGGCGCAAGAAGAAGGAGCCACCCAAGCTCTGCCTGCTGACCGTGGAAGACCTGAAGAAGATCCAGGCCTGCGCCCCGGAGCACCTTTCCTGGGCCATAGAGGTGGCCTTCAACTTGGTTTTGAGGGTCGGGCCTTCAGAGCTGACCGCCCTGACCTGGGACCGTGTGGATTGGGTGAAGAAAGGTGTCTGGGTCTACATGACAAAGACCAGTCGGGAAAAGTTCGTGCCCTGCACGGACGACTTCATGAAGAAGCTCCAGGAGAGGCGGAAGAAGTCTCATACGAACCGGGTGGTCGAGTACAAGGGCCATTCCATCCGGCACATTCGAACGGCTTGGTACAAGTCCGTGAAGCGGGCCAAGATACCGTACCACACCACCCCCTACGACATCCGTCACCTGGCCATCACGGAACTTCTGAGCCGAGGCGTGGACCCTGGGGCCGTTGCCGATATCGCAGGCCACGCGAACCCGTTCTTCACGATCACCCGCTACCACCACGTCCGTGAGGGCGCGAAGAGGCATGCCATCGAGAACCTGCCGAGTCTGTAGGGCAGGGCAACTATTTTCCCGTTTCCGTCTGCAGCAGTCGTTTATAGCTAGCGAGATCGTCCTCATGCCTTGGGGACGATGCTGGCGGGGCTTCTGCCGACCTTTCTGGCTAACCAACAACCCAAGGAGAGTGAGCGAGCAAAAGGTCAAATGGAGCATCAGACGCACGGTGTTGATTGGCTAGGCATTCGAACAGGGAATAATCCCGTTTCATGACGTAAAGGAGATATTATGCAATCGATCGAACAGATGGCTAACGAAATTCTTGACCAGTCCGTGGTGTATGAATCTCATGATCACTATTACCTCGCGATCAAGGAATATACGAGGTCGGGCGTAATAGCACTTGAAAATGATTCCGCTTGGTGGCGCTATATAGATTTTCATTACCATGAAACAACCGGGGAAAAACCCAGTCGAGAGTTTGCACAAGACCTCACTCGGCACATACGGGAGAGAGCCAAAGGTGTCGCTCACGAGAGCGAGATATTCAATCGTATCGGCTACCACAAGGGAGTGCTTCTTTATGACTTGGGAGGTGGCCGCTACGTAGCCCTCGGAGAAGGCTATGACAAGCCAACAGTTGTAACGTGCTGGATGGCCCCATTCGCGAGAAAAGCTAGTTTTGAAAACCAGCCTATACCTGATTTTTCCAGCGAAACGGAAGGGTGGGGTATGCTGAAGGCATTACTCAACATCCCGGAAGAAAGCTTTGAAGGGGTGGAGCTATGGATGACTTCAGCTTTTCTTCTGTGCGAGAGGCGTCCGATTCTTGTCGTTAATGGAAAACTTGCAGATTTGCTAGTAGTGGAGTTGATGAACGTCATGGATCCTTTTCACGAAATGTGGCACTATCACTATAGTTCGCCACGTTCTGAGTTAGAGGCGGTCATCAAAAGTTGTGGACACTATATGCTGTTTTTTGGAAGGGATTCCATTTTTTCACATGAAATTGCGGACCTACTATGCAAAATAGCTTGGCAAGGGACTCACGTCACGCACAAGCCGTGGGATAATAGAGATGCTGTAACGGTTACAGCAAAGGGGTTGGTAGCTCTTGAAGGAGGGTTTGACGAATCCTATGCTGGGGATCTTTTAAAGCAGACTGTTAGTGTCAGTTGCAATTCTGATGAGGACATTGATCCTGATGCTTGGGAAATGAAGATGAAAATGTTGAGGCAGGTAGCGCCCAAAATTCTTGGTTCTATCTTGTGGGCCGCTCACTACGGGCTTTTGCGGAAGGACCTTGTCGAGTTACGGTCGGATTCGAGGTTGGCTGAAGCGACGAAATTCGCGGCTGCTCGGCATGAGAAGGTCTAAGGCAACGCAGACAAGATGATCCAAGTCCTGGAGAGAAATTCCAACATGGCCAACGTCTAGTCCGAAGGGCCCCGTGCCCTCAGGGTTGCGATAACGAACCTCCCTGATTCTGGAACAACATAAGGCGGCCATTCTGTGTAGGATGGCCGCCTTATTTATACCAAAAAAGCGTAGTTCGTGCCAACCGCCTGCATAGGGCCTTTGGCGGCAGAAAGCCGATGAAGATATGCTAGCAACTCAACCCTGTGGGGTTATCCCTCTGTTCACCGGTAAGGCGGCATAACTCGTGAATCTGTCCATCTTAAAACCGTCGCTCAGTGGTCCGAAGAAATGAACCCCGAGTTAGTCGGGGCTTGTTGTCACCCTCCCTGCGTGATTATCCTCGAAGTTGTATTTGTTCTGTTCAATCAAAGATAAACAATGACCTACAACAGCCTTGTCATATAATATCCCTGAATTGTTCTTTAATTCAGTGACAGCCGCCTCCATTCCCAGGCTGTCCCGATATGGCCTGCGCGAACTCATGGCATCCACCACATCCGCGACGGCCAGGATGCGCGCCTCAAGGTGAATGGCCTCTCCCTTGAGACCATCCGGATAGCCGCTGCCATCCAGGCGTTCGTGGTGCTGGCGAATGAACTCGCTGATGGGCCAGTCGTATTCCACGGACTTGAGTATGTCCGCGCCCACCTCGGGGTGGAGACGGATGACGGAAAATTCCTGGTCGTTGAGCCGACCGGGTTTGTTCAGGAAATCAGACGGGACATAGACTTTGCCTATGTCGTGGAGCATGCCCGCGATATGCAGGGCTTCCATGCGTTCGGAGTCGAATCCTAGGTGTTCGGCTATATCAACGGCCAGTTTGGCCACTCTCCTTTGGTGGCCTCCGGTATAGGGGTCGCGCGACTCAACCAGGGTGGACAAGCCTTCCACGATGCCGTTCATCAACTTTTTGAGGCGCTTCAGGCTGTGCCGTTCATGCCCGGCCAGTATCAGTTCGTGCTGCATGGAAGCGTCCCAGAGGGTTTTTTGCAGCAGGTCCGGTGGACAGGGCTTGGAAAGAAAACGAAAAATATATCCGCGGTTCACTGCATCCACGGCGTTGTCGAAATCCGCGTACCCCGTGAGCAATATCCGCACGGAATCCGGGGCGATGTCCTTCACCTTCGAGAGAAACGCGATGCCGTCCATGACCGGCATCTTGAGGTCCGAAACCACCACAGAAAACGGGCCGTCGTTCTTGACGACCTCCAAGGCCTTGTCCGGGTGCGTCTCCGTGACGACTTCAAACTCGGATTGCAGTGTTCTGCGATAGGCGTCCAAGGCACGAGAATCGTCATCAACGAAGAGTACGCGGGTGGTCATGCGTTGTCCTCCTCGGCCAACTCCAGACCGCAGGCACCGGGCTTGTGCTCCAGGGGCATCAGCACCTCGATCGGCTGTTCGACACCCACGGCCTCCGCGAAGCCTTTGAGCCGCTCCAGCATGACCCGGTTCAATTCGAGAGACTTCCGGGCCAGGATCACCCCGTTCCGGGCGCGGACCTCCTGGTTGAAGATCATGCCCGGCCGCAAGGCCTTTACCGACAACGCGGCCTTCTTGTATCGGGCCTCGACCCCCAAGGCCCCCTCAAGATAGTACATAAGGGCCGGGTCGTACCAATCCGAATGCTTTTCAAGCGCCAGGAAAGCCTCGCCCCAACTCTTCCCCGCAGTCACCTCGGTATCGAAGTCGGTCACGATCTTCAGCAATCGCGCTCCGAACGGAATATCCTCCCCGGACACGGCGTCCCTGGGGATTCCGGAACCGTCGAAGTTCTTGCGCTGGTAGGCGATCATCTTGGCGACCTCCCCCATGCGCGGAATCTTCAACAGAAGATTGCGCCCGATCTCAGGAGCCATTTCGAAAAGCTGCAGATCCTCCCCCTGCAGTTCCCGGCCCTTGGATATCTTCCGCACGGCCTCTTCGGAAAGAACGATGCAGCCCAGTTGGGACAGCATCGCGGCGACCTCGAACTTCCAGAGGCCTTTTTGCCCGCACTGCCCGGCCACGACACGTACATAACGGCGCAACCGAGAGGCTTTCCCATGCGCTTCCGGGTTGACCAGGGACATGGTTTCGGTAAGCACTTCGATGCAGCCCTTCAGCGTTCGTTCGAGAAGAACCCGTTCCGAAGTCACGAGCCGATACTGCTCCATGGCAGCTTTCAGGGTGTCGCGAAGCGTCTCGTCGTCACAGGGTTTTGTCAGGAAGCGAAAAATTTTGCCCTTGTTGACCGCGCGAATGGCTGCGTCGAGGTCGGCATACCCGGTGAGCATGACCCGAACCGAATCCGGATACAGTTCCGCCACGCGTTCCAGAAACTCCACCCCATTCATGCCCGGCATCTTGAGGTCCGACACCACGGCCGAGAAGCGTTGCTTCCCGGCCAACAATTCCAGAGCCTTTTCCGGGCCCTGTGCCGTGGTCACCTCATACTCGCCGGAAAGGTTCCGGGAGAAGGACCGCAGTATCTTCTCGTCATCATCGACAAACAAAACCTGGTTATTCATGTTGTTCCTCTTTCAGGGATTCCCGTTGCACTAGAAATCCCGCGCAACTCGCCCTCCAGCGTTCCAGGTCGTCGGGCGTGATTCCATGTTCCCTCAATTCTACAAGATCAAGGTCGGGTCGTTTGTACTTATCGTGAAAGACCACCAATTCGTGCTCAAAAACATTGGCCGCATGCACCACAGCGGAAAGCATCTGCATGGATTCTGGATAAAGTCCGAGACGGTGGTGTTCCGCCACGGCCCATACTATGGGTTCCGGGAGCCCCCACAGGCCAAGCAGATACGCGCCCATTTCCGCGTGCGTCACTCCCAGTACGGCTCTTTCGACCTCATCGATACGGTTCTCCGTTTCTCCCATGAGGCTGATGATTTCTGAATATTCCTTGGAAAGCTTGTCCGCGAGGATCAGTTTCCCCACGTCATGCAGAAGCCCGGCGTTGAAGGCTTCATCCGGAGACAGGCCCAGGGGATGCGCCGAACAAATGGCCCGACAGAAGAGCGCCGTGTTGAGGCTGTGCGTCCAAAGCAGATTGATCGACATGTCGGGTTGCTTGCTGGCGTCGAATGTTGTGAACAGCTTGTCGCCGATGATCAATCCGCGGAGGATGTCCGTGCCGAGGTAGGTGACGGCCTGCTCGGGTGTGCTGATTGGCCTGGACAGCCCGAAGAAGGACGAGTTGACCACTTTGAGAATTCCGGCCGTGAGCCCGACATCGCTTGAGATGATGCGACCGATCCTGGCCAGGGAGCAATCCTTGCTTTCTAACTCCCGTATGATTTTCTGGTAGCTGTCGGGTAGCACGGGAAGCATGTCGATCCGACCGACCACCGACCGCATGTGCACGTTAAGGAAGACCTCCCTCAAGGAGTGCACCCGGTCGAGGACGGTCATAATATTGTCAAAAGGAAAGGGCTTGCTCAGGAACTGATGCGCATAGGAAACGGACCGTCGCACCAAGTCCTTGTCGGAATGACCCGAAAGGACAATGCGAACGACATCAGGATGCCTTTCCTGGACATGCTTCAGCAGCGTGGCCCCGTCCATGCCCGGCATGCGCATATCCGCGACAACGATGTCGATGTCAACGGTTTCCAGGATGTCCAGGGCTTTCTCGCCTCCTGACGCGAATTGCGCATCCAGCCCTTTTCGGGACATGGCCATGCGCCGCAGGCTTCCCAGCAGCTTGGCGTCATCATCGACAAAGAGAACTCGCATGGCAGATCCTCACGTATCCTCATGGATCGGAAGCCGAATGAAGAAGGTGGTCCCCTCGCCCGGCCCACTGGTGAAGTCGATGGAGCCGCCGTGCCCCTGCACGATGAAGTGGCTCAAGGCAAGTCCCTGGCCGGTGGCCGCTCCCACCTCCTTGGTGGTGAAGAAGGGATCAAAGATACGATCCTGATGTTCCTCGGCGATTCCTGGTCCATCATCTTCGATGGTGACGACCACCTGTCCGGCATCAAGTCCGGTACGAATGCCGATGCGGCCCTTGCTGGTCGATCCACTCGCTCCATTCCCTGCAACGGCCTGGAAAGCGTTCATCAGAACGTTGAGAATGGCCTGGCTCATTTCCCCCCGGGAAACAGCGACACGTGGCAAGTCGGTCGCCAAATCCACTGAAACCAGCGCCGCGTCCTCCCACTCCCGGCGGGTGACCGTAACCAGGTCCTGAACCATGTGATTGATGTCCAGGGGCTCCCGGCCTTCCGCCGCAGCCGGAGCAAGCTGCCTCATGGCGGTTACGATGGCGGCCACCCGGTCCAGTCCTTCCCTGGAATCGGCCAGGGCGGTCATGGTCTCTCCGAGCTGCTTTTTCACACCGGATCGATCAATCGTCTCCCGAAGCTCCCTTGCCAAGGGCTCATTGCCGGAAGCAAGGTGGTCCATCTCGGAGCATAGGTCCCGGAAGGCATGCAGGGTCTGCTCCACGTATTCGATGTTGGTCATGACGTATTGAATGGGCGTGTTTATCTCGTGGGCAACGCCGCCGGCCAGCTGCCCCACGGCTTCCAACCGCTGCGTGGCCAAGAGCTTCCTGGCCATCCGGTGCTGCTCGGAATAATCCAGACAGGTGCCGAGCAGCCGACGAACACGGCCCTTGACGTCCAGCTCCGCTTCGGCATGGAAATGGAAGTGACCCTCCAACGCGCCGGGACTTGTCAGGACCAGGCGGTCCTCTGCGCTTTTCTTTTCCTGCACGACCTTGTTGAACAACGACGCGACCGCCTTGCGCACGGCTTCGGGAGCCATGAGGAAAGGATCCCCTTCGTTCGGTTGTGCCGGATCAATGCCGAAGAGGACGTACATGCCAGCAGACCACACCACCTCGCCGCTGTCCATGTCCTTGATGAAGCTGCCCATGCCCGCCTGTGTCTGGGCGCGCAACAGACTCCCCAGGCTGTCGTTGAGCCGGTCCATGTTGTGGGCATTGCGCAGGGCGATGGCCGCGAAATCGCCGAAGGCAGATGCCTGTTCGGCGTCTGACGTAGTGAACCCCCCGGGTTTGTTGGCCAGGCCCATAACCCCCCTGACGGAACCATCGACAATCAGAGGAGCGAAGAGAACGTTTTCCAGGGGAACGTGCGCCTTGGGCATGAACTCCATCCACTTGCCATGCATGAAATCGTTGTCATAGACTGCTCGCTTCCTTTTGTACGCCTCGGCCCTGAGCCCCCTGATGGGCATGGGAAGTTCGGGGTCCACGGTGCAGGGCCGTCTCCCGGCGTCGAGGAACAACACCTCGTTCTCAGCGCCATCCGGTGAAAGCAGTGCGACGTAACCCGCAGTCGCCCCGGTCGCTTCCTTGGCCGCGTCGAACACCTTGCGAGCGCTCTTGGGAAACTCCTCCAATTCAAGCACGGCCCTGGCGGCCGTCAGCAGGGAGGAAATGTCGCTCGACCGGACCTGCTCCGTCGCCAATTCAATTTGGACCGACTGTGCTGCACTCTCCATGGCCACGAATTGCTGCACCTTGGGGAGAAGGATGCGCTGATCGACCGGCTTGAAGAGGTAATCCACCGCTCCTTGGCCATATCCCTCGAATACGTTTTTTTCGTTCGTGTAGATCGCGGTCACAAAAATGATCGGCGTCGAGGAATTATTCTCCGATCGCCGCAATTCCACGGCCGTTTCAAACCCGCTCATCCCAGGCATGCATACGTCCAACAGGACGACGGCGTAGCGGTGCAGGGCGCAGAGTTTCAGCGCTTCCGGGCCGCTCGAGGCCCTGTGACACGACACCTGCGGAATCTGCTCGAGCAACTTCGCCAGGGCGATCAGGTTGGCTTCATCGTCATCAACCACCAGAATCTTGGCGGGTTCGGACATGACAACCGAATCGTTGCTCATTGATTTCTCCTCATGCGTTCTCTTCTATGAGCAGCCGCACATAAAACGTTGTTCCTTGACCCGGAGCGGATTCGAAATCGATGCTGCCGCCGTGCTTGTCTATGACAGCGAGACTGATGGCCAAGCCCTGGCCGGTTCCCTTTCCCACTTCCTTGGTGGTGAAGAAGGGGTCGAAGATGCGCTCCCTGTTTTCCACAGGGATGCCGCAGCCTGTGTCCGTTATGGCGATTTCAACCCTGTCGGTCAGCGCCCTGGTGCGGACCGTTATCAAGCCCTTGGCGCCGCTCTCCCCGACCTTCTCGCGAATGGCGTGGGCGGCGTTGACCAGGATGTTCAGCAACACCTGATTGATGTCACCGGGCACTGCGTTGACCAAGGGGAGTTGGTCATCCAACTCCGTCTTGACGTCGGCCACGTACTTCCATTCGTTGCGGGCTATGGTCACCGTGTTGTTGATGGCGTCGTTGATGTTGACCAGCTTGCGCTCCTCCACGTCGGGGTGGGAGAATTTCTTCATGGCCATGACAATGGACGTCACCCGCTCCACTCCCTCCAGGGCGTCCTGCAGGGCTTGGGGAATCTCGTCCAGCAAGGCGTTTATGTCGGTCTCCCCGGCGAGTTTTCTGGCTGCCAGGCTGCATTCCTTCGCGTCGGAACCTCCCTCCAGACACGCCGTCAGTTGGGAGTAGGCCCTGAATACGGGCATCAGCTTGGCATAGACGCCCTGAAAGTACTGGAGGTTGCTGCCGATATACTGGATGGGGGTGTTGATTTCATGGGCGATCCCCGCAGCCAGTTGCCCCACGCTTTCCAGCTTCTGGGCGTAGGCAAGCTGGCGCTCTATGGCCTTGCGCTCCGTGATGTCGAACAGGATGGCCACGTGGTGTGGACGTCCTTCTATGGTTACCGGAAGCACGGTCTTGGTGACCGGCACGACCTTTCCGTCCGGCCTGGCGAGCTTGAACTCCACATTCATGGTCGTCTTGCCCACGGCGGGACATCCGTGGGCCGGTTTCTTGTGGCCCTGCATGCAAATGAACTCATAGCAGTTGGAGCCGAGCATCTCTTCCTCGCTCAACCCCAGCAGGGTCTGAGCCACCTCGTTGACCTTGACCACCTTGTACTGGTCCACGTCGATGAAGAAGACCGCCGCCCCCATGCCGTCGAGGATGTCCTGCAGCAACTGCCGCTGCTCGCGCAGCCGTTCCGCGTCGAGTTTTCTCTCGGTTATGTCGCTTCCGAGAACGAAGTAGCCGTCCTCTTGGCCTTGCTGGAGTGATGGGATGTAGACCACTTCGAACCAACGGAATTCCTTGGTGGCGGGAACCTGTGCGTGAATTTCATAGGTCACGGCCTGTCCGGCCAGGGCCTGCTCTACATGGGCCTTGGCCACCCGGTCATATTGTTCCCCCTGAAGCTCGCGGGCGTGCATGCCGACAATACTCTTGACGGGTAAACCAAATGTTTTCTCATACTCCTTGTTCACGAAACGATAGCGCCCGTCCTTCCCGACAAATGCCACCAAGGCGGGGATATTGTCCGTGACCGTTCGCAGCATGAGCCTGCTCTCGGCCAGGGAGGTTTGGACCTTTTTCCGTTCGTCGATTTCGGACAGGAGAATCCTGTTGGCGATGAGCAGATCGTGGGTCCTCTCCTCCACCCACTGCTCCAATTGCTCCTTGGTGCGCGACAGCTTGACCTCGGTGTTCTTGCGCTCAACAGCATAGCGGATCGCCCGCACGAGCAAGGGACCGGAAAGCTGGTCCTTGATGAGATAGTCCTGCGCGCCGGCGCGAACGGCCTTGACCGCCATATCCTCGATGTCGGTCACCGTGAGCAGGACGATCGGCAACTCGGGGAAACGGTCACTGAACGTTTTGAAGGTATTCAGTCCCTGCGAATCCGGCAGGTTGAGGTCAAGCAACGCGGCGTCGAAGGAATCTTCGGCGCCCTTCTGCAACGCCTGGTCCAGCCGCTCCACCTGGGTCAGAACCAATCCGTGGTCCGGAAGATCCGACAAATAGGCCGAAAGGAGCAGCCGGTCGTCCGGGTTGTCCTCGACGTGCAGTACGCGCAGGTCGTTGTCCGTCATGACTTCCTCACGCGTGGGGCAACTTGACCACGGTAAACCAGAAATCCTCAATCGACTTTACCACCTTGATGAACTGGTCGAAATCAACAGGCTTGGTGATGTAGCAGTTCACATGGCTGTTGTATGCCCGTTCGATGTCTTCCTGGGCGTCCGACGTGGTCAGCACCACCACGGGAATGCTGCGCAGGCTCTCGTCGGCCTTGATTTCCGCCAGGACTTCCCGACCGTCCTTGCGCGGCAGGTTGAGGTCCAGAAGAATTATGTCCGGCCTGGGGGGCCCGCCCTGATCTCCGCCTTTCTTGAGCATGGCCATGGCCTGGACGCCGTCCTCGGCAATGGACAGATTGCAATGGACCTTGGCGTCCTTCAGGGCTTCCTTGGCCAGGAGAACATCGTCGGGATTGTCCTCGACCATCAGTATTTGTATTGGTTTTACCGCGCTGGCCATGTTCCTATCCTCCGCTTCTCAGGGTGAAATGAAAGGTCGTCCCCTTGCCGGGCTCGCTTTCAAGCCAGATGCGCCCGTGGTGGCGCTCGATGATTCGCTTGCATACCGACAGTCCGATTCCGGTTCCCTCATAGCTGCCCCTGGAGTGCAGACGCTGGAAGAGCCCGAAGATGCGCTCGGCGTATTGTGATTCAATGCCGATGCCGTTGTCGCTGACAGTGAACTCCCACCAGTGGCCCTCTTTCCGGGTCGCTTCGATACGGATTTCAGGGCTGTTGCCCTCCGCTTGGAACTTGATGCCGTTGCCTATGAGATTCTGCAGAAGCTGAACCAGTTGAATCCGATCCCCGTGGACGGTGGGCAAATCCCACTTCTCCACGCGCGCCCCGGATTCCTTGACCGCCTCCCCGAGGTTCTCAAGCGCCTCGTCGAGCACGGAGTTCATGTCCACCGCTTCGAAGGGGCGGCCCTTGGTGCTCACCCGGGAGTATTGGAGCAGCCCGCGTATCAGGGCCCGCATACGCTCCGCGCCGCTGATGGTGGCCTGAATGAATTTTTCCCCGTCCTGATCCAGGCTGTTCTTGTAGCGCCGTTCTATGAGTTGCAGATAACTGACGATGATCCGCAGCGGTTCCTGCAGATCGTGGGAGGCCACGTAGGCGAACTGCTCCAGTTCCTCGTTGGAGCGTTTGAGCAGTTCCGCCTGCGCGGCCAGGGATTCTTCCGCCCGTTGCCTCTCCTCGATCTCCTGGTTGAGCTCCTCGGTGCTCCGTTCCAGGTTTTCAGCCATGCGGTTGAACACGCCGCCGAGTTGGGCGATCTCATCCCTGCCTGCGACCTCGGCACGCCGAAATAATTCTCCGCTCCCGAGGGCGGTTGCCGCGGCGGCCAATCGACCCAGCCTGCTGGTGATGCTCCTGGCCAGAAGATAGGACAGCAGCCCGGCGAGAAACAGGGTGACAAGGGTGGCTGCCAGCAGACCATTGCGCAGCCGGATGCCGGTACCCATGACCTCATTCCTGTTCTGGTGGATGATCAAACGCCATCCCATGCGCGCCGCCGGGCCTGTCCCGGCGAACGGGTAGCTGACCAGCAACTGCTCTTCCCCTCGCACCACCGCCTGGAGTACCCCCGGCCCTTTTGTGAGCTGCTGGTAGTACGGCTCGCCGGAAACATCTTCAAGATATCTGAAAAGCCTGGAAGAATAGAGAAGCCTGCCCTCCCGGTCCACCAGGTCGATGGCGGTCGATGGGTATTGTTTGGAAAGGAAGCCCTTGTCGCGCACCAGTGCCGGAACCGCGACCACCGCCCAGAGCACGCCGACCCTTTCTCCGTCGGAGTTTCTGATCACCACGGCCTGCACCGCACCGTACTTGCCCACGTGCTCCCTGAAGGCCACCGGGCTGAAGGCGCTCCCGGTCCGCATGGCCTCCTGCCACCAGGCCTGCTCGCTAACCCCGGGGTGCTCCTTGCCCGAGGTTGATGCGATCTGGTTCCCCTCGCTGTCCGTCACCATTGCTTCTTCATAGAGCCGATATCCGTAGCGATTTTCAAAGTACTCCCGAAAACGCCTGGTCAGGAGAGCGCTGAGTCCTTTCTCATCAAGATCATCAGGAATGCGGTCTCCAAGGTCCACGGCGGCCAGGAACAATTCCATGTCTTCCCGGAACCATTGGATATTGGATTGTATCTTGCCCACGATCTGCTCGGCGAGAAGCACCGAGTCCTGGGCCACTCGATCCTTGTAGGCGTTGGAGTAGAGCCAGATGGCGGTAAGGGCGCACGCGACGAGCAGGAGCACCAGGAAGGCGCTTGCAATGGCCAGACGGGTGGCGACGCGCATGTCATCGCCCCGTGTAGATCAGCCCGCCATCCTTCACCCTCGACGGATAGAGGGGAAAAGCCATGTCGTGGCTTCCAGGCTCGGGAGAAACGTCGCCGAACAGCCCCGGAAAGGTGAATCCCTGCTCGAACATCTGTTTGAATGTCGCCCTGTCGGTCTCTCCGCCGCGAAGCAATTCCGCGGTCAGCATGACCGCGTCGTATCCTATGGCCGAGAAATAGCTGAAGGGCTTGCCGAAGCGTTCCTCATAGACCTTGCGCACCCTGCTGGGGTAAGGCAGCCTGGGATTGTATATCTGCGGAGCATCGATGTAGACGTCCTGGAACGACGGCAGGGCCATCATCTCGGGCATGGCCGCCGTGCTGGTGGCCAGCTTGATTCCTTGGTAATCCAGAAGCTGGAGAGTATCATAGGCAGCAACGAAATGATTGCCGAGACCGATGATGAGAATGGCCTCACTCTCTAACAGCGAAGGCAGAAGCGTCTGGAAATCAACCGTTCCCGTTCCCATGGGCGTTCCGGACACGGATACTCCCTGTTGTTTCAGGGCGGCCGCCAACTGATCATAGAGGGAACGGCCGTATTCGGTGTCCACATAGACCACCGCCAGGTCCTTGAGACCGAGTTGACCCACGATGGCCTGTAGCGCCTTGACGTGTTCCCGCACCCCCGGCCAGTAGCGGAAAACCCAATCGCGTCCCTTGGTGAGGTCCTCGGCTGACGTGACGATGGCCAGCAAGGGAGCCTTGGCCTCCTCGGCCAACTCGGCGAGGGCAAAGGTTATGTGGCTGTATGCGGCATAGGTGACCACGGGAGCGGCCCGCTCCTCCAGTTCCACGAACAGCTGGCGGGCAAGTTCCGGATCGGACTTGGTGTCCAGGATTTCCAGACTGACTTGACTGCCCTTGATCCCGCCATTTTGATTCAGCTCTTCAACGGCCAACAGCATGCCGTTGCTCACGTCCGCTCCGTCGGGCGCCTGCTGGCCGTCCACGGTCAGGGTCAGGAGGGCACCCAGGATGACTTCCTTCTGCTCTCCACAACCCGTCCCAAGCCAAAACACCAAAATGACGCTCAACGCCGGAAAGAGGAGCGCTCGGCCCAGGCCGCTGGACAATCCTCTGCTGGTCATGGTCCCCTCCTACATGCCGAACAGGGTTTATTACTTATACCATTTAGGCACGATCGGAGGAATAACGCAAGACGATCCCTTTCTGAAGAAGAACTTCACAATCGATTTTCGAGCACCCGGTCGTCTATGGTTGTGGATCGGCCCCCACAAGAGTATTCAGAGCGAGTGTCCCACTCGGCGCCAGACTGGTTTCCTCTTTCTCGGAGCAGGGATTCAGGCTGAAAAAACGTATTTTTACATATGTGTTTATTGTATCTCCACGAAATTGGGCACGACTCATGAAGTACGCCTTGGACATATTGGATGTCTTGCCAGAACATATCGCGGTTCTGGACAAAGAGGGATCGATTGTTTTCGTAAACAAGTCGTGGAGAATTTTTTCAAAGGAGAACGGAGGCCCGCAGGATGGATCAGTCGGGACCAATTATTTACGTACTTGTGACAACGCACGCAATTTGAATGCCCAGGAAGCAGAAGATGCAGCAAGCGGCATACGAGCGATATTGGAGGGAAGAGATAAAGAGTTCGCCTTGGAATATTCTTGCCATTCCCCAGAGCAAAAACGTTGGTACTATATGCTTGTTGCACCAACCATCCATGATGGTGTTCCGTCCGGTGCGGTCGTATCACATTTCGACATCACCAGAAGAAAGATTCTGGAGATGGAACTCAAAAGAAGCGAGATCCATTTCAAAACAATCGCCGACCATGCCGGGGATTGGGAATGGTGGATAAGCCCGCGTGGTGAGTTCCTGTACGTTTCTCCTACATGTCTTGAAGTAACAGGATATGAGGCGCGAGAATTCATCGCGGATCCAACGCTTCTGGATCGAATCCTCCACCCTGAGGATGCCAAGCGGTATGCCCCTTCCATGACCGGCAGAGTTGGCGATTCTGAAAAACATTATGATGAATTTCGTATTATCCATAAAGATGGGAACACTGTATGGATAGGACACCTATGCAAACCCGTATTCGGAACTGAAGGAACATGGCTGGGACGACGCGCCTCCAACCGAGACATATCGATTCAAAAAGGTTTGGAAGAGGATTTGCGGCGATATGAAGGAATCGTTGCATCGACTCCCAATATGATCTCTCTTGTTGACAGCAATTTGGTGTATCGGATGGTCAACGACACATATGTGCGCACCTTCAGTACGACGAAGGAACATATCATCGGCAAACATGTTTCCGAAGTCTTGGGTGAAATCACCTTTGAAACAGTCGTGCGCGACAGGCTAATAAAGTGCCTTAACGGAGAGACGATCACCTACGAGGCGTTTTTTGAATTTCCAGGGACCGGCCGCACCTGTCTGGAGGTTACCTATTATCCTTATCGCCCCACGCCCGAGGCCATCCAGGGGGTTGTGGTGAGCGCCCGCGACGTGACCGACAGGAAAATGGCCGAGGAAGCCCTCAAGCGGAGCGAGGAGCGGTTGAATGAAGCCCAACAGATATCCCAGACCGGAGACTTTTCTCGCGACTTGATCACCGGTCGCGGATTTTGGTCAAAAGAATTCTTCCGGCTGCTTGACTACCCGGACAGGACCGTCCCGTCCCTTGAGGCGATGGTGAGCAGGATGCACGCTGAGGACCGAGAGATATTTCTTGTGACAGTTGACCAGTCCCTCGACCAAGGCGGGGTCCATGACCTAGACTTCCGTGTTGTTTTGAGGAGCGGAACCATACGATACCTTTCCGGGAAAATTGATGTCGATTTGGATGAATATAAAGAACCAATTTACTACCATGGCACCTTGACTGATGTGACGGCGCTCAAAGAAGCCGAAGCAAAGCTCGTCGAGATGGCCACCACGGATCCGCTTACAGGCATTCTCAACCGCAGACGTTTTCTTGAACTTGCAGGCAGGGAACTGTCGCTGGCAGTACGCCATGGCAATCCGTTGTCGCTTCTTATGATGGATGTTGATCATTTCAAATCCATCAATGACAATCATGGCCATGATGCTGGTGATGAAGTTTTAATGTCTTTGGTACGCTTAACGTCTGAAGTGCTTCGCGACTCCGATGTTTTCGGACGTCTTGGTGGCGAAGAGTTTGCAATTTTACTACCCCAGACGAGCGGAACTGCTGCCGAGCAAGCAGCCGAAAAAATCCGGGTACACGTCATGGATTCAACAATACGTCACAATGATAAAAACATACAAATAACTGTTAGCATCGGAATATCAAATATAACGAAAGACGTAAATAGTGTTGAAGCCTTGATGAAAGATGCCGATGAAGCATTATATGGTGCCAAGGATTCAGGTAGAAATAGAATTTCAAAAAAAATATAAGTTGGTTGTCAAAGCAGACGTCCTACGATGCATACGGCATCACTCCGTCGGTTGCTTTCTGTATCTAAAAGTAGAGTGGAATTAGGGGTGCACCATACCTGTTTGCCGGAAGCGATGATCGACTTGAGATATTTAGAAATGATTGATCACCCAATGGCCTGGCTGTTCTCCGCCCCAAAAAACTAGGCAGCCTCCGGTCAATAAACGCCCTTATCACCAATTAACCGCCACTGATCTTCTGTTGATCAAGTAGTAATAATTTATGGTATTTCACATGTTGTGATCACAACATCCAGCATGGCATTCAAGATGTCGTGGGTTCGATTCCCTCCAGCTCACAAGAACAGACAAGGCGTTGCGATTTAAGGCGCAACCATTTTTCATGTATGGAATATTTCGTGGAACGGGTCTATTCCGCTTATTTCATCGTCTTTTGATGGCTTGATTGTTTTGCAACAAACCAGGTTGGTCAGTGCCCCCCGTAGACATTCTTTCGATGCCCCACCCGCAAGACGAGAATCAGTATCTCCTCATCCCTGATCTCGGCTACCAGCCGGTAGTCCCCAACCCGGAACTTCCATAGCCCGGCAAAGTTGCTTTTCAGGGGAGCTGCATAGTCCCGTGGGTCCTCGCAGGGCATGATGCGCTCCCGGAGGTATTTTTTGATGCGCGTCTGGGCCTCGCGCCCGAGCTTGGCCAACTGCCTCTGGGCCGACTCGGCGAACTCAATCCGCCAGGCCAAGGTCGCTCTCCACTTCGTCTAAGGTGTAGGTTCGCTCCTCGCCGCGTCTGACGCGTTCAAGGGCCTTCTCCGCGAGGTATACGTCCTCAAGGTCGTCCAAGTACTCCGTGATGGCTTCGCGGATGTAGAAAGCCTTAGGGCGGCCCGTAGACGCTGCCAGGGCGTCGAGACGCTTTTCAGTTTCTTCGGGCAGGCGTATGGATGTAGGCATGGTACCTCCGTGCTTGCGATACATGTATTCACTGTGCGCTTGGAGGTCAAGCCGGATCGACCAGGAAGACGCGGGACTGAATATCATTGGTCTGCCCATGTCGGGTTTCGTTCGATTCGACTATGCTGACTGTTCAATAACATCATGATTTATTGTAAGTTATTTACGTATCCACCTGCATGGCATTCAAGAGGCCGTGAGTTCGATTCTCTCCAGCTCCACCAGAATATCAAGGGGTTACGACAGTCGTCGTAGCCCCTTTTTTCATGTCACTGAATGTCTGCTGAATGTCGGGCCGGGATTCGGCCTCGATAGCTCACTTTAATCAACTGTCATCATTGAATTAGCCTTCGAGCAAGCTGCTGAACGTTTGGCCTTCGGCGGCTGATCCGGCTTGCGGGGCTTCGATCCTCCGGCAGCCCTCGGCACCACGCACCTCCCGAGTCCGGTCCCCTTAGGTTGTTGGCAAGATGGTCCGAGGAACCAGGGCCACTTCGGATTACCTCCGGCGAGCCGCACCAAGAAGTGAACAATTAACGGAGCTCACCGAATTCCTTCAATAGCTCATCCGGGCTAGCGTAATGCCGCGCGGGCACCTTTTTGATGGCGTTGAGCACGATCGGGGTCGCGCCATTTTTTTTGGCCTGTTTAAGGATGTCGTCCTTCATGGCCGGGTAGCCCATGCCATGAAGGGACGTGGAGACGCCTTCCAATAAATCAGATTGATCGCCGGTAAGTTGGCCGCTTCCGGACATGTCGCTGGTCTTGGTTTCCATCACTCTAGGATTTTTTAAGGCGGTAGTCATAGTAGTCCTCCGAAATAGTGTGTATGTTCTCTAGGGTAGGTAATCCAGGGAATATGCAGGCAAGCCCTCGGCCCAGCCTTGCGCCCTGACGTCCAGGGGCCTACGACTCTCTTTCACGCGCAGAAGAGCACATGCCGTTCTTTGAAATCATTGTATGGACTCCACAAATCTATGTTCATTGTGCTACCTCTATTCCAAGAAAGAGAAATTACAAGATCTACAGTTTACATAAAACCAAAAAACAATAAGTCAATGCATGAAATTGCATTTAAATAGTAGATTATTTTCAGTTTTATCGCAGTGTACTCCAGACTAGTGTCCTTACACTGTACACAGTGTAAGGACACTAGAGAGTATTGTTATTCGGCGTATTTGAACTCAGGCATCGCCTTAACGGCTTCCTTTGTTGCACCAGGAAGATAAACACGATTTTCCGTGATCCGGAACTGGTTGACCGGAATGGCGACATCGTACTTAGCTATGCCGAGGAAGCCGCCGGTGCTGACGATGGCGTAGGAAATCGCCTTTTCTGGCCTAACGATGATGTCTTCAATGACACCCACCTTTTCGTTTGCCTCGTTGAAGACATCCTTGTCCATGATGTCATTCTTGATGCTCCACCCCTTGGTGAGAATTTCAGTTTCCTCAACAGGCGCGTCAATCGTGCCTGCAACAGGCGGACCTTGCGCGAATGCGGTACCCGCGACCATAGTAAGCGACAACGCAGTGGACACGATGAGAGTCTTCAAAGTTAGATTCATGGTATCTCCTCGAATTGTATTGTAATATATGTATATATTGCATTAACTGTCGGAAAAGGACGTATATACTGTTTAGCCCTAGCGATTCGACAAGTCTGTGCGCTAGGACACATGGGCAGCACACCGCCATCGTAGACTTTTTCTGCTGATCTCCTCATCCAGGTGAAACAGCCCGACAGGTCCGATTTTACACGTTGCATCGAGGAGCCATACCTTGGCATCCAGTCAAGTCACAAAAACATTTCACCAATATCTGACCGTTGAGAAAGGCCATTTCCGCCAGTTCGCGTGTTAATGACAGCGACGAGCATCCATTGGTCGGGCCGTTCCGCATACGCTTCCAGGGGAATCCCCTCGTAAATTTAAACCGACCTCGCTCCTTGACCCTCCACCTTCGTCTGCTATGATGCAGAGTGGACCGTTCGTTCGGCCAGGCCCCAGGTCTTCGGACGGTATAGAAACGTCAACACGACAAGGAGAACGTATGACCGACCAGAGTTCATTCAGTAAGCAGGAGCATGAGGTGCGCAGTCATTTTCGGGAGTTGATGGACCAAGCCGAATCCACGGAGGACGTGAAGAAGTTCTTCTATCAGACCGTGCGCGATCTTCTGAAGGAGATCTGCGACACCCTGCCCGATTTCATCAATATCCAGGACGTGCAACTCGACCTGGACCAGGGTGAGGGCTACCGGCTTTCGGACAACCTCAGGGACGAAGCGGGGCTGCGCGACCTGATGCACAACTCCGACCTGGACGCCATTTTGAACCGTTTGTCGGAAAAGGCCTGGAACCGCTACCGCCGTCTGGAGAAAAACTCGGCAAAGAGCGAACAAAAGATATATCCCGTGCCCGGCCGCTGATGCGTTTATAACGTCCCAGCAAGATAGGGTTCATCCGGCCAAAGTGTGCGTTGTCTCGTGAATGCCCAGCCTCTTCCTCGTCTTCAAGCCATGTCCGCGGCGCCATCAGGGGCTGGGAGGAATCTGGGGCGCTTCAGTCGCCCCGCTGGTTTTTCGAATGACCCAACTCAAGGTCATTCCTTGGACAAGGATCGAGAATATCACCACGAAATAGGTGAGGGTGAGCACCAGGCTTCGTGAACTGCTGGCCGGCAGCGAAAGCGCCATGGCCACCGAAATGCCGCCGCGCAATCCGCCCCAGGTGAGAGAGGATATAGCCCCCCGCGATTGTGTCGTCACCCGGCCGAGTGGTCCGATGATTCCGGCGACACTCAGCCAGCGTGCCGACAACACGATCGGTATCGCGAGGGCTCCAGCCACCAGCCAACCTCGTGCGAACGGAAGCACGAGAAGTTCCAGGCCGATCAAGAGAAAGAGAATGACATTGAGAATCTCGTCGACAAGTTCCCAGAAGCTGTCGACGTGTTCCCGCGTCTTCGCGGTCATGGCGAATGCCCGCCCACGGTTGCCCACGAATAGTCCCGCGACGACGACGGCGATCGGTGCGGAGAGAAGCAGACCCTCCGCCAGCGCGAAAATTCCCATGGCCAGAGCGAGCGTAAGGAGAATTTCGACCTGGTAGTTGTCGACGCGCTTGAGCATCTGGTAGGTCACAATTCCCGCAGCCAGCCCCAACAGCAGGGCGCCGCCCACCTCCTTGAGCAGCAGAATCGCCACCGCGCCGATATCAACCGAGAGCAGCGGTGTGGCGGTGTCCTGGAAGGCGAATCGTAGGAAAAGCAAAAAGACGACAACGCCCAGCCCGTCATTGAAGAGTGACTCGCCGGCCACTTGCGCCTCGATTTGCCGGGACGCACCAACAGACTTCATGATTCCCATCACGGCTATGGGGTCTGTCGGTGAAATCAACGCGCCGAACACCAGCGCATGCATAATTGGGATGCCCAGACCCAGCCAGCCGAGGATCAGCCAGGTCATTGCTCCGACAACGCAGGTGGAGATGAGCGTTCCGAAAATGGCGAGCAGCGAAATACTGAGCCATTCGCGGGCGAGATCCTCGATATGCACGTGTATCGCGCTGGCGAAGAGCAGGAACGCCAGCATGCCATGCAGCACGACCTGGCTGAAATCAAACTGGGAGATCAGTGTCGCCGTCTGTTCGCGGAACGCTCCGGTGTAGGGAGCGGCAAGGACGAGCGTAAGCGATGCGATCAGGCCCACCAGCATGACGCCGACTGTGGTCGGCAACTTGATGTACCGATAATTGACGAAGCTCGAGATGGCCGCGAGCGAGATGAGAATACTGACCAGGGAAAAGAAGCTCAAGAGGCCTCCAAGCAAGAAGTAATGGGATGGACTCGTCCCGGATACTACACGAAGTATGCGCTCAAACGATAGACCGCTCCAGAGTCTTTTAACATCAGCTCATTCGAGTTGCTCCCCTCTTGGAATAGGCACCAGCACCTCGGCCCAATGCTCCTTGTGGTCATCCGTGAGGGGAATGCAGCCGTCCTGCTGCTGCACGCGATCCAGGCTGACGCGTATTTCTCCGCTTTCTTCGGGAATCTGCACGACCTTGATGTGGAACACTGTCTCCTGGTGTCGATAATGCAGGGTGAAACCCTTCCACTCCGGCGGCAGGCAGGGCACAAAGTGCAGCCGGTCCACCTCAAGCCTGAGGCCGAGGAGCGATTCCAGCATCAGCCGGTACATCCAGGCTGCGGAGCCGGTGTACCACGTCCAGCCGCCCCGGCCGGTATGCGGCGCAACCGCATAGACGTCGGCGGCCATGACGTAGGGCTCCACCTTGTAAATGGCGGCCTGCTCGGCCTTGCGCGCGTGGTTTATGGGGTTGATGATGCCGAAGAGCTCCCAGGCGCGGCGGTTGTCACCCAGCCGTGCAAAGGCCATGGCCGCCCAGATGGCCGCATGGGTGTACTGGCCGCCGTTTTCCCGCACCCCCGGAGCATAGCCCTTGATGTAGCCGGGATTGAGCGGGGAGACGTCAAAGGGTGGATCCAGCAACTGCACCAGACCTTGCTCGCGGCGAACGAGGCGCTGGTCCACCGCCTCCATGGCCTGGCGTGTGCGTTCCGGCCCACCCGCTCCCGAGAGCACGGACCAGCTTTGGGCGATGGAATCGATCTGGCATTCAGGATTCCCGTCCGAGCCGAGCGGCGTGCCGTCGTCGAAGTAGGCGCGGCGGTACCATTCACCGTCCCAGCCGTTGGCTTCGATGTTGCGGCGCAGTTCCGCCGCCTCGCTGCCGCAGCGTTCGGCAAAGGGCTCGTCGCCATGGACGCGGGCAATCACGGCGAATTCCTTGAGGACGTCATAGAGGAAGAAGCCCAGCCACACGCTCTCGCCATTACCGTTCCGGCCCACAAGGTCCATACCGTCGTTCCAATCGCCTGATCCCATGAGCGGCAGGCCGTGCGCGCCGTAGCGGAGGCCGTGTTCGATAGCTCGTGTGCAGTGTCCGTATAGGGTGGACATCTTTTCGGACCTTTCCGGCAGGTCGTAATAGGAATCCTCGTCCGCCTTCAGCTTTCGGCCCTGCAGAAAACCTACGGGTTCATCCAGTACACCGGTGTCTCCGGTGGCGCGCACATAGCGGGTCACCGCGTACGGTAGCCAGAGATAGTCGTCGGAGCACTTGGTGCGCACGCCCCGGCCCGTCGGGGGATGCCACCAGTGCTGCACGTCGCCTTCCTCGAACTGATGGCTGGCGCTGAGCAGCAAATGGTTGCGCACGAGCTCCGGCCGGGCGTGAATGAGGGCCATGGAGTCCTGCAACTGGTCGCGAAAACCAAATGCGCCGCCGGATTGATAGGTGGCGCAACGCGCCCAGAGGCGACAGGACAGGGTCTGATACAGAATCCACCCGTTGGCCAGTACATTGAACGCATGGTCCGGTGTCTCAACATGGACTGCCCCCAGGGTGTGCGTCCAGTGCTGCCAGACTTTGTCCAGGGCCATGCGCGCGGCGGTCGGTCCATGGTGGCGCTTGATCAGGCGCCTGGCGTCGGCAATGTCGCGGCCCATGCCGAGCCGAAAGACGATCTCTCGCTCCTCCCCGGCCTCCAGGTCAAAAGCCACTTGAATGGCCGCACAGGGATCAAAGGCGGCCCCCACCCTGCCGGAAAGCCGGGTACGCGTCATGGCGGCCGGGGCCTCCAGCGTGCCTGCCCGGCCGATGAATTCCGCACGGTCGCAGCTCATGGTGCGTGTGGTTTCGTCTACATCGAAGAAGGCCGTCCGGCCGCTGAACTCGGTGTTGTATGGGTTGCGGGCCAAGAGCGCGCCGCTGTTCAGGTCGATCTCGGTGACCACGTGCATGGCGGTCTTGCTGCGCAGATCGCCCATCACCCATTCGACATAGCCTGTGGCCGAGAGCCTGCGGGCTCGGCCCGACTCGTTGCGCACCTTCAGCACCGCGAACTTGATGGCGGCGTCGAGCGCCACGTACACCCAGAGTTCGGTGGCGATGCCGCGCTCGGCGTGCTCGAAGACGCTGTAGCCGAAACCGTGACGGGTGACGTAGGGCGTGGCTCCGCGACAGGGCAAAGGCGTAGGCGACCAGAAATGGCCGCGTTCTTCGTCGCGAATGTAGAAGGCCTCGCCTCTTGAATCGCTCACCGGGTCGTTGCCCCAAGGGGTCAGGCGGAACTCATGGGCGTTCTCGTTCCAGGTGCAGGCCAGGCCGCTCTCGGAGATGACGCTGCCGAAGGTCGGGTTGGTCAGCACGTTGACCCAGGGCGTGGGCGTCAGCTGGCCGTGGGCCGTGGTGATGACGTATTCGCGTCCGTCCGGGGTGAAGCCGCCCAGGCCATTGGAGAAGCTCAGGTCCGGGCGCGGCAGCGGGGCCACGGTGGGGGGGGTGGCGCGCAGGGTGCGGGTGGGGATCAAACGCGGCATGGCCGTTGCCGACAGGCAGCAGCCGCCGATCTGCTCGGCCAGGGTGCCCCGGGTGTCCGTGATGATGGCCCGGGCCACGGTCTGGAACAGAATACGGTCCTCCTCCGCGATGCGGTCCCCGGGCCGGACAAAGATGCCCCCCGGCCGGTCGGGCAGGCTGGCCTCGATGCCCGTGGCGATGAGCCCCATGATCTGGTCGTGCAGGAGTTGCCGGTATCCGGCGTGGTCCTCGTTCCAGATCACCAAGTCCACGGCCAGACCCTTGAGCCGCCAATAGGTATGGGCCTGCACCATCTGGCGTACCAGCTCGATGTTGGCCGGATCTTCGATCTGCAGCAGCACGATGGGCAGGTCTCCGGAGATGGAATAGCCCCAGAGCCCGGATTGCCCCCGGTGGTTTTTGATGAGCACGGCCGGGTTGGCCCGGAGCGCGGCGCTTGCGAAAAGGATCGCGCCGGCCAACCGGTTGTAGAGCTGCGCCTCGGCCTCCGATGCGTTCAACTGGCGCAGCAACACCTGGCTGTGGGTCCAGGCCAGATCGAAGACCCGGTCGGCCATGCGTCGGTCCTGGTACTTCTTTACCAATCCAAGCGCCGCCTCGCGAGTTTCCGCGATGCCGAAGATCATGTCGATGGTCGCGGATTCTCCTGGCTCCAGGGGTATCCTGTGGCGGATGGCGGCAATGGGATCGAGTACCGAGCCCTCGGTTCCTGAGAGCGATTCCGAATATTCGTCAGCGTCCGCGTGTAATGCCAGGGGGGCGACAGTGGTGTTGCCGCGACCGATGAAGCGCATGCGGTCGGTCTCGTAGGAGGCATCCGTGACCTCGGCCTCGCGCACGGCCATCATGTGCAGCATGAAGGGCGGCTGTTCGCCCTGGGAACGGGGCCTGCGGGTGCAGAGGATGGCCCGATCCCCCCGGAGGATCTCAGTCTGCACGAAGAGATTGCTGAAGGCCGGATGCAGCGCGTCCGCCGCCTGCGGCGCCAGGACCACTTCCGCGTAGCTGGTCACGTCGATGGTACGGTGCGTGCGCGCATGGTTGGTGATGCGCAGGCGGCGCAGTTCGATGTCGTCCTCGGGCGAAACGGCGATCATGGTATGGGCGTCATAGTCGTGGTCGCGACGCTGGAATTCGGCTTTGCCTTCCGAGAAAATCGCCTCGAAATGCTTCGAAGGCTTGAGTGTCGGCTGATGGGCGGTGGACCAGAACTCTCCGTCGGCGACGTCGCTCAGGTAGCAGAACGTGCCCCAATTGTCGCAGGTGGGGTCCTCACGCCAGCGGGTGACGGCCAGGTCCTTCCAGCGGCTGTAGCCGCCGCCGGCATTGGTGACCATGACATCGTAGCGGCCATTGGAGAGCAGCTGCACCTCGGGTCTCGGCGTGTCGGGGGTGCTGTAAAGGCGTGTGGGCGTTTCCGCAGTGCCGGCGGTCAGGTGGTGCTCCGCCAACTCGGAGGTGTGCGCGTAGGAGGCTGCGGACTGGGGGATGCGCTCCTGGAGCAGGGGCAGGGTGGCTTGGAACTGGACGTCGGATTCGAAGCGTCGACGCATCGGATGGTCCAGAAGCCGCTCGGCCAGAGACAGCAGGCTCATGCCCTGGTGGTGGGTCATGAAGGACCGGACCACGGCGCTCGTCCGGCCGCGCGGCAGGCGTGACGGGGTATAGTCCACGGCCTCGTAAAAGCCGTAGGGAGCCTCAAAGCCTTCGGCGGCCAGGCGCTCCAGGTTCCGGCAGGCCTCCAGCGGGGCCACCAGGAGCGCCAGGGCCGTGGCGTAGGGCGCGATGACCAGGTCTTCGGACAGGCCGCGCTTGAGCCCCAGGCCGGGCACGCCGAAGGCGCGGTACTGGTAGTTTTGGTGCACGTCGATGGCGTTGTAGCCGCATTCAGAAATGCCCCAGGGCACGCCGCTCTTCTTGCCGTAGTCGATCTGCCGGGCCACGGCGGCCTTGCAGGTCTGGTCGAGCAGGGTGTGCGCATAGCTGGGCATGACCAGGTTGGGCATCAGGTATTCGAACATGGAGCCGCTCCAGGAAAGCAGAATCGGCTCTCCTCCTGCGGTGGTGAGCAGACGCCCCATGGCGAACCAGCTTTCCTGCGGCAGCCGGCCCTGAGCGATTGCCACAAAGGTGGTCAGCCGCGCCTCCGAGGCCAGCAGGTCGTAGCAGCCCTGGTCCTTGCGGCGCTCGTCCACATTGTAGCCGATGGCCAGCAGGTGCCGCGCCTCGTCGTACAGGAACCCGTACTCCATTTGCGCCAGGGCCTCGCAACGCAGGGCCAGTCCGGTCAAGTCCGCGATCCTGGCCTGGGCGCGCAGGGCGGCCGCCCGGACCATTTCAGTCAACTCCGCTTTTTCCGTCAGGGGTGCGGCGGAGGAGAGCCTCGCTTCCAGAGCCGCCAATCCGTGCAGCCTCGGAATTTCGTCCAAAAAGGCCAGGTCCTCGGGGAGTTCCCGGGGGATGGCGCTCCACGGGGCCAGCAGATCCAGTTCCGCCAGGGCGTCCCGGCACTGCCCGGCAAACGCCTGGAGCCACCACTGGAAGGGGCTGTCAGGGGCGGCGGCCTGGAAATCCTGATCGGCGGCCATTGCGGCCACTGAGGCGGCGGACGCCGCCAGCCGCTCCAGGCACGACCGTGCGGCGTTCACGGTGGTGGGCGGGGTGAGCGCGGCAGAGGCCGTATCCTGGCGCAGAGCGGCGAGTTGGGCCGGGGCGGAGGCCTGCAACGTGTCGGGTAGAGCATCAAGGGCGATGCCCAGGGTGTCGTCCAGGCTCTCGAAGAGCCTCGGCCCGAGGATCTTTTCCTCAACCAAGGCCGGCAGGCCCGCGCGCAGGGTCAGGAGATGCCCGGCCAGGTTGCCGGAGTCCACGGAGGAGACGTAGCGGGGCGACAGCGTCTGCAGAGTCAGGGTGTCGTACCAGTTGAAGAAATGGCCTTCATGCCGGTCCAGCCGTTCCATGGTCTCCAGCGCCCGCGTGGTGCGCTCCACCAGGCGGCCGCAGGAGATCGCGCCGAAGTCGTAAGCCGAGAGGTTGGCCAAGAGCGCCAAACCCATGTTCGTGGGCGAGGTGCGGTGCGCGATGGTGGCGACGGGCTGCTCCTGGAAATTGTCCGGCGGCAGGAAGTGGTCTTCCGGCCCGACGAAGGTCTCGAAGAAGGCCCAGGTCTTGCGGGCCGTCTTGCGCAGAAACAGGGCCTGGGCTTCCGTGAGCTGTTCCTGGCGGTGGGTGAGCGGCAGGCTGAGCCACCAGGCCAGGGCCGGGGAGACGAGCCAGAGGCCCAGCACCAGGCCGGCCGAGGCGAGCGCAGGCGGGTTGGTTGCGACAAGGGCGAGCGCTGTCGCGGCGGCGATAAACGGTCCGATCCACATGGACCGGTAAGAACCGATGAGGCCCACGCGGCCTTTGCCCTCCGATTCGGTCGAGGGCTCCCATTCCAAAAGTCCCTTGTGCGTGACGAGCATCCGCCAGGCGGTGTTGGCCAGGGTATCCAGGCTGTAGAACGCCTCATAAGGCAGGCAGACCAGGGCGAAGGCCGCCTGGGTGAAGTGTTTGGGTAGCAGGCTTTTTACGGCGGCGAAGTGTTGTCTCAGGGTCAGGTCCGCAGGCTTTTGCAGCGTGCTCAGGGCTGCGGCGATGATCGATGGCAGCAGGAGGATGGCGCCGACGGCCAGGGTCCAGAACCAGGTCGAGGCGAGAACGGTCCAGCCGGAGAGCAGGAGCAGGGTCAGCGCTGCGGCTGTGAGGCTGCGGCGCAGGTTGTCCAGGATCTTCCAGCGCGACAGAAGCGAAAGAGGGTTCTTGCGCGGGCGCGTATCGGCCCCGGGGACACTGGGCCACAGCCAGCGCGCGATCTGCCAGTCACCGCGGATCCAGCGCCGCCTGCGGCTCACGTCCGCGCTGTAGCTCGACGGGTAGTCCTCGTAGAGCTGCACGTCGCTCAGGAGTCCGGCCCGGATGTAGCAGCCCTCCAGGAGGTCGTGGCTGAGGATGCGGTTCTCGGGGAAACGCCCGGCGAGGGTGCGTTCAAAGGCCTCGACCTCGTAGATGCCCTTGCCGATGAAGGAGCCCTCGCCAAAGAGGTCCTGGTACACGTCGGAGACCGCGCGGGTGTATGGGTCGATGCCGATCTCGTTGGCGCACATTCGCGCATAGCGCGAGCGGTTGGTGCCGGACAGGGTGGCCGCCACGCGGGGTTGGAGGATGCCGTAGCCACCAACCACGCGTTGCCTGCCCTGATCGTAACGGGGACGGTTCAGCGGGTGCGCCATGGCGCCCACGAACTGCCGGGCGCAGTCGCGCGGCAGCTGCGTATCGGTGTCCAGGGTGATGACATACTTCACGTCCTGCAGGACGCTGGTGTCGCCGACCACCAGGGCGAAGGCCTCGCCCGACCCGCCGCGAAGCAGGCCATTCAGGTCCGCCAGCTTGCCGCGCTTGCGCTCATGGCCCATCCAGAGCCGTTCTTTCGGGTTGAAGCGTCGCGGACGGTGGAACAGGTAGAAGCTGTCGCCCGTCGCGTTGGGGTACTTCCGGTTCAGCGTATCAATGCATTGCCGGGCCAGTAGCAGCAGGGGCTCGTCCCCGGGCAGGGTCTCCGCGTCCGCGTCGCGGAAATCCGTGATCAGTCCGAAGTGCAGGTGCTTGTCCCGGTTGGCCAGGAAGCGGATTTCCAGGGCCTTGGCCAGGTTCTCGACGCCGACCGCGCTGATTAGCATGGTCGGGACAGCGACCAGGGCGCGCAGTTCCTGCGGGATGCCCTTGGAGAAATCCATGCGCGGGAGCTGGTGCGGCTTGACCAGAAGCGTCGCCAGCCAGTTCGCCAGGGCCACGGCCAGGTGGCCGGCGCACAACAGCGAGAGCAGGCCCAGCAGGGCCAGGGGCCAGCCGTTGAGCCCGTCGGCGGACGCCTTGGCCGCGAAGCCTGCGGCGAAAAGCGCCGTCAGGAGTATGATGCCGCCGCCGTAGAGCGGCATGGGAGCCCGACGGCCCAGTGCGCACAGAGACTCGCACGGCGATCTGCGCGCCTGCACCGATTTGTTCAGTTGCGCCGATCCGTTGTCGATGAGGTAGAACCCCACATGGGCCGTGAGGTCATCGCCGCCGCTCCTGGCAGCGCCTTCCTGCGCCAACTGGACCGCTTTGCGCGCCACATCGGCCTCGGAGAACGGGCTTCTCTTGGCCGTCTGCTCCACCACGTGGCGGTAGCGGTCGCGCGTGGCGAAATCCATTGCGCCGTATACGTCGGCCGGATCCTCATTCAGGGTCTGTTCGACGATGCTCATGGTCTCGACGAACTCGCGCCAGTCCATGGCGCCGAGGAAGCGCAGGCTGCCGATGCTATTGCTCATGGTGGCCTGGTCGGCGGACTGCAGCTGGTTTTCCGAGCGCACCAGTTGCTCGATGGTCAGGCCGGACTCGGACAGTCGTTGCTCGATCCAGGTCAGCGGCAGGGCCAGGGCCGGACCTTGGCCGTGCAGGCGGCGCGTGATTTCAGCCACGAACGAACTCTCCGTGGGCGGGTTGGACCGGGCCATGTCGGCGATGGTCAGGATCAGGTTTTGCGGCTGTTCGGCGGCCACCCTGGTCATTTTGTCGGCCCAGGTTTCGGCGAGGTTGCGGTCGATCCTGTGAGCGGCGATGCGGTCGGCCACCAAGCGCAGATTTTCGATGAGCGCCAAGCGCAGCATGATCGGGATGGCCCAGAGTTCGCCCAGCGTCAGCACGGTCACGGACTGGTACGCGGCCGTGAAGCTGCGCAGGCTTTCGGGGCCAACCCGGCCGTCGCCGTGGGAGATGGTCTCCAAAGCGATGCTGTATACACGCGGAAGTCCGGACGAGGCCCCCCCCGCCAGGCGCGGCAACTCCCGGCTGTAGCCCCTGGGCAGGTGAAGGCCGGCCGTGCGGATCTGTTCCTCAATCACATAGAAGTTGTCCAGCAGCCATTCCCCGGCCGGGGTGATCCAGCGGTCCGTCTTCACATCCTGCGTGAGCAGGGTGTGGACTTCGAGCAGCAGGGTCTCGTTTTCAGCCAGGCGCGCCAGCAGCCGGTCCCGGGGGTGCCCAGCCTTCAGTGTGTGCGAACGCGCGAGAGCCTTGCCGTGTTGCTCCATTTGGTCGGCGCTGAACAAATCCGAGCGCAGAGGCAGCCCCCCGCCAGCGTACGACCCCGCTTTGTCGGCCCCGCGCAGGCGCGCCAAGAGTCCGGAAAGTTTTCCGTGAGCGGCTTTGCTGCGCATGTCCATATGTATGTCTCCTGCTGCAAGAGCGGAAGTGGGTTGCGTGCTGAGTGAAACAGGGCTGACTCAGGAAAAGGGCTGACCGGTTGGGCCGAAGGCCAGCGATTACGCTATAACAGCCTGATGACGATTTGTCGTGAATGGTTGATACGGACATGGAAGGAATTCGTGCCGGGCCAGGGCGTCGTGACTCGTAAACGCGTCCGTGGAGGCGAGAGTGTCCGAGTACAGATTAGAATAGCATACGTTTATATGAGTAGATAGGACAATAGAAGTAATTGCCTCAATTTTTGGACCACGTTGCGCCGAAGTGAACGTGGACTGATTCATAGGCTACACCGCGTATGGGGGCACGTGGACTGAATGCCTTTGATCGGCAAATGTCGGGTGTTGGTCAGCAGGCATCATGCCGTTTGCACGCTGGGTCAACATTTCCTTTGCACAATGACCCACAGAACTGCAGACAGGTTCTCGCCAGTTTGGTCTGGCCCCAGACCCGGCTGTAAAGTCCCCGCAAATAAGGTCCATTGCCAAGAAGGGATGTATGGCCCAAAATGAATCTGAACATTTAGCTTCGCGGGGATGAGGCCTTGGTTTACATCGGCTGCACACAGAAGCTCGCCAAGGAATTCAAGGAATTCCTGGTCACGGATGAGGCGAGTGTTCAGTCCGGCATCCTTGGATGGCATGCCAATCTGTATAGTTTCTTCCGCCGGAAGTCTGTGTTGTCCGTCAACGATGAAACCCGCTTTGCTGTGTTCCTCCCCGGTCTTCGGAAGCCTGACTTCATGGACTTTGGGAACCTCTTTCGTAACAGGCTCAAACATGAGTTGATCCGCTTTGGGGCTACTAAAAGTGCTGCGGCAAAGGCCTTGTTGGCCCTGGGACCGATGTCATTCGGCAGGACCCACAACCGAAGTGTGTTGGGCACCATGAACGACATGGCATTCTGTATGGAAATCCAGTTGCAGCGACTAGGCAGGCTGCCGGAACATGACGATGAATTGGGCTGGGTGAGTCGGTCGGTTAATGAAATGCCTTGCAATTCCAAGGAACGACGAGGGTATTTCATCCCAGCGAAAGAAATGATGAATCTTGTTTTAGCGATATGATATTGCTGTCGGCGGAGCGTAGGTTGAGGTTTTGTCTAATATCCGGCCTCTTTTTGATGTCTTACTCTCAAGACCAATGCGGTCGTGCCATCATAATGGTATAAAAGAACGTAGCCGCTGTCTCCGAAGTCGATGAGCCATTCTCGGTATTCGGCGTCCATTCCCGTCATTGGACGGCCTATCTGGGGCTGCTGTTTCAGAATGTTTGCCTCTCGACGAATCGTCTTGGCCGCTAGCTTGGCTGCCTCAACGTCCTTGGCGGCAAGGAACTGATATAGCCGATGGATGTCCGCGAGAGACGCGGGTGACCAGATCAATCGTGGCATAGGGGAGGTTCAACTGCTTGGCCGCGCTCCAACTTGGCCAGCCAGTCATCAGCTTCCTCGTGTGACACGTAGAGCCCTGTTCTCCTGTACTCTGCCCAAGCCGTGGTGGCGTCACGCCGGAGCGCCTCGCGTTGTTCCTCACGTTCCACGTATTGGCTGATGGCTTCCCGCATGAGCCAATGTGGGCTGCGCTGCTTGGCTTCAGCGAGCTTTTTCACCCGTTCCTTGACTTCGGGTTCGATCTTGATCGATACGGGGGTACAACTCATTGCAGCCTCCTTTTCGTTCATGGTAGTGAAAAGTAATACCAGCTGCAAGGAATTTCCCGACGGCACCAGGCATGAATCCCTGAGTTGGTTGCCCCCGTGAACATGGGGATACGAAGCCCCTAGTTGGGAGGTCGGGACTGAATATCATTGGTCTGCCCATGTCGGGTTTCGTTCGATTCGACTATGCTGACTGTTCAATAACATCATGATTTATTGAAACTTATTTTCGTATCCACCTGCATGGCATTCAAGAGGTCGTGGGTTCGATTCCCTCCAGCTCCACCAGAATATCAAGGGGTTACGACAATCGTCGTGGCCCCTTTTTTCATGTCACTGAATGTTTACTGAATGTCGGGCCGGGAATCGGCTTCGATAACTCACGTTAATCACCTATCATAATTGAATTAGTCTTGAGGCAAGCTGCTGAATGTTTCACGTTCAGTGGGCTCGCCGGGGGCCTTTCGTCGTCGATGGGGCCACAAATCTCGACTTGGCCAATGGGCTTGGTTTACGGGGACTTTACACGTGGGCACGATGGCCCTAAAGACGGGGACCACTTCTTGTCAGCGACTGGGCATGGAAGGCTGCGGCCGATCAAGAGACATACGTCCATTGGGCGTGTCCTGTCCTTCCTGTTCCATGGCAAGAAAGCTCAAGTTGCACGATGTCCCCGAATCCAAAACCGTCAGTATCCAGAGTCGTCCCGTCGCCATGTTTTGGACCAAGTATGTGTCCAGGATCAAGAGCACCGCGCCCATGGCGGCTGCGAGCAACAAACCGGATTGCTCCCCAGGGTTGGCGTCAACAAATCGATACACCAAGACCCCGATTAAAGCGCCGATAATACCGGCAAGAAAATTGATGATGAGGTAGGGCAGGCATTCCTTCTTGATGATGTTGGCCACCAAGCCCGCACCCAGTCCGACCACGACAAACCAGCCGATCCCGTCCATGAGAGCCTCCTAATCCGGTGCCGCGAGGAAATGGAATGATGTCGATAGAAGTTCTGTCCGGCTAAGCACAAACGCATTCCAGCCAGCCTCGTTCGTCATCTCTTCTGAAACGGTATACATGGCCAATTCTGTTTACGATTCGACCGCACCGGAGCACATATTTGCGTCCTCTCAAGGGGCACCCGGCCTCTCCGGAATGCCCTGTTACTACAAATAGATGGGTGGCTTTTCGGCAGTGCGGTAACCCCCGCAAGGTTGAAAGGTCGCGCCGTGATTCAGGTTCGGCGCGACCTCCGACAGTATTACTGCCCTCTTATGAGCATGTCATTGTGGACTTCGACCACGCCGTTGACGTTGCGCGCTATCGAGACTGCGGTGTTGGTCTGTTCCACGGAACTGACAAAGCCGCTCAACTGTACAGCACCCTTGAATGTTTCCACACTGATTTGACTGGATTTCAGATTGGGCTCGGCCAGAAGTTCCGCCCTGATCTTGGTCGATATGGTGGTGTCGTCGATGTACTCGCCGGTGCTTTCCTGTGTCCGTGTCGCCGCGCAACCAATGGAGAATATCAGCAGGGCGGTAAGACACAACAGGGGAATCAGCTTGAAGATCGTCATGGGAGCGCTCCTTCATGATTGGTTACATGGTTTATGAGAAACAGCACGCTTCTGGCCTGGGGGGCGAAGTCTTTTTCCGGGAGGCTAGTTGTCTTCCTCGGAGTTGCCGTAGAGCCCGCCGCCAATGGCCCCGATGGCGCCGCCGATGAGCGCGCCGGTCACCAGGTTGCCGCCCGTCAGTAAGCCGATGCCTGCACCGGCTCCGGCGCCGATGACCCCGCCGGAGACAGCGCCCTGCTCGGTGGGGCTCATGTTCGTGCAGCCGAATGAACCGAATCCAAGAAACGCCACTATCAATGCAGAGGCGATCACCTTTCTCATGGATGCACCCTTAGTCCTTCAGGTTAGGCTTGATCATGTTGTTCCACATGACGTGGAGAACGTGTTCGTTCATTCTGGTCGGATTGTTGATGTAGTACTGATCGATTTCGCGCTCCAATTGGGGCCAGGTCTTGTCATTGAAGGCATCCACCCAGCCTTGGACGAACCTGGAGGGCTGCTCGTCGTGTCTGGTGCGGACGTTGTACTCCACCGCGATGGCGCTCCCCGCGCCGTACAGGAAGGCCCGCTTCTCGTCGGAAGTGGATTGCATCCAGAGCGTGCCGTCCAACTCGGGCACGTTTTCCGTTGTTTGCGCGGACATTGCCGGGACGGCGGACAGGAGCAGCATTCCGGCCAGCAGCATCATAAAAAGATTCGTTTTTTTCATACATACCTCGTGGTTTGGGTTCTGTTCAATGACGGATCCGTCTGATCCTCCGCAAAGGAGTTGACAAGATCAGTGGTTATTGACTTGTGCGTTTTCCAGCCGAGGGTATGCGGACATGTTCGTCCTTCACCCGCTAGATTCTGTCCATGAGGAACAGCGCCAGCACGACGACAAGTATCAGGCCAAAGATACCACTCGGTCCGAAGCCCCATGAACGGCTGTGCGGCCATACCGGGACGACACCGAGAACAAGCAGGACGAGAACCACCAAGAGGATTGTTCCAAGTGGCACACCTTACTCCTTGTATTTACTAGCTAAGGTGCGTTGTGTTTTGATGGTTGACTTCAAGCATGGCTTCATCTCCGGTTGCCGTTTGGGGAGATTCCCTATGTTACCGGTATATACAGGCATCCGGGTAGCGTCTGTGCGGTAGGACACGTTGGGGGAGTAAAAAGACCGAGCCCGCGAATCTGTCCGCAGGACCCGGCCATTGGGTCGGCACGCGTACCGGGCGCGGCCTACGGAGTCGATTTGGCCGTGAGTTCGTCCAGGCTCTGTCGGAGGCCATCCATGCCCTTGGTCATGGACTGGCGAATGTCGTCCCAGGCTTCCCGGCTGGCATTTCCAGCCTCTTCCATCCCGGCCTTGAGGTCGTTCCATTTCGCCTCCAGTTCACGCCCCGCCTCGTCGGCGCCGGCCTGGGTCGAGGACTTCAGTTCAGCAATCCGTGCTTCCAAGGCCTGCATTTTCTCTTCCATGCTCTGCACGAACGCTTCCTTTTCCTCTTCAAAGGTTTTCTGATCGGCGTCCGTGGTCTCTTGTCCGGCCGTTCCGGCCTCCTGTTTCATCTTCTCTGCCTCTGGGGTATCGCCGCACCCGGCCAACAGGCCCAGCCCCATGGTCAAGGCGACGATCACCACCAAACCGACGACCAGATGCTTTACATCTGGCAGATCCATTGCCAGCAATTTTTCACGAATGGTCATGACCGCCTCCGACGGCCTCGCCAGCCAAAAAGCAGGGCCAGCACCAGCAAAATGATGAACACGAAGAACAGGATTTTGGCGCCCCCGACAAAGGCGGCGGAAAGGCCGCCGAAACCGAACACACCGGCCACCGCAGCAAGAAGGAAGAAGACCACTACCCAGTACAACATGTTGTCCCTCCAGCTAAATAGTCCATAGCACCATGATTCACGATACTGATGTTTTGATTCAACCCAGCTCTTGTCACTGCTTCAGGACTGATGGAATACCTCCGTCGATCCACACCAGGGAGTGAACAATCAGCCGAGCTCGCTGAATTTCTTCAACAGCTCATCCGGGCTAGCGTAATGCCGCCCGGGTACCTTTTTGATGGCATTGAGCACGGATGGGCTTGCACCGTTATTTTGGGCCTGTTTAAGAATGTCGTCCTTCATGGCCGGATAGCCCACGCCATGTAGGTACGTGGAAATGCCTTCCATCAAGTCGCTTTGATCGCCGGTAAGTCGGCCGCTTCCGCCGGTAATGTCACTGACCTTGGTTTCCAACGCCACATGATCTTTTAAAATGCTAGTCATGATACCCCTCCGATAGAGTGTGTAAGTGCCTTGAAACAGAAAATTCAGGTGGTATGCAGGCAAGGTCCAGGCGCTGTCTTGCCTCCCGTCCTGTGCCTTCGGTGGTCGTCCCGCCGATGCCGGCTTGGGATCGGAGTGCGAGGGCAGTAAGAAGGAATAGGAGGGCCCGTTCCTTGTCGGACGGGGTTTGTGTCCAGTGCGGACCGTTCTGCTCGGGTATTGAGTCCGTCGTGTTCTGTGACATCGCTGGCCCGGCAGCCAGGGTCAATGCCCCTGCAAGCAGCATTGCTTTGAAGAAATGTTTTCTTTTCATGGACATCTCCTGGGTTGAGACCTGTGTAACGCTGCCATGGGTCGCGAGTTCTCTCTATTGCAAAGGCAGGCTCTGTCAGGCGCCGTTAGAGTTTGCCCAGGAGCAACAGCGCCAGGACGACGACAAGGGCGACGCTGAGAACCCCGATGGGCCCATAACCCCACGAACGGCTGTGCGGCCATCTGGGGATGACGCCGATGATGAACAAGATGAGGACCAGTAAAAGAATGGTTCCTAACGACATGGGTTGCTCCGCGTGTTTTGTTGTGAAGAATGGTTTGTGTCCTGGCGGCCATGAGCCATTGAAGCCAAAGATTCGGACCAGGATCGGGGCGATGGCCACGACAGGAATAATCCGGATGAATTCTTCGGGACATGCAAGAAGACTGGCCCGAGTGCCCCAAAAGAGTGGAAAAGGACTGCAATGATTCCGTGCATGGCTTCATCTCCGATTGCCGTCTGGGGAGATTCCCCATGTTGTACGTATAGACAGGCATCCGGATAGTGTCTGTGCGGTAGGACACGTTGGGCGAGTATTCCTTGCAAATATGCATGTGGGCACGTATAGAATGGACAAGTCTTTGGAATGGATCAGCCGCGCCGCCGAAACGTAGCCATTGAAAAATTGACATGTCCGAAACACCCACGCCGTTGCAAAACCACCTGCTTGCCGTCTTGCCCGCCTCGGTTCAGGCGCGCCTGGTTCCGTATCTCGAGTTGACGCCCATGCCGCTCGGCAAGGTCTTGTATGAATCCGGGGACACCCTGCGCCACGTATATTTTCCCACCGACTCCATCGTGTCGCTGCTCTATGTGATGGAAAGCGGGGCCTCGGCGGAAATCTCGGTAGTGGGCAACGAAGGCCTCATCGGCGTGTCCCTGTTCATGGGCGGGGAAAGCACTCCGAGCCGGGCCATTGTGCAAAGCGGCGGGGACGCCTACCGGCTGGCGGCGCAGAAGTTCAAGGAGGAGTTCAACCTCCACGGCGACCTGATGCAACTGATGCTGCGTTATACGCAGGCCTTGATCACGCAGATGGCCCAGACGGCGGTCTGCAACCGCCACCACACCATCGACCAGCAGCTGTGCCGCTGGCTCCTGCTCTCGCTGGACCGCCTGCCGAGCAACAAGCTGTCCATGACCCAGGAGCTCATCGCCAACATGCTCGGTGTGCGCCGCGAGGGCGTCACCGAAGCCGCGGGCAAGCTGCAGAAACTCGGCGTCATCGAGTACAACCGCGGGCACATCACGGTGCTCGACCGGCTCAAGTTGGAGCAGCTGTGCTGCGAGTGCTACGCCGTGGTCAAGAAGGAAACCGACCGTTTGCTGCCGTATCATATTGGCCGCCAGGAAGTCTGACATATGCCGCGACGGCTTCAGGAGCGGCTGGCCGAGTAGGTAATGCGTTCCCCGAAACCATAGGCCGCGCGGGGCGTTTCTTCATTCAACCATGGGCGGCTTTGCGGCCGGAACCGCTTGTGGTGGGCGTTTCAGTCCAGGATTGCGTCTTGCGTATATCGATCGACTGTGCTTAAGCTAATTTTGTACTAATAGGTTTTCCCTGTCGGACATCCATGTTTGCGCCGCATGGGCAAGAGGGAATGAAAAGCCTAACGCGCCCCGCCGGATGCAACCTGTATAAATAATTCATATAGGACCCCTGCAATGGCCGCGGGCAAGAAAAAAGTTCCCGCCACAAAGGGCAAGTCCCCCAAGACTGCCGACAAGGCCATTGCCGTACGTGGTCACGGCGCGCTTGCTCAGGCCAATCTGATGGTCGGCATCGGGGCGTCGGCCGGTGGGCTGGAAGCGCTCTTCGAATTCTTCGACCACCTGGGAAGCGATAGCGGCTGCACGTTCTTCATCGCCCAGCACCAGTCCGAATCCACGGATCAGGAACTCCTGACCAACCTCATCCGCAAGCACACCTCTCATGAGGTCCTGTTGGGCCAAGACGGCATGCCCATCAGCAGAGGGGTCGTTTATGTCGCTCCTCCCGGCAATGGCATGGCCCTGTATGATCAGCGTCTCCAGATCATGGACAGCGCGTTCGAAGGGAAAATGACCATTGACCTCCTGCTGCGCAGCCTGGCCCTGGAGGCCGAGGATTTGGCCGTGGCCGTGATTCTTTCGGGCTCCAACACCGACGGCACGCTGGGCGCGCGGTCCGTCCGCGAGAGGAACGGCCTGATCATCGTCCAGGATCCGAAGAGCACGGAGTATTCGATCATGCCCCAGAGCGTGATCAACGAGCAGTTGGCCGACCTGGTGCTCAAACCGTCGGACATGCCCGCGCATCTGGCAGGATTCGCCCGCAAGATGGGCGCCCAGCACGCCAAATTGAAGATCACGGAGGAGCAGATTCCGCAGAGCTGGCGGGATAAACTGTTGTTGACGCTCAAGAACCGTGTTGGCCACGATTTCGCCCTGTACAAGGATAGCACCATCAACCGCCGCATTCGCCGCCGCATGGACTTCCACCAACTGGACGAGATCAAAGATTACGTAATGTTCTTGCGTGACGACAAGAACGAGAGCAAGGCCCTGTTCCGAGACTTTCTCATCGGGGTAACCAACTTTTTCCGCGACCCGGATGTGTTTGAGGCCTTGGGCGAGGCCCTCAAGGGGAATTTGCGGGGCGGCAAGGGGGAGTCCTTCCGCTGTTGGGTTCCCGGCTGCGCAACCGGGGAGGAGGCCTACTCCCTGGCCATCCTGATAAAGGAGCTTTTCGATCAGGCGGACATCCCCCTGTCTGTGGACATCTACGCCACGGACATCAACCCCGAGGCCATCGATTCCGCCCGGCGCGGTCGCTTCCACAGGAATATAGAGGCCGACATTTCCGAGGAGCGCCTCAAGCGTTTCTTCGTGGACCAGAAAGACAAGTACCAGGCCAGGCGCGAGATTCGCGAAATGCTTGTCTTCGCCGAGCAGAACATCATCCAGGACCCGCCGTTTTCGAACATAGACTTGGTGGTTTGCCGCAACCTCCTGATGTACATGAAACCCGAGGCCCAGAAACGGATTCTTTCCCATTTCCGGTACGCCCTCAAACCCAAAGGGCTCCTGCTGCTTGGCACCTCGGAAAGCGTGTCCGCCTTGCCCGAACCTTTTGATGAAGTGAACAAGAAACACCGCATCTTCCGAATCAAGAAAGGAAACGCCAAGGTGCGAGCGCGTGGTGATCTTGATTTGTCTCTCCCGGAAGCGTCCCTGGGAAGGGTCGCGGAACTCCCGGACACCCGCTATGTTCCCCCGGGAGGATTCAACATGAAGGAGGCGGCCAGGCAATTCCTGCTGGAGGAGTGCGTCCCGCCTTCGGTCCTGGTGAATCGCAAGGGTGACATTTTGTATTTCCACGGCCGCACCGGGAAATACCTGGAACCCAGGGAGGGAATTCCCTCGGTGAATGTTCTGGAAATGGCAAGGGAGGGCTTGTCCTTCCACCTTTCCACCGCCCTGACCACAGCGGCGGCCAAGAACGAGGAACAGGTGCGCAGGGGTATCGTCTTCAGGACAAACGGGCACGAGACCTGGGTGAACGTCCGCATCAAGCCGACCAGCCTGAAGGATGCCAACAAGTCCTGCTTCATGATCACCTTTCATGAAGTCGATCCGAAAATGGTTTGCCTCGACCCTCGCGACGACAAGGAACTGTCCGAGGCGGCCGCCCAGCGCATCCGGGAGTTGGAAGCGGAGTTGCGTCAGAATCGCGAAGACATGCAGGCCATGATCGAGGAATACGAGGCGGCCAACGAGGAACTGAAATCAGCCAACGAGGAACTCCAGTCCACCAACGAGGAGTTGAAGTCCACCAACGAGGAATTGGAAACGGCCAAGGAGGAGATGCAGTCCATCAACGAGGAGCAGGTCACCCTGAACTCCGAATTGCAGGGAAAGAACGAACAACTCCAGCATGTCAGCGACGACATGAAGAACCTCCTTGCGAGCACGCAGGTGGCCACCCTGTTTCTGGACGACGACCTGCTCGTCCGTCGGTTCACGCCGCAGATGTCCAAGATCATGAGTCTTCGCGAGACGGACGTCGGAAGGCCGGTGGGCGAGATCGCCATGCGCATCAATTTTCCCGAGTTCGAAAAGGACGTGCACCGGGTCCTGGAGAACCTCAACACCTTGACCAGTGAGGTCCGGGCCAACGATTCCTGGTTCCTGCTCCGGATCATGCCCTACCGCACCGTGGACAACGTCATCGACGGCGCGGTGGCCACCTTTACCGACATCACCCCGCTCAAGCGAACCGAGCAGGAATACAGGAAGGCCAGGGAACTGGCCGAATCCACGTTCAATACGATCATGGAGCCGCTTCTGGTCCTGGATTCAGGGATGCGCGTGATTTCGGCCAACCGCTCCTTCTGCCGGGAATTCAAGACGACCGAGCGTGAGTCGGCTGGGAAACTGTTGTACGACCTGAATAATGGCGCGTGGGAACTGCCGAGCTTCAAGGAGTTGCTTGAGGATATTCTCCCCGAAAAGACCACCATCGAAGGCTTTGTAATGGAGCATGATTTCCCCGGCATGGGCAAGAAACGCATGCGCCTCAACGCCCGGGCCTTGATGGGAGACGATGCGGAACACGGCCTCATTCTGCTGGCCTTTGACCGTATGGAGCCTTTGGATGAGTGATCGGCGGCTTCCTGTCTGACCGAAAAGTTGAGGCAAACGGAGGAGCGACATGATGAACACACGATCCGAGATGAACCGAGACGATCTCCGCCTCATGGCCAGGGAGGCCGCCCAGGGCGGTCGGGCGCCGAAAATCGCCGACCTCAGCGATGACGAGGTGGGACAGTTGCTCTACGAGTTCGGCGTCTACCAGTCGGAACTCCAGGCCCAGAACGACGAATTGCTCACCCTGCGCGCCGTCCTGGAAGCTGAACGCGACAATTACCGTGAACTCTATGACTTCGCGCCGGTGGGCTTCATGACCCTTGACGCCGAGGGCACCATCACCGAGGCCAACCTGACCGTCTGCGAACTCCTGGGGAAGTATCGCAAGGAGGTCATGGGCTCCCGGCTTGAGTCATATCTTGTCGAGAACCATCAAAAAAGGCTCAGGGACCACCTGGAGAGCGTGATCGTCAATGACCGCGTCGAGGATTGCGAAGTGGATCTGCTCCGGAAAAAGGAGGGGGGGGTGGTCCATCTTCGCCTTCAAGCCCGCCCCAAACGGCGCGAGCAGGACAAGGGGCTGGAGACGTTGGTGGCGGTCATGGATGAGACCGTGAGCAAGCGAATCCGGAATGATCTCATACGCGCCAGGCAGCAAGCCGATTCCGCCAATCGCATGAAGAGCGAATTTTTGGCCAACATGAGCCATGAAATTCGAACGCCCCTGGGCGGCATCCACGGCATGCTCCAGGTGTTGCGCCTCACTGAACTCACGAATCAGCAGGACGAATATGTCAGACCTCTGCCTGGGGGCGTCCACCAGGCTGAACCGCCTGATTTCCGACATTTTGGACCTCTCTCGGATCGAAGTCGGAAAACTGTCCCTGGAGAACAAGCTCTTCGACATGGGCGAAATGATGCAATCCTTGGAGCAAATGTTCCAGGTGGCCGCCAGGGAGGCCGGTCTTGCCCTTCGGTTTTACCTGAACCCGAGCATTCCAAGGGGCGTGGTCGGCGATTCGTTTCGGCTTCGGCAGGTGCTCAACAACTTCATCGGAAATGCGATCAAGTTCACCGATGCGGGCACAATTGAAGTGGAGGCGCACCCCCTTCCTGCTGTTCACCCGGGCACCCAAAGGATCTTGTTTTCCGTATCCGACACCGGAATCGGCATGACCGACGAGGCCCTTGACAAATTGTTTGTTCCCTTCACCCAGCAGGACAGCGGGATGACCCGGGAGCATCAGGGGGCGGGCCTGGGCCTGTCCATCTGCAAGCAACTGGTGGCCGCCATGAACGGCCACATTACCGTGTCCAGCGAACTTGGGAAGGGAACCCAGATACTGTTTTCCGCCACGTTCGGTCTGTCCGAGCCGCTGCAAGAGATGAAATTTCGGTCGGAAACCAAAAGGCATTCGCAACCCGTCAAGCGCTCCATTCTGTTGGTCGAGGATGATTTGCTCAACAGGCAGGTGACGATTTGCATACTGGAAAAATATGGGTACGTGGTCACGGCCGTGGGAGACGGGGAGCAGGCGCTGAAAAGCCTCCGGGACAATGCATTCGATCTGGTGCTTATGGACGTTCAGTTGCCGGTTATGGACGGCATGGAAGCGACCCGGTTGATTCGAAGCGGAGACGCCGGAGCGGCGAACAAGGGCATCCCGATCATCGCCCTGACGGCATTCGCCATGATGGGGTGACCGGGAAAAATTTTCTCCAATTCCGGGATGGACGACTATGTGGTCAAGCCGGTGGAGATCGACGATTTGCTCGGGGCGGTCAACCGGGTCATGGAGGACGAAAGGTAAGGTCGTCCCGACTAGGATTCGTCATTCAGGCCGAGCTCTGCCCGGGCCTGAGCTTCCCGACCTTCGCCCTCCTCAACACCACCGTATCCTTCCAGTTGATCAGAAAAGGCCTCTGACACGTCGCCCGGCAGATCGTCGCCTCGGTCCTAGCTATCACGTCCAACTCGCACGAATCGGCCAGCCAGAGATGGTGGTCGTCTCTGCTCTCCACCACGGTCCAGTGACCCGCCCCAAGTGCCTCTATGGAGATGATGATCCCTGCCGGTCCCGGCCCCCTCTGGATGCCCTGCAAGGTCTCCCGGAAGTCGTTCAGGCTACGTGGCTTGGCCCGATAGAAGGGTCGGGTGTGGACTAACCCCATGGAGGGCTGGAACACGTGTTTTGAGAGGTAGATCAGGTCCCGTATGCCCATACCCCGAACGTTGATGAAAATCGTGTCCTGTATGTCCTCAAGCGTCCTCAGACAGGTCGTGAAGAGGGTGTGGCACACGTCCCTGTCCAGCTGGTCGTCCACGATCATGGCGGCGTTGAACAGGCTGTAGATGCCGCAAAACCCGTCCAGGGCCCCTTGCTTCATGGGGCGGAACTGCCGCTTCCTGGGCTTGTTTGGCATGTCCTCCTACCCCCTCTGGATGAGCAGATAGAAGGTGCTGCCGTCTTCGAAGAGAACCCGTATCCCCGGGCAGGTTCCAGGGGGGGGGGTAGTCTACCGGCTCCGTGACCACGGGAAACAGCTCGTCCAGCCGTTCTATGCGCTCCCTGGTCTCAAACTCGGCGGAAAGAAGTGGGTTCGGCTTATTGGACCATTGAGCGACGAATTTAAGGTGGACAGGTTCACGAGCTACGCCGCTCTGTTGGTCCAATCCACCAGCTTTCAAGGTCCGCTCGTGGAAATATTTACGCTAATAATCCAAGCATGTAAATGTAGTTTCTGAGTAATGCTGGGAAGCGCAGGGAAGGTTAGGGAAGATTGTATGAAAACATTTGGTTCAAGTATAATGGGCTGCAACTCGTCCGGTGGTAACCCCCCCCTTAGAAATGGGGGGTTAGCTAGTCCAAAATTGATTTGAAAAATTCCCGAAAGGTTTCCCTGTGGATGAAATCCACTTTTGGGAAATGGAGGGAAATACAGGGACGCTTAGGGATAAACAGATGAAAACATTTGATTTTTTGTTTTTGTGTGGTATGGTCCTTCCAACTACTCATCCTTAACTCGTCCCCCTGCGTGGCGGGACACCCGCCTCCCCAAGGTCTGCTTTGCCGGTTCGCGCCAAAGGGAGGTTCAACAAGGGAACCGGACAGGCGTTCCTCGCTGCCTGAAACAGGGGTCCAACACGGGGCTCTGCAAGGTGGGGATAGGCCGGGCCTTCCGACAATGGGTCTACAGGGGACGCAGCCTGTTCAAAAGCGCGATTCTCTAACCAGTTGAACCAATGAGGACACGCAATGCGTGGATCGATGAACAACCAAATCATGTGCGCCTTGAAGGCCATCGCCCGCATAGGAGAGAGTCGGCACGAGTCGAAAATGGACCATGGGGGGATGTCCCCGTACATCCATAGCGTGGGGACATTGGAGAGAACCTTCTATCGCCTGCGCCCCCTTGGGCAGTGGCTCCGGGAGCATGGAGTGAAGAGCCTGGAGGAACTCACCAGCAGCAGTCTTTCCATGTATCTGCGCATGCGCTGGCGACACCACATTGAGCACGGCAACGCCAGAGCCACCTTCCGCCAGGAGTTGTCGGCAGTCGCGGCATTGGAACGCGGACTGACAGTCTTTTCACAGAAACACCGCGAGAAGCCGGTTGAATACCAGTTTCAGCGGATCAGGAAGATGTATTCCAGGATGGCCAGGGTGTTGCCTGCTAGAACCAGTGAGTATGAGGACCGCGCGGCCAACGAGGTGCAACAGCTGCTCTCCAGCATCGAAGAAGAGAAGCATCGGCTCATGGCAAGGCTGCAGATCGAGGCTGGCTGTCGGGCTGAGGGCGTGGGTGCGCCACGCAAAGGGAGTAACCCGTTCACTCTGGCGAATCTCAGCGATCCAGAAACCGGGGAACTCATGGGGGCCGGAATCGATCCGGTTACCGGCAAGCAGGCTGTCCGTCTATGGACCCGGGAAAAGGGCGGCAAGACGGCAATGAAGTATTGCCGCGTTGGGTTGGGAAAGCGCTTGAAAAGGTACTTGGCCGAACATGGAAGACTTGAGGAAGAATATTCACAATATTTGGCGGTTAACCATGAGCGCAATTGTTTGGTATACTAGTTCATTTCGCGGCACATAGCGTTCGCAAGCTTACAAGGGACTTACAATGCATAAGAACAAGACGAACCTGGACAGGATGCCCATGATGAGCGAGCTCGTGGCGCGAAGGGATGTGGGAACGTACACTAATGGTGCGATTTCTCCGAAGACGCTGGCGAATCTTGATTCGCTTGGGATTGGGCCCGAAAGGAAGTGGTACATCAACGGTTACGTTTTTTACGAAAAGCACGAGGTTGGCGAGATTGTAAGGCAGCGGATCGGCCGCCAACGAGGCCGAAAGCCGCGCAAGGATCAGCGGCTGAGTGCTTAACCCGGATTGTGGGGCCCGCGAAAAGCGGGCCCCATGTTTTTGAAGACCATACCGCCACCAGTACCGCCACCATATGACAAAAAAGAGAAAGCCGCCCGTACGAATGACGCATAAGCGGCTGTTTTTTCTGGAGCCAGGGAGGCGACTCGAACGCCCGACCTGCTGATTACGAATCAATCGAGTGAACTTTCCCGTAGCGTCCCGCAGCATAATATGTTCAGTAATTTTTTCAGGATATTGAGAATTCCTTCTTTCCCAATGCATCTCTTGATTTCCTTTGTCTATCTGCTAAAATAATGGACAAATGATGGACAAGTCAGGAGTGAGCTTATGGCGGAATGGAAGCAGACTAATTATCCGGGCGTGAGATACAGAGAGCACGCTACGCGGAAGAACGGCCCACAGAAAGACCGGTACTTTTCCATATACTACCGGCTTGACGGAAAGCGAAAGGAAGAGGGGCTTGGGTGGGCCTCGGCCGGGTGGAATGTTGAACGTGCCAACGCCGAGCGATCCATGCTCAAGGATGCCCACAGAACCGGTGTGGGGCCTCGGACGCTGCAAGAGAAGAGAGAGGTTGCGGCGGCGGAGCGGCTTGAGGCTGAGAAGAACTCAACCACGTTCGCGCAGTATTTCGCTGAGACCTACTTTCCTTCCACTGACGGAGCCAAGAAAGAGAACTCACGCCGGACGGAGAAGGGGCTGTTTGAGAAGTGGATCAACCCGGTGATGGGTAATATCCCCTTGGCTTCGTTAAAGGTGGCCGATGTCGAAGAGGTTCGAAAGAAGCTGAACAAAGCTGAGAGGGCACCGAGAACGGTTCAGTACACGCTGGCCGTGATCCGGCAGGTTTGGAACCGCGCAAAGCTCGACGGTCTGGTTCATGGTGATCCCCCGACCAAAGGGGTGAAGGTCCCAAAGTTTGACAATCGCCGAAAGCGCTTCCTCGCCGAATGCGAAGCTGAATGCCTTTTGCAGGAGTTGAAAGCCCATAGCTCACAAGTGTACAGCATGGCGTTGCTTTCGTTGTACTGCGGCTTAAGAGCGGGGGAAGTTTGCTCGCTGAAATGGGGCGATGTCGATTTGGCTGAAGGTACGTTGCATCTGAAAGACACGAAGGGTGGCGTAAACCGCGTGGCGTACATGCAAGCCCATGTCCGTGAACACCTGGCACAGATGGCACCAGCCGGTGGCAATGGCTATGTATTTGTGAATGCCAACGGGAAGCAGGTGACGTCGGTTTCCAACACCTTTTCACGGGTCGTCGATTCGCTTGGACTAAACGATGGGGTGGAAAACCATCTCAATATGGTAGTTTTTCATACGCTGCGGCATACTTTCGCCAGTTGGCTCGTGCAGAAGGGGATAGACTTATATAAAGTCAAAGAACTCATGGGACATAGCACGATAGCCATGACCGAGCGTTATTCGCATTTGGGGAGCAGCGATCTGAAGAACGCAGTAAATGTCTTGGAGTAATGGAGGTGTTTGTGGATAATTGTGATCGTGCTTTATTACTTTATCTTGACTATGCCAGATTAAGCGCAAAATTCAAAAAGGTGAAGAAAAAGATTGAATGTAAAGCTGATGGCTACTCTGATTTTAGAAAGTGGAAGAGAGTGAGAGAAAATAGGGTTCAAGAATGGTCACAGAAGATAAATAGAAAACTTGGAGACAAGTATCATATCTCATTAGTTCGCACTGCATTGATTGACGTGTTGGCGAATGGGGATAAAAAGCGGCTATTGAAATACTTAAACTGGTTTGTGCAGTTTCAAAAGATGCCCGAAAGAGAGCCAGTTGTTCGAATTACATCGATTCCAGAACATCTAGAGCGGGACCGTAACTGGTTGTTTTTGGCGGTCGATTGCCGATTTATCAACTCAGATATATGGCGCGGTTCCTATGGTAAAATATTTAATGATCACATAAGACTAAACGATATGATCAGCGCCCAGGATGAGAAAACAACAGAAAATAAGGAACGTAAGAAAGAGGATGATTTTGAATCAAAACCGGTGTGGAAATCTCCTCGTGAAAGTTATGCGGATGTCTTGTCATATATTTCAAAATACACGCTTTTCATTGATAAGGTGATTCTTACCTTTGGTTTGGATGACGAAGAAATGGGCTACTTAAATCGTGTTTTTTCGAGATATATAGCCCATCTTTCGACGCTTAAGGCGATGGGAGGGCGTCGGGCAGGTGTCTCTGACCCCGATGTGTACTATGATATAACTGCCCGTGATCCTGGCGCATTAGGGGTTGAAGAAGATACTTTCCTTGAGTCGCTCAAAAGAGCAAGGCGTATCATAAATAACGTCGAAAAAGGACATTTCCCTGGCTCTTACTAGTCGTAAAGAATGAATTTTTAGGTGCTGCCGGGGTCGTGTCAGCATCTGGCACTTCGCCATTATCCCCCCAAATGGTTCATAGTTATCCCATGAGCTCATAAATGAAGTTTGTGGAGGATGAACTATGCAGTCAGATCCATATGAAGGTCTATTACGAGACCTGCCGCCAGTGATCTCACGTGATCACATAGAGAAGTATCTCGGCGGTATCATCACATCGAAAACACTAGCCAACCTGGACTCCCAGGGACTTGGCCCTCCCCGGTTCCGCGTTAGTAGGAAAATCGCCTACCGCACGGTTGATCTAATCGAGTGGCTGAGAGAGCGAACAACAGCAATCGCCGCGTCCCCATTGAAGGGTGCGGCCTCCAAAGGAGCAGAATAATGGGCAGGAATAGAAAGAAAAAGAAGCTGCAAGCAAAGACTAAACAGACTGGCCCCTCTAAGCTTTGGGGCGAGATTGATGAGAAAACGCGGAGGGTTTTAGAGGAGGCGGATGCGAGACTGGAAAAGTTGCATAAACGTGAGCGGACGGCTCCCTATCTGATCGGGAAGGAGTATTTGCGTGTTAAAAAAGAAGAGCTTCCGCGTGGGTTTTGGATGAAGTGGCTAAAGGAAAAGCAATATACATCACAATCGACTGCAAATGCATACATGGCGATTTGTCGAGTATTTGCGGGGGCTGAAGACGCGGCGTTGTTTTCAGTTGTCCAACAGCAACGGTTGACTCGGAAAGATGCCAAAAAAACTCTTGCCGTATTTATTCAACGGGCGAAGAACGGCGAAAAGTGGACTAATGAGGAGTTTATAATAGAGCTGGAAATAGTCAAAAGATCAACTCGGTCGGGTGCCGAAAAAAAAGACGCTGGGACAGAGCTTGAGGAGCTTAGCCCGCAAGAAGAGCATAAACGTTGGTTCAGACAAGTAGAGGGGCTGCTCTCTGCTCTTGAGGCCTTGTTAAATGAGGATCGCTGGCATGACAGGAGAGCGCAGGTGCCCAAACCCTATGCTCATGTCAGGAAACGGCTGAAAGTTCTTCGGAGCTATTTCAAATTGCCAACTGTTGGCAGTTTGCCGTCCGGTTGAGTCGTATATATGCGACAAACCACTATGACGTTCCAAAGTGGCCGACAATGGCTGTCCCATGAATGTTAAGCTTAGAAAGGTGTTGGGTAAGGTAGACTCTGCCGTGGCTCATGTCCATAATATGACATTTACGATGAGTCGTGAAATGGCAGATAGGTTGTGCAGAGTCTGCCTTCCCACACCTTACGTCAATCACAAGCCGAGTTGGAATTGGTATCGAAACAAGGCGATTCTGAAAACGTACTATGGAGATTTGATTCTTTTCTCAAAGCCGATAAAAAGCACGATGCCAGAGGTCGCAATCGTGACCGCTAAGAGCAGCCCAAAGCTGCTGGGGCTAATGAATAGCGTCGCACCTGAGATTCGAGTGAGTAGTGTAGAATATGCTGTCGATCTCATTACGAAGGATTATACATCCGTCGCGGGCATCTTCTGGGTTTTCCGCCGGAATGTGTTTTTCCCTCGATGGAATGGAGAAATTCAGTTCATAGGGACGAGCTTCGACGGTTGGGACGATGCGCCTAAAATCAACAGGGTGCACAAGGTCCGGCGGGCAGGAAGTGGCCGAACGGTCAAAGTGTATGAGCGTGGACCGGACCGGTTGAAGTGTAAAAATGGAAATGACCCCCCGCTCTGGTGGCGTGAAGACCTGGACCGAGTTCGAGTTGAAGTCACCGTTGGCCGTACTGACATGATAGGAGGGGCAAAGGTGCTCGGTAGTTTGGCAGATTTCCTTGAGAACCCGCGCATCTCGGAAGTTATTGATCGGCACATCCATTTCAGGTGCTTCAAGGGCTCGAACGTCCTTCCCGGTGAATCCGATTGCTATGCAGCTCTGGATGACAGTGGCTACGATCAGTGTTTTCAGGCTGAATACCGGGAAGCAAAAGAACTAGTCCAAAACCCAGCGCAGTATCTGCATGAAGTGGCAAGTATGAAGCGCTTACGAAAGAAAATGCTGAAGGCCGCAAAAAAGGCTGACCGTGACTGGAAAAACGGCACGGCCAAGCCGATACGATGAACAAATGACCGCATGTTAAGTAGGAACCGAGGGAGGCGATCTTGCCTCCCTCTTTCTTTTGTTCATGATATAGCCCTCGTCATGAATTCAATGCTCTGGACCAGGGCTTTCTGCTTGTTGGTGTCCCTTGTCATGCTGGCGATTCTCAGGAGCATAGAAAGGGCATCGGCAGCGAGCGCGTCATCGGGCCGCGCAGAGGGGCTCCTGATCCGATCTATCTTCCGTTGCAACTTCTTGGGTTGAAGTGCTGCACTTGTCTGTTCCTCGGTTGCTTCTTTTGCTGGAATTGAGACTAGTTTCATAATTCCTCCTCAGTGTCTGTTTCATGTTTAGTGACAACATAAAACTGAGTTGGTCATCTAATAGAATTGACGGGAAACCACTGAGCAGAAGGAAGGGATATAGGTCCAAGCCCGCTATATTAGCTTAAAATGAGCTCCGCTAGCGGCTGGTTCACTTCCGGCAGTAGATCGGCGTAGAGGCTCGTCATGCTCAAGCTGGAGTGCCCCAGCTGCTTCTGGACGAAGCGCAGGTTGTTGGTCCGGGCAAGTAGGTGGGTGGCATACGTATGCCGAGCGCAATGGATTGAGTAGTGTTCGGGCAGGCCAGCCGCTCTCACGGCGTTTTTGAATGAAATGCTGAGTGCGGTGGTGGTGTAGTGCTTTCCGTTTCGTCCAGACAGCAGTGGGCCGTGATCTGAGGTGTCCTGGCCCCAGTCTTCCTTGAACTTGAAAAAGTCCTGAATATGGGCAGAAAGTTCAGAGTCGAAGTAGACGATTCGGGGCTTTCCACGCTTGCCCATCGCCACGAACAGCAGCTTTTCGAAACCGTACTGGGATACGTCACGAATACGCAGGGAGGCTATCTCGTGGACTCGAAGACCGGTTCGAAGGGCCAAGTGCACGAGCATGTACCGGACCGGCCATGTCGTGCGTCCGTGGGCATGGTCTTCATCGGCGCGGGATACGCAATATTCAAGTAACCGGCTGATTTCGACCTGCGTAAGAAACTTATGTCGGTTGACCAAATATCCCGCTGTTTTCATACATAATACTACTATATTTTTATGAAAATGTCAATTTTCTTAAAAATATCAGGAGAATACGATGTTTTGGCGCTGTTCAAGCGAGATTATTGATAAATTCGGGCCAGGAGAACCTAGCCCCCCCTTTTTTGTGGCTACGCCGATTTTGAATATGTAATCGACGAAAAGAAGTCGCTCGGTACATAGACATCATGTTTTGTTGGTTGTATGAGTGGCTAAACATACAAGGATACCCATGTTCGAGCAGATATTTAAAAATATTGACGATGTACTCTGGAAGGAAGCCGGATGCTCGTCGGAATTGGACTACACCGAGCAGACTTCATGGCTGCTTTTTTTGAAGTACTTGGATGATCTGGAAGCTGAACGGGCAATGGAATCCGAGCTGAAAGGCAAGGAGTACAGCTTCATCATTGACGGGGAGTATCGTTGGTCAAAGTGGGCTGCACCCAAGAAGGGCGGTAAGTTTGACCATGATGCAGCGCTCATCGGCGATGACCTCATTGAGTTCGTAGACAATGAGCTGTTTCCGTATCTGAAAGGGTTCAAGCAACGGGCTTCCTCGCCGGATACCATCGAGTACAAGATTGGTGAGATATTCGGGGAAATCAAAAACAAGTTTCAGTCCGGGTATTCCCTGCGTGATGCCTTGGAACTGCTCGATCAGCTCCGTTTCGGGTCGCAGGAGGAGAAGCACGAGCTTTCTCACTTGTACGAGACCAAGATCAAGAACATGGGCAATGCCGGGCGCAACGGCGGTGAATACTACACGCCTCGTCCGCTGATTCGGGCCATGATTCAGGTCACGAAGCCGAACATCGGCGAGACCATTTATGATGGTGCTTGCGGCTCGGCAGGCTTCCTGTGTGAATCGCATGACTTCATGCGCTATGGGGTGGACGGCAAGGGCGCGAAGCTGACCACCGATCAACTGACCAAGCTCCAGACCTCGACTTTCTATGGCAAGGAAAAGAAATCTCTGCCTTTTGTCATGGCGATCATGAACCTGATCCTGCATGGCATTGATGCGCCAAACATCCTGCATACCAATACGCTGACCGAGAACCTGGCCGATGTGCAGGAGAAGGACCGTTTCGACATCATCCTTGCCAATCCACCCTTTGGCGGCAAGGAGCGGCCAGAGGTTCAGCAAAACTTCCCCATCAAGACCGGGGAGACCGCGTTCCTGTTTCTGCAACATTTCATCAAGCGTCTGAAGGCTGGCGGCAGGGCTGCCGTAGTCATCAAGAACACCTTCCTTTCCAACTCGGACAATGCGTCCAAAGCGCTCCGGCAAGAACTGCTGGAAAGCTGCAATTTGCATACGGTGCTGGATTGCCCAGGGGGCACTTTTATTGGTGCGGGTGTGAAGACCGTGGTGCTTTTCTTCGAGAAAGGCGCACCCACGAGAAAGGTCTGGTATTACCAGCTTGAACCGGGCCGCAGTCTCGGCAAGACCAATGCCTTGAATGATGATGACTTGGAAGAGTTCGTGGGGTTGCAGAAGACCTTTGCGGAGTCGGAAAAGTCGTGGTCTGTGGACGCGAAGGATATTAAGAAGGCAGGCTTTGATCTTTCGGTGAAGAATCCCAATACGCCGGAGGAAGCTCCCTTGCGTGAGCCAGGCGAGATTCTGTCTGAAATTGCTGCGTTGGATAAGGAAAGCGCTGGCTTATTGGCTGAGATTGAGAGGATGCTGTGATGGCGCATTGGGAAGACACAGTATTAGGCAATGCCTGTACTCTTCAAAGGGGTTTTGATCTCCCTAAAAGATTACGAGTCAAAGGGGCCATTCCTCTCGTCAGTTCAAGTGGCTGTATCGATACGCACGAACAGGCGAAGGTTAGTGGGCCATGTGTGATAACAGGACGAAGCGGAAGCATTGGCTCTGTTTTCTATATTGAAAATGATTGTTGGCCGCTAAATACGACTCTTTATGTGAAAGATTTCCATGGAAACGATCCAAGGTTCATATACTATTTGTTGAGAAGTTTTGATCTTAAGCGGTTTACGAGCGGTGCTGGCGTGCCGACTTTAAACCGCAACCATGTTCATTCTGAATCTATTCGCATCACGTCTTCCCGCCCGGAACAAAAGCGCATTGTCGCCATTCTGGATGACGCCTTTGAGCGCATTGATACAGCCATCGCCAACACCGAAAAGAACCTCGCCAATGCACGGGAGTTGTTTGAAAGGGCAATAGCCATCAGTGCTTTTGGTGATCCCGATGACAAAAACTGGGGATCCGCCAAGGTGGAAGACCTGGCGCAGCAGAAGAAGGGAGCGATACGAACTGGACCATTTGGCAGTCAGTTGTTGCATAAAGAATTCGTTGATTCAGGCGTTGCTGTATTAGGGATTGATAATGCTGTGAGCAATGAATTTAGGTGGGGGAAGAGTCGTTTCATCACCGAAGAGAAGTATGACCAACTATCCCGGTACACCGTCAATCCGGGTGATGTTTTAATCACAATTATGGGGACATGTGGACGGTGTGCCATCGTCCCTGATGATATTCCAACAGCGATTAATACAAAGCACCTTTGCTGTATAACCCTTGACAAGAGCAAATGTTTACCGAGTTTTCTGCATGCGTACTTTTTGTATCACCCGACAGCCAGGGAGTACCTGCTTGCCAATGCGAAAGGGGCAATCATGGCTGGGCTAAATATGGGGATAATAAAAGCTCTTCCCGTAAGATACCCCTCCTTGGATGACCAAAAAGCAGTAGTAGAGATGATCTCTTCTCTATCAGAAAAACATGTTCGCCTTTCAGATGTCTATACGAAAAAGCTCGACGCCCTCGCCGAACTTAAGCAAGCCATCCTGCAAAAGGCGTTTGCCGGTGAGCTTCAATGACCGACTCCCAGTTTTATTCAGATGAGATGCTCGCAAAGTTGGACAAGGCTGTTGAGGGCCTTCTGCCTTCCTTTGGTATCGTTTCTGACTACCTTTTGCATAAGTTTCAGGCTGATGGGGTTGCTCGGGAATATATTGAGCATGGCTTCCTAAGAAGGTTGAATATAATGCGCCAATGCATAGAGCGTATTGATGACATATGTCCTCCCAATACATGCAAGTTGTCCGGGGCAGAGGTTGCAGTCGACATAGCAATTTTTTTGCAGGCTTTTTATATTCATTTGTATGGTGCTTTTGAGAACCTGGCTAGGGTCAGTGTTGAAATAGGTGATACGAACTTGTCTGAAAACGAGAAAAGGCAATCATCTTTTTTGAAAAAGAAACCTGGTAAAAACGTGAAGAAAGCCCTTCCGGGAACTCTGAGAGCTTACCTTGCAACTGGTAAAACGGCTGCATGGCGTGATCACTTAAACAGCTTTCGTCATTCTTTAGCCCACAGAATCCCCCTTTATATTCCTCCGAGTTCCATTCGCCCTGAAGACTTGAAGCGTTACAACGAACTTGAAGATAAAAGAGGAGAACGAATACGAGAGGTTATGAAGCTGGCTGGTTTCCTGCAAAACTCTCACGAAAACGCATCTTACAAGTTAAAGATGGCAAAAATGTACCGCAAGGGCGCTGACTATATTAAAAGTATGCAATCGGATTTAGAGTTCTTCTACCCAGTAGCTACACATTCATTCGCTGAGGAGAGTGGCTTTGTGGGATTTCATGCGCAAGTTATTAGCAACTGGAACACCATACTTGATTTTCTTTGTAAGTTCCTGGATGAAATGCAGCCGCCTCTTGGGCAGCAATTACAAGCTGATTTGGAAAATGCAGCAGTGCGCTGGAGTAGTATTTAGATTTGGAATTGGAACAAGCTATGACATTTGACCGCAAAGAAACAGAAACCCGTGCCGAACTCAAGCAATCCATTCTACAAGATGCATTTATCGGTGAACTCAATGCCGATAAGGATTATGCGGAACTGGTGAACTGAGGAAGGATAAAATGGCGCACAGCTTTCGACATAGTGCCGCATTCGGCAAGCGGATCGAATACTACATCGTCGGCCTGATGCTCAAGCAGGGGCTGGACGTCTATATGCCGCTGGTCGATGACGATGCCATTGACGCTGTGGTCAAGCGTCCGGATGGTCGCTTTGTCGAGGTGCAGATAAAGGCACGCTCCAAAGACGTGAAGTTTGGTGATGCCGCACTCTTCGCAGCCCTTCGGCACGAGGAGCGTCCTAATTATTGGTTTGTCTTCTACTCGGAACGCATGGAAAAAATGTGGATAATGTCCTCTAAGGAATTTATTCAGGAGTCCTGTCAGAACAAAACAGGAAAGAATGCCGGGGTACGCTCCATCTGGTTCAATGGTAGAAATACCAAGGCCAAGGCCGAACATGTGCATCCACAGTTTGAAAAGTATCTGGCTGACAACTTTGACCGCATCCGCGACGAAGACCCGGACGAGCGACAAGTTGATACGCGCTAAGAGGAATTGGTGATCTGAAATGAAGATAGGAGCAGTCCGCGGAATCCTTCTTGAAGAGATCGTTTTGCATCTCCTTAGAATGGTTGGATACAGTGTTGTGAAAGCGGGCGACCCTGGTACCCGTGCGGGACATTCTGGGCTCGAAGTTCAAGGGCGAGGCGAGTGGCATCAAATCGATGCTTTAGCTGCTTTCGATCACACGCCTGCTTTTATGTTCCCGTTGAGGCTCATGGTTGAAGCGAAGTGTTATGAAAGATCAAGGGTTGGTATTGAGATCGTCCGAAACGCCGTCGGTGTGCTCAAGGATATCTCTGAGAACTATTTTACGATTCAGCCAGATGGAGAAGAAGTTAAGGTTCAACGCTATAATTATCATAGCGCAGTCTTTTCTACAAGCGGCTACTCAAAAAATGCTGAGCGATATGCGATTGCCCACCAAATCTTTTTAATTCAATATGCGAAAGTTGGCCTCTTTCAGCCGATTATCCAAGGTATGTTGGGGTTGAAGGAAGAGCACTTTCATAATGGAGCTTTAGCGGAACAAGGGATTAGTAGTAAATTACGTGAGCACTTTCGTAGATTCACCGAAGACGTTTACAGGCATGAATCTCCTCTAACTGAAGATGGGATTGCTTACATGTATGGAAATATCACGTCTTCACTTGCTCTCATCAAAGGATCCTACTTCGGAATGTTGCAAGGGAAATGGCCTATGCATCTCCTTTCTAGGCAGCCACTACCGGCGGATTTATTTAACTCAAATGACGTCCTGCAGTGCCGGGTATATGGCAGGGAAAGCCTTCATTGGTCTTTCGTTCCTCTTCATGCTCGTGAGGGCGATCCTAATTGGTTTAGACTTGAATTTGACTTGCCCGATCAAATTGCAGCTCTTGTCTCAGATGCCGGTGGCGACCCTGAAAAGATCGCAACTATCAAGCAAAGACACTTCTCATTTATCAGTTTATCTGGAGTTATTGGGGGCGTTCGCCGTCAAGTGCGACTTGAGTTGGATGAAGAATGGATTAACGCATATATCCAAAAGATGAGGCGTGGTCGTTGACCACAGAAAGGCTGTCCAAAGTGAACGAAGCGGAAACTCGTGCTGAACTCATAGACCCGGCTCTTGCTGATGCTGGTTGGGGTAAAGTGGATGGCAGTCGAATTGGACGCGAAGTCATCACCAATGGCCGACTCCTTGGCGGCGGACGAAAGAGCAAGCAGGATATTGCGGATTACGTCCTTGTCTACAAAGGTCACAAATTGGCTGTGATTGAGGCCAAGAAGGAGAGCCTGCCCGATACCGAAGGCGTGGGCCAGGCCAAGCGGTATGCCGCGAAGCTGAAGACGCGATTTGCTTACTCGACCAACGGCAAGGGCATCTACCGAATCGACATGGAGACCGGGGCCGAGGGCTACGTCACCAGTTATCCGACCCCAGACGAGCTTTGGGGTGAGACCTTTGCTATTCAGAATGAATGGCGCGACCGTTTTGCTGCCATCCCCTTCGAGGACAAAGGCGGTAGTTGGCAGGCCCGATACTACCAGCACAATGCCATAAGCGCAGCACTCGAAGCCATAGCGGACGGCGAAGACCGTATCCTGCTCACACTCGCCACTGGAACGGGCAAGACGTGCATCGGCTTCCAGATGGCCTGGAAGCTTTTTCATAGTAAATGGAATCTCACGGACTGGCGAAACGGCACCGAGCCCTCCCGCAGGCCGCGCGTTCTCTTCCTTGCAGATAGAAACATACTCGCCGATCAAGCGTATAACTCTTTTTCAGCCTTCCCCGAAGATGCCCTGGCCAGGATTTCACCGGATGAAATCAGAAAGCAGGGACGTGTGCCCAAAAACGCCAGTATATTCTTCACCATCTTTCAGACCTTCATGAGCGGTACGGACGAGAACGGTGACCCCGCGCCTAACTTTGGCGAGTATCCGCCAGACTTCTTCGATTTCATCATCATCGATGAGTGCCATCGCGGTGGAGCAAATGACGAAAGTAACTGGCGCGGGATTTTGGACTACTTTGCACCAGCCGTGCAACTCGGCTTGACCGCAACCCCCAAGCGAAAGGGCAATGTGGATACCTATGCTTACTTCGGTGAGCCGGTGTATGTGTATTCGCTCAAGGAAGGCGTCAACGATGGCTTCCTGACGCCGTTCAAAGTCAAGCAGATAGCCACCACGTTGGACGACTATATTTACACCCCTGACGATGAAGTTCTTGAAGGCGAGATCGAGGCTGGTAAACGGTACGATGAGAATGATTTCAACCGCGTCATTGAAATCCCCGAACGGGAGCGAAAGCGTGTCGAAATCTTCATGAGCCAGATCGACCAAAGCCAGAAGACCTTGGTGTTTTGCGCCACGCAGCGACATGCTTTGATGATCAGGGATTGCATCAACCAGCTCAAGACGTCGACCGACCCCAACTACTGCGTTCGTGTGGCTGCCAATGACGGAGCCGAAGGGGAGCGTTTCCTGCGCATCTTCCAGGATAACGAGAAGACGATCCCGACGATCCTCACGACCTCGCAAAAGCTTTCAACCGGTGTGGATGCTCGTAACGTCCGCAATATCGTGCTCCTGCGTCCGGTCAACAATATGATCGAGTTCAAGCAGATCGTAGGGCGTGGAACTCGGTTGTTCGACGGCAAGGATTACTTCACCATTTACGACTTTGTTGAAGCATACAAAAACTTCGAAGACCCGGAATGGGATGGCGAGCCTGCTGATCCAGAAGACTGCCCTCGGTGCGGCAACTACCCTTGCACATGCGCGATCACACCGCCTGAACCTTGCAAGGTCTGCGGCAAGCTGCCCTGCGAGTGCGTGAAAGAGCCTCTACCTTGTCCGGTATGCGGTGAAATCAAGTGTATCTGTCAGAAGAAAATCAAAGTGAAGGTCAAGCTGGCAGACGGCAAAGCGCGAAGCATTCAGCATATGATGATGACTTCGTTCTGGAGCCCTGACGGCAAGCCCGTCTCGTCAACCCAGTTCATCGAAGAGCTTTACGGCGAGCTGCCAGACTTCTTCCGAGACGAAGACGAACTCCGCATCCTGTGGAGCAAACCCGACACACGCAAAAAGCTCCTCTCCGGCCTCGAAGAGAAGGGATTCGGCCCTGAGCAGCTAAATGAACTGAAAAAGGTCATAGACGCCCCAGAGAGCGATCTTTTCGACGTGCTGGCGTACATCGCCTTCACCATCGCCCCCATCACCCGTCTGGAGCGTGTTGAAAGCCGCAGAGAAGCTATCTTGGATAAGTACCCTGACCCGCAACAAGAGTTCCTTGATTTCGTGCTGGGGCACTATGTCGACCAAGGTGTCAGCGAGCTTGATCAAGAAAAGCTGCCCGATTTACTGGAGTTGAAATACCAATCTGTTCGCGATGCTGTTGGTGTACTTGGCAGCGTGAATGATATTCGAGATGTGTTCGTGGGATTCCAGGAGGGGTTGTACTCGTAAAAAAGTTGCTACGAATATATCCGAGGTGAGCAGGGTGCTATATTGTTCTGCTAGCTATCGAATTCCACTTCAAGAACTTCATTGTCAACGCTTTCTTCGTCTAGAAGTGTCTCAAAACTGGGTATGTGATCTGCACCACACAAGAACAATACGTTATAGTCCGTGTAGTCGCTGAGGATAGAAAACCAATATGCCTCCCTTTGGGGGTAGTATTTTCTTTCTTCCTCTTTAATGGCTTCCTCAGTTGCCTCCTCATCGTTCATGAACAAATCATGGGTAATTTGATTGCGATTTGGGATTTTGTTTTCACTCCGCTCACTTGCACTCATTTCACAAAAGATATGTTTGAGATTTTTGTTTTCTTGCTCGACTGACTGTAAAACTGTTGTTGAATTGTCAGGATTATTGAAAGAATCTTCGTTGAATTCTTCGGCGATGACTTCGATATCATAGTCGTCGATTGCTTTTTCAACAGCTCCCTTGAGCAGATCGGCCTTGTCGTCATTGCCTTCACCGTAACATTGGTAGTTGTGCCATATGCCAAATAGATAGATCACTATTACCTGCTTTCTGTTTAGGATAGTTTCGCAAATGCCTCGCGACGATCCTTTCTTAGTTTGTTGATGTCGCCATTAATGCGTTCAAATTCTTTCTTTTCTTCCAGGAGTCGATCAAGTTTTGCTGGGATTGCTTGGGATTCATCACTTGGAAGATGGCCTTCAATAAAGGCTGATATCTCATGATGTTTGGCCATGACTTGTTTAGCTAATTCAGGCGGACAAACGACCTCACTCAAAGCACTTGGGACGATTTGCACTTTGAAACGTTTTACCACTCCACCGAGTATTTTTTTAATGATTAGCCATTCATAGCATGATCGAAGTGCTGCAAAACCTGATCGGACGTAATGTTCATGTTCCGCAGGTGGGGCAGTTTCAGTCTTGGCGATCCACTTGTCTACCATATTGGTATTGTTGTAAAAGTCTTCAACGCAACCGGGGCTGTTGTCATTAAATACTAGGCCTGGTTTTGACCTGCCTTCAATCCAATGATTTCTCATTTCAACCCCGATTTCTTCAACAGCCTGGAATAGCTCTGAAAGAAATGGCAAGTCGTGAGTGAAGACGATGACTTGTTTGTGGATGGATTGCTCTGCCAAGGCGTATGCCATGCTTTCTTTCCAGTGATGATCCAAGGACGTGACAGGGTCATCGTAGACAACACAGCAACAGTTATCATCGAGCATGGATTCAGAGATGAAGTCGGCGATTGTGACGGCTCTTTTCTCGCCTTCGCTTAGTACGTGTTCTGTCCGAACCTTATCGGCTTTCGCTGATTTGCTTAGGTTGCTTATGTGAAGTTCACGTGCTTTAAATATTTTTCCATCGATTTTCCGGCTCTTGTAATTAACATCGACCTTTAGCTCCCGATCAAAGCAGGCAAGGTATCTTCTGAATAGATCAACATAACCCCTAGCAACCAGATCATCAAATAGTTTGCCGCTTTGTCTTGTGATCTTCCCTGTTGTGCCAAGACTCTGTTCGAGGCGGGTTGCTTTTTTTAAGCCAACAATATGTTTAAGCACATCTCCTGCGAGGATTTTGAGAGTCTCCTTGCTCCTTAATAGGGCAAGTTCCTTCTCCATTTCAGAGAGTAGCTTGTCTGTGTCGGTTTTTTCGAATTGCTCTTTTTCTTTTGCCAAATCTTGAAGCAAGGCACTCAGCTGGATAGGTAAGCCAATGCTACCATGGCTGGATGGTGTGTTTCCAGACAGAATGGAGAGCGATTGTTCTTTGACCGTTGCACAGCATTCGAGAAAGCTTTCTATTGGCTCGATTTCATCAGGGATTCTGTTTTTGACTATGCTGTAGGCGACTGTTGTCTCGTCAAAAATTGGGATGTTTATGTTTTGGAAATAGGTTATGAGGTCTGCGAGTGCTTGCTTAAAAGCCTCAAGACGATTTTGAGATTCGCCTTGAATGAAAGTCCACAAGAGAGCCATCCGCTCTGCTGCTTCTTCAGATAAAGCTTGATTGCACAAGATGCATTTGTCTGTTTTGCTGGGATATTGCTCGTCATCGCTTTCCTCTATTGCTACATCATGGGCGGCACGGATAAATTGTAACCATGCAGCTGAGCCAACAGATTTGAAATAGTCAGTTTGGAACTGATCTATCCCAACAGCTTTCACGGCTTCTTCAGCCTCAGCGACAAGGGAAAGGGCGTGTTTGCAAGTAGGAACGGCTTGAAGCAAAGAATCGCGTGCTTGAACGAGCGAATCATTAAAAGCTTGAATCGTTTGTATGCTTTCATCCAACCCGGAAATGAGCTTTTTATGGTCACCCTTTCGGAGTTTAGAGATTTTTCCTGGGAGGGCAATAAGATTTTTGCTTTGGGATGCGGTTAGCCGTGTAGCCTGGGTGATTTCTTGTAAGTTTGATTCTGAAGTAAGATTGTCGACCATTTTGGCAATGTCAGTCTCTTTATCATCAAATCTACTGCTGAATTGTTTTTCCGTGCGATATGTTTGTATCCTTTCTCGACATTTTTCCCTGACTTGGTCAGTCAGCTCAGCCAGTCTGCTTAAACACCAAAGCCCGGCTGGTTCTAATGTAAAGTCATTCGTGCCCAGGTGTGTCTTTACACTCATCGCGTCAAAAGCTCTAATCCATGAGAGTTCTGGCAAAGAAGAGCTACAGTCATATGCGATCTGGTGGAGTGGCCCGGAGTGTTCCTGATAGTGGATAGTCAGTGTGGGCTTTTCAAGGTAACATGCTTCATCGGTCACATCGGGGAGGACTTTATTGTCCCCTTTGCTGACTCCAGCACAACCAAGTACGCGAGCATATCCAGATTTCCCAGAACCATTCTCACCAAAACAAATGGTAAGGCTTGGGCTAAATTCAATATGTTGATCGTTTTCTAGACGGTTTATGTGCTTAGTGCCCGATATTTTGGTGAGGTGGCCTTTCGGACGGTCGTCTTCTACATGGGTTGGATATTCTAGTTCTGGATGGTCAGACTCCTTTTTGAGGCCAGCCTGCTCTAAAAGGAAGCGTTCAGCTTTTTTTATCGTTGCCTCGTCAATATCGCGACCTGAGAGTATTTCGCACAGGAGATACTTCTCCCAGTAGTCTAACTTGTCTTCGGCCCAGTCGATGATCTCTGCTAGGATGTCCATTGGCAACTCTACGGATGTCGTTTAGTTATTGCTTATCTAGGTCTATATGCCTAGTTGAGTTAAATGCCAAACGAAAAGCAAAAATGAATAGGATCATTAAGAGTGAGGCTGTAAAGGGGAGGTCAGTGATTCCCAAATCCACCCACCACTTCCCGTATTTTGATGGACAAATGATGGACAATATCCAGAAAAAGGAAAAGTGGCTTACGGCAAAAAATGCTGTAAGCCACTTAAATCTTTCTGGAGCCAGGAAGGCGACTTGAACGCCCGACCTGCTGATTACGAATCAGCTGCTCTACCAACTGAGCTACCCTGGCAAGGAAGGTAGCCTTTCTATAGCAGCGGAGGGGCGGTGGTCAAGGGGAGAGTTGCCGGGCCCTTTACGAGACCGTGCAAAGGCCTTACTAGACGCCCTATGGAAGACAAGAAGGCATTCGACGCCCTGCGGTTCAAGGCCAACCTGGACGCCTGCCACGACTGGCCGTGCGCCTACGTGTTCAAGTTCATCGTGGCCGCGCACGGCCTGGAGGATCTGGTCCAGGTGGTCACGGCCATGCTCCCGTCTCCGGAATTGTCCACCCGCGAGACCAAAAGCGGCAAATGGGTCAGCCTGACCGTGGAGGCGCACCTGGACAGCGCTGACCTGGTGATCGCCGTGTATGAGCGGGTGGCGGAAATGGACACCCTGCTGACCCTGTAGTGAAAACCCCGAGGGAATCGGAATTTCGTATCCCCTTGCAATTCGCCAATCTCTCTCCTACAAGTGAATCGTGGGGTAAATAATTTCGTCCTGTTTCCGCCGGTCCGCTCAGTACTCAAGGAGCTCCGCTCGTGAAGTTGACCACCCGCAGCCGCTATGGAACCAGAATGCTGTTGGATATCGCCCTTCATGGAGAGGACGGTCCCGTGCGCATCTCGGATATCGCCGAACGCCAGGATATTTCGGTCAAGTATCTGGAAAAGCTCATCCGTGAATTGCGTCTGGCCGGGTTCATCAAGTCCCGTCGCGGGCCGCGCGGCGGGCACATGCTGAGCGCCACGCCCGACGACATCCGCATGGGCGACGTGGTGCGCGTGTTGGAAGGGGACGAGGCCCTGGTGCGCTGCGCCGCGGACGAGTCGTGCTGCGAACGGGCCGAGGGCTGCCACACCCGGGCCCTGTGGCGGAACGCCACCCAGGCCGTGTTCGAGCGCCTCAATTCCTTCACCCTGGCTGATCTGCTGGAAGGCGGCTGCTGCACCCTGGAGTGCTGATTCGCGCTCAGGACAGCGCCAGCACCAGATTCCCCATCCCGTCCACCGAACACTCCGCGTCCGGCGGGACCACCACGGTGGAGGAGTATTCCACCACCACGGCCGGTCCCTGGAAGTGGTTGCCGGGCGCGAGCCGGTTCCGCTCCAGGACCCGCGCGCTCACGGCCTTGCCCGCGAACACCGACTGAACCGTGCCCACCAGGGCGGCCGAATCCACGGCCGATTCCCGGACCTCCCCCTGTTCCATGGCCGGTTTTTCGGCCAGGCCCCGGGCCCGCAGCCGCAGGTTGACCGCCTCCACGGCCCGGCCGGGATTGGCGTGGCCGTAGCGCTCCTTGTGCTCGGCCTCGAACGCTCGGGCCAGGCTGCCTGGTTCCAGTGATCCGGGCAGGGGCACGATGAGCTCGAAGCTCTGGCCCTGGTAGCGCATGTCCAGGGCCGGCTCGAAGACCATGTCTCCGTGAAAGCCCTCTTCGGCCAGGTCGGCCTGGGCGCGCATCCTGAGGGGGGCGAAGAGCAGGGCCAGTTCCTCGTGGTCCAGTTCGTCGGCCGGGCGCATGATGGTCAGGGAGTAGTCCTTGACCACGTCGGCCATGAGCATGCCCAGGGCCGAGAGGATGCCCGGATGCCGGGGCACCAGCACCTGGGGCATGCCCAGGAGCCGGGCCAGGGAGGCGCAGTGCATGCCGCCCGAGCCGCCGAAGGAGAACAGGGTGAACCCGGCCGGGTCGTGGCCCCGCTCCACCGAGATGACCCGCAGGGCCCGCTCCATGTTGGCGTCGGCCACGCGGATGACGCCCTCGGCCGCCTCCAGGGGGGCCAGGCCGGTCTTGGCGGCCAACTCGTCCAGCAGGGGAACCACCCGGTCCGGGTGCAGGTCCATGGCCCCGCCCAGGAAGCGGTCCGGGATGAGGCGGCCCAGGGCCAGGTTGGCGTCGGTCACGGTCAGGGCCATGCCTCGGCCGTAGCAGGCCGGTCCGGGATCGGCCCCGGCCGACTCGGGCCCCACGGCCAGGGAGCCGCCCTTGTCCAGCCGGGCCAGGGACCCGCCGCCCGCGCCCACGGTGTGGATGTCCAGCATGGGCGTCTTGATGGGGCAGCCCGCGATGGACGCGGACAGGGTCAGGGGCAGGGTGTCGTCCAGCAGGCAGACGTCCGTGGACGTGCCGCCCATGTCAAAGGTCATGAGCCGGTGGAACCCGGCCATGCGGCCGATGGCCAGGGCCCCGACCACGCCCCCGGCCGGGCCGGACAGGATGGTGCGCACGGACTCGCGCCGGGCCGTGGCTGCGGAGATGGAGCCGCCGTTGGACTGCATGATGCGCAGGCCGGTGGCCCGGTCCAGCCCCTGCTGGAGGCGGCTGATGTAGCGGTCCATGAGCGGGGCCACCGAGGCGTTGACCGCGGTGGTGGAGGTGCGCTCGAACTCCCGGAACTCGGCCAGGATCTCGTGGGAGCAGGACACCGCGGCCTGGGGCAGGATCTCGGCCAGAACTTCGCGCATGGCCAGTTCGTGGGCCGGGTTGGCGAAGGAGAACAAAAAGCACACGGCCACGGACTCCACGCCCGCCTGCTTGAGGCCCAGGGCGGCGGCCCGGGCGTGGTCCAGGGCCAGGGGTTCGGTCTCGGAGCCGTCCGGACCCATGCGCCCGGCCACGCCGAAGCGCAGCTCCGGAGGTACCAGCGGGACCGGGCGGCGGTAGGCCAGGTCGTAGAGGTCGAAGCGCTGCTGGCGTCCGATCTCGATGACGTCCTCGAAGCCCAGGTTGGTCACCAGGCCGGTGCGCACCCCCTTGCGTTCCAGGATGGCGTTGGTGGCCACGGTGGATCCGTGGACCACGCAGTCGGGCGTTTGTCCGCTTTTCCGGCCGAGTTGGCCCAATCCTTGAAGGACGGCACGGGAAGGGTCGTCGGGAGAAGACAGGATCTTGTACGTGCGAAACCCGTCTTTTTCTTGGTATATGAAGTCGGTAAAGGTACCGCCGGTGTCCACTCCGAGCAGTCGCATACGTGGTCTCCCCGGGCCGGGTTTGCACAGAATTGTCCAGAGGCGGGCCGTGGGCTCAACAAAATTGTATAATAAAGCCGGGCCGAACAGAGCCGCTCCATGACGTACCGCAAGCTGTACCGGAAACACCGGGTCTTCGTCTACGGGACGCTCAAGCAGGGTTTCCCCAATCATTTCTTCCTGGCCGGGCAGAAGTCCCTGGGCCCGGCCGTCACGGCCGAGCCCTACGCCCTGTACGAGGATGTCTACCCGCTTGTGTGCAAGCAGGAGCGCGTCAGTCCCATCCGAGGCGAGGTCTACGAGATGAGCGACGCCATCCTCAAGCGCATCGACATCCTGGAGGACCACCCGGTCTACTACCAGCGCGAAAAGGTGGACGTGGACCTGGACTCCGGGGAGCGCGTCTCGGCCTGGCTGTACTTCTTTCCCGAGCCCCGGGGCCGCCTCTACCCCGGGGGAGACTGGCAGCCCACCCCGCCCGAGCCGGACGGGGAGCAGGAAATCCTCACCTGATCCGTCCGGTTCCTTTGGTTACACCCCCCTTGCCTTCTGTCGCGCCCTGACGGTAAGGTCGCGCGGATGCGCATGAATCACCATCCCCACGTCGGCCCCGAACGGGCCCGGTTCCTGACGATCCTGGCAGTCCTGGTGTGCCTGGCCCTGCTGGCCGTGACGGCCGGTTGCGCCCCGACGGCCCAACTGCACGGGACGGCCCCGGCCCGCGTCGGCCTGCCCGGCGTGCAGACCCTGACCGTGGATCATTTCCCCGGTCCCTACGGAGAACAGGTGCGGCAATGCCTGCTCCACGAGCTCCTGTCCGGCGACCGCTACACGGTCCTTGAAGGGTCCGGACCGGCCCAGGCCGTGCTTCGGGCCGAGGTGGTCCCCTGGCTGGAGGACCGCCAGAGCACCGGGGCGGCCACGGTCACCGACCGCATGGAGCGCACCGTGACCATCACCCGCGACGACGGCACCGAGGTCACGCGGCAGGAGACCGTGAGGGTGGAGCGCACCGTGTTCGTCCCTCAGGTCCAGCGGTCGGCCGAGGTCACGGCCCGGCTGACCGTGGTCGATCCGCGCACCGGCGGGGTGCTGGCCGCCACGGCCGAGACCCAGTGTTTCGAGGATTCCTACGGCGGGCCGGAATCCCTGCCCGAGGCCAAGGAGTACGACGCCGACAGCACCGCGCTGGAGGACATGCCGTCGCAGCGCTTCATCCTGTCCGAGTTGGGCTGCGACGTGGGCCGGGAGCTGGGCCGCGCCCTCATGCCCCAGGCCTACGTGCGCTCGGCCGAGCTGGACGTGGGCCAGGGCGACGGGCCGGTGGAGGAGGGCGCCTGGCTGGCCGACCAGGGAGACTGGGAGGCGGCGGCCAGGGTCTGGCGGTCGGTCCTGGACCGGGATCCCGACAATCCGGCCGCGGCGTACAACCTGGGCTTGTACTGGGAGGCCCGGGGCACGGTGGACGATTTTCTCCTTGCCCGTGATTTTTACCGGCAGGCAATGGCAATGGAGCCCAAAATGCTTTATCGTACGGCCTTGGAGCGCATCGACCAGCGGCTGGACGAAGCCGGACGGCTGGCCGAGCAGAAAGGGCAGCCCGCCGGGCAGCCCTGAACCACAGCCAGAGGGAGTCTCCCGTGGCGGACGTGAACCTGCAGCCTTTCTTCTATCCCGAGACCGTGGCCATCATCGGGGCCTCGGGCACGCCGGGCAAGGTGGGCCACACCATCGTCTCCAACATGATCGAGGCCGGGTACAAGGGACGGCTCATCCCGGTCAATCCCAAGGGCGGCGAGATCATGGGCCTGGAGGTGGTCACGGCCATCCCGGACCTGCCCCAGGGGTTGGACCTGGCCGTGCTGTCCGTGCCCCGCAAGCTGGTCATCCCGTCCATGAAGGAACTGGGGGCCATCGGCTGCCGCTCGGCCATCGTCATCACGGCCGGGTTCAAGGAGGTGGGCAAGGAGGGCTACGACCTGGAGCAGGAGCTGGTGGCCGTGGCCGCGGAGCACTCCATGGCCCTGCTCGGACCCAACTGCCTGGGCATGATGAACACCGCGGCCGGGATCAACGCCTCGTTCGCCGCGGGCCAGCCCCGGCCCGGGCAGATCGCCTTCTTTTCCCAGTCCGGCGCGCTCTGCGTGGCCATCCTGGACTGGGCCCTGGGCGAGAACATCGGTTTTTCCAAGTTCGTCAGCCTGGGCAACAAGGCCGCCTTGAGCGAGGCCGAGATGCTCTCCTACCTGGCCGACGACGAGCAGACCAACGTCATCCTGGGCTACGTGGAGAACGTGGAGCACGGCGTCGAGTTCATGGCCCGGGCCGAGCCGGTCTGCCGCAAGAAGCCCGTGGTCATGATCAAGTCCGGCACCACCGCGGCCGGCGCCAAGGCGGCCAGCTCCCACACCGGAGCCATCGCCGGGTCGGACAACGCCTACACCGCGGCCTTCAAGCGCTCGGGCATCATCCGGGTGGACGACGTGGAGACCCTGTTCAACCTGGCCGAGGCCTTCTCCAACCAGCCGCTGCCCAAGGGGCCCAACCTGGCCGTGGTCACCAACTCCGGCGGCCCGGGCATCCTGACCGCCGACGCGGTGGAGGGCTCCACCCTGAACCTGGCCCGGCCTTCGGCCAAGACCGTGGAGCGGCTGCAATCCTTCCTGCCGCCCTACGCCGCGCTCTACAACCCCATCGACATCATCGGCGACGCGGACGCCGAGCGCTACCGGCTGGCCATGGAGGCCGTGATGGAGGACGAGCTGGTGCACAGCCTGCTGGTGCTCCTGACCCCCACGGCGTCCGTGGACGTGGAGGGCACGGCCGCGGCCGTGGCCGCCCTGGCCAAGCGCAGGCCGGACAAGCCGGTGTTCACCTGCTTCATGGGCAAGAAGCGGGTGGAGGCGGGCCGCCGCATCCTCCAGGAAGCGGGCATCCCGTGCTACGCCTTCCCCGAGCCCGCGGTGGAGAGCATCTCCACCATGTACGACCATTTCCTTCGCCGCCAGATCCAGCGGCCCGAGCCCGAGAAGATCGAGCGCGACCTGGACGCGGCCCGGGCCGTGGTGGACAAGGCCAAGGCCAAGAACCAGATGGAGATCGTGGAGTTCGAGGCCCAGACAGTGCTGGCGGCCTACGGTCTGCCCACGCCACGCACCCGGCTGGCCCGCTCCAGCGACCAGGCCGCGGCCGCGGCCCGCGAGATCGGCTTCCCGGTGGTCATGAAGATCGCCTCCCCGCACATTTCCCACAAGTCCGACGTGGGCGGGGTCAAGGTGGGCATGGATTCGGAGGAGGCCGTGCGGGCCACCTTCGCGGACATCACCACCCGGGCCCAGCGCATGCGGCCGGAAGCCTACATCGTGGGCTGCCTGATCCAGGAGATGGCTCCCAAGGGCTGCAAGGAGATCATCATCGGGTTCAAGCGCGACGAACAGTTCGGCCCCCTGCTCATGTTCGGCCTCGGCGGCATCTACGTCGAGATACTCAAGGACATCGCCTTCCGGCTGGCGCCCATGACCCGGCGCGACGCCATGGAGATGATGCGCGAGGTGCAGTCCTACATGCTGCTCAAGGGCGTGCGCGGCGAGGAGCCCGTGAACTTCGAGGCCCTGGCCGACATCCTCCTGTCCATGTCGCAGTTGTCCCTGGACCTGCCCGAGGTGGTGGAGGCGGAATTCAACCCCGTGCTGGTCAACCACGAGCGGGCCATTGTGGCCGACGTGCGAATGACCTTGAAATTATGAACAGACCGGGTAGCATGACAGCAATCGAGGCATGAGAGGGAGGTCTTCGTCATGGTCGGCATCTACGTTGGTTCCACGTCCAGCTATTCCGGCAAGAATCTGATCACCATGGCCCTGGGGCTCAAACTGGCCGCCCAGGGGCATTCCGTGGGCTACATGAAGCCCGTGGGCGCCATGCCCCGGCTGGACGGCGCCGGCCCGGGCGACGAGGACGCCTTCTTTGTCCAGGGCGTGCTCGGCCTGGAGCAGGACCCGTCCCTGGTCACCCCGGTGCTGGTCACCCGCGACTTCCGGGTCAAGGCCTTCACCGGCGGCCACGGCGACCTCATGACCCCCATCAAGGACGCCTACGCCACCCTGTCCAAGGGCAAGGACGTCATGCTGGTGGCCGGGTCCGGCACCTTCCTGGGCTCGGGCACCTACTGCGGCGTGGACGGCGCGCTGGTGGCCAAGGAGCTGGGCTGCAAGGTGGTCCTGGTGGACCGCTACAAGAACGAGCTCCGCTACGACTACATCCTGCGGGTCAAGGCCACCATGGGCGACGCCCTGGCCGGGGTCATCTTCAACGACGTGCCCGAACATTATATGGAAGAGGCCAACGAGCTGCTCATTCCGTTCCTGGAGAAGCGGGGCGTGCCCGTGCTGGGCGTGGTCCCCTCGGACCCGGTGCTCGGGGCCATCAAGGTGGCTGACCTGGCCGGGCGGCTGTCGGGCAAGATCATCTCGGCCCACAACAAGGCCGACCGGGTGGTGGAGGACTTCCTCATCGGCACCATGCAGGTGGAGAACTTCATGACCCACTTCCGCCGCCACAAGAACTCGGCCATCATCGTGGGCGGCGACCGCTCCGACGTCCAGCTCGTGGCCCTGGAGGGCTCCTGTCCCTGCCTCATCCTGACGGGCAACCTCTACCCCAACGACATCATCTTGACCCGCAGCGAGGTGCTGGAGACCCCCATCATCATCGTGCGCGAGGATACGTACACCGTGGCCAAGAAGATGGAGAACATTTTGTCCAGCCACAAGTTGAGGGATACCCTCAAGGTAACCCACGGCGTGCAGCTCGTCGGGGGCAGTCTGGACATGGCCCGCTTGCTGGAGAACGTTGGAATCTGAGGGCTTTCATACTAATCGGGTATGAAACCCGAAAAACTGTTTTCTCTCCGCAGTTTTTTGTGTAGGCTTGCGCCAATTTTCACAGGCAGGATAACGTGTCCGGCTTGCCTGAGTCGGACTGTGCGGCTGTTGTAATGTTGGGTCCCCTAGTGTTTGTTTTTTTGGAGGATGGTTATGCATGATACCAGTGGATGGGATTGGAGCCCGGGCAAGAAAGAGGTCGTGAACACGGCCAAATTCGCCGAAGGGGTCCAGTGGGTGGAAGAGTTTCACGCCAGCCCGGACGGCGAGAGCCTGGCCGCGGTGGTCTGCACCGACGATGCCGAGTTCGGCGTCAGCGTCAACGGCGAGATCTGGAGCGAGGATCGGTACGAAAAGGCCATCCTGCCCCTGTACCTGCCCAGCGGAAAGCTGATGGCGGTCGTGTCCCAGGACATGGAATGGTCCGTGGCCGTGGACGGCGAGCGCTGGGAAGAGGGCTACGGCTTCGTGATGAAGCCCTTCATCGCCGGCGACTCCGTTGTCGCGGGCGTGCAGCAGGACATGAAGTACGGCATGACCCTCAACGGCCAGTCCTGGGAGACCGTGTACGAAAACGCCAACCAGTTTTCGTCCGATGTCGCCGGGGCGCACACCGCCTGCGCGGTGCAGACCGACCAGATGGCCCAGGCCGACATCGTCAAGTTCCAGTCCGGCATCTTCACCATCGCGGTGGACGGCGTGGCCTGGGACGAGCGGTTCGTCAACTGTTACACCCCGGTCTTCACCCCGGACGGCTCCAGCGTGGCCGCCCAGGTGCGCCGCAACCTCTACGACTACACCATCGCCGTGGACGGCAAGCCCTGGGACGCGGTTTACCAGTGTGTCTGGGAGCCGGTTTTCAACCCGGCCACGGGCAAGTTCTTCGCTCCGGTGCGCAAGGCCGGCAAGTGGGGCCTGGCCGACGAGTCCGGCCTTTTCTGGGACGCCACCTGGACCCAGCTCTGGCACATGCAGGTCACTCCGGACGGCAGGAACTTCTTCGGCATCTGCGCCCCGAAGTTCGGCCAGTTCACGGTGGTCAAGAACAAGGCCCCCTGGTCCGTGTCCTTCGCCACGGTCATCGACCTGACGGTGTCCCCGGACGGGGAGCGCGCCGCCGCCATCGGCCGCGACAAGAACGCCAAGTACTCCATGATGGTGGACGGCAAGGTCTGGTCCGGCCTGTACGACATGCTCTTCTTCCCCGTGTTCAGCCCGGACAGCGCCCACGTGGCCGTGCGGGCCGATCTGGGCGGCCGCCAGGTCGTCCTGGTGGACGGCAAGCCGTTCAATCTGGACTTCGACCAGGCCTTTGACCCGGTGTTCAGCCCGGACTCCTCCAAGGTGCTCGTCAAGGGCGTCACCGGCGGCAAGTTCGTGCGCATCGTGGCCGACCTGAAAGACTTCTAAGGGGGAGACCATGAACGCGATCTATGACTTCATCACCGGTCCCCTGGCCTGGGTTTGCTGGGGCGTGCTGATTTTCGGGGCCCTCTACCGCCTCGTGTACATGTACAACAAATTCAAAACCAAGGACGTCACCAGCGAGGCGTACATGAGCTGGAAGTACGGGCTGCGGTCCATCCTCGCCTGGCTCATTCCCTATTATACGCTGGGATGGCGCAGGAGCCCGGTGACCACGGCGGTCACCTTCGTCTTCCACATCTGCCTGCTGGCCACCCCCATCTTCCTGATGGGCCATGCGGTGCTCTGGCAGCAGTGGCTGGGCGTGGACTTCTTCTGGACCCTGCCCGCAGACGTGGCCGACATCATGACCCTCATCGTCATCGCGGCCTGCGGCTTCTTCGCCTACCGCAGGCTGTTCATCCCGGAGGTCCGTTTCGTGTCCAGGGCCAAGGACTGGTGGGTGCTGCTCCTCGTGGTCAGCCCCTTCATCACCGGCTTCCTGGCCTACCACCAGATCTTCGACTACCAGGTCATGATCGTGCTGCACATCCTGTGCGGCCTGGCCTGGCTGGCCCTCATCCCCTTCACGCGCCTGGCGCACGCCATCTTCATCTTGTTCACGAGGGCCTACATAGGCTCCGAGTTCGGCGGCGTGCGCAAGGTCCGCGACTGGTAACGGACAGGAGAACAGACCATGAAAGAATTCAAGTTTGATAGAAAGATCGACGACGTCGGATTGATCGAGGGGGTGGCCAAGCTGACCCCGGAGAAGATCGAGAAGACCATCAAACAGGTCCTGGAAGGCGAGACCGGCGCCAAGCTCAAGGTCTACAACGAGACCTGCGTGCATTGCGGTCTGTGTTCCGAGGCCTGCCACTTCTACATGTCCCACGACGGGGACCCGACCTATTCGCCCGTGGGCAAGGTCACGCAGACCATGGACGTGATCCTGAGCAAGAAGGGCAAGGTCAGCCCGGAGTTCATCTACCAGGCGGCCCAGATCGCCTACACCGAGTGCAACCTCTGCCGCCGCTGCATGCACTACTGCCCGCTGGGTATCGACACCGGCTACATCATGAGCGTTGTCCGGCGGATGTGCCACATGCTGGGCGTCATCCCGCAGTACATCCAGGACACGGCCCATTCCCACGCGGCAACCTTCAACCAGATGTGGGTCAAGGACGACGAGTGGACCGACGCCCTGCTGTGGCAGGAGGAAGAGGCCCGCGACGAGTTCCCGGACATCCGCATCCCCCTGGACGTGGAAGGCTGCGACTTCGTGTACTCGGTCATCGGACCCGAGCCCAAGTTCCGGACCCAGCTCATCTACCAGGCCGCGGCCATCTTCCATGAGGCCGGGCTCAACTGGTGCATGCCGTCCTATCCCGGCTGGGACAACTCGGACATGTGCATGTATACGGGCGACTACGAGATGATGGGCCGCATCAAGCGGGCCCACTTCGAGCAGGCCCAGGAGCTCAAGGCCAAGAAGATCGTCATGGGCGAGTGCGGCCACGCCTTCCGCTCGATCTACGACATGGGCAACCGCTGGTGCGGCTGGAGGGACTTCCCGGTCGAGGTGGTCCACTCCATCGAGTTCTTCGCCCAGCTCTTCCGCGAGGGCAAGATCAAGATGGCCGAGAAGGTCGACAAAGTGACCATCCACGACCCGTGCAACGTGATTCGCGGCCGCGGCCTCATGGATCACCTGCGCTACGTGGCCTCCCAGATCGCCGAGGAGATCATCGAGATGGAGCCCAACCGCGAGCACAACTACTGCTGCTGCGCGGGCGGCGGCGTCATCAACTGCGGCCCGCCGTTCAAGAACGTGCGCGTGGAGGGCAACCGGGTCAAGGCCGAGCAGTTGGAGCGGGTCAAGAAGATGGGCGTCCAGACGGTCATCAGCCCCTGCCACAACTGCCACGGCGGACTGGAAGACATCATCCACGGCTACCACCTGGAGATGGACCTCAAGTTCCTGGGCGACATCATCTACGCCAACATGGTCAAGACCAAAGCGGTCTAAGGGGGAGTGAAGCCATGAAAAAGACAATCACCCTGCTGCTTGCCGCGGCCCTGGTCCTGGCCTTTGTCCTGCCCGTCCTGTCCCAGGACGACGAGATCACCCTGGGCACCGAGGACGGCGGGTTCGCCGCTCCGCAGCGTCCGGCCGTGGTGTTCAGCCACATCAACCACGAGGAATATGATGGCGTGGACGGCTGCCTGCCCTGCCATCACAGCGCCAAGAACGACGACGGCACCTTTGCCGAAGCCGACGACTACCTGAAGTGCACCGAGTGCCACGGCCCGAGCGACGGCTCCGGCCTGGACGAGCTGCCCGGCGTGTTCCACAAGAACTGCATCGGCTGCCACGAGGCCCAGGCCAAGGGCCCGGTGGCCTGCGGCGAGTGCCACGTGCAGACGGACTTCTACGGCGTGCCCCTGGGCGGGGCCGAGGAAGCCGCTGAGGAAGCCGCCGAGGGCGAGGCCGCGCAATAGGCCGGCCTTACAACCACCAACAAAAAGGCCGCCCCAGAGGGCGGCCTTTTTTACGTTTCTTGGCGGACCAGGCTACAGGATGTAGCGGGACAGGTCGCGGTCCTCGATGATCTCGTCCAGCCGGTCCTTGACGTACTGGCGGTCCACGAGCACCTCCTGGCCCGACTTGTCCGGGGCCTCGAAGGAGATCTCGGCCAGGATCTTCTCCATGATGGTGTACAGCCTGCGGGCCCCGATGTTCTCGGTCTCCTCGTTGATGGTCTCGGCGGCCTGAGCCAGCTCCTCCAGTCCCTCGCGTGTGAAGTCGAGACGGATGCCCTCGGTCTCCAGCAGGGCCTTGTACTGCACGGTGAGCGCGTTCTTGGGCTCGGTCAGGATGCGGTAGAATTCGTCCTTGCCCAGGGCCTCCAACTCTTCGCGCAGGGGGAAGCGGCCCTGGAGCTCGGGCACCAGGTCCGAGGGCTTGGAAAAGTGGAAGGCCCCGGCCGCGATGAACAGGATGTGGTCGGTCTTGATCATGCCGTACTTGGTGTTCACCACGCAGCCCTCGACCACGGGCAGCAGGTCGCGCTGCACGCCCTCGCGGGACACGTCCCCGCCGCCTCGCCGTTCCTCGCTGGCCGCGATCTTGTCCAGCTCGTCGATGAACAGGATGCCGGCCTGCTCCACGCGCTCCTTGGCCGTTTCCAGGACGCGGTCCATGTCGATGAGCTTGTCCGCCTCCTCCTGGATGAGCACCTCGTAGGCGTCTTTGACTTTCATCTTGCGGCGTTTTTTCTTGTTGGGGAACATGCGGCCCAGCATGTCCTGCATCTGGAGCCCCACGTCCTCCATGCCCGGGATGGCCATGATGGACACGGACGGGTCGGACTGACTGGCCACCTCCAGCTCCACGTCCTTGTCGTCCAGTTGGCCGTCGCGCCACATCTGGCGGAACTTCTGGCGGGTGTCGGCGTCCGGCTTGGGCTCGGGCGCGGGCTCCTCCTGGCGGCCGAACATGAATCCGGCCCGCTGGGGCGGACGGGATCCGGGCAGGAGCAGGTCCAGCAGGCGTTCCTCGGCCATCTTCTCGGCCTTGACCCGGACCTTGTCGTTTTCCTCCTTGCGGACCATGCTCACGCCGATCTCCATGAGGTCGCGGACCATGGACTCCACGTCCCGGCCCACGTAGCCCACCTCGGTGAACTTGGTGGCCTCCACCTTGTGGAAGGGGCACCCGGCCAGCCGGGCCAGGCGGCGGGCGATCTCGGTCTTGCCCACGCCCGTGGGGCCCATGAGGATGATGTTCTTGGGCGCGATTTCGTCGCGCAGTTCGGGTTCGACCTGCTGCCTGCGCCAGCGGTTGCGCATGGCGATGGCCACCACGCGCTTGGCCGCGTCCTGGCCGATGATGTAGCGGTCCAGTTCGGAGACGATTTCTCTGGGGGTCAGGTTGCTCATGATTTTTTCTGGGTCTCGATGGTGATCTGGTCGTTGGTGTACACGCACATCTCCGCCGCGATGGCCATGGCCTTGGCGCAAATCTCCTCGGCGTTCATGTCCGTGTTGCGTTTGAGCGCCCGGGCCGCGGCCAGGGCGAAGGGGCCGCCCGAGCCGATGGCGGCCAGGCCGTCGTCCGGCTCGATGACGTCGCCGGTGCCGGAGATGATGAGAATGGTCTCGGAGTCCGCGGCCAGGAGCATGGCCTCCAGGCGGCGCAAATACTTGTCCGTGCGCCAGTCCTTGGCCAGCTCCACCGCGGCCCGGGTCAGGTTGCCGGAATAGGCCTCCAGCTTCTTCTCGAAGCGTTCGGACAGGGCGAAGGCGTCGGCCGTGGCTCCGGCAAAGCCGACCGTGACCTTGTCCTTGTAGATGGTGCGGACCTTGCGGGCCGAGTGCTTCATGGCCACGCTCTGGCCCAGGGTCACCTGGCCGTCGCCGGCCACGGCCGTGCCGGTCTCATCCTTGACCGCCAATATGGTGGTGCCTTTGATTTCCATGGTCTCTCCTGTCTTTCCTTGTGTGTTCCTACAGCATCCGCTGCGCGGCCGCCACCCAGGCGGACAGGGCCTCGGCCCCGCGCAGGACCATGCGCGCCTCGCGGACCAGGCCCTGCTCCAGCCCGTTCAGCAGGGCCGCCAGGGCCAGGGGCGCGGCCAGGTCAACGGGAAAGCCGTACACCCCGCAGCTGATGGCCGGAAAGGCGAGGGTCTCCAGGGAATGTTCGCGGGCCAGGCGCAGGCAGGATTGGTAGGCCCGGGTCAGGGCGCCGGGCTCGTCCTGGCCGCCGCCGCGCCAGATGGGCCCCACCGCGTGGATCACGTACCGGGCCGTGAGCCGGAACCCCGAGGTGATCTCCGCCTCTCCGGGCGACAGGGGACCGCCCCTCCGGGCGATGGCCTCCTGGCAGGCGCGCTGCAGGTCGTCGTGCCCGGCCGTCCGGTGGATGGCCCCGTCCACCCCGCCGCCTCCGGCCAGGCCAGGGTTGGCCGCGTTGACGATGGCGTCGGCGTCTTCCAGGGTCAGGTCGCCCATGAGGATGCGCAGCCGCCCGGGGCCGCGTTCTATGTCCAGGCTGGTTCGGGGCATATGTCCGCCAAAGCTAATGCCGACTGGGCATTTGGCAAGGGCGGGGCAGGGGAAAAGCGGGCGGGATCAGGCGAGTGGAATCAGGCGGCCGAGCCTTCGATTTCCTTCACTTCCTTGATGGCATTGGCGTAGGCCTTGAACACGTCCTCGCGGTTGATCAGCCCGATGATCTCGTTGTCGTTTTCGGGCCGGACCACGGGAATCTGGCCGTAGTCCGTGTCCACGAACTTGAGGAGCGCGGTGTACAGGTCGTAGTCCGGCCGCAGGAAGGCCTTTTTGGTGGCCACGTCGCGCACCACCAGCAGTTGAAAGAGATTCTGCTCAAAGAGAACGTTGCGAACCGTGTGGATGGACAGGATGGAGGTGAACTCGCCCTGGGCGTTCTTGACCGGGAAGTAGAGCTCGTTCGTGTTGGCGATGATGTTGGTCAGGGCCTCCAGGGTGGTGCCTTCCTCCAGGATGGTGACGCGCCCCGGCTTGTAGTAGTCCTCCACCTTGAGGTCCTCGAGGATGTTGATGGTGGCGTCCACCACGTGGGCCGGGGAGTCGAACTTGTTGTCCACCTGGTGCTCGTACAGGGACACCTTGCGGGTCAGGACCAGGCACAGGGCCGAGGCCAGCATGAGCGGGGCCAGCAGGCCGTAGCCCTTGGTCAGCTCGGTGACCATGACCAGGGGGCCGATGGGCGCCTTGGCCACCCCGGCGAAGAACGCGGCCATGCCCACCAGCACGTAGGCGCCGGGGTCGCGGGCGATTTCCGGGTAGTACTTGTGGGCCAACTGGCCCACCAGGCCGCCGGACATGCCGCCCACGAACAGGGCCGGGGCGAACATGCCGCCGGACATGCCCGAGCCGATGGTCAGCGACGTGGCCAGGGTCTTGCCGAGCACGATGGCGAACATGAGGCCCAGGGTGATGTTGCCCAGGATGGCCTCTTCCAGGTAGCCGTAGCCGCCGGTGAGCACCTCGGGGAAGAACACGCCCAGCACGCCCATGAGCAGCCCGCCCAGGCCGGTGGCCCACATGAGCCCGACTTTGTCCTTGATGCGGAAGAATACGGAATATTTGATGAAGTAGAAGGAGCGCACGTAGAACCAGCCCGCGGCCGCGCAGGCCACGGCCAGGGCCGCGTAGAACAGGAGCTCCCGGGCGTCGTTGAAGGTGAAGCGGGGGATGCCGAAGATGGGCTCGGAGCCGTAGAACAGGGTGAACAGGGAGTAGGCCACCACCGAGGAGAGCACCGCGGGCAGGATGGCCTCGGCCTCGAAATCCTCGCGGTAGATGACCTCCACGGCCGTGAGCGCGCCGCCCAGGGGAGCCCGGAAGATGGCCCCCAGGCCGCCGGCCGCTCCGGCCAGGAGCAGGATGCGCCGCTCCTTGACCGTCAGCTTGAGCTTCTGGGCCAGGAACGAGCCGATGCCCGCGCCCACCTGGGAGATGGGACCTTCGCGCCCGGCCGAACCGCCCGCGCCGATGGTGCAGATGGCCATGACGCCCTTGATGATCCAGGCCCGGGGCTTGATGACTCCGCCCTGGCGGTGGAAGGCCTTGATCATGGCGTCCGTGCCGTCGGTGCCCGAGTCCACGGTGTCGGGCAGGAAGCGGGACACCAGCCAGCCCGTGAGCAGGCCGATGAGGCACAGGGCCAGGGGCACCACCCAGGGCCGGTACAGGCCCGGCTCGGCCACGATGAGCTCCTCCCCGGCCGGTCCGGGCAGGTCCAGCCCGGCCAGTTGGCTGAGCACCAGGTGCTTGGCCAGCTCCACCCCGCCGAAGAAAAGCGCGGCGGCCAGGCCCGAGAGCACGCCCACCACCAGGCCCAGGACCAGCCAGCGCACCGAGCTGACGTGGCGGTAGGAGCGCCAGAACGCGCGCCAGGGGTTGAGCAGGAAGCGCAACAGGCCCATCAGGCGTCCTCCGCCCGGTCGGCCCATCGGCCCGGGGGCAGGGATTCCGGCAGGGCCAGGATGCGGCGGCCCAACTCCACGTCCTTGGCGATGCGCGCCTTGAGTTCGTCCAGGCCGCTGAACTTGATCTCGTCGCGGATGCGCTGCACGAAGTGGACGCGCACCAAGCGGTCGTAAAGGTCTCCGGAGAAGTCCAGCACGTGGGCTTCCACGGTCAGGTTCTTGTTGCCGAAGGTCGGGTTGTTGCCCACGTTGGCCACGGCGGGCATGGGCTTGTGGTCCGCCTCCACCCAGACCGCGTAGACCCCGGGCTTGGGGGTCAGCTCGTCGGCCAGGGACAGGTTGGCCGTGGGAAAGCCCAGCAGCTTGCCGCCCCGGTCGAATCCCCGGACCACGGTGCCGCGCACCTGGTAGAAGCGCGACAGCAGGCTGCGCGCCTCCCATACCTGGCCGGACTGCACCAGGTCGCGGATGCGAGTGGAGCTGACCACGGCGCCCTCCTGGCTGACCGGATCCAGCCGCTCCACGTTGAACCCGTAGGCCTGGCCCAGCTGGCGCATGGTCTCGTGGTTGCCGGTCCGGCCCTTGCCCATGTGGTAGTCGTAGCCGATGACCAGCTCGCGCATGGCCAATCCCTCGACCAGGTAGGTGCGCACGAACTCCTCGGGCGAGAGCGCGGCCATGTCCTTGGTGAACTCCAGGAGCAGGGTGACGTTGGGGCCCAGGTCGCCGATGAGTTCGATCTTCTGCTCGGTCAGGGTGATGAAGGGCGGGGTGTCCGGCCCGACCAGGACGCGCAGGGGATGGGGGTCGAAGGTGACCACCACGCTGGTCAGGCCCAGGTCCCGGGCCTTGGCGCAGGTGCGGCGGATGAGCTTCTGGTGGCCGAGGTGAACCCCGTCGAAGTTTCCGATGGTTATGCAGGAGCCGTGGATGGACTCCCCGATGTCTTGAGTGGATCGTGCGACGAGCATGGGCGGCTAGCTACCTGAAAACGGCAAGCGATTCAAGCCGCGCCGGGCCGGGGCTCCCCGTGAGGGTCATTGCTTGGGGGGGCCGTCCGGGCCACCGGGGCCGGCCTGGAACATCCGCTCCAGCTCGGCCATTTCGGCCTTCTGTTGCGGGGCGGATGCCAGGGCGCGGGCCTTTTCCATGTGAAATTGCGCCTGCTTGCGGTCCTTGTCATAGATGGCTGCGTAGGCCAGGTGCATGTGGGCGTGGAAGATGTCCCCGGTTTCCCCGAGCATGCGGCCGAGGTGGTAGTGGACCTCGGCATCGTTGGGCAGGCCCTTGAGCACGATGCGCATGCTTTCGATGGCCGCGGGGTATTCCTTTTTTTCGGCCAGGAGCCGGGCGTTGTAGAATTGGGTCAGCAGGTCCGAGGGGTCCAGGAACATGGCCTTCTGCAGCAGGGGCTGGGCCTGGTCGAGGCTCCCCTCCTTGAAGTAGAAGCGTCCGGCCTCGCGCAGCACCAGGGGATCGTCCCCGCCGCAGGCCAGGGCCTTGTCGAAAAAGGCTCGGGCCTCGTTGCTTTTTTTCAACCGCAGGGCGGCCATGCCCGCAGCCATGTGGTCCAGGCAGGTGTGCTCGGCCTGGTCGTTGTACTCGGCCAGGACCATGGACGGGTCGTCGATGCGGCCCCTGAGCACGGCCTTGACCCGCAGAAAGCGCTGGTTGTCGGTATTGCGGTTCACGTATTCCGGGGGCATGCGGCTGATGCGGTCTCGCAGGTAGCCGATGCGTTCGGACAGGGCCGGGTGGGTGGCCAGGTAGGAGGGCAGGTTGGACGAGCTGTTGCGCCACTTGTTCTTGATCATGTGCTCGAAGGTGTCGGGCATGCCGTTGGGATTGTACCCGGCGGCCACCAGGTAGTTCATGCCCACGTGGTCGGCCTCGCGCTCGTTCTCCTGCGTGTAGAGCAGGAAGGCGGCCGTGGCCGCGCCCTGGGAGGTCATCATCAGGGCCTGGGCGGCCTCGGAGGCCTGTTCGCCCTGTCCGGCGATGCCGATGAGCGCGCCGCCGATCATGCCCAGGAGCGCGCCCAGGTTGGCCAGCTGCATGTCCTCGTAGCGCTTGGCCACGTGGCGCTGGGAAACGTGCGCCAGTTCGTGGGACATGACCGCGGCGAACTCGTCCTCGCTCTCCATGCCCAGGAGCAGGCCGGTGAACACGTACACGTATCCGCCGGGGATGGCGAAGGCGTTCATGGTCCGGTTGTTGATGACCGCGGTGGTCACCGGGTAGGGCAGCTTTTGGGGCATGTGGGCCACGATGCCCTGGACCACGTCGTCCACGTACGTGGTGACCATGGGATCTTCCAGCAGGTGGAGTTGCTTGCGGAGTTTCTGGTCGAACTCGCGGCCCAGTTCGATCTCGTCCTTGATGGTGATCTCGCCGAACAGGCCGGCCATGGCCGGTGTCCAGACCAGGCAGGGCGCCAGGACGAGCAGGAGAAGAAGGGTCTTCAGCGGGGTGATGCGCATGCGATCAAGGATAGCAGGCCCCGCGTCCGGTGGGAAGGGGGGTGCAAAACCGCCCTTACTTGTTCATCAAGTCGAAGAATTCGCGGTTGGATGCGGACCCCTTCATCTTGTCCAGCAGGAATTCCATGGCGTCGATGGAGCTCATGGGGGCCAGGAGTTTGCGCAGGATCCAGACGCGGTTGAGTATGTCGTCGGAGAGCAGGAGCTCCTCCTTGCGTGTGCCCGAGCGGTTGATGTCGATGGCCGGGAAGACGCGCTTTTCCGCCAGGTGGCGGTCCAGGTAAATCTCCATGTTGCCGGTGCCCTTGAACTCCTCGAAGATGACCTCGTCCATGCGCGAGCCCGTGTCGATGAGGGCCGTGGCGATGATGGTCAGGCTTCCGCCTTCCTCGATGTTGCGAGCCGCGCCGAAGAAGCGTTTGGGACGCTGCATGGCGTTGGCGTCCAGGCCGCCGGACAGCACCCGGCCCGAGGACGGGGTGACCGCGTTGTAGGCCCGGCCCAGGCGGGTGATGGAGTCGAGCAGGATGACCACGTCGCGCTTGCGTTCCACCAGGCGTTTGGCCTTCTCCAGGACCATCTCCGTGACCTGGACGTGGCGGGTGGGCGGCTCGTCGAACGTGCTTGATACCACCTCGGCCTTGACCGTGCGCGCCATGTCCGTGACCTCCTCGGGACGCTCGTCGATGAGCAGCACGATGAGGTAGACCTCGGGGTGGTTGGCGTTGATGGAGTTGGCGATGTTCTGGAGCATCATGGTCTTACCGGTGCGGGGCGGGGCCACGATGATGCCGCGCTGGCCGCAGCCGATGGGGGAGAGCAGGTCGATGACCCGGGAGGTGTAGTTCTCGGCCCCGTTCTCCATCTTGAGCATGGCGTCGGGGTAGAGCGGGGTCAGGTTGTCGAACAGGACCACCTGCTTGGTCTTCTCGGGCGGCTCGAACCCGATCTCCGAGACCCTGAGCAGGGCGAAATAGCGCTCCCCTTCCTTGGGCGGGCGGATCTGGCCGGAGATGATGTCGCCCTTCTTGAGGCCGAAGCGGCGGATCTGGGAGGGGGAAATGTAGATGTCGTCGGGCCCGGGCATGTACGAGTACATGGGCGAGCGCAGGAAGCCGAAGCCGTCGGGCAGAATTTCGAGCACGCCCTCGGCGAATATCTGGCCGTTGTTGGCGGCGCAATGCTGCAGGATGTCGAAGATGAGTTCCTGCTTCTTGAGCCCGGAGGGGTTCTCCATGCCGTAGCTCACGGCCAGTTCCATGAGTTGGGGCATGCTCTTCTGCTTCAGGTCCGTAAGAAAGACCTTTTCGCCGTTTTTCTCGCTTTTGGGGCTCTTCTCTTGCTTGGGCTTGGCCATAGTGTCCGCCTGATCAAAAGGTTGGGCACGGGTTCCCCGGCCAGGAGGAACGCGTGTCGTGTGTATCCAATTCGGGCGTTAACGGATCGCTCGTGTGGGTGGGACCTGACGCTTACAGGGGTTGTGAGGGAATGTATGTTTCCAAGGTTCGGGCCGGACCCCTGGCAGGGCGGCCTCGCTTGATTGTTCTGTTGGGGCTGGAATGATCCGGTCAAACAGGCCGGGTACATCCGGCCAGGGTACGCTTTGTTGGCAACGGGTTTGGGTTTACCCGAAAGAAAGCTTGATGACAAGTCCCTTTTCAGGCGTGCCGGACGCCTTTTTCCTCGCCGGCCTCGATGACGTCGCGGAACATGTCGGTGATGTCCTCGCGCACGGTGTCCTGGTCGCGGTTCATGGCGTAGGCCAACTCCATGGACACCAGGCCCATGGCCTGCTCCAGGAGGCGGCGCTCGCCGAACGACAGTTCCTTGTCCTTGCCGATGAGGAAGAGTTCCTTGAGCACGTAGGCCACGTCGGACAGGTCGCCGCTCTTGAGCTTTTCCGAGTACTCCCGGTAGCGTCGGTTCCAGTTCTGGCCGGTGTAGCCCGTGAAGTCGGAGCGGTCCTTGAGGGACTCGAAGATGGACTGGCCGGTGCGCAGGCCGCAGACCGGGCGCAGGCCAACGTTGGCCGCGTTCTTTACCGGGACCATGAGGGTGACGTTGTTGGCCAGGATGCGCACGATGTAGAATTCGGCCTCAGCGCCGCCGATGGTCTGACGCTCGATGCGCTCCACCCGACCCACTCCCTGGGAGGGATACACAACGAGTTCGTTGGTCTTGAACACGGGAAATGTGGCTCCTTGCGTACTCGCGCCATTCAAAGGCGCGAAAAAAAACAATACCACAATCCAATCAGGGAGTCTACGATGAAGAAGGTGACTCTTTCGCGTCATCCGGGGGTTCCGGGCCTTCCGAGTGCTTGTCCCGGGCTTCCTCCCGAAGGGGATGCAGGTGCTGCTGGGCGGCCTGGGGGCCGCGCCTGAAAAGGATTTCCAGCCCCTTGAGCGCGTCGGCCAGAACCTCCGGCACCAGCGCCGCCTCGTCCTTGGCAAAGGGCTCGAGCACGTACTGCTCCACCGGGGTGTACTCCGGCGGCCGCCCGATGCCCAGCCTGAGCCTCCAGAACCCGGCCGAGCCCAGGCGCTGCTCGATGGAGTCCACGCCCTTGTGCCCGCCCGAGCTGCCGCCGTGCTTGAGCTTGATCCGGCCCAGGCCCAGGTCCAGGTCGTCGTGGACCACCAGAATCTCCTCGGTCCGCACGGACTCGCGTCCGGCCACGCGGGCCACGGCGTCGCCCGAGAGGTTCATGTAGGTCAGGGGCTTGACCAGGATGCGCGGCGCACCGCCCAGGTGCAGCCGCCAGACCTCGCAGTCGTCCGAGCCGTCCAGGCGTGTGAGGTGCATGGACTTGCGCTCCCGGCCCAGCTCGATGAGCCGGTCGGCCAGCATGAAGCCCAGGTTGTGCCTGGTGTCTTCGTACCGGGGTCCGGGATTGCCCAGGGCGGCGATGAGGCGGACGGGTTCCATGCCAAGGGTCCTGTTTCGGGTTGTTCGACTGCCAGCTTACAAAATGAAACGAACCCCGGCCACTCCCGCTGCAGGGAAACGGCCGGGGTCCGGAATCCTCGCGATGGGACGGGCTATTCGCCTTCGCCGCCTTCCTCGGCCTCGCCTTCGCCGCCTTCGCCGCCGCCTTCTTCGCCTTCGGCGCCTTCTTCGCCCTCGAGCTCTGCGGCTTCGAGAACTTCCTCGGCCGCGGGCGCGGCCACGCCGACCACGGAGAAGGCCTCGTCGCTCTCGTCATAGAGCGGGGTGACGCCCTCGGGGAACTGGACCTGGTCGATGGAGATGTTGTCGTTGATGTTCAGTTCGGACACGTCCAGGACAATGGACTCGGGGATGTCCATGGGTTTGCAGGACACCTCGATGGAGTCGCGGAACCACTGCAGGACGCCGCCTTCCTTCTCGCCCAGCGGTCGGCCGGTGCTCTCGAAGGGAACGCTGACGCGGATTTCCTTGTCCAGGTCCACGCCGAAGAAGTCCACGTGCACGGGCAGGGACTTCACGGGATCGTATTTCATGCGCCACAGCAGGGAGGGCCAGGTTTCGGTCTTTCCGTCGGTCCTGGTGATCTCCAGGCTGAAGACGTGGGAGGAACCGAAGCGCTGCACGGCCTTTTCCAGGGGCACACGGTCCATCTGGACCATGAGGTTGGCGCCCTTCTGGTCGTAGTAGATGCCCGGGACCTTGCCGGCCACGCGCATGCGGCGGTTGGGGCCCTTGCCCTTGCCGGTGCGCTCCTCAACCTTGAGGGTGTCGAGTTTGGTCTTGCTCATTGGTGTTTCTCCTTGTTCGCCGTGGCCGCCCCCCATGGACGGACGGGCTGGTTGTGGTTGCTACACGAAAAGTACGGACACCGACGATTCGGTGTGTACGTTGTTGATCGCCTTGGCCAGCAGTCCGGCCACGGACAGGACGTGGATCTTCTTGGACTGCTTTTTCTTGTCGTCCACAGGGATGGTGTTGGTGACCACAACCTCGGTGAACACGGACTTGTCGATGCGCTCCAGGGCCGGGCCGGACAGCACCGGGTGGGTGGCGCAGGCCATGACGGCCTTGGCCCCGTTGTCCATGAGCACCTTCCCGGCCACGCACATGGTGCCCGCGGTATCGATCATGTCGTCGATGATCACGGCCAGCTTGTCCTTCACGTCGCCGATGAGGTGCATGGCCTGGGCCTTGTTGGGGGAGTCGCGGCGCTTGTCCACGATGGCCAGCCCGGCGTTGAGGCGCTTGGCGAATGCCCGGGCGCGCTCCACGCCCCCGGCGTCCGGGGAGATGATGACCAGGTCCTTGTCGAGCTTGCGCAGGTATTCCAGGAGCACGGGCGCGGCGTAGAGGTTGTCCACCGGGCAGTTGAAGAATCCCTGGATCTGGCCGGCGTGCAGGTCCACGGTGATCATGCGGTGCATGCCCGCGGCGGTCAGGATGTCGGCCACCAGCTTGGCCGAGATGGGCGCGCGGGGCAGGACCTTCCGGTCCTGGCGGGCGTATCCGTAATAAGGGATCACCGCGGTGACGCGTTGGGCGCTGGCCCGTTTGAGCGCGTCCAGGATGATGGCCAGCTCCATGAGGTGGAAGTTGACCGGGGAGCAGGTGGGCTGGATGACGAATACGTCCCCGCCGCGCACGTTGTCCCCGATCTCCACGCGGATCTCGCCGTCCGAGAAGGTCTCGCGCAGGATGGGCGACAGCCGCATGCCCAGGTGCTCGCAGATGGCTTCGGACAATTCCGTGTTGGCCGAACCGGAAATGATCTTCAATTCACCCATGGTGCCCATGGCGCGCTCCCGAGAATTGGCTGGGGTGGTAGGATTCGAACCCACGTATGACGGGACCAAAACCCGTTGCCTTACCAACTTGGCGACACCCCAGCGTTGTCCACCGGCATTGTCGTCGTTCCGTCAAAGGCGTGCCGAAACACGCGCATCCCTTCTTCACCGAGTCGTACGGCCGCCTTTTGGGCCCGTGTCCGGTCCCGGAACAGGGCGAACACGCTTGCCCCGCTGCCGCTCATGACCACTGCGTTCGCCCCCAGGAAATAGAGGCGGGCCTTGAGTCGGCCAAGCTCCGGATGGGCCGGAAAGACCACTTTTTCAAAGTCGTTCCGAAGGATCACCGGCCCGGCGGGAGCATGGTTTGTAGACCCTGCCCGAAGGCTTGTCAAGAAAACCGCGTCCTGGCTCGGCTTTCGGGCCTTGTCCCATTCCCGATAGGCCCAGGCCGTGTCCACGTGCAGGTCCGGGCAGGCCAGGACCAGGTGCAGCCCGGTCAGGTCCACCTTGGCCGGGGTCAGTTCCTCGCCGATGCCCGCGGCCCAGGCCGGTCCGCCCAGGAGGAAGAAGGGCACGTCCGCACCCAGTCCGGCGGCCAGTTGGTTCAGCGCGATCGGGTCCAGGGGCTTGGGAGCGGTGCGGTTCAGGTGGCGGAGCATGGCCGCGCAGTCCGAGCTGCCCCCGCCCAGGCCCGCACCTTCGGGGATGGCCTTGTCCACGCGCACGGCCAGGTCCGGGGCGAAGTCCGTGGCCTTGGCGTAGGCGGACCAGGCCTTGTGGACCAGATTCTTGTCCGGCGGCAGGTCCAGGCCCGGGCAGTCCAGGGCCAGGCCGGTGCCGGCCGGCGCGGGCGTCACGGTCAGGGTGTCGCAGGGCTCGGGCAGGGGGAGAAACAGGGTGGAGAGCTCGTGGAACCCGTCGGGCCTGCGGCTCAGGATGTCCAGGGTCAGATTGATCTTGGCCGGGGCCTTGAGAACCTCGGCATCTGCGGGGGTGCGGTCGGGATTGGGGTCGGGGCCGGTCATGCCCCGGTGTATCCCGGCCGGGGGGCTCTCGCAAGCCCCCCGTGCCGGGCGGATGGCCTATTTCTTGTTCTACTCCTTGTCCAGGGGCAGGGTGACGAACAGGTTGTGGTCGCCGCGCTTGACCAGGAGCAGGGCCACGGGCGGGGTCTTGTCCTGGGCCTTTTCCATGGCCTGGTGGTACTCGTCCAGGCTGGCCACGCGGGTCTTCTCGACCTCCAGGATCACGTCGCCCTTGCGCAGGCCCTGCTTTTCGGCCACGGAGCCGGGGTTCACCCGGGTGACCACCAGGCCGTACACGCCGTCCAGTTGCAGGGCCTGGGCCTCGTTGGTCCTGAGCGGGCGCAGGAACATGCCCTTTTCATCCGCGGGCTGGACGTCCTGCCCCTGCTGTCCCTGGTCCTTCTGGTTTTCCTGGGCCAGGTGGGCGGCGCGCTCGTCCAGGATCACGTCCAGGTCGAGCTTCTTGCCGCTGCGCCAGACGGTCAGGGTGGCCGTCTCGCCCGGGGTGATGGCGGCGATGGCCCGGGCCAGGTCGTTGGTGTCCTCCACGTCCTGGCCGTTGACGGCCAGGATCACGTCGCCCACCTCGACTCCGGCCTTGGCGGCCGGGTCGCCGGCAAAGGCGTCGGCCACCAGCACGCCCTTGGGCTCGCTCAGGCCCACGGCCGCGGCGGTGTCCTCGTCCAGGTTCTGCATCTGGATGCCCAGCCAGCCGCGCTGCACGCTCTGGCCGGTCTTGAGCTGCTCGATGACCTTGCGGGCCATGGTGGACGGGATGGCGAAGCCCAGTCCCTGTCCGGCCGGGATGATGGCCGAGTTGATGCCTATCACCTTGCCGTCCATGTTCACCAGCGGTCCGCCGGAGTTGCCCGGGTTGATGGACGCGTCGGTCTGGATGAAGTCGTCATAGGGACCGGCGCCCAGGACGCGGCCCTTGGCCGAAACGATGCCCGCGGTGACGGTGTGGCCCAGGCCGAAGGGGTTGCCGATGGCCATGACCCACTCGCCCACCTTGAGGCCGTCGGAGTCCGCGAATTCCAGCACGGGCAGTTCGTGGTCGGGCTCGATCTTGATCAGGGCCAGGTCGGTCTCCGGGTCCAGGCCGACCACGGTGGCGGCGTAGCCCTTGCCGTTGTCCACCAGCTTGACCGTGATGGTGTCGGCCCCCTGGACCACGTGGTTGTTGGTGACGATGAAGCCGTCCGGGCTGATGATGAAGCCGGAGCCCAGGGCGGACTGTTCCTGCGGGGTCCCGTTCTTGGGGAAGGGGAACATCTCGTCCGGGCTGGGGAAGCCGGGGACATCCTTGAATTGTTCGAAGAATTCCTTGAACTGCTCCATGCCCGGGCCGGAGAACTGGGCCTGCACGGTGCGGGAGGTGGAGATGTTGACCACGGCCTTGGCCGCCGTGTCGGCCAGTTCAGTGAAGTCGGGCAAACCGCCTTTCTCGAACATGGGCAGGGTGGCCAAGGCGCTCAAGGGCGCGCTCAGCACCACTGTGAATACGATGAGGGTTCCGAATAATTTGCGTACCATGACGCCTCCTGAAAAAGGGAATTTCGGCAATCGCGGCGAGTAGGGGCAGTATAAATCGGGACGGACAAATGTAAAGGGGGGGCCTATATTTTGACCACGGCACGGGTCCAGGATAGGACAGGGCATGTTCCGATCCATCCGCGTCCTGGACATCAGCCGCCGCCTGGACCGCTGCCCGTGCTTTCCCGGCGACCCGGTCTACGAGCGTTCGCCCGTGACCGGCTCCGGGGACGGCGGCCTGGTCTCGCGCTTGAGCCTTTGCGCCCATTCCGGCACCCACGTGGACGCCCCGGCCCACATCCTGCCCGGCGGCGATCCGCTGGACCGCTTCCCCCTGGAGCGTTTCGTGCTGCCCGCTCTGGTGGCCGACGCCACGGGACGGTCCTCGGTTGGGCCGGACTTGATATCGTCACTGAATCTTCACACGGCCCGGGCCGTGCTGCTCAGGACCGACAATTCCGTAAAGCCGGATACGGGCGACATGGTTTTTCTGGAGCCGGACGCGGCCCGGCTGCTGGCCGAGCGCGGGGTCGGCCTGGTGGGAGTGGACGGGCTCGGCCCGGACCCGGTGGACAGCGCGGACCTGCCCGCCCACCATCTTCTCCTGGGCGCGGGCGTGCTCCTGCTGGAGAACCTGGATTTGTCCGGGGTCACGCCCGGGGAATACGGCCTGATCTGCCTGCCCCTGGACCTGGACCCCGGGGCCGAGGCCAGTCCGGTGCGGGCCGTTCTGGTGGCTTCGTGAACCGGGCTGCGTTTTTGTTACCCTGAAAAGATTTCAATTTATTTCCTCTTCCATCTTTTCTTAGTTTTCCCAGACAGTTGATTTCCAGGAAGGCCCGTTTGCGGGCCCAAAACGGCCGTAGATTGAACAGTCGTTCTATTGACCGTGTGTACCAACTTTGGCAACTGACTATACATGCAGAAGTCTATGGATTGCCGGTTTGTTGATGGGGGACTGACGGCCGGCACGTAGTTGGAAACGGCGGAGAACAAGCCCTTTTATATGCATGATGCCGTTTTGGAGGGAATATGCGATCCTTTGTTGTATTGATTTTGGTGTCGGTGATCACGTGTTGCTGCGGCCTTTGCTTTGCCGACAACGAGCGTTGTTCGGTCTGCCTGTTCGAGCACGATGATTACGGCGGCACGAAGAAATGCTTTGACCAGGACGTGGCCAACCTGGCCGCCCACGGCCTGGGCAACGAGGTCTCCTCGCTCAGGATGTTCAAGGCCGACTGCCCGGACCTCAGGGTGACCCTGCACAAGCTCAAGAGCCAAAGAGGCGGGGAAAAGGTCTTCACGAGCAGCGCCAAGTACGTTGGAGACGACTTCAACGACAAGGCCATGTCCCTGACCTTTGAGCGGGGCAGCACCGGAGCCGCCTCGGACGCGCCCCAATGCGGCATCTGCGTCTACGAGGACGCCAACTTTGGGGGCGACTACGCCTGCTTCGAGAACAACCAGGGCAGCACCAATCTCAACGACCTGGATCCCAGCTTCTCCAACAAGATTTCCTCGGTCCGTTTTTTCAAGGACGGATGCCCGAACATAGATCTGACCGTCTACAAAAGAAACGACTACCAGGGCGAGTTCGCGACCTTCCAGGAAGACGTCCGGCAGATGACCAGCACCTGGAACGACCAGATTTCCTCCCTGAAGTTGTGGAACGGCGGGCAGGGCGCCACGCTCAAGGACCTGGAGCGATGCAAGGTCTGCTTCTACGAGCACATCAACTACGGGGGAATACGTGAGTGCGGTAACGAATTCGATGCTCTGAGGAACAAGGTCTCCTCGGTGCGTGTGTTCACCGGGAATTGCGACGCCCGGACAGCGGTCCTGTTCACCAAGGATGACCGGGAAGGGGACCAGCTCATGGTCCACCAGGACATGCCCAGTCTGCCCGACGGGTTCAATGACAAGGTCAAGTCCGTGAAAGTCGGGGGCGTCCCCGATCCCAGGAAATGCGGCGTCTGCCTGTACGAGGACTGGAACTACAGGGGCGAGGAGCTTTGTCTGAGCCTGAACGCCGCGGACCTCAAGGACATGGATTTCACGGACAAGGCCTCGTCCATCCGCTTCTACAACGAGACCTGCCCGGATCTTTCGGTCATGGTCTTTGACATGAACTACTACCGCTCCGCGGACATGGCTCTGGAACTGAACGACACGGGTTGGATGATCTTTCTCACCAAGTTCAGCTTCGACGTCGTGGACTGGGAAGCGGTGCACATGAAGCTCCAGAGGAAGAAGGACAAGGGCATGCGGGTCGTCTACACCGACGTGCCCAGGCTGACCACGCTCAATGACGAGATCAGTTCGGTGCTTTTCGCTGAGAAAGACGCTGGCGGCGAGCTTGATCCGCGAGATATCCTCGAAGAAGGCTGCGGGGTCTGCCTGTATCAGGAAGACAACTTCGTCAGTTCCTTCCGTTGCCTGACCGAGGACCACCCCAAAATAAACAGTTGCGACAAGACAACCCATGCCGACGATTTGTGCCCGTACTATTCGCCGGTGAACTCCGTGCTCTTCATCAAGGACACGTGTCCCGACGCCAGGCTCGCCCTGTACTCCTACGTGAACTACACGGGCCGCGAGTGGGTTCTGGAGGACAGCGTGATCGACCTGGACGAACTGGACATGGGCGGCGACCATGTAAACTCGGCCAAATTCCTCGCCAATGGCGGGAAGATCGATGTGGACGCCTGGAAGGACTGCGGGGTCTGTTTGCACGCGCTCAAGGATTACCAGGGCGCGAGCGTCTGCTTTGACAATATGGTCAAGCATCTGGACCGCTACGAGTTCGACGATCTGGCCTCCTCGGTGGGCCTGATCAAGGACGAGTGTCCCGACATGGTGGTGGAGCTGTTCGAAAAGGACGCCTACAAGGGCAAGAGCCGTATAATCAAGGGCTCCGTGGGCTGGGTGGGCCAGGTCCTGGACGGCAAGATCTCCTCGGTCAAGATCCACAAGGACGGGAAGGACGGCCCCTGGGACGAGACCAACGGTTGCGGGTTCTGCCTGTTCGAGTACGAGTCCTATACCGGGGAGTGGAAGTGCTTTTCCGGGGACACGGACACCAACCTGGGCTCCAACATGGCCGGCAAGGCCAGCTCGGTCTGGGTGGACACCTCCCAGTGCCCCAAGGGCAAGCTGACCCTGTACAACAAGTCCGGCCGCACCGGGCAGTGGCTCTCCCTGCGCAAGTCCCTGGGCGACATGGGCAAGTTCTCCTTCAACAACAAGGCCCGGTCCGTGGAGTTCCAGTCCGTGGCCAACAAGGGCTCCCACGGCGACGAAGGGAGCGGCCCGGCGTCCAGCCAGTCCGATGACGGCGGCAAGTTGGGTCCGTCCAAGGACAAGTCTTAAACCATGACATCAGGGGGAGTGATGCGGATGCGTACGGTTTTCGGATTTGCGTTGTTGTTCCTGGCTGTTCTCATGGTCGCCACGCCGGCCCTGGCCGCCAACGACCGATGCGAGGTCTGCCTGTTCGAGCACGATGATTACGGCGGCACGAAGAAGTGCTTCAGCGGGGATGTGGCCAACCTGGCCGCCCACGGCCTGGGCAACGAGGTCTCCTCGCTCAAGCTGTTCAAGGCCGGCTGCCCCGACCTCAGAGTGACCCTGCACAAGCTCAAGAGCCAAAAAGGCGGGGAAAAGGTCTTCACAAGTAGTTCCGAGTACGTTGGGGACGACTTCAACGACAAGGCCATGTCCCTGACCTTTGAGCGGGGCAGCAGCGGGTCCGCCTCGGACGCGCCCGACTGCGGCGTCTGCGTCTACGAGAATTTCAACTACGGTGGCGACTACGCCTGCTTCAAGAACAACGGGGGCCACACCGACCTCAACGACCTGGACCCCAAGTTCGCCAACAAGATCTCCTCCATCCGCTTCTTCAAGGACCAATGCCCGGACCTGGACCTGACCATCTACAAGAAGAAGAATTACCAGGGCGACCACAAGGTCCTCCGGAAGAACGTGAAGCAGATGGCCGCCGACTGGAACGACAATATTTCCTCCCTGAAGCTGTGGAGCGCGGGCAATGGTGCGTCGCAGGCGGATGCGAACGATTGCAAGGTTTGTTTTTACGAACACACAAACTATGCCGGCGAGCGTGAGTGCTCGACGTATAGCGACCTGGACGCCTTGAAGAACAAGGCCTCCTCGGTCCGCCTGTTCACGCATGGCTGTCCCAATCTGGCGGTGGCCCTGTACAACAAGGACGACGAAAAAGGGGCCCAATTCGTGGTTCGTGAGGACATGCCCAGCCTGCCCGCGGACTTCAACGACAAGGTCAAGTCCATCGGGGTTTACGAATCCGGCATCAGCGATCCCAAGAAGTGCGGCATCTGCCTGTACGAGAACTGGAACTACAAGGGCGAGGAGCTTTGCCTCAGCCTGAGCGTCGGCGACCTCAAGGACATGGACTTCGCGGACAAGGCATCGTCCATCCGTTTCTACAACGAGACCTGCCCCAGGCTCTCGGTCATGGTCTTTGACATGAACTACTACCGCTCCGCGGACATGAACCTGGAACTGGCCAACACGAACTGGCTGCAGATCGTCAACAAGTTCACCTTTGACGCGGTGGACTGGCAGAACGTGCACGAAAAGCTCCAGCAGAAGAAGGACAAGGGCGCGCGGATAGTGTTCACCGACGTGCCCAAGTTGACCACGCTCAACGACGAGATCAGTTCGGTGCTTTTCGGCATCAGCGAGGACTGGGACATGCCCCAGGACCCGCGGGCCATCACCGAGGGCTGCGGGGTCTGCCTCTATCAGGAGGACAACTTCGTCAGCTCCTTCCGTTGCCTGGTCAAGGGCGACAACTCCATGGACGGTGATTGCGACGAGACCTGGGGGGACGACGACCTGTGCCCGGCCGACAGGCCGGTGAACTCCGTGCTCTTCATCACGGACAAGTGCCCCGACGCCAAGCTCACCCTGTACACCGGAAAGGAGTACAAGGGCCGGGAGGTGGTGCTGGAGGACAGCGTCGTGGACCTGGACGAGCTGGACATGGGCGGCGGCCACGTGAGGTCGGCCATCTTCCACCCCAAGGGCAAGAACGCGGAGGTGGACCCCTGGAAGGACTGCGGGGTGTGCCTGCACGCGCTCAAGGACTTCGAGGGCAAGAAGGTCTGCTTTGACAAGAGCGTCAAGGATCTGGACAACTACGAATTCGACAACCTGGCCTCGTCCGTGGGCCTGCTTACGAGCCAGTGCCCCAACCTGGTGGTGGAGCTGTTCGAAAAGGACGACTACAAGGGCAAGAGCCGGTTGATCAAGGGCACCCTGGGCTCGTTGGGCCAGGTCCTGGACGACAAGATATCCTCGGTCAAGCTCTACAAGGACGGGGCGGACGGCCCCTGGAACCACACGGGCGGCTGCGGATTCTGCCTGTTCGAGTACGAGGCCTTCACCGGGGAGTGGAAGTGCTTTTCCGGGGACACGGAAACCAACCTGGGCTCCAACATGGCCGGCAAGGCCAGCTCGGTCTGGGTGGACACCTCCAAGTGCCCCAAGGGCAAGCTGACCCTGTACAACAAGTCCGGCCGCACCGGGCAGTGGCTGTCCCTGCGCAAGTCCCTGGGCGACATGAGCAAGTTCCTGTTCAACAACAAGGCGAGGTCCGTGGAGTTCCAGTCCGTGGCCAACAAGGGCTCGCACGGCGACGAGGGGGACGGCCCGGCTCCCGGCCGGTCCGATGACGACAATGGCCCGGGCCCGTCCCACGACCAGACCGATGGCGACGACAAGTCGGGCCCGTCCAAGGACCAGACCGGGGGCGGGGACACATCGGGCCCGTCCCATGACCAGACCGGGGGCGGGGACACGTCGGGCCCGTCCCATGACCAGGGAGGTTGATGCGGCTTGGCTGCAACGGGTTACGGCTTATTGATGTGTTGCGCTTTGTCTTGTACGTTTCCATGATGAGGAAGCTTTAGCGGCAGTGGGCGCAAGGGAGCGCCCACCGCCTTGAAAGCGTCGAGACATCAGGGGGGGAGTAATGCGGACCAGCGTGGTTTCCGGATTGGCGTTCTTGTTGTTGATCTCCGTCGTGGCCGCAACACCGGTCCTGGCCGCGGACGCCGGGTGCAAGGTGTGCATGTTCGAGCACGACAACTACGGCGGAAAGAAGAAATGCTTCAGCAAGAACGTTTCCGACCTGCACGGCCAGGGCATTGGCGACGAGATATCTTCAATAAAGATCATAAACGGCCAGTGCCCCGATCTCAAGGTGGAGGTTTACAAGGACAAGGACTTCCAGGGCGACCACCGCACCATCAGCAAGAACGAGTCCGATTTCGGGGATAAATTCAACGACGAGATTTCCTCGCTTCAGTTCTTCCCCCAGGGCAAGGGGATTCCAGCCGACGCGCCAGACTGCGGCGTGTGCCTGTTCGAGCACTTCAACTATGAGGGAGCGTCCGTCTGCTTCTCCAGAACTCAGGACAACTTCAAGGACTCCAAGATCAAGTTCAACGACAAGGCGTCCTCCCTCCGCCTGTTCACCAAGGGCTGCCCGAATCTGGTGGTCACGGCCTACGAAGACAGCGACTTTCAAGGCGACTCCAACCTGTTCGACGGGGACGTGAAGTCTCTGGGCGGCAAGCTCAACGACAAGATATCCTCCATGCAGCTTTGGAAGGGAGGCAAGGGGAAGCCCGGAATCGACGAGGACTCCGAGTGCCAGGCCATCTTGTACGATCACGTGGGATTCCACGGCCAGTACACCACGGTGAAGGCGAACCGCAATGACCTCAAGGAGCTGAACGGGCGCGTCTCCTCCATCAAGCTGTTCACCGAGGAGTGCAAGAATCTGGGGCTCATGCTCTACAGCGACAAGGAGGGCGAGGGAGAACAGTTCGAGGTTTCCGGCGACATGTCCGATCTGGGAAAGTTCAACGACAAGGCCCGCTCCCTGCTGTTCGTCAAGGGCGGGATCAGGGATCCCAAGCAGTGCGGCATCTGCCTGTACGAGAACTGGAACTACAAGGGTAAGGAACTCTGTCTGAATCTGTCCGTGGCCGACCTTACGGACCTGGACTTCAACGACAAGGCCTCATCCCTCAAGGTCCACACCAAGGCTTGCCCCGAACTGAGCGTCATGCTGTTCGACATGAATCATTACCTTTCACCGGACATGAACATCGACGAGAAGAACGAGAAATGGTGGAACTACGTCAACCTCCTGACCCTGGGCCAGGTGGACTGGGAAGCCGTGAGCGACAAGATCAAGAAGGCCCAGGATGACGGCGCCCGCGTGGTCTACCAGGACGTGCCCAAGCTCGACGTGCTGAACGACCAGATCACCTCCGTGTTCATAGACCCGGGCGGAAATTTGGGCGTGGATCCGCGCAACCTGCTCGACGGCTGCGGGGCCTGTTTCTACAAGGAACGCAATTTCGTGGGCAAGTACCGCTGCCTGACCAGGAAGAACAACAAGCACAAGGGCCAGAACTGCGAGGAAAGCGAGTACGACTGTGGCGACCTCTGCCTGTCCAACGGCGTGGGGTCCGTGCTGGTGATCAAGGACCAGTGCCCCAACGCCAAGATCGGCCTGTACGCGGAGTTCGACTTCAAGGGCCGGGAACTGGTCATCGACGAAACAGTGGCCGATCTGGCCGAGGTGGATATGGCCGACAACGTCAAATCGGCCGCGATCAATATCAAGGGCAAAAAGCTGGAAGTGAATGCCTGGGAGAACTGCGGGGTCTGCCTGCACGAGGACAAGGACTACAAGGGCGACAAGGTCTGCTTCGACAAGAGCGTGGCCGACCTCAAGGAGTACCACTTCGACGACAAGGCCTCTTCGGTGGGCGTGTTGACGAGCGAATGCCCGGGCATGCTGGTCGAGCTTTTCGAGGACAAGGACTTCCAGGGCGACAAGCACCGCCTGATCAGGGGCTCCCTGGCCTCGGTGGGCCAGCCCCTGGACGGCGAGATATCCTCGGTACGGCTGTACCGGGACGGGGGTGACGGCCCCTGGAGCCACACCAAGGGCTGCGGGTTCTGCCTGTTCAAGCACGAGGCCTACACCGGCGAATGGGTCTGCTTCAACGGGCCCGTGGACACCAACCTGGGCGGCAAGATCGCGGGCGAGGCCAGCTCGGTCTGGATCGACAACGCCCAGTGCCCCAAGGCCAAGCTGACCCTGTACTCCAAGGGTGGGCGCAACGGAGACTGGCTGTCCCTGCGCCAGAACATCGGCGATCTGGGCAAGATGGGATTCAACGACAAGGCCAGGTCCGTGGAATTCCAGCCCGAGGCTCTCCACGGCACGCACGGCGACGCCGGCAGCGGCCCGTCCCACGACCAGACCGATGGCGACGACAAGTCGGGCCCGTCCAAGGACCAGACCGGGGGCGGGGACACGTCGGGCCCGTCCCATGACCAGACCGGGGGCGGGGACACGTCGGGCCCGTCCCATGACCAGACCGGGGGCGGGGACAAGGCTTCTCCCGGCCAGGAGGGATAGGACGACATGAAGCGGCACTGCTCCCCACGGACCCTGGTCCTGGTTCTGCTGACCCTGGCCCTGGCATTCGGCTGCGCCAAGCAGACGCAGACCACGCCGTTGCCCGTCCAGGCTCGGCCGGACTTCTCCTGCTACGAGCTCATTCCCCAGGAGGCCCTGACCTCCCTGCCCAGGATGCACGCGGCCGAGGGGCTCAAGGCCCTGGACCAGGGCGACCTGAACACGGCCTCCGAGGAGTTCAACAAGGCTCTGAAGCTGGACCTGAACAACTCCTACCTCCAGTACCTCAACGGCCTGGCCTACCATCTGCGCGCCGTGGCCGGTGAGGGCCGCAGCTTCGCCCTGGCCCGCGAGGGATACAAGCTGGCCGTCAAGTTCGACCCCACCAACTGGCTGGCCCACGCCTACCTGGGCCTTCTGGCCCTGGACGAGCGGCAGTACGCGGCCGCCCAGGAGCACCTGGCCGAGGCCGTGATCTACAATCCCGAGGACAAGGACCTGCTCTACGCCCTGGCCACGGCCTCCTACTACGCGGGCGACCTGGTCACGGCCGACGCGGCCCTGCACCGGGCCCGGGAGCTGGGCGGCGACCAGGACCCCATGGTGCTCAGGGCCTCGGCCATCACCTCGGCCGCCCTGGACCGCCCCGAGGCGGCCCGCTCCTTCTTTGACCAGTACAAGGCCGTGGAGCCCTCCAGGGACCGGCAGCAGTACGTGGCCAACCGCATCGAGAGCTGGGAGCGGACCATCGGCAGCGGCGTGATCCGGGCCCAATACGACGACGATCCCTTTGGCGGGGGCTCCTATACCTACGAGGGCGAGGACTACGAGGACGAGAGCGCGTACAGCTCGACCATGGGCGAATATGAGGGCGAATCCGTGTCCTCGGACTTCGTGGACACCCAGATGGTCATGGTGGACGTGATCATCATCCGTACCGAGGAGGATATCTCCACCTCCCGGGGCGTGAACCTGCTGACCGGGCTCAAACTCCAGTTCGGCGACGCGGACGAGGGCTACCCGGCCTGGAGCTGGTCCAAGGAGAACACCTACGACCTGGACGATCCGCTCAACAACGTGGACGCCCGCACCGTGACCCGGTACATCTCCATCCCCGCGGTCACGTATTCCCTGAACATCTTCAACGACACCACCGGCACCAACGAGATTCTGGCCCAGCCCACGCTCATCGCCCTGTCCGGGCAGACCTCGGAGTTCTTCTCCGGCACAGAGGTCTCGGCCGCGGCCGTGTCCGGGGGCAGCGGCGACTCCGTGTCCATCGAGAAGGAGGTGGGGGTCAAGCTGGCCGTGACCCCGGAGTTTTTGCCGGGCAACCTCATCCGGCTCAACGTCACGGCCGAGCGCACCTTCCTGACCAACCCGAGCACCAGCGTCATCTTCCAGTTCCGTCTGGATACCTCCAAGACCCAGGTCAACGCCAACGTGGTCATGCGCCTGGGCGAGACCCTGATCCTGTCCGGCCTGTCCGAAAAGGAGATCGAAAAGGACCGGGACGGCGTGCCCCTGCTCCAGGACGTGCCCGTGGTCCAGTACCTGTTTTCCAACGAGACCGCCCGGGATTTCCGCAAGTCCGTGCTCATCCTGCTCACCCCGCGCAGCACCCAGTACGTGAACCAGTCCGACAAGCTGCGGGAGCAGACCAAGGCCCAGCTCACCGAGGAGCAACGGGCGGTCAAGGAACTGGAGGACCGCTATTCGGACTGGTTCCAGCCCCATCCGGCCTGGGCTCCCATCTTCCAGCACATGCGCAAGAACAGCATCTACCGCGAGTTCCGCACCGGCGACTTCACGCTCACGGAGTGGCAGACCGGCGGCGAGCACCTGGAGCGGCTCAAGCGGGCCGTTGAATTCCTGTATTACTAGCAGTCCGGAGACAGGATATGAACCGATCCGCCGTCCTGCTGCTCTTCGTTCTGGTCCTGGCGTTCACGGTTGGCGAGGCCCTGGCCCAGAAAACCGTGGCCCAGGACCAGGGTTGGACCCGCCTGCCCGGCCAGGCCGCTGACCTGGCCCTGGCTCCGGCGGACGGCACGGCCTATGCCGTGGACCCGGAAGGCCGCCTGTGGAAGCGCGCGCCCGGGTCCGGGTCGGGCTGGACGCGATCCATGCCCGGGACCATCCTGCGCGTGGCCGCGGACGTACAGGGCGATCCCTGGGTGGTGTTCGAGGACGGCCGGGTGGGTTTTGTTTCTCGGGGGCAGTGGAAGGTGGTTTCAATCCGGGCCAAGGACATCGGCGCGGGCTCGGACGGATCGGTCTGGGCGGTGCTGAATGATGGCGGCCTGGCCCAGTGGGACGCCAAGAACGGACGCTTCAAGGAATCTGTTTCAGTCGATGCCGAACGGGTGGGGGTGGATCCCCTGGGTCGACCGTGGTTCGTGACCACGGGTGGGCGGCCGGCCCGACTCGACCCGGAGGGCGTCGCCTCCCTGCCCGGCCAGGCCCTAAATATGGTCGTGGACCTGGCCGTGGGCCCGGACGGCGAGGTGTACGCGTCCGGTCCCGGCGGGGAACTGCTGCGCTGGAGCGCGGACGGCCAGGATTGGACCTTGGTCAAGGCTCCGGCGGCCGCGGCGGTGGCCGTGGGCCCGGGCGGGCGGCCCTGGGTGGCCTCCCCGGACGGCGTCATCCAGGCCTCGGATTTGTTCGACACGGTCACGGCCCCGAGCCACGGCATTGAGAAGGCGGTCATCACAACGGGCGGGTACAATTGGCAAGTGCTGCGGGGCTCGGTCCTGGATCTGGGCATCGGCGCGGACGGCGCGGTCTGGGCCGTGGGCCTGGACAACAGCGTGTGGCGCTGGAGCCAGGGCGCGTTCAACGGCTGGTCCCGGGTGGGCGGCAGGCTGGCCCGCGTGGCCGTAGCCCCGGACGGCACGCCTTGGGGCGTGGACCCGGACGGCGGCCTGCTTTGGTACAACGGCGCGGTCTGGAAGACCTTCGCCGCCAAGGGGCTGGGCCCGGTGCGAGACGTGGCCCTGGGCCCGGACGGGCAGCTGTGGGTCGTGACCCAAGAGGGCGCGGTGGTGCGGCTGGACCCGGACAAGGCCCGCGTGGCGGACAAGGCGATCGGGGCTACCGGAATCAGGGCCCAGCGCATCGCCGTGGACCCCAAGGGGAGGCCCTGGGTCGCGGATGAAAGCGGGGCCGTGTTTCGGTACGACGGCCAGGCCTTCGAGCCCATGCCGGGCACGGCCCGGGACCTGGGCGTGGGCCCGGACGGGACCGTGTTCATCGTGTCCCTGGACGGGGAAGTGGCCCGCTGGGACCGGCACAACGAGCGTTTCATCCTCATCCTGGACCGCTACGACGCCTCGGCCATTGCCGTGGGCCCGGGCGGCAAGCCGTGGATCGCGGACGCGGACGGCACGGTGGTGGCCTCGGCCATGTTCTCCCGGCAGGCCGAACAGAAGAAGACCCAGGAGACCGGACCCGAGCCCGAATCCGAGGAGAAACCCGGGCCCGTCCCGTCCAACCAGGTCACCGAGACCGGAGCCCTGGCCTTCACCCTGGTCGAGGGCAAGGTGCGCGATCTGGGCGTGGGACCGGAAGGGCACGTGTACGCCGTGGGCGACTCCGGGCAGCTGCTGCGGTTCAACGACGATGAACGGGCATTCGAGGGCTTCAGCCTGTCGGTCAAGGCCGACCGCGTGGCCGTGGACAAGGAGGGCAAGCCCTGGGTGGTCACGGTCCTGGGGCAGGTCTATCACTACGACGGGACCATGTGGCGGCAGATTTCCGGGCCCAAGGGCAAGGCGCGGGACGTGGCCGTGGGCCTGGACGACACCGTGGTGGTCAGCGACGACAGCGGCCGTCTGTACGAATACCGGCCCGGCAAGAAGCGGCTGATCCTGGTTCAGGGCCGGGGCGACCGGCTCGGCGTGGACCCGCAGGGCGCGGCCTGGGCCGTGGACCTGGAGGGCCGGATATGGAACTGTCTGGCCGACCCGTGCCAGCGCGTGCCGGGCAGCGGCCGGGACATCGGCATCGGCCCGGACGGCTCCATCTTCCTGGCGGGCGAGGACGGGCGGCTGTTGCGCTACGGCCGGGAGTACACCACGCAGGGGCTGACCGGCCAATGGGAGCGCGTCCCCACCAAATTCACGCCCATCAACGTTTCCGTGGGACCCAAGGGGCTGCCCTGGGTGGCCACTCCGGGTGGTGAGGTCTACGCGGCCGGATTCTTCCACGCGCCCGTCCCGGCCTGGGACAAGGGCAAGGAGGAGCAGCCGCCCACCATCACCTTCAAGAAGTCCTACCGCATGGAGATCGAGGGACAGGCCGAAGTGCCGTCCGTGGGACCGGAGGGCGACGTGTACATGCTCAGCGACGTCGGTTCCAACGTCACCTGGTGGGACGGCAAACGGTTGAAGACGGGCACCCACAACGTGCCCGGGCTGCTGGCGGCCGGGGTGGGCGAGTCCTACTGGTACGAGGAGAGCGGAAAGATCTACGAGGTCGAGGACCGGGACCGTCCCACGGCCGCGAAAAACCGTTCCCAGGGCTTCGACTGTCCGGGCGACGGCACGGACCTGGACGTGGGGCCGGACAACGTGGTTTTCGCCATCAGCAGCACGCTGCAGCTTTACCGCTACACGCCCGAGACGGGCAAGTTCAAGCGTTTCGACAACAAGAGCATCTATGTGCGGGTGTGCTCCGATCCGGCGGGCAATCCCTGGATCGTGGACGCCAACGAGTACGTCAAATACTGGGACGGCGATTCGTTCGAGCACCCGGCCAAGCGCAAGCAGCGGGCCGCGGACGTGGGCGTGGGGCCGGACGGCTCGGTGTTCATCGTTACCCCCGATTTCACCGTGTACCGCTTCAACGCCACCAACAAGGCTTTTGACCGGGTGACGCTCAAGTACTCCGGGGCCGTGGGCGAGCTGCTGCGCATCGACGTCAGCGACCAGGGCGCGCCCTGGATGCAGCGGGACTTCGGCGGGGCGTCCTACGTGCTGCGCCCCCGGGACTAGGCGTTCTTGCGTCTTGATGGCGAATCCATAATGATGTACGCCGGAGCACCCGCCGAGAGGCGGGATTGCCCCCGTAGCTCAGGTGGATAGAGCACCAGATTCCTAATCTGGGTGCCGCGTGTTCGAATCGCGCCGGGGGCACCAGAAACTTCCGCCCCCAGGGCCTCGGCCCTGGGGGTTTTGCGTTTTCTTGGCCACGGCCCAGTCTTGTTTTTCAAGAATCGATTATCGTTTCTCTGGCTTTGGTATTCTAATTTGCCGAAAGTATATGTTTTTTATGGGCCGTAACAAGAATTGCTATATTTGAGATTACGCTGATGGACGGCGCGTTGAGATAAGGGAAAGACACGGCGACCCGCAGTGAAATAAGAGGGAGTACCAAACAATGAAGAAGTTATTTATCACTTTTTTCGCCATGGGCCTGCTTCTGGCCCTGTGTGGCATGGCTCAGGCGTATTCCTGGAATGTTGAGACCGATTTTGCTTTCTTTGATGGCACGACCAACCTGTACACGCTCCCCGACGGCACCACGATCGCGTCCACGGGCGGCAACCTGCAATATGCCTTGGGCAACAGCCCTGTGAACGTTCCCGGCCTGGGCGTCGTCGGCACCCCGGCGGGTGAGATCAGCGTGGGCCAGACCATCACGTTCACCTTCGCCCAGAGCCAGGTCGTGGGGGCCCTGTCCCTGTCCCTGCTGTATGCGAAGGGCGACGCCCTGGACACTGCCGACGAGCGGGCCCAGATCACGGTCAACTACTCGAACGGGACCACCGGAGTCTACACGCTGTTCGCCAACGGGTCCTACACGGGTATCTGGTCCGGCTCCGGTTCGGTCGCCTGCGATGACCCGACCCAGGGGCTGTGGACCCTCACCGACCCCTTCGGCACCCTGGGTGTCGACTCCATCAGCCTGACCGCATTGAATAACTACGGTGGTTACAGCGACTACCGCAACTCGGACTTCGGCTTCTACGCCCTGGAAACCACGTCCACGCCCATCCCGGGCGCGGTCTGGCTGCTCGGCACCGGCCTGTTCGGCTTGGTCGGCCTGCGCAGGAAGTTCCGCGGCTAACCGCCCCGAACAAAGCATGAACATGGGAGCCGTCCTGACAGGGCGGCTCCTTTTGTTGCGTATATGGCCTTGTGATCGCTCCGCCAGGGCCCTGGTCGTGTCTTGGATTCATGAAATCGAGTCTTGAAAAACAAGAAAGGGCCCCTCCGCGTGGAGAGGCCCTTTTTCGTTTTGATCTAAGAGAAGCTTACTTGCCGAAGCGGCGGCGCAGGCCGACCAGGCCGACCAGACCGCTTCCCAGCAGCCAGACAGCGCCCGGAATGGGCGTGGGGCTGCCGTTGACGCTCCAGGTGAGCAGGGCCGATCCCTCATGATCCATGACGTAGCGGGCAAGGGCCTTTTGGTAGTTGTTCTCGTAATAGAAGGCTTGCTCCCAGTAGGTGTCAAAGCCGGCGATCTCAAGAGTGATGCTGTCAATGACGTATCCCTGGAAATCCATGCCCGTGCCCTCGGGGAAGGCATGCGTTCCGCCGTCCAGGAACCAGCTTTCCCACCGGTAGCCCGTGGAACTGATGATGTGGTCGCCGTAGTTCCGGTACGGGTTGTTGTTGCCGTGGTACCATCCGGACTGCGTATACACCTGTTCATCCACGCCATTGGTCAGGAAGGCGACCAGATTCGCCCAGTTGCCCACGTTGGAGGCATTGAAGGTGTAGGTGCCGTCGCCGGTGATCGGCCCCGCAGCGAGGGTGGCCACCGGAGAGGTCAGGGAGCCGAAGACGAGCCCGGCGGTCAGGTACATGTCGGTTTCATAGACACGCTGGGCGTAGTTCCCGGTGGACGGATAGTCGCTGGCCGTCCCGCTGTCCTTGTGGCTCATGGTGTAGCTCCAGCTTCCAAGAACCGCGGCGTGGGCGGCTCCGGCCGAGAGAACCAGCGCCAATAAAACGAGCAAAGCTTTTTTCATGTCCTCGTCTCCCTTGAATTGTTTTTGACCGGGTTAACAATGCGAAAAGTATTCCAAAATTTCAAACGGCAATATGTACTTACATTAAGGAAAAGTTGAGCGTTTATTGGCTTGGCCGGTCTTGAAAAACAGGACGGGCCGGCGGCTTCCTTGCATTGATTGTCGAGGACCGGTTGAGGGATTTGGGGGATGGGCGTAGGGTTGCCCCCATGAATCTGCCGTTCGTCAAGCCCAACATCCGCCAGAAGGTTCTGGCCGCCATTGCCGTGTTTCTCCTGGGCATCGGGGGCATGTCCTTCCTGTCCTATTCCAACCTCCAGGAGATCGAGAAAAAGGTCGCGCTGGTGGAGATCGCCGACGACCTGACCAATATCGTGCTCGAGATCAGGCGCACGGAAAAGAACCTGCTCCTGTACGGCGAGGAGGCCAACCTGGCCGAGAACCGGCGCTACATCGAGCAGGCCCTGGACCTGCTGGGGAGCATCGAGGCCACCCTGGGGCGACCGGACGTGGCCCAGGATTTGTCCGCCATCCGGGGCCACATCCGGGCCTACAGCGGCATCATCCGCGAGATCGCGGCCAACCCCGGCATGGCCGGTCCGGAGCGGGCCGCCAAGGTGGAGGAACTGCGGGAGTCGGGCAAGCTGCTGGTGGAGCAGTCCAAGGACATCTCCCGGTACGAGCGGGCCGACATCCTGCGCATCAACCAGCGCCTTCGGCGCACCCTCCTGTATTCCGTGGGCATCCTGGTCTTCATCGGCCTGGCCGCCTTTTTGTTCGTGACTTTCAAGATCGTGCTGCCGCTCAAGGCCATCGAGGAGACCACCTCCAGCATCGCCAAGGGCGACTTCCAGCCCATGCCGGTCTGGAACACCAACGACGAGATCCAGCGGGTCATGGAGGCCCTGAACCGCATGGTGGCCGAGTTGGAGAAGCGGCGCGACCAACTGGTCCAGGCCCAGAAGCTGTCCTCCATCGGCACCCTGGCCTCGGGCATCGCCCACCAGCTCAACAACCCCCTGAACAACATCTCCACCTCCTGCCAGATCCTCATGGAGGAGCAATGCGGCGACCCGGACATGTCGTCGCGCATGCTGACCAATATCGAGCAGGAGACCCTGCGCGCCCGGGACATCGTCCGGGGCCTGCTGGAGTTTTCCCGGCACCAGGAGTTCTCCCTGAACCGCTACAAGCTCGACCAGGTGGTGGGCCGGGCCGTGCGCCTGACCTCCAGCCAGGTGCCGCCGGGCATCGAGGTCAGCGTGGACATCCCCGAGTTCCTGGAGGTCAGCCTGGACTTCCAGCGCATGCAGGAGGCGCTCATCAACCTCATCCTCAACGCGGTCCAGGCCATCGAGGACCCGCCGGGCCGGGTGGTCATCACCGGCAGCCCGTCGGCCACCGGGGACGGCGTGCTGCTCACCGTGCGGGACACGGGTAAGGGCATCGCGCCCGAGGACGTGGGCCGCGTGTTCGACCCCTTCTTCACCACCAAGGACGTGGGCAGCGGCACGGGCCTGGGCCTGTTCGTGGTCTACGGCATCGTCAAGCAGCACCGCGGCCGCATCTGGGTCGAGAGCGTCAAGGGCGAGGGCACGGCCTTCCACATCGAGCTGCCCCTGGCGCAGGACGTGGAGCAGGGGGGCTGACGTGCCGGACACGACCCTGACCGACCGCATCCTCGTGGCCGAGGACGAGCGCATCGCCCGGGAGAACCTGGTTCTGGTGCTGGAGCGGGAGGGGTACGAGGTCACGGCCGTGGAGAACGGCCGGGACGCCCTGCGCGCGCTGGACGAGCGCGAGTTCGACCTGGTGCTCACGGACCTGTCCATGCCCGACGTGGGCGGCATGGAGGTCCTGGAGCGCTGCCGCACCACCCGGCCGGATACCGAGGTTTTGGTCATCACCGGGTTCGCCACGGTGCATTCGGCCGTGGAGGCCATGCAGAAGGGCGCCTATTTCTACCTGCCCAAGCCCTACAAGATCGAAGAGCTGCGCATGCTGGTGGGCAAGGCCCTGGAGAAGCGGCACCTGCGCCGCGAGGTGGCCGAGCTCAGGCGGCAGATGGCCGAGGCGGACATGCCGCACATCATCGGCAACAGCCCGGCCATCAAGGCGCTCAAGGAGACCGTGAACCAGATCGCGCCTGTGGACTGCAACGTGCTCATCCTGGGCGAGACCGGCACGGGCAAGGAGCTGGCCGCCCGGACCATCCACCACCTGAGCCCGCGCGGCCGGGAGCGCTTCCTGGCCGTGAACTGCGCCTCGTTCACCGAGGAGCTGCTGGGCAACGAGCTGTTCGGCCACGAGCGCGAGGCCTTCACCGGCGCGGGCCGCATGAAAAAGGGGCTCCTCGAAAGCGCGGACAAGGGCACCTTCTTCCTGGACGAGATCGGGGACATGCCGCTGGGCATGCAGGCCAAGCTGTTGCGCGTGCTGGAGAACAAGACGGTCATCCGGGTGGGCGGCACGGCGGAGATTCCCGTGGACGTGCGCATCCTGGCCGCCACCAACAAGGACCTCAAGGAGGAGGTGCGGGAGGGCGCTTTCCGGCAGGACCTGTTCTTCCGCCTCAACGTCATCACCCTGAACATGCCCACCCTGGCCGAGCGCAGGGAGGACATCCCGCTGTTGGCCAACTTCTTCCTGCACCGCTACGCCCGGAGCATGGGCCGGGAGATTCGCGGCATGTCCGACGCGGCCCTGAACGTGCTCATGGCCTACCAGTTTCCGGGCAACGTGCGCGAACTGGAAAACATCATGGAGCGGGCCGTGGTCCTGTGCAACGGCGCGGTCATCGAGCCCGCCCATCTGCCCGACGACCTGACGCGCTTCGAGAGCCGCCTGGCCCGGCCGGGCTTCAGCAGGCTCATGCCGCTCAAGGAGAACGAGCGCGACTACATCGCCTGGGTCATCGAGCAGTGCGGGGGCAACAAGACCCGGGCGGCCGAGGTCCTGGAGGTGGACCGGGCCACCCTGTGGCGCAAGATCAAGCGGCTGGGGTTGGAGGACTAAGGCTCCAGCACCACGTCCACCACTTCGTCCAGCGTACTTGCGAAGACCATGTCCACGGCGTCGCGCACCTCCGGAGCCAGGCGTTCGATCTCGGTCTGGTTCTCCTTGGGGAACACGGCCACCCGCACCCCGGCCTGCTGGGCGGCCAGAATTTTTTCCCGCAAACCGCTGACCCGCAGGATGCGGCCCGACAGGGTGAACTCCCCGGTCATGGCCACGTCGCGCCGGGCCTTGCGCCCGGTGAACAGGGAGAGCAGGGCCATGGCGATGGTCACGCCCGCGGACGGCCCGTCCTTGGGAATGGCCCCGGCCGGGATGTGCACGTGGATGTCCGTGCGGCCGAAGAACTCCTCGTCAATGCCGTAGCGGGCCGCGTTGGCCCGGATGTAGCTCAGCGCGGTCTGGGCCGACTCCTTGAGCACGTCGCCCAGGGAGCCGGTCATGATCAGGCCGCCCGCGCCGCGCATGGCCGCGGTCTCGATGAAGATGATGTGCCCGCCCATTTCGCTCCAGACCAGGCCCGTGGTCACGCCGGGCAGGTTCTCGGCCTGGGCCGCCTCGCGCGCGAACTTGGCCGGGCCGAGCAGGTCCTCCACGTCGGCCGCGTCCACGGTCTTGGGCAGGCTGATCTCCTTTTGCAGATAGCGGCGGTTGAGCTTGCGCAGCACCGAGCCGATCTCGCGCTCCAGGGCGCGTACGCCCGAGCCCCTGGTGTGGTCGCGGATGATGGTGTCCACGGCCTCGGGCGTGAAGGCCACCTCGTCCGCGTTGTGGCCGTGCTGGCGCACCTGCCTGGGGATGAGGTGCTCCAGGGCGATGCGCCGCTTCTCGCCCATGGTGTAGCTGGGGAAGGGCACCATCTCCATGCGGTCCAGCAGGGGCGCGGGCAGGTTCTCGGGCGTGTTGGCCGTGGTGATGAAGATGATCTGGGACAGGTCGAAGGGGATATCCAAATAGTAGTCCAGGAAGTGCTTGTTCTGCTCCGGGTCCAGGATCTCCAGCATGACCGAGGCCGGGTCGCCCCGGAAGTCCTGGCCGATCTTGTCGATCTCATCCAGCATGAAGACCGGGTTGTTGAAGCCGATCCGCTTGATCTCGCTGATGATCCGTCCGGGCATGGCGCCCACGTAGGTGCGCCGGTGGCCGCGCAGCTCGGCCTCGTCCCGCAGCCCGGCCATGGACAGGCGGATGAAGCCGCGTTCCAGGGAGTCGGCCACGGAGCGGCCGATGGAGGTCTTGCCCGTGCCCGGAGGGCCGGTGAAGCAGAGGATGGGGCCCTGTGACACGTGCTCGCTGCGCTTTCCGGCCAGGGCCTCGGCCACGGTGCGCTTGAGGGTCTCCAGGTTGAGCGGCTTGGGCAGGTAGTTGACCGCGCCCTTTTTCAGGGCGTTGACCGCGGTGTCCACGGTGGCGAAGCCCGTGACCAGGATGAGGCCCGTGTCCGGCGAGGCCTCCTTGATCCACTCCAACAGCTGCATGCCGTCCATCTTGTCCATCTTCAGGTCGGTGATGACCAGGTCGATGGGCTCCCGGCCGAACATCTCCATGGCCTCCATGCCGTTGGCCGCGCCCAGGACCTCGTGGCCATCCTTGCGCAGGGCGTAGAGGATGTTGTCCCGGGCGATGGGCTCGTCGTCCACCACCAGAAGCCGGAAGGGGCGGCTGCGGCTGACGATGCTGGAGGCCAGGTATTCGAGCATACGCTCCTTGACCTGGGACAGGCCGAAGTGCCCGGAGTCGAGGATGTGCTCGGCCCGGGCCAGGTCCAGGTTGTCCTCGGAGGACCGGGTCCAGGGCAGGTCCAGCAGGAAGTCCACGTAGTTCAGGCCGATGCCGTACTCCGCGGCCGAGGGGTCGGTCTTGTCCAGCTGGTCCAGGCTGGCCTTGGCCGCCTTGCGCACCCGGGCGGGCAGCCCGGCCTCGTCGATGCGCTGCCTGAGCCCGGCCAGCCCGGTCTTGGCCTGTGCGGCCTCTTCCTCGCGTTCCTCAGTCTTCTTGAACAGACCCATGGTTCGTCTCCTGGTTTTCCCACCTGATTCTCTAGCACACTTTGCCATCCCTGCTCCAGCGTCCGCCGCGTTGCAAATACCAGCGGTTTCGGAAAGGAGTGCAACACCTATAATAACTTGGAATTGTTTATTTTTCAGTTTTACGTCTAAAAGATGTTGCATATCCCAGCGGCCCAAGCCGGCCCGCGCAGCGACTGTCTCCAGAAAATTCCTTTAATACCAGGTTGTTATCCTCTCGCAAAAAGTTGGCCCGGTCCTTGTAATGGGGGTGTCCAGCAAGAACGAAACCAACGGCCGCAGCGTGCGGCGCAGAGGGAAGCCTTAATGATCAGGAAACTTGGAACCATAGCCGCGGCCGCCGGGATGGCGGAACAGGGCGACCCGGATTCCGCTTTGGAGATTCTGGCGGAACTGGGGACCAGGTACCAGGGAAAGCGGCGCAAGATTCTGACCGTGGCCCGGGACGTGTCCCTGGCCGGCGAGCCGGTGGAGTACGCCCTGGGGCTGGCCTCCAGGCTTCGCTACGACACCCTGTTCCTGAACATCGTGGCCGGGGGCAAGGCCGCCAACAAGGCGGTCCGACAGCACAAGGCCGGTTTCCAGGCCCTGCTCAAGGACCTGTCCAACCGGCTGTGGTCCGGAAGCGCTCCGGACGTGCTGCTCCACCACGCCGTGCTTTGCGGGGACTACCGGCTCCTGCTCAAGGAAGCCTGCCACCGGATCGGGGGCGTGGCCCTGGTCATTCTCCAGACCACCAGGCCCGAGCCCTGCTCCCTGGACCTGCACGTGCCCGTGTTCTGCTTCGACACCGCGCAATCAAGCAAGCAAGCGAGGTCATGACGCCATTCGGCGCCGACCCCCAAAATACCGGGAGGTAATCATGATCAGGTTTTTCAAGATGTTGGAAGATGTGTTCGCGGCGGCGGCCTTTGCCGAGGCCGGTGATTTCGACACCGCCAGGGCGCTTGTGAAAAAGGATGTCCGATCCCAGGGACGGGCCGATGGCCGCAAGGCCTCCCGCCCGCGCCCCAGGATCTCCGCTTAACGCAATCCCCGGGGTTCGACCCCGAGAAACCACCAACCCTAAACGGAGTAGCATCATGTCCACGATCAAAAGCAGACGTTCCTCTGCCCGCAACCGAGCCGTCGTGTTCGGCGTCCTCTCCGTCGCCCTGTACGCGGCTGTGTTCAGCTTCAGCAAGCAGTTCCTGCACTTCTGCGCCCAGGGGGGCTTCTACAATGTCTTCCCCGTGGCCACGGTCTTCCTGTTCTCCTATGTCCACGGCTCCTTCGCCAGCAACGTCTGGACCGCCATGGGCATCGAAGCGTCCCACACGGCCGGCAAGAAGGCGGTCAAGGAAACCGGCGCCCGTCCCCAGACGGCCGTCCGCAAGCACGCCCAGATCGCCGGCTAGCGGCGCGACTTTACAGAGCATAGGGAGACATCAACCATGCATGACGTATTAAGCGAGGGGCTCCGCTTCATCGACCTGAGCCTCATCGGCATCTTCTTCCTCTTCTTCGTCGGCTTTGTCGGCGGACTGGTCAGCGGCTTCATCGGCTCGGGCGGAGCCTTCGTCCTCACCCCGGGCATGATGAGCCTGGGCGTACCCGGCACCGTGGCCGTGGCCAGCAACATGTGTCATAAGTTCCCCAAGGCCCTGGTGGGCGCCATCAAGCGCTACCGCTACGGCCAGGTGGACATCAAGATGGGCCTGATCGTGGGCGTGTCCGCGGAGGTGGGAGTGCAGATCGGCATCCAGGTGCAGAAATTCATTCTGGACACCTGGGGCCAGGCCGGTTCCAACCTCTACGTGTCCGTGGCATTCGTTCTGGTCCTGGTCACCGTGGGAAGCTTCGTGTTCCGCGACGCGGTGAAGATCAAGCGCGAGGGCGGCGTGGAGAAGAAGACCAAGCTGGCCGAGAAGCTCCAGAGCATCAACCTCTGGCCCATGATCACCTTCAAGTCCAGCGGCATCCGCATCTCCCTGTGGTTCACCGCTCCCGTCGGCCTGGCCGCCGGCCTCCTGGCCGCCACCATCGCCGTGGGCGGTTTCGCGGGCGTGCCCGGCCTCATCTACCTGGTGGGCATGACCTCCCTGATGGCCTCGGCCACCGAGCTGGTCATCGCCTTCGTCATGGGTCTGGGCGGCACCCTGATCTGGGCCTGGTTCGGAATGGTGGACATCCGCCTGACCCTGATCATCCTGGCCGGCTCTCTATTCGGGGTCCAGCTGGGCGCCATCGGCACCACCTACGTCAAGGACTGGATGATCAAGTTCGTCATGGCCACCATCATGCTCATCGTGGCCGTCAGCCGCGGCCTGGCCATGCCCAAGTACCTGGCCCAGCTCGGCGTGTTCGAACTCGGCGAGACCACCATCAGCATCCTGACCAAGGCCAGCTTCGTGATCATGGTCATCGCGCTGCTTATCGGCGCGGGCATCATCCTCAAGGCCATGTGGGTCGGCCGGCGCCAGGAACGCCTGGAAGAACAGGCCATGCCCCAGGCGCATTAGGAAAACGGCAGCAATCCGGGTGACGGGCGGGCTTCGGCCCGCCCGAACCCTCAAGGACTCGCAAGGATCATCAAGGAATATAGCCATGTACAGGAAGATGCTCATCGCGGTGGACGGAACGGAAACCTCCTCCCACGCCCTGACCCAGGCTCTGGTCCTGGCCCGCTCCGAGGAGAGCGAGGTGGTCCTGGCCTCGGTGGTTCCTTCCTACGACGGCGACCTGCGCATCCTGGGCGACAAGAGCGCCCTGACCGCCATGCGGCGGCCCTACGAGGAGGCCCTGGAACAAGCCGTGGCCCAGGCCGAGGCCCAGGGCGTGCGCGCCCGGGCCATGCTGGCCGAGGGCGATCCCGTGGAGGAGCTGCTGACCCTGGTCGAGGAGATGGGTGTGGACTGCGTGGCCCTGGGCAAGCGCGGCAGCTACTATTCCGACCTGGTTCCCATCGGCTCGGTGGCGGCCAAGATCGCCCGGCTGAGCGAGGTGGACGTGCTCCTGGTGCCCAACCACAAGGACCTGCGCCTGGAGCGCATCGTGGCTCCCCTGGACGGGTCCGCGCCGTCCAACAAGGCCGGTGAGCGGGCCGTGGACCTGGCCGCGCGCTACGGTTCGGCCCTGTTTCTGGTCACGGTCTACGAGCTGCCCCTGGAAGGGTTCGCGCAGAACCCGGACCTGGACAAGGCCTTCTACGACAAGGCGTCCGGATTCCAGAAGCCCCTGGTGAAGTTGGCCGAACGCAGGGAGCTGCGGCGGGTCCAGGCGGTGATCCGCCAGGGTGTGCCGGTCTACCGGGTGCTGGCCGACTTCGTGCGCCAGGAGGACGCCGGGCTGGTGGTCATGGGCACGGCCGGGCGTGGAGATTTCAAGCGGCTGCTGCTGGGAAGCGTGGCCGAACGCATAGTGGGCAGCGGGGTCGCCCCGGTGCTCCTGGTCAAGAAGGAGAAGGCGTGATGAAAGCTGCCGAGAATGCTGTCGAGACTGAATATTCCCCCCGTCTGCTGGACCACGACACCGGCAATGAGATCGCCCCGGGCGAGCAGGCGTTGGCTCCCGAGGACATATTCCCGGGCAACGTCCTGACCATCCGGCAAGGCGGGGCCAAGCGCCACTACCTCATCCAGAGCGTGGAAGGCGATCCCGTGCAGGAGGCCCGGCTCGTCCCGGCCAAGTCCAGCCTGAAAAAGGGGTTGCTGCTGCTGGCCATCCTGGCGGCCACCTGGTTCGCTCTTCGCTATCTGATAGGATTTTTCGCCACCTAGACCCTTGTCCACGGGTTGGAAGAGGAAAGACAAAGGGGTTGCGGCCATGTGGCCGCAACCCCTTTGCGTTCAGTACGGAGGCATGTCCTACTTGGTGACCAATACCGGGCAGGGCGCGGTCTCCAGGACCCGTTCGGTGTTGGAGCCCATGAGCAGCCGGGACAGGCCGGTGCGGCCGTGGGAGCCCATGACCACCAGCCCGGCCGAGCGTTCCCGGGCCAGGTTGGCGATCTGCTCAAAGGCCATGCCGGCCCGCACGGCCACCTCGGGCTGGACGCCGGACACGGCCTTGGCCTGGGCCTCGGCGTGCTTGCGGGCCCCTTCGGCCAGGATGTCCGCGCTGAGCTGGCTCATGGGTTCGTCCTCGGCTCCGCCGGGGGTGTCGGCCACGCCCAGGATGATGAGGGAGCGGCCGGAATCCTTGGCCAGGTTCGCGGCCAGCTGCACGGCCGCCGAGCCGTGGCTCGAACCGTCCGTGGGCGCGATGATGGGGCCGTCGGGCTGGAAGTCGACGTTCTCGGGCACCATGAGCACGTTGCAGGAGCCCAGGCCCACCACCCGGGAGGCGGTGGAGCCGATCAGGCGGCGTTGCAGTTCGCCGTGGTGCTTGGTCCCCAGGACCACCACCCCGGCCTTGGCCTCCTCGGCCCGTTCCAGGATGCGGTCGTAGGGGCGGCCTTCGCGGTCCAGGATCGTGGTCACGGACAGGCCGCGCGCGCGGGCCCGTTCCTCCACCCCGGCCAGGGCGTTTTCCAGCCGCTTGGCCTGGTGGGCGATTTCCTGGTCCAGACGCTCCAGCATTTCGGCCGTGGCGTCGTAGGCCATGGGTTCCTGCGGCAGCACGGCCATGGCCAAAAGGGTCTGGCCTTTCTCCATGCGGTTCATGACCGTTTCGCAGGCGTGGACGCTCGCCCTGGAGCCGTCGATTCCGCAGACAACCGAATTCAGGATTTCCATGTGCGCGCTCCTGGTCATTGCAGTGAAAGTGGCCGGGGCAGCCGCCCGGACCCCAAGTCCCTAAGGGTCCGTGCAGGGCGGCGACTGTCCCGACCGTAGCACAATTTTTCTAGAAGGGCACGAAGGCCGAGGGGATGACGCCCACGTGAACTTCGCGGATGCCCTCGACATTGGCCAGGATGCGCATGGCCTTGCGGGCCGCGGCCTCTTCCTGGACGATGGAGGCTTCCACCTGGACATAGGCGCGGCCTTCGCGGACCTCGGCCCGGGCGTCGCCGAAGTGGTCCAGCAGGGTCAGCTCGATGCGCGAGGCCAGGGCCATGTCGGTGAGAATGGTCTGCAGGTCGTCGCTGGGCTCGCCCATGGCGATGCGGGCGGCGTCCACGATGATCTGGGCGGCGCGGTCCACGTCCAGGCTGTGCAGGTTCACGGACAGGTCGAAGGGGTCGGTCTCCGAAGTCGTGACCTGGAGACTCTCGTCCCACTCCTGGCGCTGGGCGTCCTCGCGCATGATGCGCGTATGGGCCTCGGCGGTGTCGATGTTCAGGCGGCGGGCCATCTCCTCGACGCGGTCGTCCATGTCGGCCACCAGGTGGACCTTGAACACGTTGGGCATGTCGGACAGGAACAGGTGCCCGGCCAGGCCGTGGTAGACCACGTTGTCCTGAAGCATGTGGTCATAGAAGGAGCTGCGGAACAGGGCCACGTCCTTGCGGGTGACGCCGCGGGTGCGCATGGCCTTGCCGGCTTCGGTGGTGGCCTGGAGCAGGCCGAAGGGCTGGTCCAGGACGTCCTGCACGGCCTGGGTCACGCCGTCGGAGCCGAGGCAGTCGTAACCGAGCTGCTGGGCGACCTTGCGGGCGATCTCTTCACCGTGGCTGAAAGAATCGCGGGAAACTGTGATGATGGACATGTTATGCCTCCTTGGCTTGTGAGCCGTTTGTGTGTCGTTTCACACTGCACCATCCAAGGATCGTGCCAAACAGCGACGGAGGCGATATCTAGTTGGTATTATTGGTTAAGAAAAGAAAACAGCAGGAGACGTCGCTTGTTGAAAAGCGTTTCAAATTGTAGCACTCGTGAGGTGGGAAATAAAGGAAATGCTGTGAATACGGGATGTTGGTTGAATACGTATGTTTTTGCAACGATGATTAAGATTGCAACGCGCCTTCTTCTTCGTACTTCTTGAGCTTGCGCCACAGGGAGGCCCGGTTGATGCCCAGAACCTTGGCCGCCTCGCTCTTGTTGTTGTTCAGGCTGGCCAACACCTTGAGAATGTATTCCTTTTCCAGCTCGGCCAGGGTGACGTAATCGCCCTGGCGCACGGGCACGGTCGGCTTGGCGTCGCGCAGCCGCTCGGGCAGGTGGCGGCGCTCCACGCTGCCGCTCTCGCACAGGATCACGGCCCGCTCCACCACGTTCTCCAGTTCGCGCACGTTGCCCGGGAAGGCGTAGCCCAGCAGGATGTCCATGACCTCGTCGGTGAAGCCCTCGAGGGGCTTGTCGAAGGTGCGCCGGAACTTGCCCAGGAAGAAGCTGGCCAGCAACTCGATGTCGTCGCGGCGTTCGCGCAGGGGCGGGATGCGCACGGTGAACACGTTGAGCCGGTAGTACAGGTCTTCGCGGAAACGGCCCGCGGCCACGTCCTTTTTCAGGTCGCGGTTGGTGGCCGCCAGAACGCGCACGTCCACGGGAATCTCGGTGGTGGAGCCCACCCGGGTGAGGGTCTTTTCCTGGAGCACACGCAGCAGCTGGACCTGCATGGACGGCGGGGTGTCGCCCACCTCGTCCAGCAGGATGGTGCCCTTGTCCGCGGCCTCGAACAGCCCCTTCTTGGTGTGGTGGGCCCCGGTGAAGGCTTCTTTGTCGTGGCCGAACAGCTCGTTGGACAAGAGGTCCTGGCTGAAGGCCCCGCAGTTGGCGGCCAGGAAGCGGTGCTTGCCGCGCGGGCTCAGGTCGTGGATGGTGCGGGCCACCATCTCCTTGCCCGTGCCGGTCTCGCCCAGGATGAGCACGGTGCAGTCCATGCCCGCCACCTTGGAGATGGTCTCCTTGAGCTCCTGCATGGTCGGGGTTTCCCCGATGATGCGGGCCAGGGCGCGGCCGCGCGGAGTGTCGTCCTCGGGCAGCAGGCCGTGGCGGCGGCGTTGCAGGGTCTCCCCGGCGGCCAGGAATTCGATGTTCCCGGCCCAGTTCTCGCCGGGCTCGCCGCTGCCCGGGGGGATGATGATCATGCCGGGCCGGTCCTTGAACCGGGACAGGAAGTCCCAGAACCCGGACATGTGGTCCTTTTCAAAGTATCCGGCGTCCAGGCTTTCGGTGGCCTGCCTGAGCTTGTCGTCGCCGTGGCCGGTGAGCAGGACCGTGCGCAGGCCGGGCTGGATTTCCTTGAGCCCGGTCATGACGCTCAGCCCCTCGGTGTCGGGCAACCGCTGGTCCACGATGGCCAGGTCCACCCGGTTGCTCCGGGCCAGGTCCAGGGCTTCGCGGCCGGTCTCCGCGGTCAGGGTGCGGTACCCCTTGAGCTCGATGCGTTCGGCCAGGGAGGAGAGGAACTGGGCCTCGTCGTCCACAACCAGCACCGTGGCCAGGGGTTCGTTTCCCGAGGGCTTGGATCGGCGATCAGTCATGTTGCATTTCTCGACGTTTTACCTGGAGGCGGACCCTATAAGCTTTTGCGCTTTTCATCAACGGCTAAGTATGGCCGTCTCCCCGTGCAACGAACAAGGGGCGTCCCCGGCCGGAGACGCCCCTTGCAGTCATTGTTGGCCGGGGGAATCAGATGTCCTTCCCGTGGTCGATCTTTTCGGCATCCTCCAGATCCCCGTGGGTGGCCATGCCCGCGGCGGCCATGGTCTTCTCAATGAACCGGGAGACGCGGCGCAAATGGCTCCAGAAGCCGCCCATGTCCGATTTCTCGAAGTAGGCGGTGTTCAGGGACTCGGTGGCTTCGCGAATCTTGTCCGAGCCGTGGCCCGTGAGCAGGATGGTCTCCAGGGTGGGCTGCAGGGCCTTGAGCTTGGTGACCACCTCGAGGCCGTCCATGTCGGGCAGCTTGAGGTCCACCACGGCGAAGGCGAACTCGATCTCCGCGGCCAGGCGCAGGGCCTCCTCGCCGTTTTCGGCCGTATGCACCTCGAAGCCCTTGAGGGCGATGCGCTCGGACACGGTGTCCAGGAACTGGGGCTCGTCGTCCACCAGGAGCACGGCCGGGAGCCTCCGCATGCGCTTGAGGAAGTCCCAGAAGCCGCCCATTTCCTGCTTCTCGAAGTAGGTCGAGTTCAGGGACTGGGTGGCCTGGCGGAGCTTGTCGTCGCCGTAGCCCGTGAGCAGGATGGTGCGCACGTGGGGCTGGCGCTCCTTGAGCTTGGTGATGACCACCAGGCCGTCCATGTCGGGCAGCTTGAGGTCCACCACGGCCAGGTGGATGTCCTGTTTGGCGGCCACGTCCAGGGCCTCGGCGCCGTTGGCCGCGGTGAGCACCTCAAACCCCTTGAGGCGGACGCGCTCGGCCACGGACTCCAGGAAATGGGGCTCGTCGTCAACCAGAAGAATGGTCGTTTTCGGCGTTGTCATGTGTATTCTCCTTGTCGGTCCCGGCTAGTGTCCGCCGCTGCCCAGGATACCCGAAGCGGCAACGGCCAGGACCACGACCTCGGCGATGCAGATGAAGGCGTAGGTCCAGTCCTTGTGCCGGATAAAACCCGGGATGAGGATAAGATAGCAGACAATGGTCAGCAGAGCCAAGAGGGCCAGGCCGATGAAGTTCAGGTAGTCGCCCGTGCCCAGCAGGCCCAGCCACGTCCAGCCTACGGGCGCTCCGGCCTCGGTGTAGGCATGCACACCCTTGGTCCACAGCGTCGGGATCGTTTCCAGCGGGATGTGCGGGTCCATGACGCCCAGGACATAAATCGCATAGCTGGCGAAGAGCAGGAAAATGCCCGTCCAGGCGCCGAGCTGAAGGATGTTGGCGTAGGTCAACTGTTCCTTCATGGGCTTGCTTTGGCTTTTTGGATCGCTCATGATGTATCTCCTTGTATGAAAGGGTCGCTAGCCCAGCAGGCCGATGCCGAGACCCTTGTCGATGGCCTTGTAACCGGCGAACAGGAGCACGCCGATGACCATGTAGCGGATGAACTTGGGCTTGGCCACGCTCAACAGCCGCACGCCCACGAAGGAGCCGAACATGAGTCCGACGATGGAGGGCACGGCCATGAGCGGGATCACGGCGCCCTTGTTCATGTAGATCCAAGCGGCCGAGGTGTCGGTGATGGAAAGCAGGAACTTGCTGGTGGCCACCGAGATCTTCAGCGGCGCGCCCATGAGCAGGTTCAGGACCGGGACGTTGGCCCAGCCCGCGCCCAGGCCGAACATGCCGGCCAGGAGCCCGATGAAGATGAACAGGATCAGGCCGATGAGGGTGCGGTGGGTTTTCCACTCCACCAGCTCCTGGGTGGCCTCGTCCAGGTAGGTGCCCTGCATGCCCAGGGCCAGGCTGATGGCGTCCTGTTTCTTGACCACGGGCTTGACCGTGTTCTTGGACAGGAGCAAGAGAATGGCGATGGCCATGATGGTCACGCCCAGGCTGACCTGGACGATTTTGGGATCGAGCTTGGACAGGTAGAGTCCGAGCATGGCCCCGGCGATGGCGCAGGTGGAGGCGATGAGGGCCACTGGTATGGCCAGCCGCAGACTGGCCAGGTTGCGCTTGAGCAACCCCGGCCCCGCGGCCAGGGCTCCGGCCAGGGCGACCATGAGTCCGGCTCCGCGCACGAAGTCGATGTGGAACGGGAAGAAGCCGCTGACCAGCGGCACATACAGCACGCCGCCGCCAACGCCGGCCAGTACCGCGATGATGCCGAGCACGAAACAGAAAAACAGCAGGATCAAAGGCCAGAACCACCACGGTTGGGTATCTACCATGCCCGTGGCGGCGACTTCTTCGGTGGCCAACGCCACCACCGGATTGGCCAGCAGGGCCAGCAGAGCCCCGAGGGCCAGAACATGGAGGCGTTTCAAATGTTTAGTCAACATACGCATTCCCTCGTCCAGGTTTTTGCAACACCATGTTTACAAAAGCAACGATTACGGTGTACATATCCGAACACATCATGTCAATAGCCTCATAAAAGTTGCATTATGAAACATTCGGTGCTGCTCGTGGATGACGAGATCCTGTTCGCCGACTCCCTGGCCGAGCGGCTGGAGATGCGCGATTTCGAGGTCAACGTGGCCTACAACGGCCTGTCGGCCCTTGATCTTTTCTCAACCATCAAGCCGGGGCTGGTCATCCTGGACCTGCGCCTGCCCGACATCGACGGCAGCGAGGTGCTGCTCCACATGAAGAAGCTGGCCCCGCGAACCCGGGTGGTCGTCATCACCGGCCACGGCTCGGACGAGGACAGGAAACGCTGCCTGGACCTGGGCGCGGCCGCCTTCATGAACAAGCCCGTGCGCCTGGCCGCCCTGGTGGAGGCCCTGGTGGGGGAGGGGACATGAACCGCCTGGTGCGCATCGTCCGCTTCGCCATCCGGCCCCGGTTCTTCAACGCCGAGGCCAAGGCGGATCCCTATGCCCGGTTCACCAGCTACACCCGGCAGTGGGGCATCTCCATGGTCCTGCTGGCGGCCGTGGCCCTGGTGCCCCTGGCGGTCATGGCCACCATCGACTACAAGCTGACCCGCGACTCCCTGGAGCAGCAGCTGGCCTCGCGCCTGGACCGGGCCACCTCCAACCTGCGCCGGAGCATCTTCTATTTCCTGGAGGAGCGGGCCTCGGCCCTCAAATTCCTGCTGGAGGACCAGTCCTATTCCCAGCTGTCCGATTCCGAACACCTCCAGGTGGTGCTCAAGAACCTCAAGGTCGGATTCGGCGGCATGGTGGACCTGGGGCTCATCAACGCCGTGGGCCGCCAGGTGGCCTATGCCGGGCCCTTTGAACTGGAGGGCAAGGACTATTCCGAGCAGGAGTGGTTCGCGGATATGCCGGAGTCCGGGGTGTTCATTTCCGACGTGTTCCTGGGCTACCGCAACGAGCCCCACATGTTCATCGCCGTGCGCTTCGAGGAACGGGACAGGCAGTTCATCCTGCGGGCCACCCTGGACACAGGGCGGCTGACCCGCATCCTGGACGGCCTGGACATCGAGAGCGAGGCCTTTCTTATCAACGACCAGGGCGTGGTGCAGACCCCCGGCCGCGAGCACGGCATCGTGCTCGAGCCCACGGCCGTGCCCGTGCCCGCGTATTCCGAGCGCACCCAGCTCTTCCGCTGGGAAGACAAGCAGGGCCGGGAGTACCAGGTGGGATACGCCTACATCCAGGGGTCGCCCTTCATCCTGCTGGTGCTCAAGCCCATGCGCGTGGTCATGAGCACCTGGGCCGACCTGCGGCGCGATCTCTCCGGCTTTCTGGTGGCCAGCGTCCTGGCCATCGTCGGGGTCATCTATCTGATCTCCACCTACATGATAAACAAGGCCTACGACGCGGACCGCCAGCAGGCCAAGGCCCTGCAGCACATGGAGGACACCAACCGGCTGGCCTCCATCGGTCGGCTGGCTGCGGGCGTGGCCCACGAGATCAACAATCCCCTGGCCATCATCGAGATGAAGGCCGGACTCATCAAGGATCTCCTGTCCATGTGCGGGGAGGACTGCCAGGACGAGCGGCTCATGGGACACATCGACTCGGTGCTCCAGAGCGTGGACCGTTGCGGCCTGATCACCAAGCAGTTGCTGGGATTCGCCCGCGAGGTGGAGCTCAACATCCAGCGCCTCAAGCTCAAGAGCGTGGTGGACGAGGTCCTGGGCTTCCTGGAAAAGGAGGCCTCCTACCGCAACATCCAGGTGGAGGTGGCCATCCCGGACGACCTGCCGCCCATCCGCTCGGACCGGGGCAAGCTCCAGCAGGTCATCCTGAACATCGTGAACAACGCGTTCCAGGCCATGAGCCAGGGCGGGCGGCTGGCCATCACGGCCACGGCCCACGACGGCAAGGACGTGGAGCTGGTCATCGCGGACACCGGTCCCGGCATCTCGCCGGAGAACATGAAGAAGATATTCGAGCCGTTCTTCACCACCAAGCGGACCACCGGCGGGTCAGGCCTGGGCCTGTCCATCACCTACGGGCTGGTCAAGAAGCTGGGCGGCTCCATCGACGTGGAGAGCGAGGAGGGCAAGGGCACGACCTTCACCATCACCTTGCCGCTGGCAACGCAATCCGGAGAGGAACATGAAAATTCTGTTGGTTGACGACGAACTGGAATTCGTCTCCACGCTGGCCGAACGGCTGGCCATGCGGGGGTATTCCGCGGACTGGACCTCCACGGGCCGCGAGGCCCTGGAAAAGGCGTCCAAGGAGAACTATGACCTGGCCATCCTGGACGTGAAGATGCCCCAGATCGGGGGCATCGAGCTCAGGCGCGAGCTGCAGAAGAAGAATCCGGACATGCGGTTCATGTTCATCTCGGGCCACGGTTCGGTGGACGACTTCTCCGTGGGCAGCGAGGAGGCCGAGTGCTACGTGATCAAGCCCGTGAGCATCGAAAAGCTCATGGGCATGATCCACACGGTCATGAACGAGGACGCGTCCGGGGACGACGCCAACAAGGACTAGACCATGGAACGGGAAACCATCGACAGGCTGGCCTTCTTCGGGCGCATGAACGCCCACATCTCCCACGAGATCAAGAACATCCTGGCCACCATCTCCGAGACTTCCGGGCTGCTTCTGGACATTATGGACTTGGCCGGGGTGGAGAAGCTGGAGCGGGGAACCCGCATGATGGAGCTGGGCGAGCGCGTGGTCGGCCTGGTGCAGCGGGGCAACGCCACGGTGCGCAACATGAACCGCTTCGCCCACAGCATCGACGAGCCCGTGGCCGACGCCGACCTGGCCGACCTGCTGGACCTGATCGCCTCCCTGGCCGCCTACATGCCCTACAACCGCAAGGTGGAACTGGACCTGCCCGAGGGCGGGATTCCCCTGCGCACCCGGCCCTTCCTGCTCATGAACCTGCTGTACGAGCTCCTGGCCGGGACCTTCCAGGGCCTGGACCTGGAGGACAGCCTGCGCCTGGAGCTCGAGATGCAGGGCGCGGGCGTGCGCATACGCTTGTTCCCGGTCCTGGCCAAGGGCTCCCAGGCCGACATCCCGGCCGCCAAGGTCCCGGACGGGGCCGCGGACCTCTGTACCGCCCTGTCGGCTCAGCTCACGGCCCAGGGAACCGGGTACGAGCTGGTCCTCAACCCCCTGGCCTAGCCCGGCCCTTCCCCACCGCCCGACACTTCCCCCTAGCCCGACACTTCCCCCTCGCCCGAACCCGTGCCGGGCCTTGACGCGCCCGGCCGGTGGCATGGCGATTGCAAACTTTTCGGCCACCGGCATTTTGGGCCGGGTCCGCAATGTCGCAACGTCGGGAGAGGGCATGAATCAGGCAGTCAGGGACCGCGTCGAACACATGATTTCCAGGGGCCACAAGCGCGAGGACGTGTTTAGGATCGTGCCGCAGGGCGCGTCGCGGATTCTTGACATCGGGTACGGGGACGGCGCGTTCCTGCTGCGGCTCAAGCACGAGAAGCAGTGCAGCGAGCTGTACGGCATCGAGGTCAATCCCCGGCAGCACGAGAGCATGGAAGGGCTGATCGACGGCAACTGGAACATGTACCTGGGTGAGGGCGACAACCACCTGGACGACTCGTTCCGCCACTTCTTCAACTGGATCGTCATGCACGACGTGCTCGAGCACATCTACGATCCCTGGTATTTCCTGTCCTACGTCAAGCGCTACGTGGCCCCGGGCGGCAAGCTTCTCCTGGTCTGCCCCAACGCCCAGCACTGGCGCACCATCTTCGCGCTCCTGCACGGGGACTTCCCCTACGGCCTGGACGGCCACTTCAACGAGGAGCACATCCGCTGGTTCACGCCCAAGTCCATGATCGAGCTGGCCCTGCTGAGCGGGCTCAAGGTGGACGAGTGCCATCTGCTGCTGGACGCCAGGATGAACAAGGAGCTGGCCGCGTTCATGGACAAGAACCGGGACGGCCGGCTGGTGCCCATGCCCCCGCCGGGCGTGGGCCATGTGGAGTTCCTCAACTTCTTCCCGCCCAACTTCACGGACCTGACCCAGGACGCGGGCGTGGACGTGGTGTTCAAGAACGCCAAGCCCGGGCAGTACCCGCACTACCTGGCGGTCAAGATTCTCCTGGCCTGCACGGTGGCCGAGGAGTCCGAGCCGCCCGAGCCCATGCGCGTGGCCCAGCTGCGCAAGCGCAGGAAGGAGTTCTGGGATACCAGGCGCCAGTTCCTGGAGGAGCGCCTTCCCAAGGTCTGGAAGGCCTACGTCTGGCAGCCCGGCTAGCAAGCCGGATCAGGTGATATCCTTCATCTCGGAGAAGAACTTGTCGGCCGAGAACAGGTCGGGATGTTCCTTTTCCCACTGCTTCATGGCCTTGGAGAAGTTTTCCCAGCCTTCCACCTCGGGCAGCTTCCTGCCCTTGGCAAAGGGCTTGAAGATGTTGCCGCGCGGGCACTTGGTCAAGTTGATCTCGAACGTGCCCTCGGGCGCGTGCTGGGTGAAGAAGGCGGACCAGGCGCTTTCGTCCCCCTCGGTCTTCTTGTACTTGTCGAAGAACTTTTCGAATACGTCCTTGATCTTGTCGTCGTCCATGGCGGCCTCCTCGCGTCAGTCGGGGTTCACCTGCTGGCCGATGTCCAGGATGGCCCGGCCGATGCGTTCCTGCCAGGTCAGCCCGGCCAGGGCGCAGTTGTCGGTCTGGCGCTCGCACACGATCCACAGGTGCGAGACGATGCCGTCTTCCCGCTCCTCGGTGTAGATGCGGTCCCAGACCGTGTCGTAGGCGAAGGCGGTCCGCTCGTCCGTGCCGTAGGTGGCCAGGTAGTGCGCGAGCAACCGCTCGTAGTTGTCCGGGCCCAGGGCCGTGGCCACCACCGTGCACAGCTGCCCGTCGCAGAACCCATACTCCACCGTGGACAGCGCCGCCCCGGCGAAGGTCATGGACTGGCCTTCGCGGGTGTAGAAGTCCACGTCGTAGTCGCCCTCCATGGGGCTTTCCACCCGCACCACGCGGCTGGGGACCAGCCCCGGCACCGCGCTCAGCTCCGTGCCCAACTCCAGGCCGTCGAACCCGGACGGGACCAGGTCGCTCAGCAGGGACCGTTGGGAGTCCTGGGCGGCGCAGGGCACGGCCAAGCAGGCCAGGAACAGGGCAAGGATCGTGCTTTGGACGAGCCGAATCATGGGTGCCTCCTTGGTCTAGCCGCCCCAGAGGAACAGGCCGGTGGCCTCGTCGTACTCGCGCACCAGGTCCGGGCCTTCCACGGGCCGCACCGCGCACTCCCCGGCGAAGATGACGCAGCCGGGCATGGCGTGGCCGCCCAGGCAGGCGCCGTCCTTGCCGGACAGGACCAGATGCAGGTGGACCATGGGCTCGCCGTCCTTGAGGGAGATGTTGCCCATGCCCGAGAGCAGCTCCACGGGCTCGTTCACCTCGTGGTCCTCGTACTCGCGGCTGTCCTGGTGGTAGTAGCCCAGGCTGGCCCGCTCCAGGGCGCCGATGACCTGGACCAGGCCACGGCGTATGCCCAGGCCCTCGACCACCCGGCCGATCTCCTCCAGCAGGTCGCCGCCCTTGGCCAGGCGGAACATCACGGTATCGGACATGGTTTTTCTCCTTGGTTCCGGGCCGGTCAGGCCACGGGCTTGCTGGGGTTGGCGGGTCCGGAGCCTTCCACGCCCTCGCCCCGGCTCATGCGCGCGATCTTGTCCTTGCGCAGCGCGCCGAGCACCACCTTGACCAGCTTGTGTACGCAGACCAGATGGTGGGACTCGGTGTCCACGGGCGGGCTCTCCGGGAACTGCTCCAGGACCAGGGACAGGGTGGTCATGGCGCTCTCCACCGGGTCCGCCCCGGTCTGGACCAGGTCCTCCAGGGCCTGGGCGTAGGCGTACATGTTGTTCCAGCGGTTGTCCGTGTAAAACAGGTTTTCCTCGGACATGGCGGCCTCCCGGGATCAGTCTTCGGCGCGTTCGTCGTGCACGCGCTTGGTCTTGGAGAAGCTGCGCGGCAGCGCGCCGGGCTTGAGCACCTCCACGGCGGAGCGGACCAATATCTGGCTGCGGATTTCCCCGGCCACGGCCTTGGTCAGGTTCTCGTCCCCGGCCGCGTCGGTCTCGGGGGCCCGCTCCACGCGTACGGTCATATGGTCCAGCCCCTCGCTGCGCTGCAGGGTGATCTGGTACTCAGCGGACAGTTCCGGGAACTTCTCCAGCACCGCGGCGATCTGGCCGGGGTAGATGTTCACGCCCCGGAAGATGAACATGTCGTCGGAGCGGCCCTGGATGCGGTCGTGTCGGGGCATGGTGCAGCCGCAGTCGCAGGGGCCCGGGATGAGCCGGGTCAGGTCGTGGGTGCGGTAGCGGATCAGCGGGCTGGCCTCCTTCTGCAGGGTGGTGACCACCATCTCGCCCACCTGGCCGGGCTCCACGGGCTCAAGGGTCTCGGGGTCCACGATCTCCAGGATATACATGTCGGCCCAGTAGTGGATGCCGGCGCGCAGGTCGCACTCCAGCCCGGTGCCGGGGCCGTAGAGCTCGGTCATGCCGCTGATGTCGTAGCTGCCCTCCAGCCCCAGGGCCTCCTCGAACTGGGCCCGCATCTTGGGGGTGTGGGTCTCGGAGCCGAAGATGGCCTTTTTGAGGGCGATTTTGTCCCTGAGCCCCTGTTTCTGGACCTCCTCGCCCAGGAGCAGGGCCATGGACGCGGTGGAGCAGACGCAGGTGGGCTTGAGGTCGGTGAGGATCTGGAGCTGGATGTCCAGCATGCCCGGGCCCACGGGCAGGGCCATGGCCCCGTGGCGCTCGCAGCCCAGCTGGAACCCGGCCCCGGCCGTCCACAGGCCGTAGCCCACGCAGATCTGGACCCGGTCCTCCACGGTCAGCCCGGCCAGCTCGTAGCAGCGGGCGAACATGTCCTTCCAGTCGTCGATGTCCTTCTGGGTGTAAGTCAGGATCTTGCGCTTGCCCGTGGTGCCCGAGGAGCCGTGGATGCGCACCACGTCTTTTTCCGGCACCGACAGCAGGGGCATGGGGTAGCCGTCCTTGAGGTCGTCGGCCGTGGTGAAGGGCAGGGAGCGGATGTCGTCCAGGCTTTGGATGGCCCCGGGCTTGAATCCGGCGTCGGTCAGGCGCTGGCGGTAGAACGGGCTGCCCGCAAAGGCGTGGTCCGTGGTCCATTGGAGTCCGGCCAGCTGGTGTTTGGCCAACTCCTCTTCGGTCATGGTGGGAATGAAGCGATAGTCTGGCATGCGGGCTCCTTGCGCGCCTGGTGATCTTGTGGCTCCCGGAGAAATGGGGTACCCGGGTGTCGGGTTCCATTCATGCAGCAAAACCCGGGATTCTTCAAGTCGCCCGGGGTGCGCGCAAGCCGGGGGGAAGGCATGGGAACGGTCGTTTTCGCCCTCTGTTCAACGCTTCTGGGCCTGGCCCTGGGAAGCCTGGCCACGGTGCTGGTGGCGCGGTACGACAAGCCGGGCATGGGCCTGTCCGAGAAGCCCCATTGGGTCTGTCCCGAGTGCGGCCGCCGCCTGACCTGGCTGGAGGGGCTGCCCCTGGCCGGTTGGCTCCTGGTCCGAGGCCGCTGCCGGGGCTGCGGCAAGCCCGTCAGCCTCCGCTACCCGGTCATGGAGCTCGTTTGCGGGCTGTGGGCGCTGGCCGTGGCCCTGGTCTACGGGCCCGGCGCGGCTTGGGGCGTGTACCTGGGCTTCGGCTGGCTCTTCGTGGTCCTGTCCTTCATCGACTTCGAGCACTTCCTGCTGCCGGACATCTACACCCTGCCGGGCTCGGCCGTGGCCCTGGCCTGCTCGGCCCTGCTGCTGAACACGGGCTCGGCCTGGGAGCGGCTGATGCCGCCGCTGCTGGGCGGGCTCATCGGCGCGGGCGGGTTCTGGATCATCCACTTCGCGTACCGCCGCCTGCGGGGCGCCGAGGGGCTGGGCCTGGGCGACGTCAAGCTCATGCTGGTCATCGGCTTTCTGCTCGGGGTGGACGCGCTGCCCTTCGTGCTCCTGGCCGCCACCATCACGGCCCTGCTGGCCTCGTTCTGGTACCTGGCCCGGCCCAACGCCAAAGGCGGGCGCACCCGGGTGCCCTTCGGCCCCTTCCTCTGCCTGGGGGCCATGCTCTGGATCCTGGCCGGTGACCAGGTCTGGGCCTGGTATCTGGACAAGATCGTCTAGTTTCCCGCTTCGTCCTTTCCATATTGCGTTTTTTCGCCCCATTGTCGTATACTAACGGCGATGTCCTCTTCATTGCAGCATATCGACACGCCGGGACCGTTCTCCAGGCAACGTTTCATGGCCTGGATGCTGGGCCTGACCGTGGTGGCGGTTGGACTGGCCTGGGTCAGCACCAGCTCTTTCCTCCTGTTCCATTCCCTGGTCGAGGTGTCCATGACGGCCATGGGCTGGAGCCTCTTTTTCCTGGCCTGGAACACCAGGAAGTATTCCCGGCACAACGGCTACCTGCTCTACCTGGGAGCCGGATTCTTCATGGTCGGCCTGGTGGGCCTGCTGCACGCCATGGCCTACGAGGGCGCGGGGGTGTTCCCCGGACACGGGGCCAACCTGCCCACCCAGCTCTGGATCGCGGCCCGCTATCTCGAGACGGCCGCCTTGCTGGGAACGCCCCTGCTGTTCGGACGGCGGATCAAGGGCTGGTACTGTCTGGCCGGATGGTCCGCGGCCACGGCCCTCCTGCTTTGGCTGATCTTCAGCGGCCGGTTCCCGGCCTGCTGGGTGGAGGGATCGGGCCTGACCGTGTTCAAGGTGGTCAGCGAATACGCGGTGGTGGGCGTGACCCTGCTGGCCGGGGTTCTGTTCCTGGTCCGGCGCGACCGCTCCCGCAACCGGGTCATGTACCTGCTCCTGGTGGCCATGGCCTGCTCGGTGGCGGCGGAGCTGGCGTTCACCTTCTACGCCGGGGTCTACGACGAGGCCAACGTGTTCGGCCACTTCTTCAAGCTGGCCGCGTTCTGGTGCGTGTACTGGGCCATCGTGGTGGAGGGATTGTCCCGGCCGCTGAACTCCGTGTTCCGGGAGCTCAAGCAGGCCGAGACCATGCGCGCGGACGTGGACCGCATCATGCGCCACGACCTGCGCGCTCCCCTGACGGCGTTCATCGACTTTCCGGGTTTCATCCTGGAGACGGCCGAGCTGTCCAAGGAGAACGTCCACATGCTCAAGCTCATCGAGGAGTCGGGCCGCCGCATGCTGCGCATGTTGGACCTCTCGAGGGATTTGTTCAAGATGGAGAACAACGAGTACGAGCCCCGGCCGGCGCCGGTGGACATGGCGGTCCTGGCGCGAAAGGCCCTGGAGGAGCACTCCGCCCTGGCCCGGGGCAAGAAGCTCGACACGCCGGTTCTGGTGGACGGCCGCCCGGCCGTGGAGGGGGACTCGGTCCTGGCCCTGGGCGAGGAGCTGTTGCTGTACACGGCACTGACCAACCTGGTGCTCAACGCCCTGGAGGCCGCCCCTTTGGAGACTGAGGTCCGCGTGGCCCTGGACCGCGAGGACGGCCGGGTCCGGGTGCGTGTGAGCAACCAGGGCGCGGTGCATCCGGCCGTGCGCAAGACTTTCTTCAACAAGTACGCCACCCACGGCAAGCGCGAGGGCACGGGCCTGGGTACCTACTCGGCCCGGCTCATCACCCGCACCCTGGGCGGGGACGTGACCATGGACACCTCGGAGGAGCGGGGCACCACCGTGACCATGACCCTGCCCGCGGCCGTCAGCGGTTCCTGACCATCTCCATGACCCGGGCCACCTTGTCCAGGTCCTTGATCCCGGGCGAGGCCTCCACCCCGGAGCTCATGTCCACGCCGTCGGGCTCCATGTCCAGGGCGGCCTGGATGGTTTCCGGGCCCAGGCCTCCGGCCAGGAGCCAGGGCAGGGGGGGCTCCACTTCGGCCAGGAGCGAGCTTTTCAGGCTTCGGCCGTGGCCGCCGCCCGAGTTTCCGGCGTCGAACAGGAACCAGCGGGCCAGGGGCGCGAAACGGTCCAGGTCGGCCTGCAGGGCCTTGGCCGAGGCGTAGCGTTCGGGCCACAGGACCTTGATGACCCGGTCCGGGCCCATGGCCTCGCAGACGTGCTCGTCCTGGCCGCCGTGGAGCTGGGCCAGGTCCAGATCGGCCTCGTCCATGATGTCCACCATCATTTCCGGGCTCTGGGCCACGAACACGCCCACCTTGAGGGCGTTGCCCGGGTCCACCCTGGCCGGAACCTCCACCGGGGCGTTACGCCTGCTCGGCGGGTGAAAGATGAAGCCCAGCATGTCCGCGCCGAGTCCGGCTGCGGCTTCCGCGTCGGATACGTTGGTCAGTCCGCAGACCTTGACCAGGATGTCCATGACTCCTTCTCCATCAGATGTTCGTCAGCCGTTCCAGGCGGCTTTTGGGATCGTCTCCGGCCATGAGCCAGGTGCCCACCAGCACGGCATCAAAGCCCAGCCCGGCCAGCTCCTGCACGGTGGCGCGATCCTCTACGCCGCTGGCGCTGATCCATAATTCCTCATACCCGGCCTGGCCCATGCGCTTGGCCATGTCCCGCGACACGTCCAAACTGACGGCCAGCGTGTCCAGGTCGCGGTTGTTGACCTGGATGATCCGGGCTCCTGCCTTGCGGGCCCGGTCCAGGTCGGCCTGGTCGAAGACCTCGGTCACGGCCTCGATCCCGGCCTGGTCCGCCGCGGCCAGCATGTCGGCCAGGTCCTGGTCGCTGTCAAAGCAGCGCACGATGATCAGCAGGGCCGAGGCCGGGGTGGCCGCGGTGGCCGCCACCTGCACCGGGTGGTACAAAAAGTCCTTGCGCAGCAGGGGCAGGCCCGCTCCGGTCGCTTCATGGGCCTGGAACAGATAGTCCAGGCTGCCCCGGAAGTGGGCCTCCTCGGTGAGCACGCTCATGGCCGCGGCCCCGCCCGCGAGGTAGGCATCGGCCACCTGGGCCGGACCGAGCCGCTCGTTGATCACGCCCTTGGAGGGCGAGGCACGCTTGTACTCGGCGATGACCGCGCCCTTGCCCTTGGCCTTGAGCGCGTCCGAGAATCCGGGCCGCGTGCCGGACCAGGGCTCGGGCATGTCGCCCTTGGCCTGCCGGGCCAGCAGCCCGTCGATCTCGGCCTGCTTGGCCGCGCGGAAGCGCTCAAGCACCGGGCAGCCCCCGGGTCAGGCCCTGGTTGACCCGCGTGCGGGCTTCTTCCGCACATTCCTTGAGGTCGCGGTCCGTGAGCAGGTGTACGCAGGCGGCCAGATTCAGGGCCACCATCTGCATCATGGCCTCGGGACCGTCCCCGGCCAGGATCCGGCGCATGACCGAGTGGGCCTCGCCCGCGTCGGACACGCGCACGTCCTGCGGCGCGAAGGTGCCGAAGCCCAGACGGTCGGGGTTGATGACCGTCTTTTCCATGCGGCCGTTCTCGATCAGGTAGCCCCGGGCCGGTCCGAACGGGGTCAGCTCGTCGAACCCGCCCGCGCCGTGGATGACCAGGGCCTTCTCGATGCCCATGAGCAGCAGGGTCTCGCTCATGATGAACAGCCGTTCCGGGTCGCCCACGCCCAGGAGCTGGTGGCTCGGCCGGGCCGGGTTGATCAGCGGTCCCAGCAGGTTGAACAGGGTGCGGATGCCCAGCTCCTTGCGCACGGGCACGATGTGCTTGAAGGCCGGGTGGTAGGCCGGGGCGAACATGAAGATGAAGTTGTCGCGTTCCAGGATCTCGGCCGCCTTGTCCGCCGGGACCTGGATGTCCACGCCCAGGGCCTCCAGCACGTCGGCCGAGCCCGAGGAGGAGGACACGGCCCGGTTGCCGTGCTTGACCACCTTGTGCCCCATGTCGGCCAGGAACAGGGCCACGGCCGTGGAGCAGTTGAAGGAGTGCTGGGAGTCGCCGCCCGTGCCGCAGGTGTCGATGGTCGGGTAGGGCTGCACGTCGCTCACCCCGGGGATGGGGGTGGCGTGCTTGATCCCGGCCCGCACGCCCGCGGCCAGGTCGGTGGAGTCCTCGCCCTTGATCCTGAGCCCCATGAGGAAGGCCCCGGCCTGGGCCGGTCCCAGCCGCCCCTCCAGCAGCTCGTCGAAAACCATGTCCGCCTGCAGGTCGGTCAGGTTCTTGCCCGCGATGAGCAGTTCCAGGATGTCGGATACGTTGGTCGTCATGTGCTTCTCCCGCCGTCAGGGGTTCATGTCCAGAAAGTTCTTGAGCATCTTGGGCCCGTGAGGAGTCAGGATGGACTCGGGATGGAATTGCAGGCCCACCCAGGGCCGGTCCGTGTAGGCCAGGCCCATGACCTCGCCCTGGTCCGTGTCCGCGGTGACGCGGAGCTTGTCCGGGGCCTCCTCGGCCTTCACCACCAGGGAGTGGTAGCGGCAGACCTCCACCGGGTTGACCACCCCGGTGAACAGCCCGTCCCCGTGGTGGCGCACCAGGCTGGTCTTGCCGTGCATGATGCGCGAATTGACCACTACCGAGGCCCCGGCGAAGTACCCCAGGGTTTGATGCCCTAAACAGACGCCCAGCACCGGGATGGTCGGCGCGACCTTCTCCAGGATGGCCAGGAAATCCAGGCAGTGGCCCGCGTTGACCGGGTTGGACGGCCCGGGCGACAAACAGACCCGGGTCAGGGTCTTGACGAAGTTTTCGTCCAGGAGCTCGTCGCGGTCGTTTCTGAGCACCACCGGGTCGGCCCCCAGCTGCTGGAAGGCCTGGACCAGGTTGAAGGTGAAGGAGTCGAAGTTATCGATCAGCAAAAACATCGCCCACCTCCTTGCCGCGAACCACTTCCATGAGCACCCGGGCCTTGTTGTTGCACTCCTGCCATTCCTTGTCCGGGTCCGAGTCGTAGACGATGCCCGCGCCCGCCTGCCAGTGGCAGACGCCGCCTTTGATCCACATGGAGCGGATGGTGATGCCCGTGTCCAGGTTCACCGCGCCGTTGTCCAGGCCGATCCAGCCGATGCAGCCCGCGTACGGCCCGCGCTGCTGGGTCTTGCCGTCCACCTTTTCCAGCTCGGCGATGGTCTGCATGGCCCAGATCTTGGGCGCGCCGGACACGGTCCCGGCCGGGAAGGTGGCCGCCAGCACGTCCACGGCGTCCAGTCCGTCCTTGATGTCGGCCTCCACGTAGCTGGTCAGGTGCATGACGTGGGAGAAGCGCTCCACCTGCATGAACTTGACCACCTCCACCGAGCCCGGCTTGGCGATGCGGCCCAGGTCGTTGCGGCCCAGGTCCACCAGCATGACGTGTTCGGCCCGCTCCTTGGGGTCGTCCAGCAGCTCCTGGGCCAGGGCCATGTCCTCGGCCTCGGTGGCCCCGCGCGGCCGGGTCCCGGCGATGGGCCGGACCTCCAGGCGGTTCTGCTCGCAGCGGACCATCATCTCGGGCGAGGAGCCCAGGAGCACGCCGTCCTCGAATTTCATGAAGAACATGAAGGGCGAGGGGTTGGCCTGCCGCAGCCGCCGGTAGATGCGAAACGGCTTGTCGGACACGGGCACGGTAAAGCGGGTGGACGGCACCACCTGGATGCCTTCGCCCTGGGTGATGAGCTCCTTGGCCTTGCGCACGGCCGCCTTGTACTCCTCTTCGCCGGGCGTGGCCGTGGGCAGGCCGGTTTCGGGAGCGGTCAGCGGGGCGAACCATTCCGTGGGGGCCGGGGTCAGCTCCGCGCCCTGGTCCAGGGACAGGAAGCAGCAACGGTGGTGCAAATGGTCGAAGAGCATGACCCGGCCGGGCAGGACCAGGCGCGCCTCGGCCGTGTCCGGGGGCAGGGCCTGGGCCAGCTTGGGCTCGAACATGCCCGCGGCGCCGTAGCCGAAGTAGCCGAGCAGGCCCCGGGTGATGGGGGGCAGCCGGTCCAGGTCCGGTTCCAGGGTCAGGGTGTCGAGGGCCTGCCGGAGCCCGTCCAGGAAATCCAGTCCGGCCAGGTCGGCCAGGGGGCGTAGCCGGTCGTCGGCCACGTTGACGGCCAGCTTGCCGTCCTTGGGAAAGAGTTCCAGCCGGAAGTCCCAGGCCATGAGGGAGTAGCGCCCCCAGCGGCCGTCCACCTCGGCCGATTCCAGGAGGATGCCGGGGGATTCGCCCACCAGCCCCATGTACAGGCTGATGGTGGTCTGCACGTCGGCCGGGAGCCATTTGCCGTACTGCTTGAGCGTGATCGGTTCCATTGAATGTGTCCTGTCTGATGTCCGTGTTCGGGTTGCCGCGTCGTCGTTGCCTTTGCCGGGGGAGTCCCCTGGAGGGACGCCCGGGAGGGCCCGCCGACGCGGCGGATCAGGTCCCGGTCGTCGGCGAATCCTCCGGGGAGCCCCTCCCCGTGTCCCTGCGCCACCACCACTGGGCGTGGTCGGCCAGCAGCTCCAGGTCGCCGCCCGCGGCGATGGACAAATAGGCCCGGAACTGGCGCACGGTTTCCTGGATGTAGGGATTGGCCTCGGACACGGTGGCGAACAGCTCGGTGTCCTGGGTCAGCATCTTGTGGGCCGAATCCAGGCGGCGGTTCAGCGACGGCGTGACGTAGTTCTCGATGTTGTCCACCTGCCGCATGGCCGCCAGGAAGGCCACGGTGGTCGTGAAATTCAGCCCCTGCACGAAGGCCAGGGCGCGGTCGTGCTCCTCGGGCGTGCTCGGGAAGGGGTGGTACCCGGACCGCTCGAACAGGTCCATGAGCGGCTGCGGGTCCACGCCTTGGGCCGGGGTGACGGCCGTGCGGGGCGTGTGCCCCTCGGGGATCACCGGGCCGAACAGGGGGTGGGTGCCGATGACCGGGCCGGAGTACGCCTCGGTCATGAGCTTCATGGGCAGCACCTTGACCGAGGTCACGTCGGCCAGGATGGTGGGCGGCGACAGATGCGGCGCCACCAGCTTCAGGGTGGCGGGCAGGGCGGTCACGGGCACGCAGAGGATGACCAGGTCGGCCTTGCCCAGGGCCTGGCGGGCCTCGGCGGTGTCGTAGGGACGGGACAGGCCGTCCACGTCCAGGCCCAGCCCGGCCAGGTCGCGGACCAGGAGCCCGCCCATCTGGCCGCTCGCCCCGACCACGGCCGCCCGTCGCAGCCCGTTCACGACGCGCCCCTCTTTTTGGCCGCGGCCAGCACGGGCTTCATGACCCGGAAAAAGCCCGGGAAGGACTTGGCCACGCAGTCGGCGTCGTCCAGCTCGGGCTCGATGCCGCGCAGGGCCAGCAGGGTCAGGCACATGGCCATGCGGTGGTCGCCGTGGGAGGAGAAGGAAATCTTGCCCTTGGGCAGGGGAGCCGGGACGATGCGCAGGCCGTCGTCGAACGTTTCCACCTCCGTGCCGATGCGCGAAAGCTCCTGGGCCACGGCGGCCAGGCGGTCGGACTCCTTGATGCGCAGATGGCCCACGTTGCGGATGCGGGTCTCGCCCCGGGCCAGGGCGGCCACCACCGATACCGTGGGCACCAGATCCGGGCAGCGGCCCATGTCCACGTCCACGCCCGTAAGCCCGTTGTCGGCCGGATGGGCGGTCACGCCGTCGGGCGCGGCCTGCACGATGGCGCCCATGGAGGACAGGATGTCCATGATGGTCCGGTCGCCCTGCAGGGAGTCGGCCCGGGCGTTGGCCACCCGCACCGGCGTGGGCCCCAGGGCTCCGGCGGCCAGCAGGTAGGACGAGGCGGACCAGTCGGCCTCCACCCGGTAGTCGCAGGGCTGGTAGCCCGTGGGGCGCACCAGGAAGCGGACCTTGCCGGGCTCGATGGACTTGAGGGCCCGCCAGGGCTTGTCCGTCCAGGTCCCGTTTTCCAGGGCCTGGACCGTGAATCCGGCCTTGAAGTCCTCCATGACCTTGAGGGTCAGGGCGGCGTACGGCCAGGACACGGCCTTGGACCCGACCACGTCGATGCGCACCTCGCTCTCGGCCAGGGGGGCGGCCAGGAGCAGGGCGGACAGATACTGGCTGGATTCCTCCAGGTCGATCTCGGTGACGCCGCCTTGCAAGCCCTTGGTGGCCAGCACGAAGGGCGGATAGCCCTCTTTCTCCTCCCATTCAAAGGCCGTGCCCAGCTTTTCCAGGGCCGTGGTCAACCGGCCGATGGGCCTAGCGTGCATGCGGCCTTCGCCCGAGACGCGGAAGCGGCCCTTGCCCGCGGCGGCCACGCCGGTGATCAGTCGGCAGGTGGTGCCGGACTCGGACACGAACAGCTCGGCCGGGGGCGCGCTCTTGTCCAGGGGGCCGCCCATGGGGCCGTTTTCCAGGCCTTGCACGGTCACCTTGCCGGGCCGTTCGTCGAACCCGGCCCCGGCCGCGCCCAGGCAGCTGATGGTGGCCAGGGAATCCCGGGCGTCCAGCACGTCGGTGATGACCGACTTGCCCGGCGCCAGGGCCGCGGCGATGAGCGCCCGGTGGGAAAGGGACTTGGAGGTCGGGGCTTCCAGGCTGATGGTCTTCATTTATAAACCTTCCAGGTACGGGCCCGAGGGGTAGGCCCCGAGCACGCGCAGGATTTGGCAATGTTCTTTGAGCTCCTTGAGCAGGTCCTTGTATTCGGGCAGGCCCAGGTCGCATTCCAGGTCCGCGAAAAACACGTACTTCCACTTCTCGCCCCGTAGCGGCCTGGACTCGAGCTTGTTCATGTTCACGCCGCGGTCCGCGAACAGGTTGAGCACGTGGGCCAGGGCCCCAGGCCGGTCCGCCGTGGTGAACAGGATGGAGGTCTTGTCCCGGTCCTTCTCGTTGGACGGGCTGGTGGCGATGACCAGGAAGCGGGTCCAGTTGTCGGGCAGGTCCTCCACGTGCTCGGCCATCACGCTCAGGCCGAACATCTGGGCCAGGCGCACGTGCCCGACCACGGCCGCGCCCGGCTCGTCCGCAGCCGTCCGGGCGGCCGCCGCGGTGGAGGCCACGGGGATGCGCTCGGCCTGGGGCAGGTTGGTCTGCAGCCAGTCCGCGCACTGGCCCAGGGGCTGGGAGTGGGAATAGACCGTCTTGATGGCGGACAGGGAGGCCTCCCGGCTCATGAGGGCGTGGGAGATGCGCAGATAGACCTCGGCATGCACGTGCACCGGGTAGCGCAGGAACAGGTCCGCGGCCTGGCCCACGGTGCCGTGCAGGGAGTTCTCCAGGGGCACGATGCCCAGCTCGGACTCGCCGTCGGACACGGCCCGGAATATCTCCTCCAGGTGCGGCTTGGGGGTCAGCTCGGCCGAGTGGCCCATGAACTCGATGCCCGCGAAATAGGAGAACGTGCCTTCCGGTCCCAGGTAGACCACCCGCTCGGGGCGCTGGAGGCGGCGCGAGGAACTCATGATCTCGCGGTAGATGGCGTAGAGGTGGCGCTCGGGCAAAGGCCCGGGGTTGAGCACCTGGAGCCGGGTGATGACGTATTTCTCCCGGTTGGGCTTGAAGATGGCCTCCCGGGAGCCTTGCTTCTTGTCTCCGGCCTTGAGGCGGCCCACTTCCAGGCTGACCTCGGCCCGCTGGTTCAGCAGGTCGAGGATGCGTCCGTCAAGGTCGTCGATGCGTTCGCGCAGCGTGTCCAGCCGCGCCTTCCTGTCCTTGCTCACGGCTAGCCTTCCTTGATCTCTTCCTTGATGCGCATGCCGAAGTGGCGTCCGGCCGCGTCGGTGCGCACCAGCACGCGGTCGCCTTCCTTGACGCTGACCACGCTGACGGGCTCGCCGTCCTCGCGCACCAGGCGGATGGTCTCGGCGTTCTGCAGGAAGACCTGGCCCACGACCTTGCCGTCCGGGCCGTCCACCTCGGCCGCGATGCGCAGCATGGGGCGGATCTCCACCTTGACCCGGCCGACCGTGGCCAGGGAGGTGGACCCGTCGTGGGACACGATGAGCACGTCCCGTCCGGCGGTCAGTTCCTCCAGGTAGCTGGTCTTGTCCCCGGGCATGGCGCAGTAGGCGTGCACGGCTCCCGCGTTGACCCGGAAGGGGCGCGCGGCCACGTAGGGGTTGGACTCGGTCTCGGCGTGGACCAGAAAGGTGAAGGCCGAGGAGTTGCCCACCAGCATGCCCTGGCCCTTCTTGAGCATGGACAGGGTGTCCACGCACACGCGGTGGCCCAGGCCCGAGGGCACGATCTCGGTGACGGTGGCCACGGCCAGGTCCAGGGTGCCCTGGGAAAGCTTGAGCTCGGCCACGATCTGCTTCAGGTCGGACGCGCCCTCCGGGGTGACCACGATGGTGTCGGCCCCGCGCTCCAGCACGCCCGCAGCCAGCCGGGCCCTGTCCAGGCTCTCCACCTCCAGGGCCAGGTCGCCGCCCACGGCCAGGAGGTTCTCCACCGGGATGATCTCCCAGCCCGCGGCCAGGCTGACCGTGCGGCCCTTGGACAGGGCCTGGGCGGCGGTCTCCTCGTCGGACTTGTCGTTGATGGCCACGGAATCCACGTCCTGGTCCGTGAGTACCTGCACCCGGCCCAGGGCGGCCACGTCCGAGGCCCGGTCGGCCTCGCACCAAATGGCGTCCACGCCCGACTCCAGGGCCAGGGTCACGTATTTTTTATCGAATGGAATGGCTTTGAACACGATGCGTCGCATGATCCGCTTCCTCGTCGTTGTCGCGGCGGTCCGCGTTACCCAAGCATTTCCAGGGCCTGCTCCACGCTGTAGTCCTCATGGACCACCGCGGCCAAGGCCCGAACCAGGTTGGTGGGATCGTCGTGCTGGAAGATGTTGCGGCCCACGGACAGCCCCGCCCCGCCTGCATCCACGGAGTCTCGGACCATTCGCAGGAAAGCTTCCGTACTGTCAAGCTTGGGCCCGCCGGCGATGACAACGGGAATGCAGCAGGCGTCGGTCACGTGGGAGAAGGTTTCGGGGTCGCCGGTGTAGTTGACCTTGACCACGTCCGCACCCAGCTCCGTGCCCACCCGGGCGCAATGGGCCACCACGTCCGGATCGTACTCGTCTTTCACCTTGGGACCCCGGGCGTAGACCATGGCCACCAGCGGCATGCCCCAACGGGAGGCGTCCTTGGCGGCCTGGCCCAGGTCGGCCAGCATGTTGGCCTCGGTCTCGTCGCCCAGGTTGACGTGCACGCTGACCCCGTCCGCACCCATGACCAGGGCTTCCTCCACCGTGGCCACCAGGCACTTGGCGTTGGGGAAGGGGGACAGGGAGGTGGAGGCGGACAGATGGACGATGAGCCCGATGTCCTTGCCCTCGGTGCGGTGGCCGCAACGGACCAGGCCTTTGTGTTCGATGACCGCGTTGGCTCCGCCCGCGGCCACCCCGTTCACGGCCTTCTTCATGTCCACCAGGCCCTTGATGGGCCCCACGGACACGCCGTGGTCCATGGGCACGATGACCGTTCGTCCCGTGTTTCGGTTGAAGATGCGCTCCAGCCGGATGGCTTTTCCGATGTGCATGACCTGCTCTCCTTGCGTTGCCTTCCGGGGTTGGCGTTTCCGGCGGCCCGGCAAGAGAAAGGGGCCGCCGGCTTTCGCCTGCGGCCCCTTGAAGTGGTTGCGTGTGGTCGTATGGTTACGCCGCACCCCTCCGGTGACCGCAGACGCGGGTAAACCAATAGCCAAAGTAATAGACGCTAAAGGACCGGTGGGTGTTCATGGACAGGGGGTTATGGTACACGGATTTCGATGTCAACCGTTTTTTTTGCCCGAGAGGAGGTGCGGGCCAAAAGAATCACGTCGAATCAAATATTACATTTTTGAAAACAAGTTCAAAATCACCCTCACATATTTGTGATAATCTTTGCGGAAAATGTCTATTCCGCCACGCTCCTCCTGCATTTTGTCATTTGTTTTTGACGTGTTGCATCGTTTGGCCCGGACCTTGCTCAAGCACGGGGCATTGAAACGGCAGGCAGCAACCCCAATTTCCCATTCAAGGAGGAAGTGTATGTTTTTCAGCACCCCTGTCCGGTTCGGTCGGATTCCCCGGCTGATCAAGGTCCTGGGTCCCTTGGCCCTGGCCCTCGTCCCCACCCTTGCGTTTGCCCAGGACGAGGCCATGTTGAGCCAGGCCAACGGCGACATTATGTGGACCCTCATCGCGGCCATGCTGGTCATGTTCATGCAGCCCGGATTCGCCTGCGTTGAGTGCGGGTTCACCCGGGCCAAGAGCGCCGGCAACATCATCATGAAGAACTTCCTGGACTTCGGCGTCGGCCAGCCCATCTTCTTCTTGCTCGGCTTCGGCCTGATGTTCGGCACCGGCGGCAGCTTCATCGGCTCCAGCTACTTCGGCCTGACCGGCATCGAGGAAGGCGGCATGGCCTGGGCCTTCACCTTCTGGTTCTTCCAGTCCGTGTTCGCGGCCACCGCGGCCACCATCGTTTCCGGCGGCATCGCAGAGCGCACCAAGTTCGGCTCCTACATCATCGTCTCCATCCTGGTCACCGGCGTCATCTACCCCATCTCCGGCCATTGGGCCTGGGGCAGCCTGTTCGGCGACGCCGGCTGGCTGGAAGGCACTTTCTCCGTGGCCTTCTGCGACTTCGCCGGTTCCAGCGTGGTTCACTCGGTGGGTGGCTGGGTCGCCCTGGCCGGCGCCATCGTGGTCGGTCCCCGCATCGGCAAGTACACCACCGACGGCAAGGCCAAGGCCATCCCGGGCCACAACATCCCCCTGGCCGCGCTGGGCGTGTTCATCCTCTGGTTCGGTTGGTTCGGATTCAACCCCGGCTCCACCACCGCCGTGGTTCCCGAAATCGGCCTGATCGCCATGAACACCTCCCTGGCCGCTTGCGGCGGCACCCTGGCCGCCCTGGCCCTGTCCTGGATTCGGTTCGGCAAGCCTGATATGTCCATGAGCATGAACGGCGCCCTGGCCGGCCTGGTGGCCATCACCGCCCCCTGCGCCACGGTCACCCCGTTCCCGGCCATCATCATCGGCCTCATCGCCGGTATCCTGGTCGTCCTGTCCATTGAGTTCATCGACAAGGTCCTCAAGGTCGACGACCCGGTCGGTGCGGTTTCCGTGCACGGCGTCAACGGCGCCTGGGGCACCCTGTCCTGCGGTCTGTTCAACGCGGACGGCGGCCTGTTCTTCGGCGGCGGCATGACCCAGTTGGGCGTGCAGGCCGTCGGCGTGCTGACCTACTTCGTCTGGGCCTTCGGCATGGGCCTGCTGGCCTTCGGCCTGGTCAAGCTGATCTTCGGTCTGCGCGTGTCCAAGGAAGAAGAGTTGCGCGGTCTGGACCTCTCCGAGCACGGCTCCGAGGCCTACGCCGGCTTCCAGATCTTCACCGTGGAGTAACCGGGCAACAGCCCTGACAACAGACAAGCAATCCAAGGAGGCAACATCCCATGAAGCTCATTATCGCCTATGTCCGCCCCGAACAGCTCACCTCGGTGAAGCAGGCGCTCTACGCCAAGGGCATCTACTCCATGTCCGTGACCAACATCATGGGCTCGGGCCGGCAGAAGGGATTCACCGAGACCTACCGCGGCGTAGTCATCGAAGTGAACCTGCTCAAGAAGGTCCGCCTGGAAGTGGGTGTCAAGGAAGAGCTGATGGAAGACGCGGTCAAGACCATCCGTGAGGCCGCTGTCACCGGCAAGGAAGGCGACGGTGTGGTCTTTGTCCAGGACGTGGTGAAGTCGCTGCGCATCCGCACGGGCGAAGAGAACATCTACGACTAACAGACAAACAAACCCGACAACGACCCCAGGCCGGGGCGGACGGACCGCCCCGGCCTTTCATTTTAAGGAGCCCCGCATGATCCAGTCCGATCCCAGCAGCGAAGCGCATTCAGGCGAGTGCTGCCTCCCCACGGAACTGGACATCCACCGGCTCATCGACACGGAATCGGTGGTCACCCACTTCCAGCCCCTGGTCTCCATCAAGCGCGGCTCGGTCTTCGGCCTGGAAGCCCTGTCCCGGGGCCAGGTGCCCGGCACCCGGGTGACCATCCCGCCGCACTCCCTGTTCCGTTTGGCCGCGGCCGAGGGCAGGCTCCTGGATCTGGACCGGGTGTGCAGGCAAAAGGCCCTGGACGCCTTCGCCACGCTGCACCAGCGGAACAAGGGCCTGCTGCTGTCCGTGAACATCGACGCCTCGGTCATCGACAGCAACAGCGTGGGCTCCCAGGTCCTCCTGAACCAGGTCCGGCAGTCGGGCATCAGCCCCAACAACATCATCATCGAGATCATCGAGTCCAAGTCCCTGGACATCAAGGCCCTGACCGCCTTCGTGTCCGCGTACCGCAACCACGGCTTCCTCATCGCCCTGGACGATGTGGGCGCGGGCCACTCCAACCTGGACCGCATCCCCATCCTCAAGCCCGACATCCTGAAGATGGACCGCTCGCTCATCTCCGAGGTGCACCAGCAGTTTTACAAGATCGAGGTGGCCAAGAGCATCGTCAAGATGGGCGGCAGGCTCGGCGCCCTGGTTTTGGCCGAGGGCGTGGAGACCCAGGAGGAGGTCCTGGCCATGCTGGCCATCGGCGTGGACATGTACCAGGGATATTATTTCGGCCGCCCCGGCAGGCTGAACCAGGACCTGAGCATGGCCGAGGAGCGCGTGGAAACCGTGGCCGAGAGCTTCCGGACCCACGTCATGGACCGCATTGCCGCGGAAAAGGCCCTGTTCCGGGGATACGACGAGCTCATCGCCGGGATTTGCGACGGCCTGACCAACGATCCCAGCCTGCACCTGGACGCCAAGCTCTCCGAATACATCGACGCCTACGAGGCCATCGAGTGTTTGTACGTGCTGGACATGTCCGGCCGCCAGGTCACGGCCACGGTCTGCAACCCGGAGCGGCTCAAGGAGTCCAAGCGGCTGATCTACGAGCCGGCCAAGCTGGGCACGGACCACTCGCTCAAGGAATACTATTTGCCCATCCGGGCCGGGCTGCCCAAGTTCACCACCGAGCCGTACATCTCCCTGGCCTCGGGCAACCAGTGCATCACCATCGCCCAGACCTTCCACCACTTCCAGGGCCCGCAACTCATCCTCTGCATGGATATCGGCCAGGGCTAGCAGGCCGTCCACATTCCCGCGATGGCGGCGTTGCTGCGGGCGAAACGATCCCTCACGGTTTGTGAACGGCCTGCTGTTTTTCTTTTTTAATCCCGGTACGCAGGCTGTTCGAAAATCACCCTGACAAGGCGCAAGCCGTTTTCAAATCCGCAGCGTAGTTGGCCTACGTGAGGATTTGAAAACGGTGCGGCAACGAAGTCAGGGGGAGAATTCGGACAGCCTGCTAAGCCGCCCTGTAGAAGCCTGCCTTGGCGAACGCGAACTGCCCGGCGCGCAACAGGGCGATCTCGTTCTCCTTGCAGGAGACCAGGCGGTTTTTTTCGTCGTCGGGCAGGGCCGAGTTCCAGACCTCCGCGATTTCGGCCTGGACCACGGCGATGCGCCGTTCAATGGATTTCAGGGACAGGGCCTCGCCCACCAGCGGCTTGAGCGCGCTCTGCTCGAACAGGCGCACGGCCTCGGCCGAGATGGAAGTCGAATCTCCGTCCGTGACGGCCGGTTCGTCTCCGCCCTCCAGGACCCCCAACCGCTCCAGTGCGGCCGGGTCCAGCCCCAGACGTTCCCACCACGACGGGTCCGTCCGGTCCCAATAGGTGATCTGCATGGGGCAACCTCCGTGTTGCTCACCCACGCTATCGGACGGAAGTGAAGATTGGTTAAGGCGTCTTGCGTCCCACCACCAGCAGGGACCGCTTGTCCGGCCCGGTGAAGGCGTGGGTCAGGTTGGAGAACCCGGCCCTGGTCATGGCCGCCTCCAGCTTTTTCTTGTCCAGGAAGTGGGTGGCGTACCCGGACAGGCGGGTGATGAACTCCACGGCCGTGCAATAATGGTCCGCGCCGTGCGTGACGGTGAAGTGGTGCGAGGCGAAGCAGCCCCCGGGCTTCAGGCCGTCGCGCACCTTGACCAGCACTTCCTCCAGGTTCTCCCCGCTGGCGTAGAGCACGTGGGAGGTGAACACCAGGTCGTAGGCCTCGAGGTCCAGCTCGTCCTCGCGCAGGTCGAACGGGCGGCACTGGATGCGATCTCCGTATCCCTCGGCCTTGCAGCGCTCCCGGGCCGCCTCAACCACGTGGGCCAGGTCCAGGATGGTGCTGGTCAGGCCGGGATTGCGGTCCACCAGCTCCATGGAATACTGGCCGTGGTTGCCGCCGATGTCGGCCATGGCGCGAAAGGATTTGAATTCCGGCAGCCCGCGGATGGCGTCCACCGCGTCCTGGAGCTGGCCGCTCACCGCGTGCTGCAGGGTGCCGGTCATGATGTCCGGCTCGGACCATTCGCCGTCCGTGTGGGCTCGCCGGGCCTCCTCCCCGCGCAGCAGGGCCTGGATGCCGTCCTGGATCATGGAGTTGAACTCCACCTGCGTCTCCAGGGCCTTGTCCTGGTACAGGGGCGAGGTGCTGACCAGGAAGTCGTTGGCCATGGGCGTGTTGGCGTAGGCCTGGCCGTGGCTTTCCAGGATTCCGCGCGACACCAGCAGGTCCAGCAGGGCCTCCAGGGGGTCGGGCTTGAACCCGAGTTCTTGGGCCAGGTCCGCCGCGGTCCTGGGGCCCTGGGCCATGAAATCGAACAGGCCCATGCGCACGCTTTCCATCAGGGCCTGGGCGGCCACGCTTTCCATGACCATGGATTCCAAGGGGTTGAACGATGTTTTGGGGTGGGGGTAGGGCATGGTTATTCTCCTTTAGCTCGGCGCAGGTAGTTGTCCATCCATTGGTCCATCCATCTACAGATGCGCGAGAAGGTGTCGTATTCCTCGGGGCTCAACGAGCCCAGGCGGGACAGGAACTCCTGGTCGTGCTCCGCGTGGAAGCGCAGGTGCGCCTGTTGGGCCTGGTCGCCCAGGGGGGTGGTGTGCAGGAGGAGTCGGGAGCGGTTGGCCGGGTCGGGCTCCTTGCGCACCAACCCCTTGTCCTCCAGCCGGGCGATGAGCTGGGAGGCCGCGCCCTTGGTCACGGTCAGGGTGTCGGCCAGCTCGGTCAGGCTCATGGGCCCCTGCTCGCACAGGGCGCCCAGACCGTGAATTTCGGCCGGGTACAGAGGCTCGCCTACGCCGAAGTCGTGGGGGTCCTTGGAGATTCTGACAAACTTGGTCAGCACCTTGCCCAACAGGTGGAACTCGGCGCGCATGTCGTTGATGGTGCGCATGACCGATGTGTATAGCTGCTAAACACTCATGTCAACAAAAAAGGGCGGAGGTTTTGCCCCCGCCCCATTTTTTACAGCTTGCAGCAGGTCTTGAGGTCGTCCACCGCGTCGGTGGCTTCCCAGGTGAACTCGGGACGCTCGCGGCCGAAGTGGCCGTAGTTGGTGGTCTTCTGGTAGATGGGGCGCCTGAGCTTGAGTCGGTCCTGGATGAAGTAGGGCCGCAGGTCGAAGACCTCGCGCACGGCCTTGGTCAGGGTTTCGTCGTCCACCTCGCCCGTGCCGTGGGAGGTGACCACCACCGAGACCGGCTGGGCCACGCCGATGGCGTAGGCGATCTGGACCTCGCAGTCGGAGGCCAGGCCCGCGGCCACCACGTTCTTGGCCACGTAGCGGGCCATGTACGCGCCGGAGCGGTCCACCTTGGACGGGTCCTTGCCCGAGAAGGCGCCGCCGCCGTGGGCTCCGGCCCCGCCGTAGGTGTCCTGGATGATCTTGCGCCCGGTCAGGCCGCAGTCGCCCACGGGGCCGCCGATGACGAACCGGCCGGTGGGGTTGACGTAGACCTTGAGCTTGTCGTCTACCAGGTTCTCGGGAAGGGAGTGGAAGATGACTTCCTTCTTGATGGCCTCCACCAGGTCGGCATGGGCGATGTTGGGGTCGTGCTGGGACGAGACGACCACGTTGTCGATGCGCACGGGCTTGCCGTCGCGGTACTCCACGGCCACCTGGGTCTTGCCGTCGGGCCGCAGGAAATCGAGGATGCCCTCCTTGCGCACGTAGGTCAGCCGCCGGGAGAGCTTGTGGGCCAGGAAGATGGGCGTGGGCATGAGCGGGGCGGTTTCGTTGGTGGCGTAGCCGAACATCATGCCCTGGTCGCCGGCGCCCTGGTCCTCGGGCTTGGTGCGGTTCACGCCCTGGGCGATGTCCGGGGACTGCTTGTCAATGGAGGAGATGACCGCGCAGGTCTCCCAGTCGAAGCCCATCTTGTCCGAGGAATTGTACCCGATGTCCCGGATGGTGGAGCGGACGATCTCGGGCAGGTCGGCGTAGGCCGTGGTGGTGATCTCGCCGGCGATGAAGGCCATGCCCGTGGTGACCAGGGTCTCGCAGGCCACGCGGGAGTTGGGGTCCGGGCCGATGAGCGCGTCCAGGACCGCGTCGGAGATCTGGTCGGCCACCTTGTCCGGATGGCCCTCGGTCACGGATTCAGAGGTGAAGATGTACTTGCCTTTGGGAGAGAAAAACATGGATTCCTCCTGGGTCGAATGATGCCTTGGCTCGGGCGCTACGGGGTTTTCGTCGGGCCCGCAACGCCGGGTTCGTATTCCACTCGCCGGTCCGGCGTGTTGTCTTGTTTCACCAGGACCACGCGGGGTGCGTGGGCGCGGGCTTCCTCTTCGCTCAGCCAGGCGTAGCTGGCCACGATGACCCGCTGGCCCACCGCGCCCTTGAGCGCGGCCGCGCCGTTGAGCGCGATCTCCTCGGGAGCCCCGGCGATGGCGTAGGTGGTCAGCCTTTCGCCGTTGTCCAGGTTGTAGACGTCGATGCGCTCAAAGGGGCGGATATCCGCCGCCCGCATGAGCGCCGGGTCGATGGACAGGCTGCCCTGGTACTCTCGGTTGGCGGCGGTGATCGTGGCTCCGTGGAGCTTGCCCCACAGGTAGCAACGCGCGGGCACTATTTACACCTCTACAAGAAGATTGTCTATGAGCCGTGCCCGTTTCATGTGCACGGCCACGGCCGCCAGCACCGGCTCGGCGATCCGGCTGACCGGCTCCAGGCTGTCCGGGTCCACCAGTTCGGCGTAGTCCACGCGGCCCAGGGGCAGGTGCTCCTCGTAATACGCGCGCAGGCCGGACAGGAGCGCGTCGGCGGACAGTTCGCCCGAGAGGACCCGTTGGGCCATGGCCTGGAGCCCGGACTGGATGGCCGGGGCCTGGGCCCGCTCGTCCGGGTCCAGGTTCACGTTGCGGGAACTCAGGGCCAGGCCGTCGGGCTCGCGCACGATGGGCACGCCCACGATCTCGACGTCGAAGTCCAGATCCTTGACCATGCGCCGGATGATGGCCAGCTGCTGCCAGTCCTTTTGCCCGAACACGGCGTAGGTCGGGTCGGCCAGGTGGAAAAGCTTGCCGACCACGGTGCACACGCCCCGGAAGTGGGTGGGCCGGGAGGCTCCGCAGAGCCCGGTGGACAGCTCGGGCACCTGGACCCAGGTGGCGTGGCCGGGCCGGTACATGGTGTTCGGGTCGGGCGTGAACAGGATGTCCACCCCGTGCTCCCGGGCCAGCTCCGCGTCCCGGTCCGGGTCGCGGGGGTACTTGTCCAGGTCCTCGGTGGGTCCGAACTGGGTGGGGTTGACGAACAGGGAGACTATGACCGTGTCGGCCAACTCGCGGGCCTTGTCCATGAGGGACAGGTGCCCGGCGTGGAAAAAGCCCATGGTCGGGGCCAGGGCCGTGGTCCTGCCCTGTCGCCGCAGGTCGCGGCAAACCCGTTGGAAGGCTTTGGGATCGTGTATGATGTCCATAGAGCGTCTCAACGGCAAGGTTTTGGGGTGATTTCTGTTGGATAAGGCTCCGGAGGGGATCAGAGCTACGCTTTTTGGTTGTGGATGTCCAGCCGAATGAATCCCGGCCGGGTGTCTTGTCTACAAGCCGCGTGCAGGATAGGGTGGGCGCATGAAGCCCTTTGACGACCTTCTCCGCGACCCCTACATGGACTCGGGCCCGGATTCGGGCTCCGACACAGGCCTCGACGCGGGCCAGACCCTGACCACCCAGGACCTCATCGACTTCGAGCACACGCTCAAGGACGCCATCGCCGAGTTCCTCCCGTTTTCGTCCTATTCCCTGTTCTTTCCCCAATCCTTGGCCGAGCAGCTGCGCCGCAAGGGCTGCCGGCCGGAATACCGGCCGGACGACGGGGAACTCATCCTGCCCCTGACCCTGGAGGAGCCCGGCCCGGACATGGGCGAGCCCCTGGGCTACTTCGTGGCCCGGGGCGTGAAATTGTCCGCGCCCAAGGCCCTGCCGCCCTACCTGGCCGCCCTGGCCCGGGCCCAGCTGGAAAAGATCCTGCTCTACAAGCGGGCCGTGACCGACCCCCTGACCGGGTTGGCCGACCGCGACCATTTCCTGGCCCGGCTGACCCGGGAGATCGAGCTCATCCAGACCAGCCTCATGGTCCCGCCCCGCTCGGCCGACAAGGGAGGCCCGCCCCCGGGCGACGAGAACGGGGCCTCGGCCTTCGCCGGGCAGCTGGGCGTCATCGTCATGGACCTGGACCGCTTCCAGTGGGTCAACGACCGCTACGGCTACCTGGCCGGGGACGAGATGGTCCGCGAGGTGGGCCGGGTGCTCAAGCTCATCAGCCCCAAGCACGTCACCGCGGCCCGGCTCATCAACGACCGCTTCGCGGTCCTGATCCCGGACGCCGGGCCCAGGGCCACGTTCCAGCTGGCCGAATTGTTCCGCTCCTCGGTGTCCAAGCTGTCCTTTGACGACGAGGTCACGGGCGACCGCATCTCCATCACCGCCAGCCTGGGCACGGTGGGCTACCCCCTGGGCCTGTCCGGCCCGCAGCTCATGCGCCGCCCCGTGGAGCAGGCCCGCATCCTGCTCAGGCAGGCCAACAAGGCCGTGTTCACGGCCAAGTTCCACGGCCGCAACCGGGTCTTCGCCTTCTCGGACATCCTGCGCCGCGGCGGCCGGGTGCTGGAGGAGCTGCCCATGAACCGGCTGGCCGTCAGCCTGGGCACGTCCGTGGGCGCACGGCCCGGCCAGCGCTTCCTGGTCAAGGCCGGCGGCCGGGAGGTGGAGGCGTCCATGCACGAGGACGAGCGCATCACCGGACGGGCCCCGGCCGTGTTCCGGGGCGAGGTGGTGCTCATCGACGTGCAGGAGGAGATGGGCTTCGCCGAGGTGCTGCACCTGGCCGATCCCGGGGACAAGCCGCGCCCGGGCGACGGCCTGAACCTGACCATCGAGGGCGAGAGCCCCTTTGACGCCGAGGCCGAGGAGGGCCGCAGCGTGCATATCCATCCCGTGACCGGACTGTACGAATTCCGCGATTTCTCCACCCTCTGGGCGGGCTGGCGCGCCGAGCCCGAGGTCTTTTCCCTGGCCCTGGTCAAGGTTCTGGAAAAGCCCCAGGAGCGCTCCGGCACCTTCCAGCAGTACATGGACGCCCGGCTCAAGACCGTGGGCGACCTCATGGCCAACGCCCTGGGCCCGGACTTCGGCACGGGCGGCCGCTTCGGCCTGTCCGCCGCGGTCTGGTTCCTGCCCGGCCTTGGGGCGGACCAGGTGGTGGACAAGCTCGGCCGCGTGGAGGCCGACGCCCGGACCAGGCACGGCTTCGAGCTGGCCGCGGGCGTGGCCCAGTATCCGTGCCTGTCCTTCAACCGGGCCGAGGTCATGGACATGTGCCGCAAGGCCCTGGACCACGCCCTGCTCCTGCCCGAGCCCAGGCTGGCCGCGTTCGACTCCATCTCCATGAACATCTCCGCGGACAAGCGCTCCAGCGAGGGCGACCTGTACGGCGCGGTGGAGGAGTACAAGCTTGCCCTGCTGGCCGACCAGGACAACCGGCTCGCCCGCAACTCCCTGGGCGTGGCCCTGGCCCAGTTGGGCCGGTTCGAGGAGGCCCGGCGCGAGTTCGAGCGCGTGGCCGAGGCCGAGCCCGACAACCTCATGGCCCGCTACAACCTGGGCTGGGCCCTGCTGCGGCTGGGCAGCCTGGACGCGGCCCGCAAGGCCTTCGAGGCCGCATTGGACCTGGACCCGACCCACGTGTTCGCGCGCATCCGCCTGGCCTCCCTGGCCGAGAAGCGCGGCGACCTGGACGCGGCCCGCAAGCTCTTCGAGGAGGCCTCGCGCCTGCCCGGGGGCGAGCCGTTGTCCATGCGCCACCTGGCCCGGCTGGCCCTGGCCAAGGGCGAGAAGGAGGAGGCGCGGGAGTTCCTGCATCTGGCGCTCAAGGCCAACCACAACGACGGGGCGGCCATGCATCTGCTGGCCAAGCTGTACCTGGATTCGGGCGAGGATCCGCAGATCGCCGAGGTCCTGGCCCGGCAGTCCGCCGCGCTCATGCCGCACAAGTCCGCGTACTGGGACATCCTGGAACGCGCCCTGCGCGAACAGGGCAAGGACGAGGAGGCGGACAAGGTGGCCGGGCGGAAGCGGGTGGTCTGAGGCCTGGACGATCCCGTGGTTTCCGTTCCCAAGGGCTACGCCGTCCATCGGGCCGGACCTGAACACGTTCCATTGCTGAGCGATATCGAGTTGGCCGCGGCCGCTCTTTTCCCGCCGGGCTCGATCCCGGAATCCATTTTGTCGGACTGCCTTCCCCTGGACGTGCTCCAGTCGGCCGAGGAGGAGGGGATGCTCTGGGTGGCCCTGGACCACGGGAACAATCCGGTGGGCTACGCTCTCCTGCGAATGGTGGACGGCTTCGCCCTGCTGGCCCAGGTGGACGTGCATCCCGACCATGGCCAAAAGGGGATCGGCACGGCGCTGGTCCACCGCGTCATCGGACAGGTTCGGGACATGGGCCTGGCGGGGCTCTATCTGACCACTTTTTCCCATGTGCAGTGGAACGCGCCCTTTTATGAAAAACTTGGATTCCAGACATTGGAAGCAAGGGAGCGTCCCCGATTCATAGAAGATATATTGCATGAAGAGAGCAAACGCGGCCTGAACAACCGGGTGGCCATGAAGTTGTCGATCTGACGAGGCCCCCGGGGACAACGCGGCGAATCGACGGAGCCGCCCCCCTTGCCAACTCCCGGCCTCCTGGGGCAAGGTAAAATAATGGCGGAAGCTGTAGTTCCCAAGCGGGAAGAATTCTTTTCCATCCAGGCCCTGACCATCCTGCCCGGGACCACGGGACACTTCGACCTGTACCTCAAGCGGGGCAACAAGTACCTGCTCTATTGCCGCAAGGGCGAGGGGTTCGGCGAGGAGAAGCTGGCCCAGGTCCTGGAGGTCACGGACTTCTACGTGCCCACGGGCCAGAAGACCGAGTACGAGTCCTACCTGGCCCGCAACCTGGGCGAGTTCCTGGCCGCCGAGCGGGTGCCTATCAAGGCCCGGGCCAAGGTGTTCTTCAACATCTCCGCCTCGGTCATGCAGAAGGCCTTCACCTCGCGGCTGCCCAAGCCCCTGACCCCGCACCGCTACGACGAGATGAAGCACATCGTGCGGGCCGGGATCAAGTTTTTGTCCAACGCCGAGGCCCTGCGCTCGGTGTCCCAGTACATCTCCCACACCTACAAGTCCTACTCCCACTCCATCCAGACCATGGTCCTGCTCATCGCCATGCTCCGCAACCGCCGCGACATGGAGTACAAGGACATGATCGCCGTGGGCATGGGCGCGCTCCTGCACGACATCGGCAAGACCGAGGTGTCCGGGGACATCCTGAACAAGAACCCGTCCGAACTGACCCCGGCCGAGTGGGAGATCCTCAAGACCCACCCGGCCAAGGGCATCCGCCTCTGCGCCCACTTGGAGCTGCCTGCCCTGGCCACCAACTGCATCATCTTCCACCACGAGAAGTTCGATGGCTCGGGCTATCCGGGCGGGCTCACGGGCCACGACATCCCCTACGAGGTCCGCGCCCTGTCCATCGCCAACGTGTACGACGCCCTGACCACGGACAAGGCCTGGGCCGAAGCCCTGTCCCCCTTCGAGGCCATGCGCATCATGCGTGACGCCATGCCCGGAGCCTTTGACAAGGATCTGTACAAGCGCCTGGTCTTCGTGCTCGAGGGCGCCCGCCTCATGAGCTGACCCCCGCTCCGCGTTTTCGTCATGTGCCCGGGGCCCTGTGCGGCCTGCGTTTCTCACTTATTACATTTTTGTAATATAAGTTATAAAATAATACGGGCAGCTAAATAGAACTTGACGCGGTTGGGAAAATTGCTTGGAATCGGGCTGTGGAAGGGGGCCGCACGAATTCGTTTTCCAAGGAAGAAGCATGGTCAGACAAGTTGCCGCCAGCCTGGGGCTGATGGGCGTATTTTCCGGATTTGCGGCCACCGCGGTGCTGGTGGCCCTGTTTTTTGTTGTTTCGGAGGGCTCGACGGGGGCCTTGTGGCTGGCCATGGCCGGTGCGGGAGCGTCCGTGATCGCGGGCGTCCTGGCCTGGGCCTGGGCCCGGGCCAAGCTGGACGTTCCGGCCCGGGCCCTGCTGGACTCGGTCCGCCGGGCCCTGGGCGAAGATTTCCCCCGGGAAGCCGGGCTGGAGCAGGGCGTGGCCCTGGTCCTGGAACGGCTGGAGGCCGAGCGGGCCGGTTGCCGCGACCTGGTTGCCCGGTGCGAGCGCGGGGCCGAGGAGGCCCGCGTGGCCCGCGAGGATGCAAACCGGGCCGGGCAGTCGGACCGGGTCCGGCGCGAGGGCATGGTGTCCGCGGCCAAGACCCTGGAAGAGGTCACCCGCACCCTGAAGGACGCGTCGTCCGCCCTGGCCGAGGAAGTGGCCCAGGTGGACGAGGGCGCGGCCGTGCAGCGCGACCAGGTGGCCCGCACGGCCCAGGCCATGGACGAGGTGGCCGCCGCGGTCATCGAGGTCAGCCGCAACGCTTCGGAGACCTCCACCGTGGCCGGCCAGACCCGGGAGCGGGCCGGGCAGGGCGCGGACGTGGTGGCCCGGGCCGTGGAATCCATCGAGTCCGTGCGCACCCGGACCCAGGCCCTCAAGGCGCGCATCGCCGGGCTCGGGGAGCGGGCCCAGTCCATCGGCAAGGTCATGGGCGTGATCTCCGACATCGCGGACCAGACCAACCTGCTGGCCCTGAACGCGGCCATCGAGGCGGCCCGGGCCGGCGAGGCCGGCCGCGGCTTCGCCGTGGTGGCCGACGAGGTGCGCAAACTGGCCGAGAAGACCATGCACGCCACCGGCGAGGTGGGCCAGGTGGTGCGCACCATCCAGGACGACATCGGCGCCAGCGTGCAGGAGATGGAGTCCGCGGCCGAGGCCGTGGACGTGGCTTCGGGCCTGGGCGCGGAGTCGGGCAAGTCCCTGGAAGGCATTGTTTCCCTGGTGGACCGGACCACGGACCAGATCCGGGCCATTGCCGCGGCCGCGGAAGAGCAGTCGGCCGTGGGCGAGGAGGTGCGCCGCTCCGTGGACCAGGTGCGGGAGGTGTCCGAACGCACGGCCCAGGGCATGGAGCGGGCCTCGTCAGCGGTGGAGCGGCTGACCTCCCAGGTGGAGGAGCTGGTCAAGCTGTCCGGCGTGTTCCAGCTCATCGGCAAGGGCGAGGCCCAGGAGCTGGTGGAGTCCCTGGCCGCCAGCCCGGACATGCTCTCCCTGGACCGCTCCCGCATGGAGCAGCTCATGCAGCGCATGGTGGCCGAGCACGCCTTTCTTGAATTGGTCTACGTCACGGACGGCCACGGGGTGCAGGTGACCGAGAACATCGCCTCGGCGAGCTTCAAGTCCAGCGGCGGCGGTTCGGCCCTGGGCCGCAGCTGGGACTCCCGGCCCTGGTTCCAGGGCGCGGTGCGCAACCGTGGGGTCTACGTCTCGCCCATCTATCTTTCGGAAGCCTCGGAGGACTACTGTCTGACCATTTCCGTGCCCATGATGAACAACGGCCATATTACTGGCGTTGTGGCCGCGGATATCAAATTATTCTCTTAATTTTTTTAACGGCCTGTCAAGCTCCGGCGGCCTTGAACGCGGCCGTCACGAGCGCGCGGGCCTCGTCCATGATCCGGTTGAGGTGCTCGCGGCCCAGGAAGCTCTCGGCGTAGATCTTGTACACGTCCTCCGTGCCCGAGGGCCGGGAGGCGAACCAGCCGTTGTCCGTGGTCACCTTGAGCCCGCCGATGGAGGCGTTGTTGCCCGGAGCCCGGGTCAGGATGGCCCGGATGGGCTCCCCAGCCAATTGCTTGGCCGTGACCATTTCCGGGGTCAGGGTCTTGAAGGCCGCCTTCTGGGCCGGGGTGGCCGGGCTGTCGCTGCGCTCGTACACGCTCTCGCCCAGGGCCTCGGTCAGCTCGCGGTAGTGCTCGGCCGGGTCCTTGCCCGTGACGGCCAGCATCTCGGCGGCCAGCAGGTCCATGATGAAGCCGTCCTTGTCCGTGCTCCAGACCGTGCCGTCCTTGCGCACGAAGCTGGCTCCGGCGCTCTCCTCGCCGCCAAAGGCCAGTTCGCCCGACAGCAGTCCGTCCACGAACCACTTGAAGCCCACCGGGGTCTCGTAGACCCTGCGGCCGAGCTTGCGGGCAACGCGGTCCAGCATGGCCGAGGTGACCACTGTCTTGCCCACGGCCGCGTCCTTGGACCAGCCCGTGCGCGAGGAGAACAGGTAGTCCACGGCCGCGGCCAGGTAGTGGTTGGGGTTCAGGAGCCCGGATTCCCGGGTGACGATGCCATGGCGGTCGAAGTCCGGGTCGTTGCCAAAGGCGATGTCGAACTTGTCGCGCAAATGGATGAGACCGGCCATGGCGTACTGGGACGAGCAGTCCATGCGGATCTTGCCGTCCTTGTCCACGGGCATGAAGGCGAAGCTGGGGTCCACCTTGGGATTGACCACGGTGATGTCCAGCCCGTAGGCCTCGGCGATGGGGGCCCAGTACTCCACCCCGGAACCGCCCAGGGGATCGGCCCCGAGCCGCAGGCCCGAGGCGCGCACGACCTCCAGGTCGAGCACGTTGGCCAGGTCGAGCACGTAGGGCCGTACGAAATCCTGTAAGAGCACGTTGTCCAGCTTCAGCGCCTTGTCGAACGGCGTGCGCTTGATCTTTTCCACGTCATGGAGCAGCTCGTTGGCTCGGTCCTGGATGGCCTTGGTGACCTCGGCGTTGGCCGGGCCGCCGGAGGGCGGGTTGTACTTGAAGCCGCCGTCCTCGGGCGGGTTGTGGGACGGGGTGATGACCACGCCGTCGGCCCGGCGGTCGTTGTCGCGGTTGTGGGCCAGGATGGCCCGGGAGATGACCGGCGTGGGGGTGTAGCCCAGGCCGTCCTGGATGACCACGGTCACTCCGGCCGCGGCGAAGACCTCCAGGGCGGCGCGCAGGGCGGGTTCGGACAGAGCGTGGGTGTCGCGGCCCATGAACAGGGGGCCGGTGATTCCGGCCTGGGCGCGGTGCTCGGCGATGGCCTGGGAAATGGCCAGGATGTGGTCCAGGTTGAACGAGCCGTCCAGGGAGGTGCCTCGATGGCCCGAGGTGCCGAAGCTGACCTGCTGGCCCGGATCCTCGGGATCGGGGCGGATGGCCTCGAAGGCCTCCAGCAGGGCTTCGATGTCGGGCAGAAGCTGGGCCGGGGCACGCTGGCCCGGCGTGGCGCGAACGGTCATGGTCATGCCTCTATGGGGTTGGTTCGAAGGTCAGACCCGGGCCCGCGAAGCGGTCCGGACCTGCCCGTGTTGGGCGGCTTGGTGGAGAGGGGTTTGTTCGTTCATGTCGTTTTCCTGGGCCTTGGCCCTGGTCGTCCTGTCAGTCGCGGGGCACAGTATGGCCCAAACCCTGTTCGGGAGCAAGGGGGCCGGAAGACCCGCCTGGGGTCATGGCTTTGAGCAGGGTCAGCCGCTCGGCCAGGGGCGGGTGGCTCATGTTCAGGCGCACGTACCAGGGGTGGGGGTCCAGCAGGGACAGGTTGGCCGTGGACAGGGCCTGCAACGCCTTGGCCAGGGCGTCCGGGCCGGACGCGGTGTCGGCGGCGTAGCTGTCGGCCGCGGCTTCCTGGGAGCGCGACAGCGCGTTCTCCAGCAGGGACAGGACCAGGTTGGCCGGTCCCAGGAGCAGGCCGAAGGCGGCCAGGGCGGCGTGCACCGAGGGCTCGGCCCCCAGGGCGCGGCTGAACTCGGGCCGGGCCAGGACCAGGGACAGCAGCCAGAAGATCAGGCCGGTCTTGGCCAGGGCGGCCGCCAGGCGCAGGGGCACGTGTTTGAGCTTCAAATGCCCGGCCTCGTGGGCCAGCACGGCCACCACCTGGGCCTGATCCAGCTTGTCCAGCAGGGTGTCGAACAGGGCGATGCGCTTGGTCCGGCCCATGCCCGTGAAAAAGGCGTTGGCCTTGGTGGACCGGCGGGAGCCGTCCATGACCTGGATGCCGCCCAGCCGGATGTCCTGGCCCTGGGCGTAGGTTTCGATGGCCGCGCGCAGATCGTTGTCCGGCAGGGGCTCGAACTTGTGGAACAGGGGCAGGAGCAGGCGCGGTCCGATCCAGGTGACCAGCACCAGCCAGGCCGCGGCCGCACCCCAGCACCAGAGCCAGGCCCCGGGGCCGTACGCCTGGAACAGGGCCAGGATTCCGGCCGCCAGGGGGCCGCCGATCAGCCCGCCGATGAGCCAGCCCTTGAGCTTGTCGGCCACGAAGGTTCCGGGCGTGGTGGTGTTGAATCCGTATGTGGTTTCAATGGCGAAGATGTGATAGACGTCCCAGGGAAGCGAGGCCAGGTCGGCCAGCAGGCCGATTCCGGCCAGGAAGAGGAGCCCGGCCGCCAGCTGCCCCAGGCCCAGCCAAAGGGCCAAAGACGTGGCCGCCCGGTCCACGGCCCCGAAGCCGCCGAGCAGGAGAAAGGCCAGGAGCAGGCCCAGCATGAAGGCGCGCTCGGCCAGTTCGAAGCGGGTCATGGTCCGGCCGTAGTCCGCGTGGCGGGCCGCGTCCTCCTTGGACACGGTCCCGGCCAGCACCTCGGGCACGGCTCCATCAAGCCGCGTCAGGTTCAGGGCCAGGGCCGCGGAGTGGGCCAGCCAGGACAGGATGGGGGCAAGGACCAAGAGAGTCAGGGGATGCACGACAATCCTTTGCGTGACGGCCACGCGCTGTTCGTGTTCGGCCCGGAACTGTCCGGGCTGCTGACACGGCCTGTGCTCGATGGTCGGCTAAACTACCGGGTGGACCGGCGGGCGTCAATCAAGGACGTGGTCGAGAGCCTGGGCGTGCCGCACACCGAGGTCCACTCCCTGGTGGCGGACGGGCGGGAGCGCGGCTTCGACTGGCTGCTGCCCCCGGGCGCGGCCGTGGAGGTACGGGGCGTGGTCCCGGATCGACCGGTCGATCCCACCCGGCCCAGCCTGCTGCGGCCCGAGCCCCTGGCCCGCCTGCGCTTCAGCGTGGACGAGAACGTGGGCCGTCTGGCCGGACTGCTGCGCATGGCCGGGTTCGACACGGCCTTTGAGCGCACCCCGGACGACGCCCAACTGGCCGGGCTGGCCGCATCCCAGGGCCGCGTGCTCCTGAGCCGCGATCGGGCCCTGCTCAAGCGCTCGGCCGTTGTCCACGGCCGCCTGATCCGCGCCCAGGACCCCTGGGAACAGCTGGAGGAGGTGGTCCGGGTGTACGGCCTGGGCCCGCGCATGGCCCCGTTCACCCGCTGCATCCACTGCAACGGCGAACTGGACGAGGTGGACAAGGCAGAGGTCCTGGACCAGCTGGAGCCCAAGACCAAGCGTTACTACCACCGATTTTCGCGCTGCCCGGACTGCGGCCGGGTGTACTGGAAGGGCTCGCACTACGGCCACATGCTCCGGGCTTTGGAGCGGGCCGGGCTGTCGTTTTAGCATGGTATTGATCTCGCTTGTAAATATGGCATGGGTGTATTAATGAAGATCAAGGATTTTCCCATGCCGGAGCCGTCATGACCATTGCCGCCAAGGATATTCGCGAAGACATCGCCCGGGCCAAGGCGTTCGCCCAGCGGGACGATCTGCTGCGTTCCCTGGCCGCGTTGCGCAACGCCCTGGCCATGCTGGCCAAGAGCAAGGTCTTCGGCATCGAGCGCTTCGAGATCGACGCCTTGATGGAGGAGGCCCTGCGCGAGGTCTGCTCGCACCACACCATGAAGCGGGTCCTGCCCGGCGGGCTCAAGCACGTCCGGGGCAAGGAGGTCCAGCTCTTCAAGACCGTGAAGAAGCTGCACGAGAAGCTGGGCCAGGCCATGGAAAAGGCCCGGGTGCAGCGGCAGCGGTCCAGCATGGCCGAGCTGGACGACCTGCTCATCGCCGCCCAGGACCAGATCAAGGAAAAGGACGAGATGGAGGCCCGCAAGCTGTTCCGCAAGGCGGCCGAGCGGTTCAAGGACATCCCGGGCCTGTACTCGGACATCGGCGCACGCATGATGATGGGCGGCCTGGTGCAGGAGGCCGTGGAGTACCTGAACCGGGCCCTGGAGCAGAACCCCCGCGACCAGCGCGCCCACTCCTCCCTCATCACCTGCCTGGAAGGGCTGGGCGACCCGGTCAAGACCGAGCTGGCCATCAAGTCGGCCATCAAGTACCTGGGCAAGCACGAGACCCTGCTGGTCCGGCTGGCCAGGCTGTCCCTGGCCCAGCGCAACTGGAACCAGGCATTCGAGATGGCCGAGCAGGTCCTGGAGAAGAACCCCCTGTCCGCCCCGGCCAGGAAGGTCTACGACCAGGCCAAGCCCAAGGTCTACCGTCCCTCGGCGGGCGTTTCGCCCAAGTCCTCGTCCAGTGGTGGGGGCGGTGGCGCGCCCTCAAGCGCTCCTTCCGGTTCCGGCGGGGAGGGCAAGCCCAAGGGCGCGCCCATCAAGCTCGATTTCTAGACCGTTCCAGGTCATGACGCCATCCGATTCCAATCTTCCCGCAAGTCTGCCCGCCAGTTTGCCCATTGGGGTGTTCGACTCCGGCGTGGGCGGGCTGACCGTGCTCAAGGAGCTGCTGGCCCTGCTGCCCTTTGAGCGGTTCCGCTACCTGGGCGACACGGCCCGGCTGCCCTACGGCACCAAGAGCCGGGAGTCCGTTGTCCGCTACGCATTGCAGAGCTCCCGCCACCTGGTGGAGAACGGGGGCCCCTCAGGTCATGGCGGGGTCAAGCTGCTGGTGGTGGCCTGCAACACGGCGTCCAGCGTGGCCCTGCCCGCGCTCCGGGAGGCCTATCCGGAGCTGCCCGTGATCGGCGTGGTCCGGCCCGGGGCCCAGGCCGCCTGCGACCTGAACACCAGCGGCCGCATGGGGGTCATCGCCACCGAGGCCACGGTGCAGGGCGGGGCGTACCAGACGGCCGTGCTGGAGATCTGCCCCAGGATGCGCGTGGAGGCCCAGGCCTGTTCGCTTTTTGTGGCTCTGGCCGAGGAGGGCTGGACCGAGGGCGAGTTGGTGGAGGCCATTGTGCGCAAGTCCCTGGAGCCCCTGATGGCCCGGTTCGGTAACGAGCCGCCCGACTCCCTGGTCCTGGGCTGCACCCATTTTCCGGTCCTGGCAGGGGCCATCCAGAACGTGGTCGGCCCTGACATCGCGGTCATCGACTCGGCCAGGACCACGGCCCGGGCCGTGCGGGAGACGCTCAAGCGCCACGGCCTGCTGGCCTCCGAACAATCAGGCCCGGAACAGCCCGCCCACGCCGAATCCGACTCGAACAACCCCCGCGTCCGCTTCTTCGCCACGGACGGCCCCGAGCGCTTCGCCCGGGTGGGTTCCATATTCTTAGGCCGAGAGTTAAGCCCGGGGGACGTGAAATTGGTGGACCTCTAAAATATTAATAAGTTATATTAGACAGAGATGGGATGCCTGCGTGGTGCTTTAAGTAATGTCTTACCGCATCTTTGATTATTGATTTACAGAAACTAATTTTTCTGTAACTATCAAAACCATGTATATCCATCCGTGGTTCGCTTGAAGTGTGAGCAACTGAACACCTTCCTGTTTTATATAAATATTCTTGAATTTGTGAAGCTCCGTTTAATCTTTCGCCTTCAATCATTAAGTTTTTTTGGACACGCCATATATCTTCAATATATGATGTTAAGAACGATTCACGTTTTTTTGGGGTAAGAAAAAATTCTAGTATGTTAAATAAACATAGATATGAAAAAAATATGCTGTTATTGCTGATTCCTTCTTTGTATAAGCCAAGGGCGTATATTTGATCATTCGTTAAATTTTGTTGTTTGTAGAGATCGATGTTCACGCTTTTTAATGCCGACCCTTTATGGCCTGCATAAATTGTACATCCTTTTATTTGGTCTGTCCCTCCCGTGTGAATTATTCCATGAATTGGTGTGTCAAAATACCACGCTATCTCACTTAAAAACATTTTAGCTGATCTATGGGCTTCATATTCAAGGATGTCCGTAGTTTTGATAATAATTTGATTTGAAATTGGAGCGTTGTTTTTGTTTAGTTTTTTACGAAGGATTTTGATTGTAAATTGATCATATGTGGTTTCGTACATTTCCTTTTTTAACCATCCATCAAAATCGAAACCTAAAACAGCATACATAGTTAGCTCCGGGGAATATGGTTTTATAATTTTTAAGAAAAAATGCTCGTTAAAGTCAATTCATGAAAATAAAAAAGCCCCCGGACGAATCCGGGGGCTTTTGATTTCGCTTGAAGCGGGAAGGTCGGCTAGTACATGCCGCCCATGCCGCCCATGCCACCCATGCCGCCGCCGGGCATGGCCGGGGCAGGGGATTCCTTCTGCGGCTTCTCGGCCACGGCGCACTCGGTGGTCAGCAGCAGACCGGCCACGCTCGCCGCGTTCTGCAGGGCGATGCGGGTCACCTTCTTGGGATCGATGACACCGGCCTTGATCAGGTCCTCGTACTGGCCGTTGGCCGCGTTGAACCCGAAGCCGCCCTTGCCTTCCTTGACCTTCTCCACCACGATGGAGCCCTCGAAACCGGCGTTGCCGGCGATCTGGCGCAGGGGCTCCTCGCAGGCGCGGCGGATGATCTCCACCCCGGCCTGCTCGTCGTCGTCAATGGTCTTGACCTTGAGGGTGGCCGAGGCGCGGGCCAGGGGCACGCCGCCGCCGGGCACGATTCCCTCTTCCACGGCCGCGCGGGTGGCGTTGAGCGCGTCCTCCACGCGGGCCTTTTTCTCCTTCATCTCAGTCTCGGTGGCCGCGCCCACGTTGATGACGGCCACGCCGCCCACCAACTTGGCCAGGCGCTCCTGGAGCTTCTCGCGGTCGTAGTCCGAGGAGGACTCGTTGATCTCGCCCTGGATCTGCTTGACCCGGGCCTTGATGTCCGCGGCCTTGCCCGCGCCGCCCACGATGGTGGTGTTCTCCTTGTCGATGACCACGCGCTTGGCCGTGCCCAGGTCGTTGACCGTGATGGACTCCAGCTTGACGCCCAGGTCCTCGCTCACCACGGAGCCGCCGGTCAGTACGGCGATGTCGTGGAGCATGGCCTTGCGGCGCTCGCCGAAGCCGGGAGCCTTGACCGCGGCCACGTTCAGGGTGCCGCGCAGCTTGTTGACCACCAGGGTGGCCAGGGCCTCGCCCTCGATGTCCTCGGCGATGATCAAGAGCGGCTTGCTCATCTTGGCCACCTGCTCGAGCACGGGCAGGAGGTCCTTCATGTTGGAAATCTTCTTCTCGTGGATCAGCAGCAGCGGATCCTCGAGCTCGCAGGCCATCTTCTCCGTGTTGGTCACGAAGTAGGGGGACAGGTAGCCGCGGTCGAACTGCATGCCCTCGACCACGTCCAGGGTGGTGTCCAGGCCCTTGGCCTCCTCCACGGTGATGACGCCTTCCTTGCCGACCTTGTTCATGGCCTCGGCGATGATGTTGCCGATGGTGGCGTCGTTGTTGGCGGAGATGGTGCCGACCTGGGCGATTTCCTTCTGGTCGCGGGTGGGCTTGGCCACCTTGTCCAGTTCCTTGATGATGGCTTCAACGGCCTTGTCGATGCCGCGCTTGATGGCCATGGGGTTGCGGCCCGCGGCCACCAGCTTGACGCCCTCGGAGAACACGGCCTGGGCCAGGATGGTGGCGGTGGTGGTGCCGTCTCCGGCGATGTCCGAGGTCTTGGAGGCCACTTCCTTGACCATCTGGGCGCCCATGTTCTCGAACCTGTCTTCAAGCTCGATTTCCTTGGCCACGGTGACGCCGTCCTTGGTGATGATCGGAGAGCCGAAGCTCTTCTCGATGACCACGTTGCGGCCCTTGGGGCCCAGGGTGACCTTGACCGCGTTGGCCAGTTTGTCCAGGCCGGTCTTCAGTTTTTCCCGGGCCTTGGCGTCGAACAGAATTTCTTTGGCGGGCATTGCTTGCTACTCCCTTTTTGTTTGGCTTCGACTAGTCCTCGACGATGGCCAGGATGTCTTCCTCGCGCATCACCAGGTGCTCCTCGCCGTCGAGCTTGATCTCGGTGCCGGCGTATTTGGCGAACAGGACGATGTCGCCCTTCTTGACGGTCATCTTGATGACCTTGCCGTCGTCGTCCTTCTTGCCGGGACCCGCGGCCACGACCTTGCCCTTCTGGGGCTTTTCCTTGGCCGTGTCGGGAATGATGATGCCGCCGGCGGTCTTCTGCTCTTCCTCCAGGCGTTTGACGAGCACTCGGTCGTTGAGGGGCTTGAGCTTCATGGACAATCAACCTCCATTCTGGTGTTTTTATCGTAGGTTGCGCGTAGATGGCGCAGTCTCGGGTGCTTTCGTGGACCGGGCTTGGGCAAGCCTCGACCCGCGGGAACATCCGGGACGTGCGCCCGCGGTGATTGATAAGCACCCAGGCAGCGGTGTCAAGGCAGGAGGGCCTATTTTTTTTCGGTTTCAGCCCGGTCCGCCGCTTGAATGGGAGGGGCCAGAGGGGCGGGCAGGGGGGCGCGTCCGGCCAGGTCGGTCAGTTCGGCCAGCTCGTCCGCGCGGCCTTCGCCCAGTTGGTCCGGCAGAAGCCGCCAGGCCCAGTTGTGGTTGCGCTTGGAGGGCACGTTCATGCGCGCCGACCCGTCCAGGCCCAGCAGGTCCTGCACCGGATACACTGCCTGGTCGGCCACGGACAGGGCGGCCAGGCGCATGAGGTCCGCGGCCACGGTCTCGGCCGTGGGCGCATGTCCCAGGACCCGGGCCAGCCGTTTCCTGCCGGGGGTGTCCAGGTCGTTCTCGAACCAGCCCCGGGTGGTGTTGTTGTCGTGGGTGCCGGTGTAGGCCGCGCACAGGGTCTCGAAGTTCTGGGGCAGGTGGGGCGAGCGGCCGTGGTCTTCCCCGAACCCGAACTGGAGTACGCGCATGCCGGGCAGGCCCAGGCCCAGGCGCAACTCGGTGACGTCCTCGGTAATGGTGCCCAGGTCCTCGGCCAGGAGGGGGAGATGCCCGGTGCGGTCGCGCACGGTCTCCAGGAGCTCGCGGCCCGGGGCCTTGACCCATTGCCCGTTGACCGCGGTCTTTTCCTTGGCCGGAATCTCCCAGTGGGCGGCGAAGCCCCGGAAGTGGTCCAGGCGCACCTGGTCGAAGAGCCCGAAATTGTGGGCCAGCCGGGCGGTCCACCAGTCGAAGTGCTGGGCCTGGTTGGCCTCCCAGTCATACACCGGGTTGCCCCAGCGCTGGCCGGTCTTGGAGAAGTAGTCCGGCGGCACTCCGGCGACTACAATTGGATGCCCGCCCTCCCCAAGTTTGAACAATTGTCTGTTGCACCAGACGTCCGGAGAGTCGTGGGTGACGTAGATGGGCGCGTCGCCGAGCACGGACACGCCCAGGTCGGCCAGCTCGCGCCGCAGTTGGTTCCACTGGCGGAAGAAGCAGTACTGCCGGAACTTCTCGTACAGGATGGGGCGGGCCAGGTCCGTGCCCCAGCGGGCCAGGGCCTTGTCGTGACGAAGTGCGAGCTCCCCGGGCCACTTGGTCCAGGCGTCCCGGCCGAACCGTTTCTTCAGGGACAGGAACAGGGCGAAGTCGTTGAGCCAGGTGCCGTTGTCGTGCAGGAACCGGCCGAAGTCCGGGTCGTCCAGGAGCCCGTGTTCGGCCTGGGCGAACGCGGCCTCGAACATGGCCGTCTTGGCCCGGACCACGGCCGCGAAATCCACCCGTTCCGCGTTCGGCAGGACCAGCTCCTCCAGGGTGCGCCGTCCGAGCAGACCGTCCTCGAACAGCCGCTGCGGGCTGACCAGCAGGGGATTGGCCGCGAAGGCGGACAGGCTGGAGTAGGGGGAGTGGCCGGTGAAGGCGTCGGTGGGCGTCAGGGGCAGGACCTGCCACCATGCCTGCCCGGCCCGGGCCAGAAAGTGGCCGAAGTCCAGGGCCTCGGGGCCCAGGTCTCCGATGCCGTAGGGACCCGGAAGGCTTGTCAGGTGCAGGAGCAGCCCGCTGGTTCTCGCCATGGGCCACGAGTATGCTTTCCGGCCGCCGGTGTAAAGCGTGGGCGCGGGCGCCTGGCACGCATCCCCGGACAGGAAATATGTTACGGTTCGTCAAAATCGGCTGACCGGGCCAGGCCTTGCCCGGCGGGGGTTTTCGCCGCTTCGGCCCGGGAGGCACGTATTTACCAGGGCTGGTTTTTCTGGTAAGAATGCCGACCCTTTCACAGGAGAATCCATGACCAAACAGGACAATAGGCGAGGCCACGAAGACATCTTCCGCTTCAGGGAACCGTTCAAGGATCCCATCCGCAAAATGCTGTTTTCGGCCGTGAAACGTCCCCTGGCCCGCCTGTTGTGCTTCAAGAAGCTGAACTGGATTTACAACGAGTTCAAGGCCAGGCAGCCCGACAATCCGGACAAGCGGTTCGAGGAGATCGTGGCCGAGGTCACGGGCCTGGACCTCCAGGTGCCCGAGGAGATGGTCAAGCGGATTCCCAAGACCGGGCCGGTGCTGGTCGTCAGCAACCACCCCTTCGGCGTGGTGGACGGCCTGCTCCTGTTCCAGCTCGTGGGCTCGGTGCGCGAGGACGTGCGCGCCCTCTCCAACCAGATGATGATGGTCGTCCCAGAATACGCCGCCCTGATGTACGAGGTGGACGTGTTCGGGGGCAAGGACGCGGCCCAGAAAAACATGGGCGGCATCAAGAAAGCCCTCAAGTGGCTCAAGGACGGCCACTGCCTCATGGTCTTCCCGGCCGGCGAGGTGGCCTCGCTCCGGCTCAAGAAGCGCATGGTGCGGGACAACGCCTGGAGCCCGGTCATCGCCGGACTGGCCCGGCGCACCAGGGCCAGCGTGGTGCCCATCTGCTTCCAGGGCAAGCACGGCCCCCTGTTCCATGCCATGGGCCTGATTCACCCCCGGCTGCGCACGGCCATGATCCCCAGGGCCAACCTGCGCTGGATGAACAAGCCCATCCACGCTTACGTGGGCAACCCATTGCCGTTCGAGAAGCTGGAGCGCTACGAGACCGACGAGGAGCTCATCGACTATTTGCGTTTCCGCACCCACCTGCTCTGCCGCCACGGCGAGGCCAAGTCCCGGCGCAAGGCCGCGGCCGCGGGCCTGGAGATGGAGCCCATTGCCGAGCCCGTGGACCGCGAGCAGCTCAAGGCCGAGCTGGATCGGCTGACCGAGGACCACATCCTGGTGGAGTCCGGGGCGTTCGTGGTCTTTCAGGCCGGGGCGGCCCGCATCCCGGGCATGCTGCGCGAGATCGGGCGGCTCAGGGAGGAGACCTTCCGGCCGGTGGGCGAGGGCACGGGACGCGCCCTGGACCTGGACCGCTTCGACGACACCTATCGCCACCTGGTGCTCTTCAACCGCGAGGACATGGAGGTGGCCGGGGCCTACCGTTTCGCCCGCTGCGACGAGATCATGGTCCGGCAGGGCGTGCACGGCCTCTATTCCCGGACCTTGTTCCGGTTCGGCCCGGAGCTCATGGACCTCATCAACCCGGCCCTGGAGTTCGGACGCTCCTTCATCCTGGTCAAGTACCAGAGGAGCTATCAGGCCCTGCTCCTGCTCTGGCGGGCCATCGGGGTCTACATGCGGCGCAACATGGACTACAAGACCATGTTCGGCTGCGTGTCCATGTCCAGCGACTATTCCGAGATATCCCGCGAGGTGATGATCCGCTTCCTGGAGAAGCACCGCTCCTCTCCGGAACTGGCCCGCATGGTCAAGCCCAAGAAGCCGCCCAAGCTCAAGCGGCTCAAGCGGCTCGACGTGTCCCTGCCCGAGTCGGCCTTCGACGATCCCGAGAACCTGGGCTCCATCGTGGACGACATCGAGGTCGGCCGGGGCATCCCGGTGCTCTACCGGCAGTACATGAAGCTCGGAGGCCGCATCCTGGCCTTCAACATCGACCCTGAGTTCGGCGACTGCATGGACGGGCTGATCCTGGTGGACATCCCCAACATGCCCCGCAAGATGATGGACCGCTTCATGGGTCCGGAGGCGGCCGAAGCCTATCTGGCGCACCACGGAACGCCGGGAAAAGACACGGACTGATTTTTCTTCCCGGCAATACGCATCCCGTGTTGCCATTTTTCCCCACACAAGATACTTTTGAAGTATTGGCTTGTATAGCCTCCTGTTATTGGAGCGATGCGCCTACGGCGACGCGACGATGCGAGCGGAGTAACGCACAAAGTCTGATTGGTAGTTGTAAAGTTTTTTTACAGCTGGTATGCTATTGATATTAGATTAGAATGTATCGTTTATGAGATGTTTGTTTTTGTCGGGGCACAAGTTTTAAGTTTGTGTGTGAGCACCCGCATTATGGGGCGATTGCGTGGTTGGCAAGCAGAAGGAGCGGAGGGAACATGTTGAAGAATCTAAAGCTGGGATGGAAACTGGGGCTGGGCTTCGGCCTGTTGATCGTCATCGCGGCGGCCTTGGGCGGCGTGGCCGTGCTGAACATGCAGCAGGTGCGTAGCGATTCCACGAAACTGGCCGAGGAATATGTACCCGAAGTGCGCATGGCCAATGACCTGGAGCGTTCCTCCCTGTTGCTCATGTACGAAATGCGCGGCTACACCTTGAGCCAGGATTCATCCTTCTATGACAGGGGGATGAAGCACGTGGAGAACGCCATGGGCTTCCTTGCCGAGAGCAGGGAGCACGCCCAGAAGTATCCGGAGCTGGTCAAGCTGGCCGCGGGCGTCGAGCAGGCCCAGGAGGGGATGGACGCCTACGCCACCCTGATCGCGGAGAGCAATAAGGTGGTGATCAGGCTGGAAGAGCTGCGCGGCGTCATGGACACGGCCGCGGGCACGTATATGGAAAATTGCAGGCAGTTCCTGGCCTCCCAGTACGAGGCCATGGACCAGGAGGCCCGGGCCGGGGTGGAGTATCCCCGGCTGGCCGAACGGCTCGAGAAGATCTCCCTGGTCCAGCAGGTCATCAACCTGGGCAACGAGACCCGGGTCGGGAACTTCAAGTCCCAGGCCATGCGGGAGCCCGCGTTGATGACCAAGGCGGCCGAGAACTTTCCCAAGATGGAGGAGGTCCTCGGCGAACTGGAGGCCGTCACCCGCAAGCAGGTGAACATTGACCAGATCACGGCCATCCGGGCCTCCGCCAAGACCTACGGCGACGCCATGTTGGGCTATCTGGACGGATTCAACCGGTTGGCCGAACTGCGTCCCCTGCGGGAGGCCGCGGCCGAGAAGGTGCTTGAGGCGGCCAAGAACACCGCCTTGGCCGGTGTCCAGGGCACCCAGGACCGGGCCGACACGGCCGTGTCCGCCCTGGCCCAGGCCTCGTTCATCATGATCGTGGGCCTGGCCATGGCCCTGGTCATCGGCGTGCTCATCGCCTTCTTCCTGACCCGGGCCATCACCAAGCCCGTGCTGCGCGGCGTGACCTTTGCCGAGGGCATGGCCGAGGGCGACTTCACCAACACCCTGGAAGTGCGCCAGCGCGACGAGGTGGGCGTCCTGGCCGGAGCCCTCAACGACATGGTCGGCAAGCTGCGGTCCGTGGTGCATGACGTGCAGTCGGCCACCGAGAACGTGGCCTCGGGCAGCGAGGAGCTTTCCGCCGCGGCCCAGGGACTGTCCCAGGGCGCCACCGAACAGGCGGCCAGCATCGAGGAGGTGTCCTCGAGCATGGAGCAGATGAGCGCCAACATCCGCCAGAACGCGGACAACGCCCGTCAGACCGAGAGCATCGCCCAGCAGGCTGCCAAGGACGCGGAAGAGGGCGGCTCGGCCGTGTCCCAGACCGTGTCGGCCATGAAGGACATCGCCGAAAAGATCTCCATCATCGAGGAGATCGCGCGACAGACCAACCTGTTGGCCCTGAACGCGGCCATCGAGGCGGCCCGGGCCGGCGAGCACGGCAAGGGCTTCGCAGTGGTGGCGGCCGAGGTGCGCAAGCTGGCCGAGCGGTCGGGCGAGGCCGCGGCCGAGATCAGCGAACTCTCCGCCTCTTCGGTGGAGGTGGCCGAGCAGGCCGGGCAGATGCTGACCAAGTTGGTGCCGGACATCCACAAGACCGCCGAGCTGGTGCAGGAGATCGCCGCGGCCAGCGCGGAGCAGGATTCGGGCGTGAACCAGATCAACAAGGCCATCCAGCAGCTGGACCAGGTCATCCAGCAGAACGCCTCGGCGTCCGAGGAAATGGCCTCCACTTCCGAGGAATTGTCCAGCCAGGGCCAGCAGTTGCAACAGACCATGAGCTTCTTCCGGGTGGACGAACCCGGCGGCAGCGGCAAGAGGGTGGAAGTCAAGCGGGAGCCCGTGGCCGCGCTGGAAGGCGGCAAGCCCGGCAAGGCCAAGGCCGCCTCGGGAAAGGGCGTGGACCTGGACATGAGCCCGGACGCTGACGATAAGGATTTCGAGCGGTTCTAGCCGCCGTCGATCCTTAAAGGAGGAATCGACCATGTCAGAAGTGGACCAGATAGACCTGAATCAGTTCCTGACGTTTACCCTGGGCAAGGAGATCTTCGCCGTGGACATCGGAACCGTGCGCGAAGTCCTGGAATTGCCCGCCATCACCCACATCCCGCGCACCCCCGAATTCATGCGCGGGGTGATCAACCTGCGGGGCCACGCGGTGCCCGTGGTGGACATGCGCATGAAGTTCGGCATGTCCCGGGTCGAGGACACCGTGGACACCTGCATCATCATCGTGGAGCTTTTGGTCGGGGACGACGTCACCGTCATGGGCGCCCTGGTGGACTCGGTGCGCGAGGTCTTCGAGATGCCGCCCGAGGCCGTGGAGCCCGCGCCCAAGATGGGGGCCGCCATCAAGGCGGACTACATTCGGGGCATGGGCCGCCAGGGCGAGGAGTTCGTCATCATCCTGGACATCGGCAAGGTCTTCTCGGCCGAGGAACTGGCCCTGGCCGGTGAACTGGCGGAAGACTCGTCGGAAGAAGCCGCCTAGGCGGCGGGACAGGCAAGGAATCCGGCCCGGGGGAGACCCCGGGCCGATTTTATTTCTTGATGCGGGCCGTGGCCTGGTCCACCTCGATGACGAACAGGGCGGTCTTCTCGAACACGGCCTGGTCCACGGGCAGTCCGGCCGCGCCGTACTTTTTGGACACCGTGTCCAGGGCGGCCCTGCGCTGGTCCGGGTCCGTGATCTCCCGGGCCGTTCCCCGGCCGACCACGCTCTCGAAGCGGTAGCCGAACTTGCAGGCCGCGTCTCCGGTCTTGGGCTCGGCCTTGGACAAGGCGGAGAAGCCCACCAGCCCGCCGGCGCGGAGCGTCTCGGCCTTGCTCCCCTTGCGCGAGGAGTGCAGGACCAGGCTCTTGCCCATGCGGGCGAAGTTCACGGGCAGCACGTAGGGGGCTTGGCCGCCGGGCAGGCCCAGGAAAAGGATTTCGGCCCGGTCCAGGATGTCCGAGACCACGGTCCAGTCGTCGGTCACGTCCTTGCGCATGGGGTCTCCGGTTCAGTAGTCGAGCAGGTTGAGGCTCGGTTTGTCCGCCTCGATGCGGCGGGTGCAGATGAGCACGTCGTGTCCGATGGCGGTCTCAAAGGCCAGGCCCCAGCGCCCGCCCGTGCCCAGGGCGGACACGATCTCGTCGCGCACGCCGGGCCGGACCAGGAAGGTCACCTCCCGGACTTCGGTGTTCTTGAGCCGCTCCAAATGGTTCAAGAGTTCGGGCATCAGGCCGCACACGGTCTGGCGTACGTCCAGGGTCACTTGTTCGTTGTCGGGCACGGGCTCCTCCGTTTCACTTGCCGATGCAGAAGGTGTCGAAAATCCGGTTGAGCACGGTTTCCGGGGCCTGGTAGCCCACGATGTCCTCCAGGCGGCGGCAGGCCGTGTCCAAACGCACGGACAGCAGGTCCGGCGGGGTGCCTTGGGCCGCGTCCTCACGCAGGGCGGCCAGCTCTTGGCGCGCCTGTCGGAGCAGCCCGGCCTGGCGGGTGTTGGGGGCCACCTCGTCCGGATCGGGCTCGCCCCCGCCCGACAGGATGCGCTCCCGCATGCGGGCGCAGAGTTGGTCCAGGCCGTGGCCGGTTGTTGCCGAAACCGACAGGTGCTCCACCCCGGCCCGGTCCAGGGCCTCGGTCGCTTCGGGGCAGGGCTTCAGATCGTTCTTGTTGACCACGGCCAGGACGCGTTTTGGCCCGTGGCCCAGGGCGGCCTCCAGGTCCTCCGTGGGCAGGGACAGGGAGCCGTCCAGCACGAAGAGCACCAGGTCGGCGCGTCCGGCCAGGTCCTTGCCCAGGTCCATGCCCGCCCGTTCCACGGCGCCCGAAGATTGGCGCAGTCCGGCCGTGTCCGCCAGCCGGACCACCAGCCCGTCCAGGTCCACGGGCTCCTCCAGGTAGTCCCGGGTGGTGCCCGGCTCCTCGGTGACGATGGCCCGTTCGCGGCCCAGCAGCGCGTTCATCAGGCTGGACTTGCCCGCGTTGACCCGGCCCATGAGCACGGCCAGGGCTCCCTCGCGCCAGGCCCGGGCCCGGTCCACCCCGGCCAGGAGCTCGTCCAGCCCGGCCACGGCCTGGGCCACGGCCCGGTCCAGCTCTTCGGGGGGCAGGCATTCCACCTCGTCCTCGGGAAAGTCCACGGCCAGGCAGAACTGCTCGCGCAGGCCGGACAGCCGCTGGCGCAGGGCGTCCACCTTGCGGCCCAGCGCGCCGGACAGCTTGGTCTGGGCCAGGTGCAGGGCCGCCTTGGTCGGGGCGTGGATGAGCTCGGCCACGGCCTCGGCCTGGGTCAGGTCCAGGCGGCCGTTTAAAAAGGCCCGCCGGGTGAACTCCCCGCGCTGGGCGGGCCGGGCCCCGGTTTGGAGCACGGCTTCCAGAACGGCCCGGACCACGGCCGGTCCGCCGTGGCCGGAAATTTCCACCGTGTCCTCGCCCGTGTAGGACCCGGGACCGGGCAGGTATACGGCCAGGACCTCGTCCAGCACCCGGCCCGAACCGTCCTTGACGTGGCCGTGGCGCAGATGGCGGGGCTGGAGTTCGTCCCCGTGCGAGGGTGCGAACACGGCCCGGGCCACGTCCAGGGCCTTGGGGCCGCTGACGCGGACCACGGCCAGGCCGCCCGATCCGGTCGGGGTGGCCACGGCGGCGATGGTGTCGCGGGTGCGTTCGGACATGGCCGGTCCTCGCGGGTCTACAGGAGGTCCACTTCCAGGGGCGCGCCCTTTTCCGGGGCCAGGCGCAGGGTCATGGCCTGCTCGGGGCAGCCCGTGACGCAGACCCCGCAGCCCATGCACTTGGACTCGTCGATGCGCGGCCCGGCGTCGGTCATGGTCACGGCCTGGAACTGGCAGCGCTTCACGCACAGGCCGCAGGCGATGCAGGCCTCCGGGTCCGCCTCGGCCAGGTAGCCCGAGGAGCAGAGCATGGCCACGCCGTGGCGGTGGGCCTTCATGGCCCCGCAGCAGCAGGAGCAGCAGTTGCAGATGGCGTAGAACCGGCCCAGCATGACGTCCTTGAAAAAGGCGTGGGCCACGTGGCCGCGTTTGTTTTCGGCCTCGATGACCGCCACGGCCTGGTCCGCGTCGATAATCCGGCAACGGCCAGGCTGGTGCTCCAGCAGGAAGTCCCCCAGTTCGTCGCCCACGATGATGCACACGTCCGTGGGCGTGCAGGGGTTCGGCCGCCCGGCCCGGCAGGGGCAGTCCAGCAGGATGATCTTGGTGTCGGCCTGGAGCACGATGTCCCGGGCCCGGGTGTAGGGCACCACCTGCTCGGGCATCTCCACCCGCACGGCGCGGTTCACCCGCACCAGCTTGGCCGCCTCGGCCACGGGCATGGCCTTGCCGTGGTAGGTGTCCGCGAAGCTGGCCTTGCGCTGGTTGGGGTCGCCCGTGGCCGCTTCCGGGCCGGGCCTGAAGGGGTGGCGGCGGTTGAGGAGCCAGACGACCGGACCCAGCAGCACGGCCAGGAGCTTGTACTTGCCGTGGACCATGCCGATGTAGTGGTAGGGCCAGCGGGCGTAGGCGTAGGCATGCACGCGCTCGGACAGGGTCAGCCCCTGTTCCTTGCCGGCCGCCCAAAAGCGCCGGGTGGAAGGTTTGATCAGTCTGGAGAACATGGCGGAACCTAGCAGGAAGCCCTGCGCAAGAAAAGAGGCGCCCGGAGGCGCCCCTTGGTCACGGTGTTTCGTGTGTCGCGGTCAGCCGGTTCTTTTCGGCAGGATGAGCACCCGTTTGGTGGGGCCCTCGCCCTTGCTGCGGGTGGTCACGCCCGGGGCGTCCTGCAGGGCCAGGTGCACCACGCGGCGGTGGTACGAGCTCATGGGCCGGGTGGACTGCACCTTGCCCGTGGAGACGGACTTGGCGGCCAACTCGTGGGCCATTTCTCGGAGCTTGTCGTTCTGGCGCTCGCGGTAGTCGCCCGTGTCCAGCTGCACGCGTACCGAGGCGTCCATGTGGCGGGACACGATGCGCGTGGTCAGGTACTGGAGCGCGGCCAGGGTCTGGCCCTCGCGGCCGATGATCAGGCCGGAGTTCTCCTCGTCCTCTATGGACACCAGGACCTTGTCCTTCTCGATGCGCACCGAGAGTTGCGGGGCCTGGACCAGGTCGCCCAGGAGCCTGGCCACCACCTGGCGCACCGTGCTTTCCAGAACCTTTCTGTCGAGCTTGGAGATGTCCTGGATCGGGCGTTCGGCGCGGTCGGGCCGGGCCTTGTTGCCGTTGGGCTCGGGCCGCTTCTCGGGCTTTGCTCCGCGGCTCCGGCCGCGTCCGCCGCGTCCCTTGCCGCGCTGGCCGCGTCCGTCCCTGTTCCCGGGGCCCGGCTCCATGTTGCCGTTGGGCTCGTCCAGGTCGTCGGTTCCGTCCCAGCCGCCGCCTCCGAAGTCGTCAAAGGGCGCGGGCTCGGCCGAAGCCTCGGGCTTGGCTTCTTCCTTGGCCTCGGGCTTGGCATCGGGCTTGGCCTTGGCCTTGCCCCGTCCTCGTCCCCGTCCCCGGCTCCGGGAGGAGCGGGCGGGCTTGTCGTCGGACTTGGCTTCGGTTTCAGCCGCGGGCTTGTCCTCGGCTTTGGCCTCGGCCGTGGGTTCGGGCTTGGCCTTGGCCTTGGGCTTGGACCCGCGCTTGGGCTTGTCCGCCGCCTTGGGCTTTTCGTCGGACTTGGGTTTGTCCGTGGGATTGGGCTTGTCCGCGGGCTTGTCCAGAGGGTCGAATTTGCCCCTGGGCCGGGCCTTGATGGATGCCTTTTTCACGCCCACCAGCCCGAAGATGCCGGTGGAGCCGCCAGACATGATCTCGATCTCCAGCTTGCCGCGTTCCAGCTTGAAGTGGTCGCAGGCCATCTGGATGGCTTCGTCCAGTGTTTTTCCGGAGAATTCCTTGGGGTCGCTCATGGTCGGTTCCTGTTGTCGGACGCCCTAGGCCTTGGACTCTTTGCTCCGCTTGTTCTTGCGGGCCAGTCCGTATTGCTGGGCGATGGAGAGAACGTTGTTGCACAGCCAGTAGACCACCAGTCCGGCCGGGAAGCCCAGGAACAGGAAGGTGAACACGATGGGCAGGGCCATCATGATCTTGCGCTGGGTCGGGTCGCCGGTGCTCGGGGACATGCGCTGTTGCAGGAACATGGTCAGGCCCATGATGATGGGCGTGACGTAGTAGGGGTCCGGCTGGGACAGGTCGGCCAGCCAGGGGAGGTTGGTGAAGGGCACGTGGGCGATGAAGGACGCGTGCCGCAGCTCCAGGGCCTCGAGCAGGGCCTTGTACAGGCCGAAGAAGACCGGGATCTGCACGACCATGGGCAGACAGCCCCCGGCCGGGTTGACCTTGTAGGTCTTGTAGAGCTGCATGGTTTCCTGGTTGAGCTTCTGCTTGTCGTCCTTGTACTTTTCGCGAAGCTTCATGATCATGGGCTGCAGCTTCTTCATCTGCTCCATGGACTTGTAGGACTTCTGCGACAGGGGCCAGAAGATGAGCTTGATGATGATGGTCAGGATGATGATGGCCACGCCGTAGTTGGCCACCACGTTGTCGTAAATCCAGACCAGGAAGATCAGCAAGGGCTTGGCCAGGAAGTCGAACCAGCCGAAGTAGACGGCCTCGGACAGGGCGGCGTCGGCCTGGGCCAGGGCGGCGCGGTCCATGGGGCCGATGTAGTAGCGCATGTCCGTGCTCTCGGCCTGGTCCTTGCCCACGGCGCCCAGGTTCTCGGAGAAGCTCGTCCAGTAGCCGTTGTCATCAAGCCCGGCCCGCATGGCCGCGTCCTTGGACTCGGGCAGCATGGCGAAGATGAAATAGTTGTTGTTCAGGCCGCCCCAGGACAGGGAGGTGTACGGGCCCACGCCTTCCTCGCGCAGGGTGTCCTCGTCGGCCTCCTCGAACAGCCCTTCGGGGCCGAGGCCCGTGGCCTGGGTGCGGTTGAAGCGGCTGGCCGTGGTGGCCAGGGAGGTGGTCCGTCCGGCCACGGTCAGGTCGACGTCGCGCATCTCGCCCAGGTTCTCCACCCGGATCTTTTCCTTGATCAGGTAGGTGGCGTCGGAAAAGGTGAAGGTGCGCTGGACCGCGTACTGGCCCACGCGGCCGGTGAAGGTCAGCGCGAACTCGCCCTCGACCTCCAGGGTGCCCTCGGCCGAGGCTTCCCACTGGGCGTTCTGCCAGGTGGAGGCGTCGTCGATGAGCAGGCCCAGGGTGGGATGGTCGCCCACCAGCTCCACGCGGTCGGCCGGGTCGCCGTTCTTGTCGCCGTCCAGGCTCAGGGCGTACTTGGCCAGCTTGAGGCTCTCCAGGCGGCCGCCCTGGCTGTCGAACACGGCCGTGTACAGCGGGGTGACCACGGTCACGGGCTTGCCCTCGGTGGGGGTGATGTCGGCCGAGGCGGGCATGGCCGCGGCTTCGGCCACCGCGGTTTCGGCCTCTTCGGCCGGAGCCTGGTCCGCGTCGCCGGCCTGGTCAGGGGCCTGGCTTTGGACCTGGTCGGGCGCCTGGCTCGGGGACGAAGCGGCCTGCTCGGCCTGCTCGGTCTTGGCGGTCTTGGCGGGAGGGAACAGCGCCTGCCAGCCGAAAAACACGGCGAAGGAAAGCACCAGGGCAATGATGATTCGTTTGGAATCCATGGTCAGCTCGCTTTGGGTTTGGCGGGACGTGCTTCAGGCACGGGGTCGAAACCGCCCCGGCACAGCGGGTGGCAACGGAGCAGACGGTAGACGGAGAGGGCTGTGCCCTTGATCAGGCCGTGACGGATCACGGCCTCGTAGGCGTATTCCGAGCAGGTGGGCCGGAACCGGCAACAGCCCGGAAAGAGCGGCGATATGGCCTTTTGATAAAGCCGGATGAGAGCCAGTGCGGCTGCTCGCATCGGGTTGTGCTCATCTCCTCCGCGGCGGGCCTTGGCGGACGCGCGCCAGCAGGGGAGTCAAATCTTGTGTGGCCAGATCGAGGTTCAGCCGCGTGACGTCAAGGGATCTTTTGGGCACGATGACCAGGTCCAGGCCATCGGGGACGTCTTGCTGATGCAGTCTGAAAAACTCGCGGACCACCCGTTTGATGCGGTTGCGCGCCACCGCCGAACCCATTTTCCTGCTGACTGTCAGCCCCAGCCGGAACCCGGGGGGGCCGCCCTCGCGTCGCAGGACAAAGCAGACAAAGTGTCTGGTGAAATGTTTCTCGCCCGAATCGTAGCAGGACGAGAACTGGGCGCGCGAAAGCAGGTGGCGCGTCTTGGGCCAGCCTAGACGCTTAATCTCTTGCGCCCCTTGGCGCGGCGGCGGCGGATGACCGCCTTTCCGTTTTTCGTGCGCATGCGGACGAGGAAGCCGTGGGTCCGCTTTCTTCTCGTTTTACTGGGCTGATACGTTCTCTTCATGATATATCTCCTGGCGAATGTATCGATGTTTCGGGCGCACGGGTACTCGCTCCATGCGCGTGGAACATAGCCATATAGCCTTGTCCTTCCCGCCCGTCAAGGCTTTCGGGGCCACTGGATTTCCGGCCGCTTCTCGCGGGTTCGGTTTTCTGGTAGCCCCTTGAAAAACACCGTACCCGGAGGTTCGCCGTCATGTCCGATCCTGTCAAGAAATATTGGGAATTTCGTCTGGAGGAGGCCCGTCAGGCCCTGGAGGACAACGACTTCGAGGCCCACGTGGCGAGCGACGCCAAGGAAGCGGGCAAGCTGGTCCTGAAGGACATCCTGCCCCGGCTCAAGGCCAAGAGCTTCAGCTTTGGCGGCTCCAAGACCCTGGCCGATACCGGGATTTACGACGGCGTGCTCAAGATCAAGGGCGCGGATATCCTGGACACCTGGGACAAGAAGCTGTCCGAGGACCAGAAGTACGAGCTTCGGCGCGAGTCCCTGCTGGTGGACTGTTTCCTGGCCGGGACCAACGCGGTCACCGAGGACGGCATGCTGGTCAACCTGGACCGCATCGGCAACCGGGTCGGGGCCATCACCTTCGGCCCCAGGCACGTGGTCCTGCTGGTGGGCCGCAACAAGCTGGTGGAGGACCTGCAGGCCGCGTTCTCGCGCATCAAGGACTACGCCGCGCCGGTCAACGCCATGCGCCTCAAGAAGAAGACCCCCTGCGTCAAGACCGGCCGCTGCCACGACTGCAAGAGCCCGGACCGCATCTGTAATTTGTGGGCCATCACCGAGAAGAGCTTCCCCCAAGGGCCGGATCATCGTGGTCCTGATCAACGAGGACATGGGGTTCTAGTGCACGAGAGGGCGTACCGCTCCTCCGTCGTCCCGTCCGGCAGGGAGCGGGCCTTTCAGGTGGCCGTGGAGGAGACCGATTTGTGGGTGGTGGCCGAGGCCGACCTGGCCCGGCCCATGGCCGCCCTGGTCCACGCCCTGCGCGGCGAGCTCAAGACCTACATCGACTTCCACCCCGAGTTCCTGCATTCCCTGGACCCGGTGGACGTGACCGGCTCCTGCCCGGAGCTTGTGCGCCGCATGGCCCAGGCCGGGAAGGCCTGCTCGGTGGGACCCATGGCTTCCGTGGCCGGGGCGATCGCCCAGGCCGTGGCCGAGCCCTTTGTGGGCCAGAGCCCCAATCTGTTGGTGGAAAACGGCGGGGACTGTTTCCTGGCCTCCACCAGGGAGCGGGTGGTGGCCCTGCTGGCCGAGCCCGGAGAGGACGGCCGATCCCGGGCCGGGGTGGGCTTGCGGCTGGCAGCAGAGGACTTTCCCGTGGCCCTGTGCTCGTCCTCGGGCACCATCGGCCATTCCCTGAGCCTGGGCCAAGGCGACCTGGTGGCCGTGCGCGCGCCCCGGGCGGCCATGGCCGACGCGGCCGCCACCCGGCTGGCCAACCTGCTCACCACGCCCAAGGATTTTCAGCGCCTGCTGGACGAGGCCGAGCGGCTTGAGCAGACGGCCGGAATCCAGGGCGTGTTCGCCCAGTGCAAGGGCAAGGTCATGGCCTGGGGGGAGATCGAGTTGGTGGCGTTGGGGTAGGCAGGCCGTTGAAATTCCCGCGATGGCTGCGTTGCTGCGAAAGAATCAATCTCTCGCGTACCGCATGAGTACGCGTCGAGCTTGATTCTTTCTGGCGCCTTGCCCTCGCGGTTTTTGAACGGCCTGTTCCAGCGGTCAGTATTATCCTAATCCTAAGAACCGGGCCCCGGCCATGGCGATGATCCCAACGGCCACGGTGGCGAAGAAGTTTCTGGTCAGCATGGCGCAGGCGAAGGTGGGCAGGCTGACCCACAGGAACAGATTGCCCGTGGAGAACTGCATGGTCCCTTCCGGAGCCAGGATGCTCGGGGCCACCAGCGCGGCCATGATGGCCGTGGGCACGTGCGACAGCCAGACCTGCACCGGCTGGTTGAGCTGGCGGTTGGCCAGGAACAGGGCCGGAAGGAAGCGCGGCGGCCAGGTGACCGCGGCCATGCCCAGGATGGTCAGGGTGATCAGGTTCTGTTCCATTTGTCCGCTCCGGTGCCCAGGGTTGCGGCCAGGACGGTGGCCAGGAGCACACCCCAGTGCGAAAAGTCCAGGGCCAGGAACACGGACGACGCCACCAGCGCGGCCGCGGCCACAAGGATGTGCGTCCGCCGTCTGACCTGCATGACCAGCAGGGCGATGAACATGGCCGGGAGCACGAAGTCCAGGCCCAGGGGCCGCACGTCGCCCAGCAGCCCGCTGGCCATGAGCCCCAGGGCCGAGCCCGTGATCCAGGACAGGTGAGCCGTGTGGTTGACCGCGAAGAACTCGGCCCTGGGGTAGGGGGTGTCCTGTGCGTAGCGCGTGATGTGCAGGGCGAAGGTCTCGTCGGTCAGCTCGAAGCCCATGAGCCCCACCCGCCAGGCGGGCCACCCGGTCATGCGCGGGGCCAGGGCCGCGGACATGAGCAGGTGGCGCAGGTTGATGACGAAGGTGGCGGCGATGACGGCCAGGGCGGGCGCTCCGGCCGCGAACAGGGCCACCGAGGCCAGCTGGGCCGACCCCGCGTAAACCACCATTGACATGAGCATGACGTTGAAATCCGAAAGCCCGGCCTTGGCGGCCAGCACGCCGTAGGCGAAGCCCACGGGCACGAAGCCCAGGATCACGGGCGTGACCCGTTTGATCCCGGCCAGCACGTCCCGCCAGGCCTGGGTGCCCTGCATCCGTCGCAACGCTTGGGCGGCTTGCATGTCTTGTTCTCTCCTGCGTCCGGACATGGCCGTGGGGTACTTTTCTCGCGGCCCTCGGTCAAGCCGTGTTTCTCATTCGGTTGCAGCCTGCCCGTTTATCTGTCATAGGAACAGATACAGTTTTTTGAAAAAATGAGCATAACAGTTTTACGTTGGGGGAGCCATGAGCCCAGTCAGGCAGGAGGCGTTCCGGTACCGGCAGGTGGAAACGCGCATCCTGGAGATGGTGGAGAGCGGGGCCCTGAACCCGGGCGACCGCGCCCCGTCCCTGCGCCGCATGAGCCGGACCATGGGCGTGGGCCTGTCCACGGTGAACCACGCCTACCTGGAGCTGGAGGCCAAGGGCGTTCTGGAGGCCCGGCCGCGCAGCGGCTTCTACGTGCGCCGGGGCCAGGCTTCGGTGCCCGCGCCCAGGCCCGTGGCCGGTTCCGCGCCCCAGCCGCCCCGGGCGGTCCAGCGCGTGCGCCTCATCTCCACGGTGCTCGAGTCCCTGGGCAACCCGGACCTGGCTCCCCTGGGCGTGATCTGCCCCAGCCAGGATCTGCTGCCCATCAAGGCCATGGGGCCGCATCATGGGCCGGGTGTTCCGCGAGCAGGGCCGCCGCGCCGTGGACTACGCCCCGGTGCAGGGGCACCCCGGCCTGCGCCAGCAGGTATCCCGGCGCATGGCCGAGATCGGGGCCCCGGTGGGGCCGGACGAGCTGCTCATCACCTCGGGCGCGCTGGAGGGCCTGTTCATCTCCCTGCGTTGCCTGACCCGGCCCGGGGACAACGTGGTGGTGGCCGCGCCCACCTATTATTGTTTCCTGCAGCTCCTGGAGACCCTGGGGACTGCGGGCCGTGGAGGTGGACTCCCATCCCGAGCGCGGCGTGGACCCCCGCCGACGTGGCCCATGCCGTGGACGCCTTCGGCGCCTCGGCCGTGATCCTCAACCCCAACTTCAACAATCCCGACGGCAGCCTGACCCCGGAATCGGCCAAGGACGAGATCGTGGACCTGCTGGCCCGGCGCGGGGTGCCCCTGGTGGAGGACGACGTGTCCGGGGACCTGCACTTCGGGTCCGGTCCGCCCCTCCACCCTCAAGGAGCGCGACCGCCACGGCCTGGTCCTGCACGTGTCTTCGTTTTCCAAGACCGTGGCCCCGGGCTTCCGGGTGGGCTGGCTGGCCCCGGGCCGCTTTCTGGACAAGGCCCTGGAGATGAAGGCCACCAGCAACGTGGCCGTGACCGCACCGGTGCAACTGGCCCTGGATATCTATCTGGCCGAGGGCCATTTCCAGCGCCACCTCCGGCGGCTGCGCGCGGAGATCGCCTCCCAGATGGAGAGCCTGCGTCACCACGTGGGCCGGGCCTTTCCCAAGGGCACCCGCATCACCAAACCCGGCGGCGGGCTCATGCTTTGGGTGGAGATGCCGGGCAGCGCGGACGGGGTGGAGCTGTTCTACAAGGCCCGGGAGGCCGGGATATCCGTGGTGCCCGGGGCCATCTTCTCCACGCGGGAGCGGTTCGACAACTATTTGCGCATCTCCTGCGGCAGCCCGGTGGACAAGGAGCTGGTGGAGGCGGTGGAGCGGCTGGGCCTTTTGGCGGCCGGATAAAGTCTACGTTTCCCGTTCAGGTCTCCATGGACCGGGTCAGGTGGAGCATGTCGTCCCGGCCCAGCACGTCGTCGGTCAGGAAGACCACGCGGCGCACGCCCGGGTCGTCCTCGCGGGCGCGGATGGCGATGCGTCCGTCGTTGACCAGCTCGGCCAGCAAATCCTCCAGGGTCTCGTTGCCCGTGACCAGGGCCTCGGACAAGTGGCGCACCAGGGAGTCGTAGCGGACCTCGGCCAGGCCGTTGGCCTGGAGCAGGCGCAGCACGCGCAGCAGGGCCGCGCGCAGGTTGGGCGCCCGGCTGGCCCGCTTGGTGGTGGCCTTGAGCCGGTGCACCAGCACGGTCAGGATGGAGGAGATGGCCTGGGGCGCGTCGGCCAGGTAGGCGTCCAGGGGACTGGCGGTCGATGACCACCACGCGCGAGTCGTCCAGGGTCATGGCCGTGGCCGTGCGGGCCTCGTCCTCCAGGAACAGGGCCATCTCCCCGAACAGGGAGGGCGGCTTGAGCAGGGCCAGGACCTTCTTGCGGCCCTCCACCGTGGTGGAAATCTCCACCATCCCCTCGGTCAGCAGGTAGGCGCAGTCGCCCCGGGAGCCCTGGGTGAACACCACCTGGTTGGCCAGGAAACTCTTGACCAGGAATCCCTTGTGCATGGCTAGCCTCCGGTAGGGCGGGCCAGGTCGCGGCCCATTTCCAGGGCCTGGTCCCGCACGTCGTGGCGCTTCTTGGCCGCGCCCAGGTCGTAGACGCCGCAGGCCCGCAGCAGGCGGGTGTCGCTGAACAGGTGGTAGTGGCGGAAAAAGTACTCGTAGCGCGGGAAGATGTCCCCGAACAGGTCCTCCTTGGGGTGGCCCTGGGCGATGGCCCAGGCCATGCGCTTGCCCGGATTGAGCCGGGTGCGGACCTCGGCCTTGGCGTAGTTCGGGACCAGGAAGGAGTAGGTGCGGTCGATGAAGGCCTTGATCTGGGCCGGGACGTCGCCGTAGTAGACCGGCGTGGCCAGGACCCACAGGTCCGCGGCCCGGGCCTTTTCCAGGACCTCGGACAGGTCGTCCATGACCGCGCAGCGGTCCAGCTTGGTCTTGCACAGGTTGCAGGCGCGGCAGCCCTTGAGGGCCAGGTTGTCCAGGTGCACGAATTCGATGGCGTGCCCGGCCTCGGCCAGGGGTTCGCACAGCCAGCGGGCCATGGTCTCGGAGTTGCCGCCCTTGCGTGGGCTGCCGAGCAGGGTGAGGATGTTCATGCCCGGACCATACACCGGCAGGGTCCGCAAGCTCAAGTTTCGCCTACCGGCGTTGACGCGGGGTCTTGGCGGGGGTAGGAAGGCCCGCGGAGGATATTCATGGCTGAATACTACATGCCCGCCGAGGGCGAAGGGCTGCTGACCACGCTCAAGAAGCGTCTTATCGAACACAAGCGGCCACGCCCCGCCTTTCCCAGGGCCATCCAGATACAGACGGATTCCCGGTGCAACGCCCGCTGCGTGTTCTGCGGCTACACCGACACCCACAAGTCGCTGCCCCAGGGGGCCATGGACGAGGATCTGTTCAAGAAGATCATCGACGAGTGCGGGCACCACTGGATCGGGCGCATCAGTCCCTATCTGATGAACGAGCCCCTGATGGACCGCAACCTGCCGGACAAGATCGCCTACATCAACGCCCGCAGGAAGCCCATCACCAAGACCAAGATCAACTCCAACGGAGCCCTGCTCACCGAGGACATGAGCGAGGGGCTGGTCAAGGCCGGGCTGCGGCATCTGTGGATCAGCGTGCAGGGGTACTCCGAGGAGACCTATCGCCAGTCCATGAACCTGTCCCTGGCCAAGACCCTGGACAACATCGACCGCTTCCTGGACATCCGAGCCCGGCTGGGGGGCCAGGCTGCCCAAGCTGACCATCACCACCCTGAAGACCAAGATCGTGGCCGACGAGATCGACTACGCCCTCAAGTACTGGGGCGAGCGCGACGTGCGGTTCAAGGTGCATAAGGTGGACAACCGCTCGGGCAAGAACCTGAAGGACTTGGGCGCCAACAAGCCCAAGCTGCGCCGCAACTGCGACCTGTTCCTCAAGCAGGCCTATGTGCTCTACAACGGGGACGTGATCATCTGCTGCCACGACTGGCGTCGCACCGTGGTGCTGGGCAACCTCAACGAGCAGGGCCTGGCGGAAATCTGGAACTCGCGGCGCTTCGTGGACGTCATTCGCCAGTACCAGGCGGGCGACTTCACCAACTGCGCCATTTGCAGGACCTGTTCCGTGTCCTGATCCCAACGCATCAATGGGCGTTTTGCTGCCCGAATGAAAGGCCTCTCTTTGGGACCAACAATGGTGGTTCCGGGAGGGGCCAATTTTATTATTCCGCCCTATTGCTTTTCTCTGGAAAGGCGTTTAGGAGAGGAGTACATGTTTAAGGAATTCGGGGGGATAGCACTTTTAAAGAACCTTTATGCCGAAGATGTTACGAGTGACGTCTTCGTGTTACGTCGGTTGAGGGAGTTACCTGCCGTTCGGGTGGTTACCGGGCGGTAAGCCAAGGAATCCAGGCGTGTTATAAGCGCCGAATAGTTCCTTTCATGCAACTGGAGGTGTTTTATGAAGTTCTCCGTAAGTCAGAGTGGCAAAACGGTCGAGGAACGGCTCGCTAAAAGCGGGGTCTCGCGCCGTGACTTCATGAAGCTCTGCGGCACGGTCGCCGCGGTAATGGGCATGGGTCCGGCGTTCGCGCCGAAAGTGGCCGAAGCCCTGACAGCTGAAAAGAAGCCCTCTGTCATCTGGATCCACAACGCGGAATGCACGGGCTGCTCCGAGTCCATCCTCCGCGGTGTGAACCCGCCTTTCGCGGAATTGATCCTGAACGTGATCTCGCTGGACTACCACGAGACCGTCATGGCCGCGGCTGGCGAGATGGCTGAGAAGGCCCTGGAAGACGCCTACCACGCCGGTGGTTACGTTGCCGTCATTGAGGGCGGCATCCCCACCGCCGAGGGCGGCATCCACGGCAAGGTCGCCGGGCACACCATGCTCGAGACCACCAAGAAGATCTGCGAGGGCGCCCTTGCAGTCATCACCTATGGCACCTGCGCCGCCTTCGGTGGCGTTCAGGCCGCCGCCCCGAACCCGACCAAGGCTGTCGGCGTCCGGGACATCTTCGACAAACCGGTCATCAACATCTCCGGTTGCCCGCCGAACCCGTACAACCTGCTGGGCACCGTGGTCTACTTCCTGACCGCCCTGAAGGAAGGTACCAACCCCATCCCGCCGCTGGATGGCGAGGGCCGTCCCGAGCTGTTCTTCGGCGAGTCCGTGCACGACAACTGTCCGCGTCTGAAGTACTTCGACGAGGGCCTGTTCGCCACCGGCTTCGCTGACGAGACCGCCCGCAAGGGTTACTGCCTGATGCAGCTCGGCTGCAAGGGCCCCTACACCTACAACAACTGCCCGACCGTCAAGTTCAACCAGACGAACTTCCCGATCGAAGCCGGCCACCCCTGCATCGGCTGCTCCGAGCCGAACTTCTGGGATGACTTGGCCCCCTTCTATGAAGAGGCCTAAGGCCCGGCAGACAGGTGTATCGTAACCCAAGAGAAGAGAAACACTAGGAGGAAGCGAATATGTCCGGTTCCAAGCCTGCCGCCGCCCCCGAGGTCAAAGCGACCCCGAAAAGCGGTTACAACGGGCCGGTGGTCGTAGATCCGATTACCCGGATCGAGGGCCATCTGCGCATTGAAGTCGAAGTTGAAAACGGCGTTGTCGCCGATGTGCGTTCCAGCTCGCAGCTGTTCCGCGGTCTTGAGCTCATCCTCAAGGGCCGTGACCCCCGCGATGCCCAGCACTTCACCCAGCGTTCCTGCGGCGTCTGCACGTACGTGCACGCGCTGGCTTCCACGCGCTGCATGGACAACGCCATGGGCGTGAAGATCCCCAAGAACGCCACCCTGATCCGCAACCTGGTCATGGCCGCGCAGTTCATGCACGACCACATCGTGCATTTCTATCACCTGCACGCCCTGGACTGGGTCGACGTGGCTTCCGCCATCTCCGCGGATCCCAAGGCTACGGCCTCCCTGGCCAACTCCATCAACCCGCTGAACGAGACCCCCGAGGACTTCGAGGCCGTTCGCGCCACGGTTGAGGCCCTGGTGAAATCCGGCCAGCTCGGCCCCTTCACCAACGCCTACTTCCTGCGCGAAGGTGGGCACGACGCCTACTATCTGCCGGCCGAAGCCAACCTCATGGCCACCAAGCACTACCTGGACGCCCTCAAGCTCCAGGTCAAGGCTGCCCGCGCCATGGCCGTGTTCGGCGCCAAGAACCCGCACACTCAGTTCACCGTGGTCGGTGGCGTGACCTGCTACGAGGCCCTGACTGAGAAACGCATCAACGAGTTCCTGGAGCTTTATCACGAGACCGCGGACTTCGTGCGCAACGTGTACATCCCCGACCTGCTGGCCGTGGCCTCCTTCTACAAGGACTGGGCCGGCATCGGCGGCACCACCCACTTCCAGACCTGTGGCGAGTTCCCTTCGGACGAGTACGATCTGGAATCCCGCTGGTTGCCCCCGGGGGCGATCTACAATCGCGACCTGGGCAACGTGCAGCCCTTCGACACCAAGAACATCGAAGAGCACGTCAAGTACTCCTGGTACGAGTACGGCGAGCCCAAGCATCCTTACAATGGTGAGACCAAGCCCAAGTACACCAAGCTGGGCGACAAGGATCACTACTCCTGGATGAAGGCCCCGCGCATGAACGGCAAGGCCACCGAGGTCGGCCCCCTGGCCCAGACCCTGGTTTCCTACGCCCGCGGCCACAAGCCCACCGTGGACGCCGTGACCTACGTGCTCACGCAGCTGGGTGTCGGCCCCGAGGCCCTGTTCTCGACCCTGGGCCGCACCGCCGCCCGCGGCATCGAGACCCTGCTCATCGCCAACCAGACTCAGGCCTGGGTGGAAGAGCTGCAGGCCAACATCGCCTCCGGCGACAACGAGATCTACAAGGAATGGGAGTGGCCGGGAGAAGCCCAGGGCGTCGGTTTCGTCAACGCCCCGCGCGGCACCCTGTCCCACTGGGTGAACATCAAGGACAACAAGATCGACAACATCCAGCTGGTGGTTCCCTCCACCTGGAACCTGGGCCCGCGCGACGATTCCGGCGTGCTTGGACCCACCGAGGAAGCCCTCATGGGCACCCCGATCTTCGATCCCATGCGTCCCGTCGAGATTCTGCGCACGGTCCACTCGTATGACCCCTGCATCGCCTGCGGCGTGCACGTCATCGACGCCAAGACCGGCCAGTCCCGCGAGTTCACCATCCTGTAGATTCAGGAACGAACGCCAACCAGAAGGGGGCCCTTCGGGGCCCCCTTTTGTTCCCCCCGGCGTCCTGGAGAACCTCAACCCCTCCGGAAAAAGGCTCAGACCGGGCATTCCCGGTTGCCGACTGCCGAGTCCGGTATTATATTCAACCAATGGACGACAAACGCATCCTGGTTTTGGGCGTGGGCAACGTGCTCTACACGGACGAGGGCATCGGAGTCCGGGCCGTGGAACAGCTCCAGCGGGAATATGAGTTCTCCGACAACGTGACCCTCATGGACGGAGGCACCCTGGGCGTCAAGCTCATGGGCCCCATGATGGATTGCGATTTCCTCATCGTGCTGGACGCGGTGCTGGGCGGCCACGATCCGGGCTCGGTCTACCGTCTGGTGGGCGACGACCTGCGCAAGGGGCTGGCCTTCCGCAACTCCCTGCACGACACCGACCTGGTGGACACCCTCATGTCATGCGAACTGTGCGGCAACCGGCCGGACGCGGTGGTCATCGGCATGGAGCCTACGGATTTCTCCACCATGTCCACCGAGCTTTCGGAAACGTCCGATGCCAGCATGCCCAAATTCATTGAAAACGCGCTCAAGGAAGTGGAGGCCGCGGGCGGCTCCTTTACCAGGCGCGACGTCCCCCTGGAGGAGGTTTCCTATGTGCCTCGCAGTGCCGGCTGAAGTCATCGAGATAGGCGAGAACGATTTCGCCACCTGCAAGGTGGGGGACTCCACCTCCACGGTCACTTGTTCGCTCATGATCTGCGATGGGGAGGTGGGGATTGGCGACTTTGTGATCATCCACGCCGGGTTCGCCATCCGCAAGCTGGACCCCAAGGAGGCCGAGCAGTCGCTTCAGATCCTGCGCGACCTTGTCCAGGCCGCGGATGAGTCCGGGATTGACCGTGGAAGGCTTGATGTAACCGACTGGTTACCCGAAATTTTTAAGGCCGCTCCTTTGGGGGCGGCCTTTTTTTATCGCTTCCCGGGCACGAACGCCCTTTTTCAGATATTCCGGGTTCAGGAAGGTCAGCGGGTTGTCGGCCACGGGGATCGGGCAGGAGGTGGCGCCAGCGGTAGCCCAGGTCGCGGTAGTACTGCCGCACGGCCCGGCCGTGGCCCGCGTCCTGGGCGGCCCTGGCCACTGCGTCCCTCTGGCAGCGGCTGGCCGCTCCGATGCGGGCCAGGCGCTTGCGGAACCCGAAGCGTTTGAACGCGGCCCGGAACCGGTGGTACTCCCGCACCCGGGCGGCCGCGTCCATGAGGCAGATGCCCGCCAACGCGCACCAGCCCAGCACGGGAAAGGCCAGCAGGGCCCCGGCCACCGGCTTGCCCGTGGCCATGAACAGGACCATGAGCCGCCACAACCCCACGGCCGCCAGGGCCGAACCCGTGGCCGTAAGGCAGGGCCAGGGCGCGGCCAGGACCGCGATGCGCAGGGTTTGCAACGGGCGGGGCATGGCTGTCTCCGCTTTTGTTTCTACTCCACGGGCAGAACGAGCTGCTGGCCCGGGCCAAAGCACCGCCGCCTGACCCAGAGCACCAGCAGGATGGCGGCCAGGGTGGCCGCGCCCACCAGCATGAGCATGACCACGATCTGGTAGCGCACCGCCTCCAGGGGGTCGGCCCCGGCCAGAATCTGACCGGTCATCATGCCCGGGATGAAGACCAGGCCCGCGCCCATCATGGAGTTGACGATGGGGATCATGCCCGCGCTCATGGCCTTGCGCGTGACCTGCGGCCGAGGCTTCGCGCGGGTCCGCGCCCAGGGACAGGCGCATCTCGATCTCCTCGCGCCGGGTCCTGCAGGTCCGAGAACAGCCGGTCCAGGGCACAGGGCCAGGGAGTTCATGCTGTTGCCCACCACCATGCCGCCAAGGGGCAGGAAATATTCGGGTTTCCACCACGGGTCCGCCTGCACGATGACCCCGGTGACCAGCACGGCCACGGTGAAGTAGGACAGGGTCATGGTCACGAACAGGGGCAGGGCGTAGCGGCACGTGCCGTCTCCTTGACCCGGCCGCGCACGATGAACCCGGCCGAAATGAGCATGAACAGGAACACGCCCACCACCACCCAGGACCAGTTGAGCGCGAAGATGTACTTGAGCGCATACCCCAGGAGCAGCAGCTGGGCCACGCAGCGCAGGGTGCCCACGGTGAGGTCGCGCACGATGCCCAGGTGGTGGATCACGCTGGCGATGCCCGGCGAAGACCACGAACCCCAGGGCCAGGGAGACCAGTTGCCACATGCGAGATGTGCGCCGGGGTTCATGTGGCCGCCTCCCACGGGATGCGGTTGCTGGTCGCGCAGTTGTCCAGTCCTGCAGATCCAGGGTGGCGCAGTCCCGGCCGTCCAGTTCCGGGCCATGGCTGACCATGACCACGGCCACGCCGCGCTCCCCGGGCAGGCGGCAGGGCCGCCTCCACCACCACCGAGGCCGGACTCCGGGTCCAGGGCCGCTGGCGGGCTCGTCCAGGAGCATGGCCCGTGGCGAAAGGAGCAGCCCCCGGATCAGGCAGACCCGCTGTTTCTGGCCCACGGACAAGCCCTTGGCCGCCTGGTCCAGGTCCAGGTCCGAGAGCAGGAATTCGTCCAGCATGCTCGCGCAGCCGGGCGTCGTCCGGGCAGGGTGACAGGTCCGCGGTTGGCCGCGAAGGTGAAGGGCAGGGTCAGGTTGTGGCGCAGGCTGCCCTGCCACCAGGGTGGGGGTCTGCTGCACGTAGATGCACCCGGCGGCCGCAAGCCAGGGGCGGCGGCAGCTCGCGGATGTCCTGGCCTTCGAGCAGGATGCGGCGCCGTCGTCGGGCTCCTCCAGGCGGCACAGCAGCCGGAGCACCGTGGATTTCCCCGCGCCCGAAGGCCCGGTCAGGATGCGCGTCACGGCCCGGGCTCGATTTCGAGCCGTCGGCCTTTTCCTGAGCACGGGCGGCTTGCCCGCATAGGCGAAGGTCGACCCCGGTCCAGCTGGAGATAGAGAGGGGCCTGGCGACGCCGGAGCATGCAACATTGGTCATGACTCTAGAGCAGGTTCTTGAGCAGGATTTCGCCGAACTCGGAGCAGCCCACCTGGCGTGGCGCCTTCCATCTGTTTGGCCAGGTCCACGGTGACGGTCTTGTCCGCAATAGCCTGGTTCCACGGCCTTGTGGATGCCGACTCGGCGGCCTCGGTGCCAGCCCAGGTCGGCTCGAGCATGAGCGCGCCCGAGAGCACCAGGCTGCACGGGTTGGCCTTGTCCAGGCCCGGCGATGGTGGGCGCGGTGCCGTGGGTGGCCTCGTAGATGGTCAGCTTGGTACGCCCTTGTTCATGCCCGGGGCCATGCCCCAGGCCTCGCCGACCTGGGCGGCCAGGGCGTCGGAGAGGTAGTCGCCGTTCAGGTTGGTGGTGGCCATGACGTCGTACTCGTTCCGGGCCGCCATGAGCACCTCCTGGAACATGGCGTCCGCGATGCGGTCCTTGATGATCAGGGGCTTGTCCCCGGTCTCCACCGGCGTCGGCCTCGGTCATGACCGTGGTCCGCGAACTCCTCGCGGGCCACCTCGTAGCCCCAGTGCCCTGAACGCGCCCTCGGTGTACTTCATGATGTTGCCCTTGTGCACCAGGGTCACGCTTGGAGCGGCCGTGGTCCAGGGCGTAGCTGGATGGCCGCGCACCAGCCGCTTGGAGCCCTTCTCGGTCATGGGCTTGATGCCCACGCCCGGCCATGACGCACCACGTTGGCGCCCATCTCGTCGCGCAGGAAGGCCATGAGCTTCTTGGCCTCCGGGGTGCCGGCCTGCCACTCGATGCCCGCGTACACGTCCTCGGTGTTTTCGCGGAAGACCACCATGTCCACCAGGTCCTGGGCCGCTTCACGGGCGACTGGATGCCCTCGTAGTAGCGGATGGGGCGGATGCAGGCGTAGAGGTCGAAGGTCTGGCGCAGGGTCACGTTGAGGCTGCGGAAGCCCTTGCCCACCGGGGTGGCCAGGGGGCCCTTCATGGCCACGGTGGCCTTGCCCAGGGTGTCCAGGCTCTGCTGGGGCAGGTATTCGCCGGTCTCCTTGAAGGCCTTTTCGCCGGCCAGGACCTCTTCCCAGACCAGCTTCTTGTCCTGGCCGTAGGACTTCTCCACGGCCGCCTCCAGAACCGGCCTGGCGGCCTTCCATATCTCCGGGCCGATGCCGTCCTCCCTCGATGTAATAGACTTTCTGCTCGCTCACGTATGCCTCCCAATGGGTGTGATGTCGGGGTCGGCGGGCGGTCGCCCGCGATGTCATTTCCTGATACAGGGCCGGGCCTTGCTTGGCAAGGCGGAGGGAGACATGGGGGGTCGCGGACAGGTGAAAAAAGGGGCGCCCGAAGCGCCCCTTTGCATTGGAATGGGGAGAGGGCCGGACGACGGGATCAGGCGATGTCCAGCTTGGGCTCCTCGCCCGAGATGGAGATGTCCTCGGGCAGGCCGTATTTGGGGTCGCTGCTCCAGGCCCAGTTTGATGGACAGTTTCTCCTTGCCCTCTTTCTGGGAGGCCGAGATCTCCATGTCCACGATGGAGGTGGGTCCGAAGCGTCACCGCGTCCTCGCCCCGCTGCATGTGGACGGTTTTCGGTCTTGAGGGTCGATACCAGGGTCTCCAGGTAGGTCACGGCCTCCTTGAGTTCCATGGCTCCTTCCATCAGCACCTTGTTCTTGCTACCCATGTCCGCGTCTCCTTTCGGGTGGGTCGCGGCATGCCTTTTCGGCGCACCAGCCCTGTGAATGGGAGTTTGGAACGATACTGACCGGGATAGGAATTCAGTCAAGGCGCAAACGCAAAATCAACACAAATGTAACAAGAAACGGCCGGTCCTCTAAGAGGAGGCGGTGATGGGCTATCCGGCCATAAAACCCTTGAGGGCCATGATGCGCTCGTAGGAGAGGCGGATGCGTTCCAGGGGGATGGTCCCGTCGCGGACCAGGCCGACCAGGGCGGCGTGGGCCTTGAAGGCCAGGTCCGGGTCGTAGGTCAGGTTGTTGCCGAAGAGCAGGATGTCGCAGCCCGCCTCCACGGCCAGTTGGATGGCCTGGTTCAGGCCGTAGTGCTCGGCAATGGCCCCCATGCCCAGGTCGTCCGTGACCACCACGCCCGCAAACCCCAGCCCGTCCCGAAGCATGCCCTGGACCACGGCCCGGGACAGGGTGGCCGGGTGGTCCGGGTCCAGGTGGGCGTTGAACAGGTGGGCGGTCATGACCATGTCCGTGGCCTGGGCCTGGATGACCCGGGCGAAGGGCACGAGTTCCTGCTCGGTCCAGGTGTTGGTGATGTCCGGCAGGCCGGTGTGGGAGTCCGTGGAGGCCGAGCCGTGGCCCGGGAAGTGCTTGACGCAGGAGAACACGCCCTGGGCGCGCAGGCCGTCCAGAAAGGCCAGGCCGAGCGCGGCCACCCGCTCCGGGTCCGGGGAGAAGCTGCGGCCCAGCGCGCCGATGGCCGGGCTGTCCGGGTTCACGTCCACGTCCAGCACGGGCGCGAAGTCCAGGTTCAGGCCGTACCCGGCCAGCTGCTGCCCGATCTCCTCACCGGCCGCGCGTGCCGCTTCCGTCCCCTCCTGGCCCAGTTCGGCGGCCGATGGGGTCTCGCGGAATCCGGCCGCGGCCTTGAGGCGCTGCACCTTGCCGCCCTCTTGGTCCACGGCCAGGAAGAGCGGAATCTGGGCCGGGGTGCGCAATTGGGCCGTCAGCTCGGCCAGCTGCTCCGGGGACACGATGTTGCGGCCCGGCTTTTTCAGGGCCACGTCGTAGTCGAACAGGATCACCCCGCCCAAATGGAGCTCGGCGATGGCCCGGGCCACGGGCGAGCCCTCGGGCGCGTCCAGGCCCCGGAATCCGACCATGAGCATCTGTCCGGCCATGACCTCCAGGCTCGGGTTGTCCGGGTCGATGAACGTTTCGTCAGCGATGGCGGAGCAGGGCATGGCGAGCCACAACAGGGCCCATAACAGGGCCGGAATCAGCAGAAGGGGGCGGGCAAGGGTGTTCATGGCCCTTGGTATCAGATTCCTCACACTGGTGAAAGGCCCGGAAACCGTGGCTTTTCCCTTGGGCGGCTTTGCTGTAGGCTGCGGTCCATGGTCGAGACGCGCCCTTCCATCCTCCGCCGCATGGTTCGCCCGCGCTGGGTGGACCTGGCCGCCGAGGTCCTGGGTCCGGGCCGGTCCCTGCTCACGCCCCAGGAGGCCCGGGACTGGGCCCTGGTGCTGGCCTCGGCCAGGCTGCCCCATAGGGTGGTGCGCCAGGGAGGGTCCAGCCGGGTGCTGGTCCAGGCCTGGTCCCTGGGGCGGGCCCGCGAGGAGGTGGAGGCCTGGCTTGCCGAGGAGCACGCCCTGGCCTCAGCCCCGGCCGAACCGGACGTGCCCGGGGTTCCGCTGCGCGTCCGGCCCACGGCCCTGGCCATGCTGGCCGTGCTTCTTCTTCACTTCGCGTTCCAGGGCAACTACCCGGGCCTCTCCCTCTACAGCCACGACTTCTACGACGTTGGTTCGGCCTGGGCCCAGGCCATTCGTGCGGGAGAGTGGTGGCGGCTGGCCACGGCCCTGTTCCTGCACGCGGACGGAGCCCACGTGATGGCCAACGTGCTCATCGGCGGCGCGTTTGTGGTTCTGACGGCCGGACGGGTGGGCACGGGCGCGGCCTGGTTGCTGGTGCTGGCTTCGGGCATGCTGGGCAATCTCGTCAACGCCTGGGTGGCCTCGCCGGACCACAACTCCGTGGGCTTTTCCACGGCCGTGTTCGGCGCGGCCGGCATCCTGGCCGGACTGCGGGTGGGCCAGCGCCAGATCAGGCGGCTGGGCGAGCTGCTCATCCCCCTGGCCGCGGGCCTGGGCATCCTGGCCATGCTCGGGGCCGGGGGCGACAACACCGACCTGGGCGCGCACCTGTTCGGCCTGGCCGCGGGAACGGCCCTGGGCTGGGCGGCCGGAACGGGCGTTCGCAAGTGGGGGTTGCCGGGACGGTGGTGGAACGCGGCCTTTGGTACGGCCGCGGCAGTGATTGTAATTTTTTGCTGGTGGCTTGCCCTGCGTTAATTGGGCAGTTCCCAGTTGTCCATATTGGTGATGAAATCTTCGGCGTCCTCGGCCTTCATGGGCCGGGCGTACAAATATCCCTGGCAGTAGTCGCAGTCCAGCCCGGTCAGGATCTCCTGGTGGGTGACGCGCTCCACGCCCTCGGCCACCACCTCCAGCTCCAGGCTGTGGGCCAGGTTGATGATGGCCTTGACGATCTCGATGTTTTCCGGGGCTAGGTCCAGCATCTGCACGAAGGACAGGTCGATCTTCAGGTTGTCCAGGGGCAGCCGCTGCAGATAGCTCATGGACGAGTACCCGGTGCCGAAGTCGTCGATGGACAGGGTCACGCCCAGCTGCTTGAGCTGGCGCAGGGTGTCCACGGCCGTGGCCGCGTTTTCCATGAGGGCCGTTTCCGTGATTTCCAGTTTCAATTGATGGGGCGGCAGCCCGATCTGGTCCAGGAGGCGGCGAATCTTGGAAGCCAGGTCGTGCTGGGAGAACTGGCGTCCCGAGATGTTCACGGACAGGATCAGGTCCCGGGCCCGGGGGTGGGCCTCCATCCACTGGACCATGGTCCGGGCGGCCTGGGCCAGGACCCACAACCCCAGGTCCATGATCATGCCGGTCTCTTCGGCCACGGGGATGAACTCGTCCGGCGGGATGATGCCCCGGCTGGGGTGGTCCCAGCGGGCCAGGGCTTCGAAGCCGTAAAGCCGGGAGCCCTCGCCCATGCGGATGATGGGCTGGTAGTGGAGGAAGAACTGGCCTTCGGCCATGGCCCGTTCCATGTGGTTTTCCAGGGCCATCTGCTGGATGGCGTGGTCCAGCAGCTTGGAGGTGAAGACCTTGAACCGGTCGCGGCCCTTGGACTTGGCCCGGTGCATGGCGATGTTGGCGTACTGCAGGATGTCCTCGGGCTTCTTGAAGTCCGTGGGCCCGAGCACGATGCCGATGGAGGCCGTGAGCTGCACCTCGTGGTTGTCCAGGGTGTAGGGCCGCCGCAGGGCCTGGCGCATGCGTTTGACCACCTGGATGGCCTTGCGCGGGCTGCCCAGCTCCTCCAGCAGAACGATGTACTCGTCCCCGCCGAAGCGCGACACCGTGTCCAGGTCGCGGACGCACTCCAGCAGCCGGTGGCTGGTCTCGATGAGCAACTGGTCGCCCAGGGTGTGGCCCAGGGAATCGTTGATGACCTTGAAGCGGTCCAGGTCCAGGAAGATGACCGCGTAATAGTAGTTGGAGCGGCGTCGGGCGCGCTCCAGTGCGCGGCTGATGCGGTCCAGGCACAGGGTGCGGTTGGACAGCCCGGTGAGCGGGTCGTGCATGGCCTGGTAGCGCAGCTGGTTCTCCATGCGCTTGCGGTCCGTGATGTCGGTCAGGAAGACGAAGGAGCCCTTGGCCTTGCCCTGGGGGTCGAACATGGTGGTGGAGCTGGCCAGCACGTCCACGTGTTCCCCGGAGGCCCGCTTGAACGAGAATTCGTAGAGCCGGTGCGGGGTGTCCTCCCACCGGGTGGCCTGGGCCAGGATGACTTCCCGGCTTTCGTCGTCCATGAACTCGAGCAGGTCGCGGCCGATGATGTCGGAGCGGCTCCGGCCGAGCATGTCGCACAGGGCCTGGTTGGTGTCCTGGATGGTCAGGTCCAGGTTGAGGAGCACGAAGCCTTCGGCCGTGGTCTCGATGAGGGTGCGGTAGCGCTCCTCGTTGTCGCGCAGGGCCTGGTCGGCCCGTTTCCGTTCGGTGATGTCCTGGAACATGGCCTGCTTGGACACCGAGCCGTCGGGATGAAGGATGGGCGTGTTGACCACGTAGTACCAGCGGCCGTCCACCGGGCTATGCACCTCGCGGCGTATTGTCTGGCCTTTCATGACCTTGTCCATGATGCACCAGGCGCAACGCTCGTCCAGGCCATGCACGGCCTTGTGACACGGCTCGCCCAGGGCCAGGCGGCCTGTCCGCTCCTCCAGCCGCCTGTTCATGAAGGTGATGCGGTAGTCCTTGTCGCAGATATAGATGAACCCGTCGTAGGACTCCACGATGGCCCGGTACTGCTCGTCGCTTTCCTTGAGGGCCTGCTGGGCCTCGTAGCGCTCGGTGATGTCCGTGTTGGCCCCGGCGATGCGCACGGGCTCGCCGCTTTCGTCGGTCAGGCTGGCACCCTGGGCATGCACCATGCGCCAGGATCCGTCCTTGTGCTGGAGCCGGTATTCCAGGTCCAGGGTGGGCACGAGCCCGGCCATGAAATTGTGGTGCGCGTCCACCACCCGCTGGCGGTCGTCGGGGTGGATGCGCTTTTTCCATTCCTCGATGTCGTTGGGGAACTCGTCCTCGTTGAAGCCGATGATCTCCTTCCAGCGGGCCGAGAAATAGATGCTGCCGTTGACCAGGTCCCAGTCCCAGATGCCGTCGTTGGCGCCCTTCACGGCCAGTGCGTACCGCTGCTCGGCGCGCTGGCGTTCGGCGATCTCCCCGCGCAGGGCCTCCTCGCGGTCCTTGAGCCGGGAGACCATGATGGAGAAGGTCTTGGAGATGCCCGCGAACTCCTCGTAGTTCTCCGCTTCGCCGGCCGTGTCGAACTCGCCCTGGGCCACGCGGGCCATGCCTGTCTTCAGGGGCAGCAGGGGGCGGCGCAGGCGGATGCGGATGAGCCGGGAGGTGGTGGACACCAGGAAGACCATGACCACCACGAAGATTATGATCATGACCCAGAAGGTGGCCTGGAGCTGCTGATGCACGCCCTCCAGGGAGAACGCGGCCTCGATGCGGCCCGGGGGCTCGTTCCGGCCTCCCAATTCCCGGGTTTCCATCAGGACGTCGCCCCTTGCGGCCTCCTGCTTGACGGACTCGAAGACCAGTTGGCCGTCCACGTCGAACACGCGCAGGGTTTCGATCTCGTGGTTGCGGACGAAGTTGTCCAGCAGGGTGGGCAGGGCTGCGGAGTCTTCACGCAACATTCCGGCCACGCTGTCCATGACGCGCTGGGCCTTGATCTCGGCTTCCTGGTGCAGCTGGTGGGAGCGGTGGATGTAGTCCACCGTCATGAGCACGGCCAAAGCGCCGCCCATGAGAATGGCCAAAATGACGGTCATGTCCCGAGACAGGGAACGCCTGGGGGGTGCCAGGCGGTCCCCGGTGTGGCCGTTGCGTTGCTCCATAGACCCGTCAGTGTGCAAGGGGTTGGTCAGGGGCGTTTTGTCGAATGGAAGGAACTGTATCAGGGTTCGCAACGGATGGAAACCCTGAACATTTTTCGTCACCGTTGCAGGAATCGGCGAAGATGGGCCTGGAACCAGGGCTCCAGTTGGCCCTGGGCCCGGACCACGGCCGGATTGGCCCGGGCATAAAAAATTCGGAGGGGGTCGCCTGGCCGCAGGGTCCGGTAGAAATCCTCGGGGAACGGGGCCTCGGCTTGCCGGGTCAGGCCCGAGTCGTCCTGAAAGGCGTAGCGGACCAGGAACAGCGGGCGTCCGTCCTTGTCCGCGGATTCTATTCTGTCCAGCACCACACCCTGGGTCTCCTCCTCGCCGTAGGCCCGGATTCGCTCGGTGCGCAGAATATCGTACGGCAGAGAGTACAGGCCCCAGATCAGGGCCGCGGCCGCAAGAATCCACGCCGCCCGGACCAGGGCCCTGCGCAGGGGCCCGGGGCGCATCTGGTGGGGATATCTGCCCGGGGATTCCATGCCGTGTTGTATCCGTGGGCCGGTCTCGGGGCAAGACCGGTCTTGTGTCTGCCCGTGCCTGCTGGTAATAAATGAAGCATACTGGAGGAGAAGCCCGCGTGAACGACGAACGCCTGCAATCCGACGCCCCGGCCGCCCTGGTGCGGTCCATCCGCCGCCTCACGGCCGCGGTGCGCGGCAACGGGACAGTCTATCAGGAGTCCGAGAGCGGCTGGTGGGTCCTGGCCGTGGGCGAGCCCTTTGGGAAGAGCCGTTTCCAGGAGCGCGACGAGGCCCGCGACCGGCTGCGCCAGAGCGTGAACCAGTGCGGGGTGGAGCTTGCCGAATACGTCTGGGTCTGGGACCGGACCGACCGCGCCCAACTGGTGCTGGCCACCCTGCCTACACGGCGGCGGGCCGAGCAGGTGGCGGAACGCTACCGGGCCAGGGGGCTGTCCGTGCGGGTGACCGAGGCGGACCCGGCCTGATACCCGAGCCGGGACATCTCGCGGTGGATTTCGTTGGTGTCCAGGGGCTTGGTCAGGAAGGACGCGGCCTGGCCCGTGAAAAAGGCCCGCTGGGCGCTGACGTCGTCGTCCAGGGCCGAGGCGACCACGATGTCCACCTGGCAGGGCCTGCCGCCCAGGAAGCATTCCTCCTCGGCCCGGATGGTCTCGATGGCCTGGAGGCCGTTCATTCCCGGCAGCAGGATATCCATGAAGATGAGGCTGAAGGGATCGTTTTCCTTCTTGGCCCGGCGGAACAGCTCGATGCCTTCCTCGGCGTCGGCCGCGCCCACGACCTGGCCGTAGTCCGCCAGCAGGGTGACCAGGTATTCCCGGACGACTTCACTGTCTTCGACCACCAGGATGCGCACGCGGCTCAGCCTCCTTCCCCGTGGAGGTAGGGATCCAGTTCCATGACCGCCTCGAACAGGAAGTGGTCCACCAGGTGGCAGAGCATGTGCCCGGCCGCGATGTGAACCTCCTGGACCAGGGCCGTGACCGGGCTGGGCACGGACAGGATCCAGTGGCAGGAGTCGGCCATCTCGCCCCGGTTGGCCCCGCAGAGCCCGACGCAGACCAGTTCCTTGCGGTGGGCCTCCTTGAGGGCGTGGATCACGTTGGGGCTGGTGCCCGAGGTGGAGATGCCCACGAACACGTCTCCGGCCTTGCCCAGGGCCTGGACCTGCTTGGTGAATATCTGCTCGAATCCGTAGTCGTTGCCCACGGCCGTCAGGATGGAAGTGTCCGTGGTCAGGGCGATGGCCGGCAGGGGAGGGCGTTCCAGCTGGAAGCGGTTGACGAACTCCGCGGCCAGGTGCTGGGAGTCCGCGGCGCTGCCGCCGTTGCCGCAGAACAGAATCTTGCCGCCCTTGGCCAGGCTGATGGCCATGGCCCGGGCCACCACCACCAGGGTTTCGGCCTGTTTCTCGAAAAAGGCCTGCCGGACCTGGAGTCCGGCCTGCGCGTGTTCCATGACCTTGGCCACGGCCGCTTTGGGCATGGGTCATCCTCCAAAAAAGGGTAGGGGTTCGAGGGCTCCGGATACTAGCCCAAAGCAATCCGGTTGGCAACGAATCCGGCCCCGGCCGGGCCGGGCGCGGACACTTGCCGGAAGCGGGGCTCTTGGGGTAGGAGGACGCATGTTCGAGACACCCAAAGCCAGGCTGCTCATCGCCTGCCCGGACCAGCCCGGAATCGTGGCCGCCGTGTCCGGTTGGCTCTTCGACCGCGGAGCCAACATCGTGCATTCGGACCAGCATTCCACCGACCCTCTGGGCGGCCAGTTCTTCATGCGCCTGGAGTTTCACCTCGAGAGCATGGACGTGGAGCGCGAGGCCATCGAGCAGGCCTTTTCCAGGGAGGTGGCCGAGCGCTTCGGAATGCGCTGGCGGCTGGCGCCCTGCTGGCGGCCCAAGAAGACCGCCGTCCTGGTCTCCAAGTCGGACCACGTACTCATGGACATCCTCTGGCGCTGCAAGCGCAAAGAGATCGACACCGTGGTGACCATGGTCATCTCCAACCACCCGGACCTGGCCGACGACGCCCGGGCCCTGGGCGTGCCCTTCCACCACGTGCCCGTGACCCCGGACAACAGGGACGAGGCCGAGGGGCGCATCCTGACGCTGCTGGAGGGCAAGGCCGACCTGGTGCTCCTGGCCAGGTACATGCAGATCGTGTCGCCCGCCTTCGTGGCCGCGTTCCCGGAGCGGCTGATCAACATCCACCACTCCTTCCTGCCCGCCTTCGTGGGCGCGGACCCGTACCGCCGCGCGGCCGAACGGGGGGTCAAGCTCATCGGGGCCACGGCCCACTACGTCACGGACGAGCTGGACCAGGGGCCGATCATCGAACAGGACGTCATCCGCGTGTCTCACCGCAACAACGTGGAGGACCTCAAGGTCCTCGGGCGGGACATCGAGCGCCAGGTCATGGCCCGGGCCGTGAAGTGGCACGTGGAGGACCGCATCCTGGTCAACGGTAACAAGACCATAGTGTTTGCGTAGGGATCAGTCCTGCGGGGGCTGCTCGGGCTCGGCTTCGGCCGGGGCTTCGGCTTCCGGTTCGGGCGCTGGCTCGGGCGCGGGTTCCGGCGTCGGCTCGGGCTCGGGTTCCGGTGTCGGCTCCGGCGCGGGTTCCGGTGTCGGCTCGGGCTCGGGCTTGGCCGGGGAGCTGCCGATGCCGAACTTGGCCAGGATCTCGGCCAGCCGGACGCGCAGGTTGGTGGTGGTGCGCTGCAATTGGGCCAGGTCCACCAGGACCACCAGATCCACCTTGTCCTGGGCCGAGGTCCACAGTTGGCGTATCTTTTCGATGAGCGGCGGCTCCAACTGCAACGGGGAGAGTAGCGTGGCCAGCTGCTTGGCCGTGCGGGCCCGGAATATCTTCCACTCCGTGTCCGAGGGGGCGTCCTCCCATATCTTTTTCTGCCGGATGCGGTTCAGGTTGATCTCTTCCAGCCCGGCCAGGGCCGCGGCCTGGACCCGCTTGGCCCGCGTGACCCGGAACAGCATCTTGCCCTGTTCCTCCTCGGCCTGCTGGCGCAGGTTGTCCAGGAACCGCTGTTCCATGAGGCGCATGTAGAGGCGCTGCAGGCTGGCCATGGAGAAGTCCCGGGTCAGGTGGCCGAAGGACTCCATGCCTTCGGGCAGGTAGCTGCGCAGCACCTGGACCAGGGCGTCCCGGGTGACGGCCGAGCCGATGACCGCGCCCATGCCCGCGGCCACCACCTGTTCGCCCAGGAAGAGGAAGGCGGACTTGTCGTCCTCCGAGGGCACCCGGCCCTCCTTGAGGGCCTTGGCGCGTTCCAGGTAGTGGTCCCGGTACTCGGTGACCGTGGAGTCTATGCATACCACCCGGGCGTTGTAGGCCAGGGCCTCGGCGGGCAGCACGTCTTCGGGGATGGAGGCCAGCCCCTTTTTCAGGCAGGCCAGGACCACCTTCAGGGTGGTCAGCCCTTCCGGGCCCGAAGCGTTGGCCTCGAAGGCCTTCTGGATGCGGGTCTTGTCCAGCCCGGACGGGGCCGGGCTGAGCTGGGCCAGCACCAGGTCGAAGGGGAAGCGCAGGACCAGGAACTTGCCTTCCTTGCCCAACCGGTAGCCCTTGTCCTGGATGGCGGCGGCATTGGCCGCGTCCACCGGCGCGGTGACGAAGCGTTCCAGGGCGGTGCGCCAGAATTCGGGCCCCAGGGGGTGGTCCTGCATGAGCTGGTTGTAGTCGTGCAGGGCGGCTTTGCCCATGTTGTGGAGCACCAACTCCTCGAAGTTGTCCGTGATCAGGCCGCAGGCGTACACCACGCCCTGCACGGTCTTGATGAGCAGGGTCTCGTTGTTGTTGATCTGGACGCGCAACGCCTCCACGTCCTCGACATCGCCGCCGTCCTTGAGCTTGCGGTACTGGTTGAGCAGGGTGATGAAGGAGGCGGTCAGGCGGCGGATGTGGTCGTAGGCCGGATGCTCGCCCCGCTGGGTGAGCACGGTGATGACCGACTGCTGCTGGGTCTCCAGCAGGGGAAATTCATTGATGTTGGCCCGGTTGGTCCGGACGAACTCCAGGAGCAGCTCGCGCTCCAGCACCTCGCGCAGGGTGGTGTTGGCCTGCTTGAGCTCTTCGAGTTTGGCCAGGTAGGCGTCCAGGCGCTGCTCGCGGTCGAGTTTGCCCCCCTCGGGCGGGGGTGCTTTGGGCGCGGCCGTGTCCTGGTCGTTCTCCGGCTGGCCGTTTTCTGGCTGCGCGGCCTCGGGCTGTGCGGCCTCGGGCGCGCCTTCCTGGGGAGCGTTGTCCGTCATTGGTCATGGCGGGCCCATGGGCCCGCTGCCTCCTGAAGTTGACATATGGGGTGGGATGGTCCGGATATCGTTGTCTCCCCGCCCCTCCGGCTCGTTTTTACATCGGCCATTTGTCCTGTTCCGTCAACTCCCGGTGCGGAAATCGTTGACTGCGGGCCGCTCAAAGGCCAGAACCAGAACCATGATCACCTGTTCGCGATGCGGCACGTCCAATGAGGAGGACGCCCGCTTCTGTCTGTTCTGCGGCCACAAGCTCCAGTCCGGGCGGGTCGTTTCGGACGACGAGGGGCTTCCCGCGCCCGTGGAGCTCACCCCGGGGCTCGGCGGGGACGGAACCTGGTTCCGCAAGCTCCTGCTGCGTTGCGTCGAGGTCTGGGGGGTGGTCCTGGTCCTGGGCGGCGCGGTGGTCTACGGCCTGTTCACGCGTACCTGGTGGCCCGCGCTGGCCGCCGGCGGCCTGGCCGCGGTGCTGGTGTCCCTGCGCCGGACCTGACGGGTTATTGATCGGTGGCGTTCTGCTCCCGGGCGATGCCGCTTTCCAGTTCGTCCTTCAGCAATTCGGGAACAGGCCTGCTCCAGAACTCCAGGGACTTTTCCTCCTGGATGTCGTCGGGGCTCTTTTCGGCGCAGCAGCGGATGGGCCAGCGGGCCGGGCACTGGGGCACGGCCAGGTCCACGGTGGCGCACATCTCGGCCGGGTTCAGGTCGTAGGGCACGGAATGGTATTCCATGTGTTTGAGATGGGCCTTGATCTGCACCAGGGAGTCGGACACGTAGCACTGGATTTGCCTTTTCTTGTCCGCGTAGAACACGGTGAACACGTGGGTGCCGTCGGACTGCGTGGTCACGTAGTCGAAGTCCTCCACGTCCTTGCACAGGATGCGGGCGGCCACGTTCCTGCACAGGCAGATGTTGAGTTCGTCGGTGTCGGACAGGGCCAGGGCCGCTCCGGGCACGCTCTCCAGGAGCAGGAGCGCGAGCAGGGACAAGGTCAGGAAAAGGGTGTTCTGGCGCATGAAAAAGCCTCTGGTTGCAGGTCCGGCGCGGACGTGGTCCGGCTGTCTCGTCTTCTTGCCCATGATTACACCGCCAAGGCGGTCGTTGCCAAGTACAGGGAAAAAAGATCGCGTTTCCAGGATGTAGCAAAAAAAGTGCCTGGCAATTTGAAAAGGCCCTGGCCTTTTTGTGTCGGGTTTGTTACGTTCCCCCTACCGCGTTCGCGGCGTTCCCCCAGATATCCACCATTGTTCGCAACCTTCGGCTTGAAAAAAAACTTCTAAACTTTCTCTAGAAAAGTGTCAGTATTTCCGCGCAACTGCCAAAAGCCGTATTGTGGAAAAAAATGTTACATTCTCCTCAATCGGGTATAATCACTCGTAACTGCCTCAAGGCACCGTACGGCTTGAATTTTATTTCGGACCCCCCCTGTACAAAACTTTTTGCCTGGGATAGATAGAAATGGACGGCGTGGCCGTCTTTTTTGGAGTGAGTAACAAAACGAACATTACGGGCGAACGGGTCGTCAAAATGGGTTCCCGGGTGGGGCCGGGAAGGGTGGGATTCCTTCTTCCCTGAGGCGCGGTTTTTCCGGAGAGAGAGGCGCAATGAACGAGCCGGCTGGCGTTTGGAAGTATGTGCGCGGTTTCGAGCGGTTCAGCTTGTGCGATTGGCCCGGATATCCCTGCGCGGTCATCTTTCTCGGTGGCTGCAACCTGCGCTGCCCCACCTGCCACAACTTCGACCTGGCCTGGAATATGGACACCCTGCCCGTGATCCCCCACTACAAGCTCAAGGTGGCCCTGGCCGAGCGGTCCCGCTGGCTGTCCGGCGTCACTGTCACCGGCGGCGAGCCGACCACGGTTCCCGGCCTGGGCGAGCTCCTCTACGAGATCAGGAAGCTCGGCCTGCCCGTCAAGGTGGACACCAACGGCATGCGGCCCCACGTGGTGGCCGAACTTATCCATTTTCGCCTGGCCGACCGCTTCGCCGTGGACGTCAAAGGTCCCTTCCATAAATACGGCAAGCTGACCGGCAAGGCCGTTTCCGGCGACCAGGCCCGTGAAAACCTGGGCCAGATCTTTGAATTGGCCAGACAGCATCCCAAATCTTTCTACTTCCGCACCACGCGGGTGCCCGAACTTACCGACACGGACGTGGATATCGCCCGGAGTTACCTGCCTCCGGGCTTCGATCTGGTCATGCAGAAATACGTACCCCCCAGGAGGATGACGAATGCCCTCTCAGATCATGAAGAGAGACGGCCGGTTGGAAACGTGGTCAACTGACCGCATTTCCCAAGCCATTTTCAAAGCCCTGTCCGCCAGCGGCATCAAGGATCCCATCCTTGCCAAACGGCTCGGCCACAAGGTCGAGATCAAGCTCGCGGATTTCGACATTCCGGAGCAGGAACACGTCCAGGACATAGTCGAGCGGGTGCTCATGGAGTCGCGTCAGTTCGACGTGGCCCGCAGGTACATCCTCTACAGGGAGAAGCGCCGCGAACTGCGCGAGCAGAAGCAGGCCTACCTGGACATCACCGGAGTCATTGACGAGTACGTGGGCAAGGCGGACTGGCGCGTGTCCGAGAACGCCAACATGACCCACTCCTTCCAGGGCCTCATGCTTCACCTCTCGGGCACGGTCCAGGCCCGCTACGCCCTGGAGAAGTATCCCGTGGAGGTGCGCCAGGCCCATGAGCACGGCTACTTCCACATCCACGACCTTTCCTTCGGCCTGGCCGGGTACTGCGCCGGGTGGAGCCTGCGGGACCTCCTGCTCGAGGGCTTCAACCTGGAGGGCCGTTCCTCGGCCGGCCCGGCCAAGCACTTCGACGCCGTGCTGGGCCAGATGGTCAACTTCCTCGGCACCCTGCAGAACGAGTGGGCCGGGGCCCAGGCCTTCAACAACGTGGACACCTACCTGGCCCCGTTCATCCGCAAGGACGAAATGACCTATGCCCAGGTGCGCCAGGCCGTGCAGAAATTCGTGTTCAACCTGAACACCACCTCGCGTTGGGGCGGGCAGTCGCCGTTCACCAACCTTTCCCTGGACCTGGTGCCGCCCAAGCACATCGCCGAGGAGGCCGTGATCATCGGCGGCGAGCTCCAGGACTACACCTACGGAGACTTCGCCCCGGAGATGGAGATGTTCAACAAGGCCTTCCTAGAGGTCATGCTGGACGGCGACTACCACGGCCGCATCTTCTCCTTCCCCATCCCCACCTACAACGTCACCGAGGACTTCCCCTGGGATTCCGAGATCGGCGATCTGCTGCTCAAGCTGACGGCCAAGTACGGGGTTCCCTACTTCCAGAACTTCATCAACTCGGACATCTCGCCCGAGGACGTGCGCAGCATGTGCTGCCGCCTCCAGATGGACCTGCGGGAACTCCGCAACAAGACCGGCGGCCTGTTCGGCGCGGGCGACCTGACCGGCTCCATCGGCGTGGTCACCCTGAACATGGCCAAACTGGCCTATTTGTCCCAGTCCGAGGAGGAGTTCCTGGACCTGCTCACCGAGTACGCCGAGCTGGCCCGGGATTGCCTGGAGTTCAAGCGCAAGCTCATCACCAACAACCTGGAAAACGGCATGTTCCCGTGGTCCCGGCGCTACCTGAAGAACGGGTTCAAGGGCCACTTCTCCACCATCGGCCTGCTGGGCGGGCACGAGGCCTGCCTGAACCTGCTGGGCAAGGGCATCGAGACCGAGTCCGGCATCCGGTTCATGCGCCGCGCCCTGAACCACCTGCGCGACGTGACCAGCCGCTTCCAGGAGGAGACCGGCAACCTCTACAACCTGGAGGCCACCCCGGCCGAGGGCACCAGCTACCGGCTGGCCAAGATCGACAAGAAGCTCTACGCCAACATCGTCACCTCGGGCAACGGAACGCCGTACTACACCAACTCCACGGCCCTGCCCGTGGGCATCTCCGACGACGTGATCTACGCCCTGGAGCACCAGAACAAGCTCCAGCCCCTGTACACGGGCGGCACGGTGTTCCACACCTTCCTGGGCGAGTCCCAGTCCGACCTGGAGAGCCTGAAGCAGTTCATCATCAAGGCCTTCACCATCACCAAGATGCCGTACCTGTCCATCACCCCGACCTTCTCCATCTGCAAGGAGCACGGGTACATCCAGGGCGAGCACTTCGAGTGCCCGACCTGCGGGGCAGAGGCCGAGGTGTACACGCGCATCGTGGGCTACTATCGGCCGGTGCAGCGCTGGAACAAGGGCAAGCAGGCCGAGTACGCGGATCGCGTGGTCTTCGCCGATACCTGCGACCGTTGCTAAGTATCGAAGAGGGGGGAGCCGTCGGGCTCCCTCCTTTTTTTTTCAGAAATTCCAATAGATAAATCGAAGTTAAGAAGAAAATTCGATATTTTTGGTAGGAATTATTGATCTCCGGGAGAGAGCCTATGCCATTACAAATTATGAAGCGGGACGGCCGGCTGGAAACGTGGTCCACGGACCGCATCGCCAAGGCCATTTTCAAGGCCCTGTCCGCCAGCGGCATCAAGGACCCCATCCTGGCCAAACGGCTGGGCCAGAAGGTGGCGGACAAGCTCGCGGACTTCGACATCCCGGAGCAGGAGCACGTCCAGGACACCGTGGAACTGGTGCTCATGGAGTCGCGGCAGTTCGAGGTGGCCCGGCGCTACATCCTGTACCGGGAAAAGCGCCGCGAGCTGCGCGAGCAGAAGCAGGCCTACCTGGACATCAAGGAGGTCATCGACAACTACGTGGACAAGGCCGACTGGCGGGTGTCCGAGAACGCCAACATGACCCACTCCTTCCAGGGCCTCATGCTCCACCTGTCGGGCACGGTCCAGGCCCGGTACACCCTGGAGAAGTATCCCGTGGAGGTGCGCCAGGCCCACGAGCACGGCTACTTCCACATCCATGACCTGTCCTTCGGGCTGGCGGGCTATTGCGCCGGATGGAGCCTGCGGGAGCTCCTGCTCGAGGGCTTCAACCTGGAGAGCCGCTCCTCGGCCGGACCGGCCAAGCACTTTGATTCCGCCCTGGGACAGATGGTCAACTTTCTCGGCACCTTGCAGAACGAGTGGGCCGGGGCCCAGGCCTTCAACAACGTGGACACCTACCTGGCCCCGTTCATCCGTTACGACGGGCTGGACTACGGGCAGGTGCGCCAGGCCGTGCAGCGGTTCCTGTTCAACCTGAACACCACCTCGCGCTGGGGCGGGCAGTCGCCGTTCACCAACCTGACCCTGGACGTGACGCCGCCCAAGCACATCGCCAAGGAGGCCGTGATCATCGGCGGCAAGCTCCAGGACCGGACCTACGGCGAGTTCACCGCGGAGATGGACATGTTCAACAAGGCCTTCCTGGAGGTCATGCTGGACGGCGACCATCACGGCCGCATCTTCTCCTTCCCCATCCCCACCTACAACATCACCGAGGATTTCCCCTGGGACTCCGAGATCGGCGAGCTTTTGCTCAAGATGACGGCCAAGTACGGGGTGCCCTGGTTCCAGAATTTCATCAACTCGGACATCTCGCCCGAGGACGTGCGCGCCATGTGCTGCCGGTTGCGCATGGACCTGCGGGAACTCAGGAAAAAGACCGGCGGCCTGTTCGGCGCGGGCGACCTGACCGGCTCCATCGGCGTGGTCACCCTGAACCTGCCCAAGCTGGCCTATCTGTCCCAGTCCGAGGAGGACTTCCTGGACCTTTTGACCGAGTATGCGGAATTGGCCCGGGACAGCCTGGAGTTCAAGCGCAAGCTCATCACCAACAACATGGACAACGGCATGTTCCCGTGGTCCAGGCGCTACCTGCGCAACGGCTACAAGGGCCATTTCTCCACCATCGGCCTCATCGGCGGGCACGAGGCCTGCCTGAACCTGCTGGGCAAGGGCATCGAGACCGAGGGGGGCGTCCGGTTCATGCAGCGCGCCCTGGACCATTTGCTGGAGTTGACCAGGCGCTTCCAGGAAGAGACCGGCCACCTCTACAACCTGGAGGCCACCCCGGCCGAGGGCACCAGCTACCGGCTGGCCAAGATCGACAAGGACCTTTACGCCAACATCATCACTTCGGGCGACGACACGCCGTACTACACCAACTCCACGGCCCTGCCCGTGGGCATCTCCGAGGACGTGCTCTACGCCCTGGAGCACCAGGACCAGTTGCAGACCCTGTATACGGGCGGCACGGTGTTCCACACCTTCCTGGGCGAGGCCCAGGCCGACCTGGAGAGCCTGAAGCAGTTCATTCTCAAGGCCTTTTCCATGGTCAAGATGCCCTCGCTGACCATCACCCCGACCTTCTCCATCTGCAAGGAGCACGGGTACATCGCGGGCGAGCACTTCGAGTGCCCGACCTGCGGGGCCGAGGCCGAGGTCTATTCGCGCATCGTGGGCTACTACCGCCCCGTGCAGCGCTGGAACAAGGGCAAGCAGGCCGAGTACGCGGACCGGGTGATGTTCGCGGACACCTCGGAGATGGCGTGACAAGAAGAAGGTCATCGGGCGGCGCGGCCGTCCGAGACGATAGAAAAGGCCCCGGACGTCCGGGGCCTTTTTGTTCCCTTGACCCGCTCCGCCCAACGATGCACAACAATTGGTGAAACAATCCCCGGGAGGCTGCATGCACAGGATATACGTGACCAGGAGGATTCCCCAGGCCGGGCTGGACCGGCTGCGGAAGTGCTGCCAGGTGGAGGTGAACCCCGAGGATCGGCCCCTGACCCGGGCCGAGCTGCTGGAACAGGCCGGCAGGTCCGACGGCATGATCGGCCTGCTCATGGACCGCATTGACGAGGAATTTTTCAGGGCCGCGCCCGGGCTCAAGGGGTACGCCAATTACGCGGTGGGGTTCGACAATATCGACGTGGCCGCGGCCACCCGCTACGGCGTGCCGGTGTCCAACACCCCGGACGTGCTCACCCTGGCCACGGCCGAGCTGGCCTGGACCCTGCTCATGGCCGTGTCCCGGCGCGTGGTCGAGGCCGACCGCGTCATGCGCTCCGGGCAGTGGCCGGGCTGGGAGCCGCTCCAGTTCATCGGCGCGGACGTGAGTGGCAAGACCCTGGGCATCGTGGGCGCCGGGCGCATCGGCACGGCCACGGCCCGCTTGTCCCGGGGGTTCGACATGCCCATCCTGTACCTTGGGGGCCGTAGCGGCCGACCCAACCCCGAGTTGGACGGCCTGGGCGGGCGCATGGTGGACTTCGACACCCTGCTGGCCGAGTCGGACTTCATCTCCATCCACACCCCGCTCAACCAGGGCACCCGGCATTTGTTCGACGCCTCGGCCTTCAAGCGCATGAAGCCCACGGCCTTTGTCATCAACACGGCCCGGGGTCCGGTGGTCAAGGAAGACGACCTGGTGGCCGCCCTGAAATCCGGGGAGATCGCCGGAGCCGGGCTGGACGTGTACGAGAACGAACCGGCCATGGCCCCGGGCCTGGCCGAACTGGACAACGTGGTCGTTTTGCCGCACATCGGCTCGGGCACGCATTCCGCGCGCGACGGCATGGCCGTGCTGGCCGCGGAGAACCTGTTGGCCATGCTCATGGAGAAACGCCCGCCCACCTGCCTGAACCCGGAACTCTACGATTGAGCCGCCAAGGATTGGAGACCGTGTTCCGGGCCGGACTGGCCGCCGTGGATCCCGAGTCCTTGATCCGGGAACGGGTCCGGGTCGGCAAGGGTGTTTTGGAAGCGGACGGGGTCTCCCTGGCCTTGGACGATTTCCAGCGGGTGGCCGTGCTGGCGGCGGGCAAGGCGGCCGGGTCCATGTGCCGGGCCGTGGAGGAGTTGCTCGCGGACCGGCTCGGCGACCGGTTCGCAGGGGGCTTGGCCGTGACCAAATACGGGCACGGTCCCGTACCTGAACGGATCGAGCTGCTGGAGGCGGGGCATCCGGTGCCGGACGAGAACGGCGTGGCCGCGGCCCGGCGCATGCTGGAACTGGCCCGGGGCCTCGGCCCCAAGGATCTGGCCCTGGTCCTCCTGAGCGGCGGCGGCTCGGCCCTGCTGCCCTGCCCTGCGGACCCTTCCCTGACCTTGGGGCACAAGCAGGAGGCCACCCGGTTGCTCCTGGCCTGCGGCGCGGACATCCATGAAATCAATACCGTGCGCAAGCACCTTTCGGCCATCAAGGGCGGCGGGCTGCTGCGCGCCCTGGCTCCGGCCGCCTGCCTGACCCTGGCGCTGTCAGACGTCATGGCCGATGTCATGGCCGACGACGTTGGCGAGGCGGCCGCCACAATAGCCTCCGGCCCCACGGCCCCGGACCCGACCACCCATGCCCAGGCCCTGGACATCCTGGAGCGCAGGGGCGTGTCCGGGAGGATGCCGGGCCCGGTGCTGGACTGGCTGCGCCAAGGCGCGGCCAAGGAGCGGCCCGAGACGCTCAAGCCCGGCGACCCGGCCCTGGAGCGCGCCCACTGGGTCCTGCTGGGTGACAACCAAACGGCCCTGAACGGTGCGGCGGACAAGGCCCGTGCCCTTGGCTGGGAGGTGGTGCTGCTGGACCGGCCCCTGCTGGGCGAGGCCCGGCAAGAGGGGCGGGCCCTGGCCGAGGCGGTGCGCGGATTGCGCCTTGGCAGGGCGGGGCGAGCGGGGCGGCCGATCTGCCTGCTGGCCGGGGGCGAGAGCGTGGTTACCCTGCGCGGCAACGGCAGGGGCGGGCGCAACCAGGAGATGGCCCTGGCTTTTTTGCGGGCCATGGCCCAGGACGAACAGTTGTCCGGCGTGACTTTCCTGGCCGCGTCCACGGACGGAACGGACGGCCCCACGGACGCGGCCGGAGCCTTTGCGGACCGGGCCCTGCTTGAGCTGCCCGGGGTGGACGCGCAAAGCATGGATTTGGCCCTGGACAACAACGACTCCCACACCTTTTTCAACCGCTTCCACGGCCTGCTGCGGACCGGCCCCACGGGCACCAACGTCTGCGATCTGGCCTTGGCCCTGATCCCCTGACCGGAAAAGGAAAGGCCCCGACGGGATATCCGCCAGGGCCTTTTCGTTCGAGTGGAACGGTAGGAGCCGGATCAGGCCGGGACCACGCCGCGCAGTTGCTGGATCACGGGCATGGCCGACCAGATAAAGAGCATGACCACCAGGAAGGTGGCCGCCACCACCACGATGCCCCGCTTCCAGCCCAGGTCGAATCCCTTGGCCAGGGCGCAGGCCATGAGGCCGGCTTTCCAGACCTCGCAGGCGTAGCCCACCATGGGCACCCAGGAGAAAAGCATCACCGCTCCCGAGGCGTAGGCGTACATGGCGATCAGCTTTTCGTAGCTCACCTTGCCGGAGCTCATGGTCAGGACGACCCAGGTCACCCCGGCCAGGGCAAAGGGCATGACCATGGCGTTGATCAGCACGGCCACGGTCATGTTCATGGATCCCTGGAAGAAATAGCTGTAGCTTACCGCGGCGTAGAACAGCGCCGCCACGGACAGGAACATGAGGGGAGCCCGGTATCCCGGCTTGGCCGGGAAGTCCTCGAAGAATTTTTGCGGCCGCTTGAGCACCGCGCCCAGGGCGGTGGTGAAGCCGGGCAGGTGTTCCTGCACCGGGGGCTGCTCGTTGACGACCGTTTGCGCTTGGGCGATGGACATGACGGGCTCCTTTACTTGACCATGTCGGATAGTTTTTCAACGGCCAGCCAGAGCAGCATGCCCATGGTCAGGACGAAGAATATGGCCCGTTCGGTCTTGCGGCTGAAATGGGTGATGCCGTTTTCGGTGTGAAATGTCTTTTTCATGGCTTGCTCCTACTCGTCTCGTTGTTCGTCCTCTCGTCGTTTCGCGCCATCCTTGGGATGGGCGGCGGCCCGGGGGACCGGGCCGCCGCCTTCAGTTAGAATGGGGCGAGATCGCCAAACCCCCTCAGTGTCCAGTACACGCCCGTCAAGGCGATGAGGACGATGTTGGCGATGATCCACATGGGCAGGCCGGCGCGCAGGTAGTCCTTGGGCTCCAGGTAACCGGAGGCGTAGACGATGGCGTTGGGCGGCGTGCCGATGATCAGGCAGTACGCGAAGGACGAAGCGATGGCGGTGCCCATGGCCATGAACGGCAGGAACGTGGTTCCCGGATGGACCAGGGCGGCCATGTTGAGTGTGATGGGACCGACTGCCGCCGCCGCTGGTCCGTCCGCCATGAGGTTGGTCAGGATGGCGGTCAGGCCGTTGGAGGTCAGCATGAGCGGCAGGCCCGAATCCATGCCCAGCGGGGCCAGGCCGTCGATGGCGGACCGGGCCAGCCAGAAGGCTGCGCCGGTGTCGTCCAGGACACGGCCGAAGATGATGGCTCCGGCATAGAGCCAGACCACGCCCCAGTCGACCTTTTCGGAGTAGTCGCGCCAGTTGACCACGCCCGCCAGCAGGTAGGCGATGGCGCCGGCCACGGCGATGGTGCCGATTCCCAGGCGCACCGGATAGATGCCCGCCTGGTAGAAGGCCTTTTCAGTGAACCACCCGAAGACCATGACCGCGAAGATGATCACGGCCCAGATCTGGTGCCTGTTCCACTTGCCCATCTTGCTGATTTCCGTCTCCAGGTGCTTCATGGCCGGAGCCAGGGTCTTGATCTTGGGACGGAAGCGCAGGTTGCACACGAACCAGGTGACCGGAATCATGACCAGGATGAACGGGAAGCAGTAGGTGACCCACTGGAAGTAGCCGATATCCATACCGAACATGTCATTCAGGTAGGCGATCATGATGACGTTGCGGGCGCCGCCCGAGGGGGCGCCGGGGCCGCCGATGTTGCAGGCCATGGCGATGGTGATCATCAACAGCTTGGCCAGTTCCTTGTCCTCGGGGATTTCGTCCGTCAGGCTATTCTGGTAGAGCAGCATGCCGATGGGCAGGAACATGGCCGCCAGGGCGTGGTCCGAGATGAACGCGGCCAGCGGGGTGATGATCAGGAAGAAGATCATGGTGATCATCTTCACGTTGGGCGTGGCCAGCTTCTTGAACATGGCCATGCACATGCGCTTGTCCACCCCGGTCTTGACGAAGGCGGCCGCGAACATGAGCGAGCCCATGATGAACCAGGCCGCGTCGGACCAGTACATCTGCGTCACCGTGTCCTTGGGTATGACCTTGGTGAACACCAGGATGAGCCCGATCATGAAGGCCACGCCGGGCAGGGGCATGCACTCGGTCAGGAAGCAGAAGACCACGAAGACCGCCATGGCGATGGCCACCTTGATCTGCCAGGTGCCCAGGTCGGCCTTTTCCTTCTGGCTGTCCGAGAGCTTGTCGTATTCAAGCCCCTTCATGCGCAAATCGAAGCTCTGGCGCATGAGGCTCTCGAACTGCTCCTCCGGGACGTTCTGCTCCATGTACTCCATGACGCGCTTGAAGTTGGTGGAGTCCACGGGGATCTTGTACTTCTTGGCCCACTTGGCGTCGCGCTTGAGGAACCGGGCCTTGGACATGGCGCCCATGCGCATGTTCTGTTCCATCATCTGGACCCCGGCCAGTTGCCACTGCTCCAGGTCCGAGACCTTCTTTTGGAAGATGTTCTCGGCCAGGAAGGCGTGGACCGCGCCCGGGCCTACCTTGTACTGGATACCGACCTCCTGCATGCTGCCGGGCGTGGGCAGGATCAGGATGGCGAAAAACAGGATGACCGGTATGATCATCAGCTTCCAGTTGACGTACTTGTCGTAACCGGTCGCCTTCTTCTTTTCTTTTGTCATTGGTACGCCTCGCTTTTTTGTGCTTTCGACCGGCTAGTCGAGGATCCGGGTCAGTTCGTAGAAGAGTTCCTGCTCGCGCACGAGTCCGATGACCTTGTCGTCCTGCTTGACGGCCAGGCGGCGCTTGCCCGAGGTGTGCATGGTCTGGATGACCTCCATGAGGTTGGCCTCCGCATCCACGCTGGGCGGGGCGTCCTGCATGATGTCGGCCACGTTTTTCTTGGCCAGGTCCTTGGCCTGGGCCGTGAACAGTCCGGTCCAGAACATGGCCGAGTAGCCCATGGAGTACATCTGGGGCGCGGTGGTCGGCATGGAGGCCGACAGGTAGGCGGGCCGCAGTGCGAAGAGCAGGGACTGCGGAGTGAGAATGCCCGTCAGTTCGCCCTGCTTGTCGTAGACGAGCAGGGAGCGGCGGCCGATGTCGCTGAGGCGGTCCGTGGACGTGATGCTTTCCCGGGTATCCTTGAGGATCTTGATGGCCTCGGCCACCGTGGCCGTGTCGTCGATGGTCGGGTAGTCCGACAGCGGGATCATCAGGTCCTGGGCGTTCTTCTCCGACTTGGGAAGCTTTTTCCCCACCCGGTAGGCGTCGTTGATGCGCGAAACCAGGATGTCCACGTCGCAGGGCTTGTTCAGGTAGTCGAACGCCCCGCCGCCCAAGGACTCCTTGGCGCTGGTCAGCGCGCCGTGGCCGGTGAGCATGATCACCGGCAGGTCCGGCTGCTGCTCCTTGATCTTTTTCAGGGCCTCGTGCCCGTCCATGCCCTCCATCTTGACGTCGAGAATGACCACATCCGGCTTCTCGGAGAGCTTTTCAAGGGCTTCCGGCCCACTTGCGGCCATGACGGTTTCAAAGCCCCGGCGCTGCAAGATCTTGCTTGTCGTCGTCCGGAACTGCTCTTCGTCATCGACCATGAGCACCTTGATTTTCAATGACATCGCATTACCTCCTTTCTCCATTACAAAAAGACTGGATTAATCCGCTTGGTACTCAACATTAGCTGTTTAGGTTGCTGGAAGATGGGGAGTCGGCCTTTGTTGATTCGACAAGATACCTGTATTTTTGCATCCTTTTACAGGATTCTTCCGCTTTCTGGAGTATGTCCTTCATGCTTGCCGGCTTGATGAGATAGTCACTGGCTCCCGATGACATGGCTTCCGCAGCCAGGCTTGAATTGATTGGATCGATGAACATTACGATATCAACTACAGGATTTATCTTGCGGAGTTTTTTCAGAAGTTCGATACTGTCTATCCCAGCCATGCCCATGTCCATAAAGACGACATCAAGCTCAAGCTCATCTATTAATCGTATCGCCTCGTCTTCATTGCGTGCTGGGAAAACCTCTATCTCCATTTTAGAGAATAGATTCTGCGTTGTTGAAATAAGATCTTCATTTTTATCAACGAGGAGCATTCTCATCATGTGTGCTCGCAAGGACGGATGAGTGGTCGTGTTCCTGTGTTTTCAAAAAAATACTTCTCCTCGGCAGTCCGCGTAGCTTTGCCGCACGACAAAGTTGCACGATATTTTTTATGTAGAGTGAGCAAGTCCTATGCCACGAGGTAACCGTCTGAAATGGCGGGCGATAAAGTCGCAAGTTCGTGTCACGCAACGATTTCGCAACGTCGCGGCCCGGCACGGAAAGGAATGAAAAGAGGGCGGAGTCGGTGGGAGACTCCGCCCTCTACGAGGACCCGGAACGCGTCGGCCGGTCAAGCCGTGCGGCCCGGATGGAGGGTGGGGATATGGCCTATGCCGCGGGCAGGGTCACGGTGAACCGGGTGCCCCGGCCCACCTTGCTCTCCATGTCGATGCTTCCGCCCATGGATTCCACGATGGCGAAGCAGATGGACAGGCCCAGACCGGTGCCCTTGCCCACGGGCTTGGTTGTGAAGAAGGGGGAGAATATCTTGTCCTTGACCTCGTCGCTGACGCCCGTGCCGTTGTCCTGGATCACGATGCGCACCGTGGCGTCCTCCGAGGACACGGCCAGGCCGATGCGGCCGCCGCTCTCGTCCTGGTAGCGCTGGACCACGGCGTCCAGGGCGTTGTTGAGGAGGTTGAGCAGCACCTGGTGGAGCTGTCCCGGGTCGCAGAACACCTGCGGCGTGTGCTGGGGCACGTCCACGTTCAGATCCACGCCCTCCACCGAGGCCTTCTTGACCACCATGTCCACCACCTCGGGTACGATGGAGCCCAGGTCCACCTTGAGGCGCTCGGGCTCGCCGTAGCGGCCGAACTTGAGAATCTGGGCGGTGATCTTGGCGCAGCGCTGGATCTGTATCTTGACCTGCTCGATGGACTCGCGCAGGCCCGCGGAGGAGGCGTCGGTCAGAGGCGCGTCGGCCTTGACCGCGTCGTCCAGGTCCATGCCCATGAGGGTCAGCTCGCTGTTCATGGTCTGCAGCGGGTTGTTGATCTCGTGGGCGATGCCCGCGGCCATCTCGCCCAGTTCGGCCAGCCGGGCGGCCCGGATGAGCTGCTCCTTGAGGGTCTCGCTTTCCTGGAGCGCCAGCATCATCTGCTTGTACAGCCGGGAGGAGAGCAACCAGCCCGCGGCCACGATGAGCGCGCCGCCCAGGGCCATGACGAGGGCCACCCAGGTGCCGAACCGGCGCAGGGGCTCGAAGGCCTCGGAGTGCTCCTGGCGCACCACCAGCCGCCACCGGGCGTTGTTGACCGGGACCAGGACGTGAACGAAGCGGTCGCCGTTGCTGTCCACGGTGAAGTGCTGCACGCCGTCGGTGAGCTCGGGGAACAGGGCGTGGTCGCGGGCCGGGATCATGAGCTGGTCCGCGACCCCGTTGGCGGTCTGCATCTTGCCCAAGCGGTTCATGAGAAAGGCCTGGCCGCTCCTGCCGATGCCCACGGACTCCACCAGTTCGCTGAAGATGTCGTTGTCGATGGTGGCCCGCAGCACCCAGCCCCGGCTCTCACCCGTACCGGCCACGGCCACGATGAAGTGGGGCATGCCCCGGTAGCCCAGGAATACGTCGGACACGGTCAGCCCGTTGTCCACGGTGTCGCGGTACCACTCCTCCTGGTCGTACTCCTTGCCCAGCAGGTCGAAGGAGCCCTGGTAGGCCACCTGCCTGCCCGAGGGGTCGATGACGCCCAGGTCCACGTACACGCCTTCGGCCTGCTTGAGGCCGGCGAAGGCGGTCTCCAGGCGGCCGGGCGCGGCCAACTGGGGGATGCCCTCCAGGGAGGCCATGACCTCCAGGTCGTGGATGCGCTCGGACAGGAAGGCGTCCAGCATGCGGGCGTGGTCCACGGCCACGCGGTTGAGCTTCCATAGGGCGTCTTCCTCCAGGGTGGCGGAGGTGGAGAGGAAGCCCGCCACGAGCAGGGACAGGAAGGGAACCAGGGGCAACAGGATCATGGCCGCGAAGATCTTGCGGGCCACTCTCTTGTAACCGGCGTCCGCCTGACGGTACTTTTTCTGGCTGAACATGGGTCGCTCGATTGATTTTTTTTCGTCCGGGCCGGGTCAGGGACAGGTGATCCGTTGTTTTTTCATTGAGCAACATCCATTCCATAAGGAATGCTGCCAAATATCGGCCAACCGTCTGAAATAGAAATTAAAAAAATTGCGCAAGATATCGCGCAACAATAACCGAACCCCAAAAAAGTCTTGCGCGATGGCCTGGTCAGCCCGCGATGTCCTCCAGGGCGTCCGCGTCCAGGATGTCGATGTCCCTCCCCTGGGCCCGGATGAGCCCTTCCTGGGACATGCGGGCCAGCACGCGGGAGATGGTCTCCGGGGTGGTGCCCAGGATCTTGGCCACCTCCTGCCGGGGCACGGTCAGGGTGATGCCCGTGGAGTCGGGGCCGTGCATGTGCAGGGTGTGCAGCAGGAAGGAGGCGGTGCGCTGCTGGATGTCGCGCAGGGCTAGGTCCTCGATCATCTGCATGGAGCGCATGAGCCGGGTGTTGAGCACGCGCAGGATGTTCAGGAGCAGCTGCGGGCTGCGCTGGGCCTCGCGCTCCATGACCGGCCCGGAGAAGCTGACGATGCGGCAGGGGATCATGGCCAGGGCGCTGACCGGCATGGCCCCGCCGCCGTAGATGGTGCACAGGCAGAAGGGCTCGCCTTCCTCCACCAGGTACAGGGTCTGCTCCTTGCCGTCGGCAGTGCTGCGGTAGAGTTTGACCACTCCCTCCACCAGGACGTGGAAACGCGAGGGGTTGTCCCCCTGGTGAAAGATGATCTCTCCGGAATGGTAGTCGCGCCAGACCGCGTCGCGGGCCAGCAGGGCCCGGTCCTCTTCCTTCAGGTTCTGGAACAGGCCCAGTTCGCTCAGGGCGGCCAAAATATCTTTCATTTTCCTTCCTGCAACTTGACGGCCGTCAAGGTGCGGCCGGTTTTCATGGATTAAAACAGACTCGAATGATAATGGGAAGCTAATATGATCAGGCGGGTTTATACTAAGGAGAAGGAGGGTGTCATGAGCATGAACAGACGGCAATTTCTCGCCTCCGTGGGGCTGGGCTCCGTGGCCGCGGCCTCCGGAGCGTTGGCCCCGGACGATGCCGAGGCCTGGGAATCCAAGGCGCCGCCCGATCCCTACGGATGCCTCATGGACATCACCCGGTGCATCGGCTGCCGCAAATGCGAGCTGGCCTGCAACCAGGTCAACAACCTGCCCGAGCCCGAGATCGGCTTCGAGGACTTGCGCGTCCTGGACGAGAAGCGGCGGCCCACGGCCGATTCCTACACCGTGGTCAACCGCTACTACCCGGGAGACCTGAACGAGCGGGGCGCCCTGGCCGCATCCTACGTCAAGGTCCAGTGCATGCACTGCCAGGACCCGGCCTGCGCCTCGGCCTGCATCACCGGTGCCCTGACCAAGAAGGAGAACGGCACGGTCCACTACGACGTGACCCGCTGCATCGGCTGCCGCTACTGCATGGTGGCCTGTCCCTTCGAGATTCCGGCCTACGACTACCACGATCCCGTCACCCCCCAGGTCCGCAAGTGCACCCTGTGTTTCGACCGCCTGGAGGAGGGCAAGAAGCCGGGCTGCGCCTCCATCTGTCCCACCGAGGCCATCACCTTCGGCAAGCGCTCCACCCTGCTGGAGCTGGCCCACCAGCGCATAGAGAACGACCCGGGCCGGTACATCGACCACGTGTACGGCGAGACCGAGGCCGGCGGCACCTGCTGGCTTTATGTCTCGGGCCAGCCGTTTGAGAAGCTCGGCTTCTGGGAGGTGCCCAACGAGCCCCTGCCCAAGCGCACCGAGTCCATCCAGCACACCATGTTCAGCTACCTGTGGTCCCCGGCCCTGCTCTTCGGCGTGCTGGGCGTGACCATGGGCCTGACCAGGAAGAAGAACGACCAGGACAAGGAGTAGGCCATGTCGCACCAGCCAAGACCCATCGACCGCAAGTTCTGGTCCCCGGGCGTCGTGGTCATGCTCGTATTCATGATCGCCGGGGCCGTGGCTCTCCTCTCCCGCTACATAGGCGGGCTGGGCTACGCCACCAACCTGACCAACGCCACCCCCTGGGGGATGTGGATCGGGGTGGACGTGGCCTCGGGCGTGGCCCTGGCCGCGGGCGGGTTCACCACCGCCGCCCTGGCCCACATTTTCGGCCGCCACAAGTACGAGGCCGTGACCCGTCCGGCCCTGCTCACGGCCGCCCTGGGCTACACCTTCGTGGCCATCGGCGTGACCATCGACATCGGCCGTTCCTGGGCCATCTGGAAGCCCATGTTCTTCCACAACTACAATTCGGCCCTGTTCGAGGTGGCCATGTGCGTCATGACCTACCTCACCGTGCTGTGGATCGAGATGATCCCCATCGTGGCCGAGAAGTTCGGCAACCGCATCCGTATCCTGGGCTGGCTGAACAAAAAGCTGTCGGCCTTCATGTGGGTGTTCATCATCCTGGGCGTGGTACTCTCGTGCATGCACCAGTCCAGCCTGGGCACGCTCCTGGTCATCGCCCCCACCAAGCTCCACCCCCTGTGGTACACCCAGCTTCTGCCGCTGTTGTTCCTGACATCGGCCTTTGCGGTGGGCTACCCCATGGTCATCGTGGAGACCAACCTGGCCACCAGCTCCCTGCGCCTGGACGGGGAGATGGGCGTGCTCACCCCCCTGTCCCGGTTCACCATCGTCACCCTGGGCATCTACCTGGTCATCAAGCTCGTCGATCTCCTGTCCCGGGGCGTGCTGGGCATGGCTTTTGACGGCTCGGCCCAGGCCAACAGCTTCCTGGCCGAGGTCGGCCTGGGGGTGGTCCTGCCCTGGGTGCTGCTTTTGTTCCCCGGGGTGCGGCGCTCCCGGCGCGGGCTCTTCGTGGCCGCCCTGCTCATCGTGGGCGGGGTGCTGCTCAACCGATTCAACGTCTTTGTCACGGGCTTCAGCCCCAAGACGGCAACGGCCCCGTACTATCCGGCCATCGGCGAGATACTCGTCACCGTGGGCGCGGTGGCCACCATCATGTTCCTGTACCGGTTGTTCGTCACCTGGACCCCGGTGCTCTCGGCCCGCAAGAATGAGGAGGTGGCGCAATGAGACCCGACGGACGCAAGCATGCGGCGTGGATCCCGGCGGTCGCGGCTTTGGCCGTGATCCTGGCCGCCGCCTTCCTGATTCCCGGCCTGGTCCCCGGTTTGACCGGTGGGTCGAGCCTGGCCGCCGAGACCCCGGCCCCGACAGACAAGTCCCAGGCGGAAAAGCCCGTGGAAAAGGTCCGCGATCCGCGCAACCCGCCCCCGGAGGGCTGGCAGCCCAAGGACTGCGTGGAGGCCAAGAAGCGGGCCGTGGAACCCAAGGAGTTCGTGGCCGAGGTCAGCCAGGAGGATCCCAAGCTCAGGCAGCTGCGCTTCAAGGACCTGGGCCTGGGCGTGCAGGACATCAAGTATTCCTGCATCCTTCTGGAGAGCCCCCTGGTGAACACCTTTGAGGATCTGTACGGGCGGGTGCGCTTCATGCACGCCAAGCACGCCGCCCGGCTGGACGGCAACTGCGCGCTTTGCCACCACGTCAGCCCCAAGGGCGCGGACGCGGGCGGCATGGGCGAAGGGGACCGGCTTTCCGAGACCGTGGCCTGCCGCGCCTGCCACCAGGAATCCTTCGATCCCGAGCATCCTGAGCGCCTGGGCCTCAAGGCGGCCTACCACCAGCAGTGCATGGACTGCCACGTGAAGATGAACAAGGGCCCGGTGAGCTGCGTGGGCTGCCACGAAAAGAACGTGCCCGACCACAAGGACCTGGTGAAGCTGCCCGAGAACCCGACCGCCCTGGAAGTGACGGCCGAGTGCCTGCGCTGCCACGAAAAGGCGGGCGAGGACATGATCAAGAGCGCCCACTGGCTGTGGAAGGGCCCGTCGCCCTACACCGTGGACCGCCAGAAGAAGGTCATGAGCGGCAAGGCCACTGACACCATCAACAACTTCTGCATCTCCCTGCCGTCCAACTGGCCCCGGTGCACCTCCTGCCACGCCGGGTACGGGTGGAAGGACGAGACCTTCGACTTCTCGGACACCGGCCGGGTGGACTGCCTGGTCTGCCACGACACCACGGACTCCTACGTCAAGGCGCCGCCCAAGGCGGGCATGCCCGCGCCCGAGGTGGATCTCAAGTACGTGGCCGAGCGCGTGGGCAAGACCAGCCGGAACACCTGCGGCAACTGCCACTTCGCGGGCGGCGGCGGGGACGCGGTCAAGCACGCGGACATGAGCTCCGTGCTCCGCTACCCCAACCGCAACTGCGACGTGCACATGGGCGGCTACAACTTCGCCTGCACCGACTGCCACGAGACCGTGAACCACAAGATCAAGGGACGCTCCACCTCGCTGCCCGTGGCCGAGGGATCGCGCTCCTGCGAGGATTGCCATACGGACCAGCCGCACTACGGCAACAGCATGCTGGACCACCACCTGAACAAGCATTGCGACACCGTGGCCTGCAACACCTGCCACTCCCCGGTCTTCTCCAAGTGCAACGCCACCAAGACCTGGTGGGACTGGTCCACGGCCGGTGACAAGTCGCGCGAGCCGGCCAAGGACAAGTACGGCATGCCCGACTACAACTGGATGAAGGGCGAGTTCGAGTGGAAGGAGTCCAACAAGCCCGTGTACGCCTGGTACGACGGCTATATGGAGCGGTCGCTCCTGGGCGATCCCATCGATCCCGAGGCCGTTGGATTCGCTCCCGGCGAGAACCCGGGCAAGGAATACAAGCAGTCCATGGTCGCCACCAACATCACCGCTCCGGTGGGCTCCATCAAGGATCCGACGTCCAAGATCTATCCCTTCAAGATTATGGACGGTATCCAGCCCGCGGACGCCAAGAACCGCTACCTGCTGGCGCCGCACCTGTTCCCCACGTCCAAGGAGGATCCGACCGCGTACTGGAAGAACCTGGACTGGCAGAAGGCGTTCGTGGACGGCATGAAGGCGGCCGGGCTGGAGTACAGCGGCCAGTACATGTGGGTGCGCACCAACATGTATTGGGGCATCCACCACGAGGTGGTGCCCAAGGAGATGGCCCTGTCCTGCGTGCAGTGCCACGAGAGCCTCAAGGGCGAGAAGACCTGCGACCGCTGCCACCAGGACAACCGCAAGGTGGACTTCAAGGAGCTGGCCCACAAGGGCACGGACTTCAGCTTCATGGTCTCCCAGGGGCGCGACGTGGCCGATCTGGTGGACTCCACCGACTACATCAACTTCAAGGCATTGGGATACAAGGGCGACCCCATCCTGTACGGCGGCCGCTTCACCAAGCTCCCTCTGGGGCAGACGCAACCCGACGCCCGGAAGGAGTAGCTCTCCATCCCTCCTCGTTCCGGGGCGGCCCATTGGGGGCCGCCCCGGTCTTTTTTACGGCTGGATTTCGTCGTGCATGGTCCCGGCGGCGGCCCGGCCGGAGCGCATCCAGCCCACGATGCCGTCGGGGTAGCGGTACACCTTTTGGTAGCCCAGGCGCACGGCCAGCAGGGCGGCCGAGTGGCAGTCGGCGTAGGCCGGATCAAGGGAATAGAAGACCAGGGGCCGGTCCTTGTCCGGGCCCAGGAATCTGCGGAAGGCCCTTTTCTTGAGCAGGCGGGAGAGCAGGGAGTTTTCCAGGCTGAAGTTGACCGAGCCCGGGATGTGGTCCTTGGCGAAGGCTTCGGGGCTCATGGTCCCGACCACCAGGGCGCGGGCCACGTCCCGCAGGATCGCGTCCAGCCCCGCGGTGTCCATGATCTGGTACCCGGCCCGGGCGGCCTGGGCCCGGATTCGGTTCTGGATGCGGGTTTTGAGGCGGGCGTCCGGCAGGGGCATTTCGGCCTCCTTGCTTGGGGCGGCGGAAACAGGTCCGCCGGAGCCAGGATGCCACGGAAACGGGAGGCGCGCCTTGACGCGCGTCAAGAAGGAAGCCCCTTCCCCGGCTTTTTCGGTCCGGGGAAGGGGCCTTGGTTCAGGTGGTCAGTCCGGCCCGGACCAGTTTGGCGGCCTGGACCATGTTCTTGAGCGAGGCCGTGGCCTCCTCCCAGCCCCGGGTCTTGAGCCCGCAGTCGGGATTGACCCACAGCCGCTCCACCGGGATGACCGCGGCGGCCCTCCGCAGCAGGTCGCTCATCTCCTCAACGCTCGGCACGCGCGGGCTGTGGATGTCGTACACGCCCGGCCCGATCTCGTTGGGGTAGTCGAAGCGCTGGAACACGTCCAGCAGCTCCATGCGGCTGCGGCTGGCCTCGATGCTGATGACGTCGGCGTCCATGGCCGCGATCCAGGGCACGATGTCGTTGAACTCGCTGTAGCACATGTGGGTGTGCAGCTGGGTCCCGGCCTTGGCCCCGTTGGCGGCCAGACGGAAGCTGTCCACGGCCCAGCGGAAGTACTCGTCCCAGTCTTCGCGCCGTAAGGGCGCGCCCTCGCGCAGGGCGGGCTCGTCCACCTGGATGACGTCCAGCCCGGCCGTCTCCAGGTCTTCCACCTCGTCGCGGATGGCCAGGGCGATCTGCCTGCAGGTCTCGCTCCGGGGCTGGTCGTCGCGCACGAAGCTCCAGCAAAGGATGGTCACCGGTCCGGTGAGCATGCCCTTCATGGGCCTGGCGGTCAGGGACCGGGCGTACTTGCTCCAGGCCACGGTCATGGGCCTGGGCCGCGACACGTCGCCGTAGATCACGGGCGGCTTGACGCAGCGCGACCCGTAGCTCTGCACCCAGCCGTTCTTGGTGAAGCAGAAGCCTTCCAACTGCTCGCCGAAGTACTCCACCATGTCGTTGCGTTCCGGCTCGCCGTGCACCAGCACGTCCAGGCCCATCTCCTCCTGGCGCAGGACCACGTCCCGGATGCACTGCCGCATGACCCGGGTGTAGGCCTCTCCGTCCAGGAGCCCACGTTTGCGGTCCCGCCGGGCGGCCCGGATCTCCTTGGTCTGGGGGAAGGAGCCGATGGTGGTGGTGGGCAGCAGGGGCAGGCCCAGCCGCTCCTTCTGGATGGCGACGCGCTGGGCGAACGGCATGGGCCGGGCGAGCATGTCCTCGGTGACCTGCTCGGCCCGCTGCCGCACGGCCCGGCGATGCAGGTCCGGAGACCGCCGCCTGGCCGTCCAGGCGACGTTGTTTTCCTCGAGCCATTCCGAGACGTCCTTGCCCTCGGCCGCGTCGGCCAGCATGCGCACCTCGCGGCACTTTTCCAGGCCGAAGGCCATCCAGTCGCGGACCGCCCTGGGCAGGTCGGTCTCGTCCTCCATGCTCACAGGCACGTGGAGCAGGGAGCAGGACGGGGCCAGCATGACGCCCGCCTTGCCCCGGGCGGCCATGGCCCGTTGCACCAGGGACAGGGCCTTGCGGGCGTCCACGCGCCAGACGTTGCGGCCGTCCACCACGCCCAGGGACAGGACCGTGGATTCGGGCAGGGCGGCCAGGGCCGGATCCAGCTGCCCGGGGGCGCGGACCAGGTCCAGGTGCAGCCCGGCCGGGGCGGCGTCCGCGATCTCCGACAGGTTGTGGGCCACGGAGCCGAAGTAGGTGGCCACCATGACCTTGGCCGGGGAGGCCGCCTCGGCCAGGGCCCGGTAGGCCTTGCCGAACGCGTCCTTGAGTTGCTCGGGCAGGTCCAGGGCCAGGACCGGCTCGTCCACCTGGATCCACTCGAAGGATTTGGCGTATTGGCCGAGAATCTCCTGGTAGGCCTTGATCAGCCCGTCCAGCAGGTCGAAGCGGTCGAAGCCCGGGTCCACGGACTTGCCCAGGAACAGATAGGTCAGCGGTCCGGGCAGCACGGCCTTGAAGCGCAGTCCGTCGGTTTCCGGGGGCAGTTGGACCGCGCCCGGGGAAAAGGACATGCCCGGTGAGAACTCGGGCACCAGGTAGTGGTAGTTGGTGTCGAACCACTTGGACATCTCCAGCGGGGCCACGCCCGCGCCGTTCTTTTGTCCGCCCCGGGCCATGAGGAAGTAGGTGGCCGGATTCCGGGCTTCTCCGGAGCCGCCGAAGCGTTCCGGCGCCGCGCCCAGGAGCACGGACATGTCCAGCATGTGGTCGTACAGGGAGAAGTCCCCCGGCCGGCACCAGGTCGATGCCCGCCCCGGCCTGGAGCCGCCAATGGCGCAGGCGCAGTTCTTCGGCCGTGGCCTCCAGGGAGCGCGCGTCGGTTTCGCCCCTCCAAAGAGCCTCCAGGGCCTTTTTCAGTTCCCGTTGTTTTCCCATGCGGGAAAAACCCAAGGTGTGCGTCAGCATGAATCCTCCTTGCGCTCGTTGCCGAGCGGTAGCTGTGTGGCGGCAAGCAGGATGCGGGCATGAAGGAGCGAAGAGCGCGAAAAAGCCCATTCCCCGGGGAGAATGGGCCAAGCACATGAGGGACCCGCCGCCGGCGCACGGCAGCATGGGGAACCATCGCACCAGCCCGGATCGCGAGGCTTGCAGCGGGGTTTTCTCGAGGCGTCTTCTGGCTTACGGGTGGGCGGTTGGCCCGGCTGGTGGGGATATCCTTCCCGGACGTATCCGACGTCCAGTGGTCCCCGGCGCGGCCCGAACACAGCAGCGCGTCTGCGACGGATTCTCACCGTCTTCCGTTTCTCGAGAAACCGAATACCAAGTATCTGCGGCCAAGGGCCCGATTTGTCAAGCAAGCGGTTATCGGATTTCCTCTTCCGCAAAGGCCAGCTCGGTCAGGTCGTGGCGCAGTCGTCTGGCGTGCGCCGCCACTGCGCTCGGGTTCTTCATAATCATGTCCAGCTGCCGGGTGTGGACCATGACGTAGCCCAGGACCTTGATCCGTACGGCGATGTCTTCGGGCGGCAGGGCCTCGGCCCGGGCCAGCAGGGCGTCTTGCTTGAGCTCCACCCGGAAGCCCTGCTCCTCCAGCAGCTCGGACACCAGCCGCGCCCGGAGCACGCGGCGTTCCATGTCCGCGGCTCCGCCCTTGAACCGGAAGCTGACATAGTTCTCCTCGTCCAGCGGGCCCATGAGGGCCTCCACGGTGCAGAAGTGGAACCCGAACCGGGATTGCAGGGACAGGAAGGTGTCCGTGATCATGAAGTAGTTGCGGATCTCGAAGCCCGAGGCCAGGGACGGCTCCAGGGACGGGTTGGCCGCCGCCTGGCCGATGACCGCGGCGAAGCCCTTGGCGTCCAGGGCGGGCGGGCCGCTCCATTCCCTGGCCGTCATGCCCTCCCACAGGATGTGGAAGGGCGGGGAGGTGATGTTCTCGAAGTCCACGTACTTGCCCGGGGGCGGCTCGGCGAACCCGCCGCCCAGGTCGATGACCCAGTACTTGAGGGCCGCGCCCTTGTAGCGCAGCTGCTTGGACAGGCGGCCGCGCATGGACTGGTGGTCCGCCGCGAAGATCTCGCCCACGGACTTCTCGTGGCAGAAGCGGGTGATGTCGTGCAGGGTGTCGCAGAATTCGGGCGCGAACCCCGGGTCCTCGGGGTCCAGCAGGGTCAGGGGCACGATGTGCCCGGTGACCCCGGTCAGGGCCGTGTGCACGGGGCTGCCCATCATGAGGTTGGGGCGGCCCTGGTGCTGGCGGTCCAGAACCTCGTCCACGCACCCCGGCAGGACGCGGCCCCGGAGTCCGTCCACGGTCACCGGCCCGGACCCTTCCAGAATATTGATGGCGTCGGCCAGGCCGAACACAGCCGGAACCCCGAACTCGCGGGCCACGTTGGCCAGGTGCCCGGCCGCGCTGCCGGTCTCGGTGACCACGGCCACGGCCTTGGACAGCAGCGGGGCCCAGCGGGGCAGGGCCTGGGCCGTCACCAGCACCGAGCCCTTGGGAAAGTTGAAGGCGTCCGAGTTCTTGCGCACCACGAAGCACGGGCCGCAGGTGGCTCCGGGCGAGGCCGGAACCCCGCCGGACAAGAGCGGGGCGGGGATGTCCCCGTCCTCCTCCTCGGGCAGGCAGGCGGCGTGGCCCGAGAGCGGCCGGGACTGGAGAAAGACCAGCCGGTCCAGGTCGTCCAGGGCCCATTCCACGTCCTGGGGCCGTCCGAAGCGTTCCTCGATGGCCAGCACCTGTCCGGCCAGTTCCTTTTGCAGGGACTCGTTCAGGGCCGGAAGTTCCCCCTGTATCGGGTCCACCGGGACCATGCGGATGCCCTCGGTCGGGTCCAGCACGGCCCGGGCCGTCTTGACCGGGACGCGGCTCTCCGTCGCCTCCAGGGGCTCGCGCCGCGAGACGCGGTAACAGTCCGAGTCCACGCTGCCTTCCACCACCGTGGCCGGAAGGCCCAGGGCGGCGTAAATGGTCAGGGTGTCGTGGCAGGGGTCCAGCGGGTCCAGGGAATAGGCCACGCCCCCGGCCCGGGCGTCGACCATGGCCAGGCAGCCCACGCACAGGGCCATGCCCTCGTCCGGGATGCCCCGGTTCCAACGGTAGGTCATGGCCGTGACCCCGTACTTCCCGGCCACGATCTCTTTGTAGACCTGGCTGACGTGCTCGGGCAGCACGCCCAATTCGGTGCGGTACTGTCCGGCGAAGGAGGCGTCGGGCAGGTCCTCGCCCAGGGCCGAGGAGCGCACGGCCAGGCGGAGGGTTTGGCCGTGGCGGGCCGACAGGGCATGGCACTGCTCGGTGATGGACTGTTCCAGGTCCCGGGGCAGCTTGGCGGCCACGATGCGTTCCTGGATGGCCTCGGACAGGGCTTCCAGCTGGGCCAGTTCCTCGGTCCGGCTGTCGCGGATCATGCCCTCGATCTCCGCGTTGAGGCCGGCCTGCTCAAAGAAATGTCGGAATCCGCTGGCCGTGACCACGAAGCCGTCGGGCACGGGCAGGCCCATGCCGGCCAACTCGCCCAGGTTGGCCATCTTGGGGCCCACCTCGCCGAAGTCACCGGCCCGGACCTCGGCCAGGGAGGCTACCAGGGGGCCGCGCACCGGCTCCCGGCTGGTTTCCACGTGCTGCCGCATCTGCTCCTGGATGGCGCGCAAACGGGGGTAGAGCGCGGCGTAGCGCTCACCGGTCATGGCGTTGAGGCAGCGGACCATCTTGTACACGTTGGCCGTGACCTGGGCGCACAGGGCCCGGACCCGGGGCAGGTCGAAGGAGCTCTCGCCCTGAAGCAACTCCTCCATCTCGGACATGACCTCCAGGGCCTGGTTGTTGGAGGAGATGAGCTGGCGGAACAGGGCGCAGCGCTGGCGGAAGTCGGCCACCAGGGCGCGGCGGTCGGCCTCGTCCGGTTCGGGCTGCTTGAGCTTCAGCAGGACGGCCAGTCTGTTGAGCATGGTCAGCATGGTCATTCCTTTGGCATGCCACGGACCCCGGAGGCTTCCTCGATCTTCTGGACCAGGTCGCCGATGGCCACGGGCTTGAGCAGGTAGTCGTACGCGCCCAGCTCCATGCCTTTGAGCGCCGAGTCCGTGGACGCATGGCCCGTGAGCAGGATGACCTCCACCAGGGGGTGGCGGCGGCGAATCTCGCGCAGGGCGCTCAGGCCGTCCATTTCGGGCATGAGCACGTCCAGGACCACCACGTCGGCCGGGGCCTGGTCCAGGGCCTCCAGTCCCTGTCTGCCGCCCGGGGCGGTCCGGACGGAGAAGCCCCGCCGGGTCAGCCGCTTGGACAGGAAATCCAGGAGGTCCGGCTCGTCGTCCACCAGGAGAACGGAAACGGTCTTGACCATGCGGGCCTCCTGTTCATGGTTGTGCGGCGTGGGCCAGGGCCACGAAGTAGCCGGGCCGGACGTCCGCATCCAGGGGCAGGGTGGCGTGGCTGCCGTCCAGGCCCACGCGGGAGGCGGTCAGCTCGCCGACCACGTTCCGCTGTCGGTCGAGCAGCAGGAGCCGGTCGCCGGGGTGGACGCCGTGCTCGCTGCCGAGGCCGAAAATGATCTCCCACTCGTCCTTGCGTTTGGCCAGCTTGTAGATGGAGCCGATGCCCTGGGCCTGGAGTTCGGCTTCCTCGCGGCCGGATCGGACAAAGGACAGGGCCAGCAGGCCCAGGCCCAGGACCAGGCCCAGGAAGGCCAGCCATAGGGGCCTGACCCCGAGATACCGGGCCGAGAAGGACGGCAGGTCCGCCCGCAGGGCGGCCTCGTCCGGGAACAGACGGACCACGAAGACGGGTTCCTCCTCCCCGGGATCGGCTTGGTTGTAGACCTTGATGCCGAACTGCCCGGACTTGGCGGTGGTCTTGGCGGCCAGCTCGCCCCGCCACATGCGGCCCTTGAGCTCCAGCAGGGACAGGGACAGGTCCGGGGAGTCGGTCTCATAGGCCAGCACCGCCCGGACCTGCTCGACGGTAGGATCCTCGCCCATGCGCGTCCCGATGATGGGCGGCGAGGTCAGATCCCCGCTCACGGGCACGGTCTGGCCCCGGGCCAGCCGGAAAAGATTGGGCGGTTCCAGGACGCCGAGAAAGGCGTCGATCACGGCCAGGGCGACCAGGAAAAGGATGGCCAGGGAGAGCCTGTGAAAGACCGCGCGGGTCATGGCTCAGCGGGACCCCTTGAGCCAGGACGGGGTTTCGTTTTTCTGGCTCCTGCGGGCGGCCAAGCCGAGGCCCAGGACCAGCCCGGCCAACAGGGAAAGGAAAAGAAGCACGGATTGCATGTCAGACGCTCTCTTGCGGGGTTTGGGTGTTCCGGGTGGCGGCCAGCCTCTTGATCAAAAAGCGCGCGCCCACCAGGGTGACCACGGCGGTCGGGACGTAGGTCTTGAGAAAGACAGGGACCATGGTCTCGGGCGTGCGCCCGGCCAGGTACATGCACAGGGTCAGTTCCGCCAGCAGGAGCACATCCATGGCGATGACCACGATGCGCTGGGCGGTATTCAGGGATTCGGTTTTCATATCGCGACCTCCTGATTTCCGGCCGGGTCCCCCGGGAGGGGGAGAGGGAGGGTTTGACGTTCCTCCCAGGGGACGTTCCGGCCGGGTTGACGAGGTAGGAGCCTTTTACTTCTTCATCAGGTCCTGCTTGGACACGTTCATCACCTTGAGGGCCGTCTTGGCGTCCCCTTCGATGACGAAGGCGATGCGCAGGATGTCCCCGGGCTCGGGCACGATGCCGACCATGGCCGTGGCCGTGTCGAATTTGCTCTCGATGCCCGTGGGCTGTCCGTACTTGTGCTCGGCGGAGAAGTTCAGGTCATACTCCTCCACCACCAGGACGTGCTGGTCCGCGTCGTAGCTGACGCAGGCGCCCTGGACCACTTCCGCGGCCAAGGCCCCGGTGCCCAGCATCAAGAGCAGGAGCGCCACGGCGGGCAGGAGGGTCATGTATTTACGCATGGCTTGAGTCCTCTGTGTTGTCGGTTGCTGGTCAGCCCTGGGCCCGCTGCTTCTTCTCGCGCAGTTCCTGGGCCGCTCCCGTGAACATGATCTTCATGATGTACAGGCAGATCAGGGAGATGGTGCTCAGGATGAGCACGGCCGACAGGCCGTTGAACTTGAACTGCTTGAGGATGATGGAGATCATGCAGCAGAGCACGGCGATGCCGAAGGCCACGCGGATGCCGTAGCCCTTGGCGTACTTGGTGGCCACGGTGCCGATCTGCGCCCCGATGGCCGCGCCGGTGAGCATGACGAACACGGCCACCAGTTCGATGCGGCCCTTCAAGGTGTAGGTGAAGGCGCCGTACAGCCCGGAGATCATGACCTCGAACAGGTCCGTGCCCACGGCGATGTGGGTCGGGCAGCCGATGAGGTAGACCAGGGCGGGCATGCGCAGCAGGCCGCCGCCGATTCCCAGGAAGCCGGCCAGGATGCCGGTGGCCAGGCTGACCATGATGGGCAGCCAGGCGGAGCAGGTGAACCCGGCCTTCTGGAAGTGCATCATGGGCGGGATGCGGATCTTGTGCAGGGTCTTGTACCAGGTGATGCCCTCGGTGCCGCGCTCGCCGTCCACCTCGCCCTTCTTCTTCTTGGACACGGCCTTGGCGTAGTCGTAGAAGACCATGAAGGAGATCAGGGCCAGGAAGGCCACGTACACCCAGCGGACCACCGGGCCCACCGTGCCCAGCCGTTCGAGCCTCATGATCAGCTGGGCGCCGATCTCGATGCCGACCATGGTTCCCACCAGCATGACCACGCCCAGCTTGTAGTCCACGTTGCCGAACTTGGAGTGCCGGATGGTGGAGATCATGGATTTGCCGGCGATGTGGGCGATGTCCGTGCCGATGGCGAAGGCCATGGGGAAGCCCAGGATGTTGAGCCCGGGCGTGACCATCCATGCCCCGCCCATGCCGAAGAACCCGCCGATGACGCCCACGGAGAAGCCGATGAGCACCATGCCGGGCCAGAGGATTTTCACGCCCGCGATGGGCATGTACATATACAGCCAGTCCATCTCGGTATCCTCCTAGTGTTCCACGATCTTGCGCGACTTGAGGTCCAGGCCGGTCAGGCCCATGATCTTGTCCATGAGCACGCCCAGGAAGCAGCCGTACGCCGCCGTCAGGACCACGGCCCAGACCGCGAAGAGCAGGATGTTGGTGTTGTAGAGGTCAGCGAAGTAGAGCATGATCGAGTTTCCGATGACCCGGGTGTCCGCCACCACCACCAGTTCCGTGGCTCCGCCGCCGCCGGCCAGGGCCAGTTGCGGCAGCACCGCCAGAATGCCCGCTGTCAGGGCGATTGGTTTCCAGATTTTTCTCATTGCCGTTTCTCCTGTTTGCCTACTTGACCACCAGCACGGAGCAGGGGGCGTAGGTCACCAGCGCGTGGGCCACGCTGCCGATGAGGAACCTCTCCAGATTGCTGGAGCCCCGATGGCCTATGACGATGAGATCGGCCTTGGCCTTGGCCGCGGCGTCCAGAATGGTGTCGGCCGGCGAAGTGCCGCTTTGTAAAAGGGTTTCCACGGTGACGCCCGCCTTGGCCGCCCGGTCCTTGGCTTCGGCCAGGACGGATTCGGCCTCACGCTTGAGCCGGTCCACCAGTTTCTGCGGCATCTCCTCGACGATCCCCAGGTTGGGCACCACGCTCAGCACGACCACTGGGGCCTTGCAGGGCGCGGCCAATTCCAGGGCCTTGTCCAGGGCGGCCTTGGCGAAACTGGAAGCATCCATGGCTACCAACAGTTTCATGTCCCTTTCCTCCGCAATGAAAGAATGTTTCAAACGGGATCGCGCTTGCGGCGCATACGGTAGGAACAACAGCAAGGCCCGTGCCACGAAAATCGTGCAATTCAGACGTATTGCCCCGCGAAATAAAAAAGAAATTTTTTCATTGACCGGTTTGCCGGATTGCGCGATCGTATGCGCGGAGGGAGGCGCAGCCGTGGAGGTTGTGTCGTGGAACAGGATGTCCGGCGTTCTCGACCGGGGGTTGTGGGGTGGTTCCAGTCCCTCAGTCTGAAGAACAAGCTTTTGTTCGCCCTCTTGCCGTCAATGATCGGCATTCTGCTGGTCACCGGCTACGTCACATATAGAATTTCCAACCAATTCACAGAGACGGCCCTGGAGCGCAGCGCCAAGCAGCAGGCCATGGCCATGGCCCACGGGGTGGAGTCCTACCTGGAGCGCTGCCGCCAGGAGTTGCTGTTCATCGCCCAGGGGGACATGACCTCGCAGGCCTTGCGCGATTATCTCGCAAGGAGCGCCCATTCCGGCGGGCCGGTGATCCGCGAGCTGGCCTATCTTTCCCCGGAGCGCACCGGGCACGTGTACTGGGTGGCCGAGGGCGACGCCTTCTTTTCCGTGACCGGGGACCTGCTGCCCACCATCCAGCCGAGCCCGTTCCTCATCTTCAACGATCTTAGCGGATTGAGCATGGGCGAGGTGAAGCTGTTTCCTGTTCAGGAGACCGAGTATCCCTTCCCCCTGGTCACCAACGCCAACCACCGGGTGTCCGTGCGTCTGGTGCGCATGGCCACGCCCGTGGCGGCCGGTCCGAACGGCAAGCGCGGCTATCTGATCCTGGGCGTGGACGCCCGGGAGCTTCGCAACGTCCTGTCCCTGTTCAACTCCGAACGCTCGCCCTTGTATGCTTTCCCGCGCAGCGACGAGCTCCGCTTCGCTTACCTGCTCAACCTGGACGGCTGGATCCTGTTCGAATCCGCGCCCGTGGAGCAGACCGGCGCGCCCCTGTCCACCACCGTGGCCCGGTCCGGGCACACGGGCACCCTGGGCAAGGACGGGCTGTCCGGGGCCTTCCGGCCCAGTTCGTCCAACGGTCCGTTCTGGCGCATGGTCGCGGACATCCGCGCCGGCCGGGTGGGCTGCGTGACCCTCGAGGACGAGGACCACGTGTCCAGCCATGTGGACCGGTATTTCCTGGCCTACGGCCCGGTCCGGTTCCAGGGTTCGGAAAAGGCCCAGGCCGAGGTGATCAGCGGCGTGGCCTTTGTGGACCGCAGCCAGCTGACCCTGGTGGCCGGGTACCGGCACCTGGACGTCATGTTCGTGGTCACCCTGGCCACGGTGGCCCTCATGGTCGTGGTGGTCTTCATCCTGTCGCGCTACATCACCCGGCCCATCTTCCGGCTGGCCCGGGCCGTGCGGGACATGGACCTGACCGACCCCCGGGAAGTGGTCATGGCCTCGGCCGGGTTCGAGACCAACCTGCTCCGGAACGCGGTCAACAATCTGGTGCAGCGCATGCGCGAGCAGGGGGACGTGATCAGGGACAAGGACCAGCAGCTGCGCACGGCCAGCCTGCAGGAACGGGCCGTGCTGGAAGAGGATTCGGACGGGGACGGCGGCGAGGAAAACCCCCTGCCCGAGATCCTGGGCTCCGGCCCCAGGATCGCCCGCCTGAAATCGGACATCCTCAAGGCCGCCCGGGTGGGCGTGGACGTGCTGGTCATCGGCGAGACCGGCACGGGCAAGCAGTTGGCCGCCGAGGCCATCCACAACCACAGCCAGCGCTGGGACAAGCCCTTCATCTCCATCAACTGCGGGGCCCTGGACGAGAACCTGCTGCTGGACAACCTGTTCGGCCACACCAAGGGCGCGTTCACCGAGGCCAAGAGCGACCGCAAGGGCGCGTTCCTGGAGGCGGACGGCGGCACCCTGTTCCTGGACGAGATCCAGGCCGCGTCCCTCAAGGTCCAGCAGTCCCTGCTGCGGGCCATCGCCATGCGCAAGATCAAGCCCCTGGGCAGCGACCGCGAGGTGGACGTGAACGTGCGCCTCATCGCGGCCACCAACGCGGACCTGACGCACATGATCGAGGAGAAGACCTTCCGCGAGGACCTGTACTTCCGGCTCAAGGTCATCACCATCAAGACGCCGCCCCTGCGCGAGCATCCCGAGTCCATCCCGGTGCTGGCCCTGCACTACCTCAACCAGGCCGGGCTGCTGGTGGGCCGCCAGGAACCGGCCCTGTCCCGGGGCGCGGTGGAGAAGATGCGCGAGTACCAGTGGCCGGGCAACGTCCGGGAGCTGGTCAACTGCATCACCCGGGCCGCGGTCATGGCCGAGGGCGACCTGATCCAGGCCCAGGACATCCACATGGAGGACGGGGGGATGGGCTCCTTCCCGGACGACGGGACGCCCATCGCGCCGTTCGTGGTTCGGACGCCGGAACCGGCGGCGCCCGGGGTGCCCGTGTCCAGGGAGCCCGTGTCCAGGGAATCCGGCCCGCCGCCCGCGCCGCCCGAAGCCGGCGACCCCACGCCTCCGCCCGGGCTCAAGCTCAACGAGCGCCAGCGCAAGGCCTATCCGGTCATCGCGGCCGAGGGCTCGGTGTCCCGGAGCCGGTACCAGGAGGCCGTTGGCGGCGATCTGCCTTCAAGGACGGCCATCTACGATCTCAACGACCTGGTTCGCAAGGGGCTGCTGGTCAAGGTGGGCAGCGGCCCGGCCACGCGCTATCAACTGCGTTCCGGCCCTGACGCACGGGGCCGCTGACACGGGGGAATCATGCTTTCCAAGGTGGCTTCTCTGTTCAGGGGCAGGCGTTCCGGCAGGGTCGGAGCGGTGTTCAAGGACCGCTACACCAGTTTCAAGGCCATCCTGGACGCCAACTCCGAGCTGTTGCGCATGCTCAGCTCGGTGGAGCGCATGCTGGAGGGCGACTCCCTGTTCGGCATGGCCTACGTCCGGTCCCAGGCCGCGCGCTGCCAGTTCTACGCGGCGCGCATGGTCCAGGCCTTCGAGCAGCTCTCCGGCCGCGCCCAGCCCGGCCTGCGCCGGGCCCTGGCGGACATCCGCGGGAAGGTCGGGGAGATGCTGGAGAGCGCCAGGCACCATCCGCCCCTGGCCGAGCCCGTGCTCTCCCACCAGCGCATCGACCGCACCATGGTGGACAGCGTGGGCGGCAAGAACGCCAACCTGGGCGAGATGGCGGGCGTGCTGGGATTGCCCGTGCCGCGCGGCTTCGCCCTGACCACGGCCGCCTACCAGATGTTCCTGGAGCACAACGACCTGGCCGATGAGATCGACAAGGCGCAGCGGGCCGTGGACCCGGAATCGTCCGAGAGCCTGGTGGAGGCCAGCGAGGCCATCCAGGCCCTGTTCCTGCGCGGGGACATGCCCCCGGACCTGGACACGGCCGTCCGGGAGGCCGCGGACAGGGTGTTCGGGTTCAGCGAGACGCCGCGCCTGGCCCTGCGCTCCAGCGCCATCGGCGAGGACAGCGAGCTGTCGTTCGCTGGACAGTACAAGACCATCCTCGGGGTGACCCCGGCCCGGCTGACAGAGAGCTACAAGCTGGTCCTGGCCAGCCTGTTCACGCCCCGGGCCATGGCCTACCGGCTGTCCAAGGGCGTGCCCTCGGAGGAGACGGCCATGAGCGTGGCCTGCCTTGAGATGGTGGATTCCCGGGCCAGCGGAGTGGCCTATTCCCGCAACCCCCTGGAACCGGCCTCGTCCGACATGCTGGTCAACGCGGTCTGGGGCCTGGGGCCCTACGCGGTGGACGGCAAGGTGGACCCGGACGTGTACCACCTCAGCCGCGACCGGCGTCCCCGCGTGATCTTTTCCCGGACTCCGGCCAAGGATGTCATGCTGGCCCTGCGGCCGGACGGCGGCGTGGAGGAGCGGGTCGTTCCCCAGGCCGACAGGAAGCGGGCCTGCCTGCCCCGGCAGCAGGCCGAGGAGCTGGGCCGCGCCCTGCTCAGGCTGGAGGAGCACTTCGGTTGCCCGCAGGACGTGGAATGGGCCGTGGACCAGTCCGGGCAACTGCTCTTTCTCCAGGCCCGGCCGCTTCGGCTGGAGCCCGGCGCCATGGTGGCCGACCTGCCCGCCATCCAGGACGAGCCCCTACTGGACGGGGCCGTGGTGGCCTCCACCGGGGTGGGCGTGGGCCCGGTTCACCTGGTGCGGGACGAGGCCGACCTGCTCGACTTTCCCAAGGGCGGGGTGCTGGTGGCCGAGCACTCATCCCCGGCCTTCTCCCTGGTCATGCCGCGGGCCGCGGCCGTGGTGGCCGAGCACGGCAGCGTCACCGGCCACATGGCCTCCCTGGCCCGGGAATACAAGCTGCCCGCCCTCATGGGCGCGGCCGGGGCCACCTCCCTGCTGAACCAGGGCAGGGTGGTCACCGTGGACGCCTACGGAGGCCGCGTGTTCGACGGCCGTCTGGAGTCCCTGCTGTCCGTGTCCGCCAAGGAGACCCGGGGCATCATGCGGGGCACCCCGGTGTACGACGCCCTGCGGAGCCTGGCCGACCTGGTGGTGCCCCTGAACCTGACCGATCCCAAGTCGGTCGCGTTCACACCCGAGTCCTGCCGCACGGTGCATGACGTCATGCGCTGGGTGCACGAGAAGTGCTACGTGGAGATGTTCGCCCTGAGCGACCTGGCCAGCAGCCGCGGCGAGGTGGCCTGTCGGCTGGAGGCCAGGCTGCCCCTGGACCTGCACGTCATCGATCTGGGCGGCGGGCTGGACGAATCAGGAGCGGAGGCGCGGCGCGTGAAGCCGGAACAGATCGCCTCGTGTCCCTTCCGGGCCTTGCTGCGCGGCATGCTGGACAAGCGGTTGACGAGCATGGAGCCCCGGCCCGTGGACGTGGGCGGGTTCTTTTCGGTCATGGCCCGCCAGATGACCACGCCGGACCTGGGCGAGCGCTTCGGGGAGAAGAGCTACGCCATCATCTCGGACAAGTACCTGAATTTCAGTTCCCGGGTGGGCTACCACTACGGCGTGCTGGACGCCTATTGCGGGGACATGGTGAACAGCAACTACGTCAACTTCCGGTTCAAGGGCGGGGCCGCGGACGACGTGCGGCGCAACAGGCGGGCCCGGGCCATCGCCCTCATGCTGGAGGGGCTGGGCTTCCGGGTGGAGGTGGACGCGGACATGGTCGCGGCCCGGTTCGCCAAGTACGAGGCCGCGGAGATCGAGACGCGGCTGGAGGGCCTGGGCCGGCTGCTCATCTACACCCGCCAGATGGACATGCTCATGCGCGACGAAGCCAGCGTGGACCGCCTGGCCAGGGGGTTCCTGGCGGGCGATTTCCGCTTTGACGGCCGCGCGTCCGGCCCGTCCGCAGAAGGCTCCGAAGGGGAATCAGGGGGCGGAAGCAAGTGACCCTTCCGCCCCGAGCCTTCCGGGGTCATCCCGCGGCCTTCTCCTTCAGATCCTTGGCCGCCCGGGCCTCCTGCTGCAGCTCCTTGGCCTCCTTGGCCAGCCGGATCATCTCCAGCAGCCGCGGAGTGCGGCAGGGCTTGAGCAGGTAGTCCACCGCGCCCAGGTCCAGCAGGTGCACGGCGTCGTCCACCGAGGCGTGGCCGGTGAGGACCACCACCTTCACGTCGTACTCCTTCTCCTTCATCTTGCGCAGGGTGCCCACGCCGGACAGGCCGGGCATCTTGACGTCCAGGAGGACCACGTCGAAGCTGTTGGCGTCCAGGACCTCGAGGGCCTGCTCGCCCGAGTGCGCCGCCCAGGCCTCCATGCCGTTTTCCTGGAGAATCTTGACCATGTTGGCGGCGAAGCGCTCCTCGTCGTCCACAACCAGTACTCTCGTCTTCTCACTCATGACCATGTCCTCCGTTGAGGGTTGTCATCCATTGGCGGCAGCCCCGTTTTCCGGCAGCTGCACGGTGAATTCCGTGCCTTGCCCGGACTCGCTTTGGACCAGAATCCGTCCGCCCAGGCGTTGTATGATCTTCATGCAGATGGACAGGCCCAGGCCGGTGCCCTTGCCCGGCGGCTTGGTGGTGAAGAAGGGGTCGAAGATGCGGTTCATGTTCTCCGGGGAGATGCCCGGGCCCGTGTCGGAAACCCTGATCTCGGCCCAGCCGTCGGACACCCGGGTGGTCACCGTGACCGTGCCGTCGCTCTCCACGGCCTGGACCGCGTTCTGGAGCAGGTTGAGCACCACCTGGCGCACCAGGGAGGGGTCCGTGGGCACGGTGCTTCCCTGGTCCTGGTAGTCGCGCACGATGGCCACGTTTTGGTACTTGGCCTCGTGCTCCACCAGCCGGACCATGTCCTCCACCAGGTCGCCCAGGTTCACGGCCTGGAGCACGGCCTGGGTCTTGCGTGCGAAGGTCAGGAGCTGGTGGGTGATCTCGCCGCAGCGGTCCACCTGGATGGCGATCTGCTCGAGGCGTTCCTTGAGCTCCTCGCGGCCGGGCACCTCGGCGAAGCTCGCGCCGTCGGCCAGCATGCGCAGCAGTTCGGCCTCCTGGCCGATGATGCCCAGGGGCGTGTTGATCTCGTGGGCGATGCCCGAGGACAGCTCGCCCAGGGCGGCCATCTTCTGGGAGTGGATGAGCTGGTCGTCCCGTTCCCGGGCCTTGGTCGCGGCGGGGCTCACGGCGCGTCCTCCGCGGCTCCGCCGCCGCCCTGGTTGAGCTTGCGGCGGTCGTTGGCGCGCTGGATGCGTGACAGCAGGTCGTCGATCTTGAAGGGCTTCATTACATAGTCGTACGCGCCGTGGCGCATGCCCTTGAGCCCCATGTCCACGGACCCGTGCCCGGTGAGCATGATGACCTCCAGGAAGGGGTGGTGTTTCTTGATCTCCTTGAGGGTCTCGATGCCGTTCATGCCGGGCATGAGCACGTCCAGGACCACCACGTCCACCTTCTCCTTGTCCAGGACGTCCAGGGCCTCGTCGCCGCCGCCCGCCTGGAGCACGTTCAGGCCCCGGCGGGAAAATCGGTTGGTGAACAGCTCCAGGAAGTAGGGCTCGTCGTCCACCACCAGGACATTGATCGTCTCAGCCATGTTCCGCTCCTTACCGCCGCCTGGGCACGCGGACGGTGAATTCCGCGCCCTGGCCGGGTTCGCTGACGACCTCGATGCGGCCGCCCAGCTTTTCCACGATGCTGTAGCAGATGGACAGGCCCAGGCCCGTGCCTTCGCCCACCTTCTTGGTGGTGAAGAACGGGTCGAACAGGCGTTGCAGCACGTCCTTGGGAATGCCGGGCCCGTTGTCCTTGATGGTCAGGACCGCCTGGTCCGCCTCCACGTCCATGCGGGTGGAGACCGTGATCTCCCCGTCCTGGCCCACGGCGTCCAGGCCGTTGTCCAGGACGTTGAGGATCACCTGCTGCAACTGGGCCGCGTCCGTGGTGATGAAGGGCAGGTCGGGCTGGAGGTCGGCGCGCACGGCGATGTTGCGATGCACGGCCTCCTGGTGCAGGAACTTCATGGTCTGCTCCACCAGCCCGTTGAGATCCACGTTCTCCTGCACCGGCTCCATGCGGCGGCCGAAGCCGAGCATGCGGTGGGTGACCTCGCGGGCCCGGTCCACGTGCTGCTCGATCATCTCCAGGCCGCGTGTGAACTCGGCGTGGTTGCGCATGGTCTCCGGGTCCTCGTCGTCCAGCAGGTCCTTGAGCCAGCCCGCGCCCTCGCGGATGAGGCTCAAGGGGTTGTTGACCTCGTGGGCCACGCCCGCGGCCATCTTGCCCAGGGCGGCCATCTTGCTGGACTGCACCAGGTTGGCGTCCATGGCCGCCTTTTCCTGGTCCGCCTGCATGACCTTGCCCACGATGGCGTTGCCCATGACGACGGCGCCCGCGCTCATGATGATCACCGCGCCCAGGGCCACCACGGCCAGCAGCGACTTGGTGCGCATCAATGCCGACATCTCCTCGGACGGGTCCTCCAGGATGACCAGCCGCCAGGGCGTGCTGTCCAGCCAGCAGGAGCCGATGAGCATGTCCATGCCCTCCACCTGGGCCTCGGTGACGTCGGTGCCGCCGAAGACGGGCGCGGCGGACACGGGCGAGGGGTCGAGCACCGTGCCCTGGAAGCGGGAGTCGGTCTGCAGCAGGTTGTCCTGGTTGACCAGGAAGGCGTCGCCGCTCTGGCCCACCTGCACGGCCTGGACCATGCTGTCGAACACGTCGGAGTCGATGGTGGCCCGCAGGATCCAGATGTCGTCGCCCTCCTGGCGGGCCACGGCGATGATGAAGTGGGGGAACTTGCGGAAGCCCAGGAACACGTCGCTGATGTAGAGGCCCTTGAAGATGGTCTTCTGGAACCACTCTTGGTCGCTGTAGTTGACGTTTTCCAGTTGATAGGGGCCCACGTAGGCCAGGTGCTCGCCGTTCTGGTCGATGACGCCCAGGTCCACGAAGGACCGGGAGCTGGCCTGCATGGCCTGGAACAGCGTGCGCAGGGAGTCCTCGTCGGAAAGCTTTTCGGTGGGTTGGGTGTAGAGCAGGGTGCGCAGCTGCGCGGCGCGCTCCTCCAGGAACATGTCCAGGGCGCGTTTCTTGTTCTCCACGATGGTGGACAGGTTGTTGATGATCCTGGCCCGGTAGACGGTCTGGAAGTCGTGGTTGGCGAACAGCCCGGCCGCGAACAGCGGGATGAGGGAGAAGGCCAGGGTGCCGCCGATGATCTTCCAGCGCAGCACGGAATATTTCTTGTCGCGGATCACGTTCGTCTCCCGGGCGGTCGGTTGCGGCGTGGCGCCGATGTCAGAAGGGAGAGCAACATTCATTCCATCCCCAGGCCGGGCTTATCGACCTGTAACCATATGATATTTAATGGTTTTATCGCGCAACCGATCGTGCAAGCCCCGGGCGGCCCCGGGCGCTCTTGCGAGATGACGGCCCGGCCGGACGGGTTTGGCGAGAAAAAAACAAGCGGCCCGGGGCAAGACCCGGGCCGCTGAGGCAAAGGAGAGGGAGGAGTGCGATGGCAGGTCATGAGACTGAGTTGGTTTCAATGGTCACGGTCAGGCCGCTGGAGGTCTCCTGGACCGTGAAGGGCGGCTCCAGCTCCGGCATGTGGTCGAGCTTGGCCTGCAGGCCGCCCGCATCCAGGTCCGCGCCCGGGCCGGAAAGGATGATGGCCAGCTGCGGCCCGGTCCCGGCGCGCTGGGCGCGCAGGGTCAGGGTGGATTCCTGGGGCGCGCGCTCGATGGCGTGTTCCACCGTGGTCAGCAGGGCGATGAGCAGCACGATGGGGCAGCCCGTGACGTCCAGGCCGCCCGAGGCCACTTCGTAGGTCAGCTGCACCTTGCCCTGGCGGGCCCGTCTGCGGAGCAGGTGGCAGGCCAACTCGGCCTGTCCGGCAAAGGAAACGGTGTCCTTCTCCTCGTCCGAGGTGTGGGCGAACAGGTTGAGCCGGTTGGTGATGTCCACGCCGCGGCTCATGTGGCGCTCCACGTTGTCCAGGGCCTTCAGAATCTTGTCCTGGTGCTTGAGCTCAATCTTCTTGTTCATGTTCAGAACGTCCTGAATGAGGCCGAAGGATTCCCGCAGAATGGCCAGGACATTCTTGAATTCGTGGGAGGTGGAGGCGGTGACTCTGCCCAGCAAGGCCAGTTCCTGATGTTGCATTATTTCCCTCTCCTTGGGTCTCTCCGTTCGTCGCGCCTGGGAGGGCGCCTCAACAGGCTGTTGCATACCGCATGCCTAGACGCTCGGCTTGACAGCCGGTGGCAAGGCTTTCCGGCCTCGATCCCGAAAAGTCCGGACATACGGCCGGGTTCTCGAAACGCGGTCCGGTGCTGGACCCGGGCGCGGTCCGCGTGGAAAGCCCCGCGTCATTGGTTGTCGCGGCCGCATTTCTTTTACAGACCGTAAAGGATGCTGACAGAAGCGGCATGACGCTGGCGGAAGGAATTCTGGGCGCGAATGTTCAACATGCTGTCAGTAATGGCCTTTTATATTCCCTTTCCAGCGCATTCCCCTGGCATGTTCTTTGTAATTTTCCTTTCGCGCCGGTCTCGGACTGACGACCGACTCAGGACCGGCGGGAGAGTGGAGGATGACGAAAAAGGATCAGGAAGCGCTGGCCAACAGCCAGTTTTATCGTTCCTTGCGCCGCAGCATGATGACCAACGTTCTGGTGGTCTCGTTTGCGCCCATGCTGCTCATCAGCGCCATCTACGTTTATCACTTCCACAAGGCGTACAAGGAAAAGGTCCACGACTACCTCATGGAGCTGGTGCTCAAGCACGAGCAGGAGATCGACGGCTTCCTGCAGGACAAGCTGGGCATGGTCCGCTTCCTGTCCAAGAGCGTGCCCTTCGAGGACCTGGCCGACGAGAACTCCCTGCACGACGTGCTCAACGCCCTGCAGCAGGAGTCCGGCCCCTTCTTTGTGGACCTGGGCCTGGTGGACGCCGAGGGCGACCAGGTCTCCTACGCCGGGCCCTTCAACCTGCGCGGGGCCACCTACGCCGAGGCCGATTGGTACGTGTCGGCCATGAAGAGCCGGGTGTACATCTCGGACGTCTTCCTGGGCCTGCGGGGACTGCCGCACTTCATCGTGGCGGTCAAGCGCACCTGGGAGGGCCGCGAGTGGATCCTGCGCGCCACCGTGGACTTCAACCTCTTCAACCAGTTGGTTGAGAACCTGCGCGTGGGCGAGACCGGGTTCGCCTACATCCTCAACATCAAGGGCGAGTTCCAGACTAAGCCCATGTACGACGTGGACCTGGACCAGGCCCTGTTCAACCGCCTTCTGGCCGCGGGCGAGGCCAGCGAGTCCAAGGCGCACATTTTCAAGGCCGAGGACCAGGACGGCCAGGAGAGCCTGTACGCCGTGGCCACGCTCAAGTCCGGGGAGTGGCTCCTGGTCTACCAGCAGCGGACCGCGGACGCCTTCCGCCATCTGTCCACCACCCGCAACCTGTCCATCCTGGTGCTGGCCGTGGGCGGCCTGGCCATCGTGGCCATGGTGGCCTGGATTTCCCGGCGGACCGTGTCCCACATCATGCGTTCGGATTTCGAGAAGGAAAAGATCAACGACCAGATGATCGAGGCCAGCAAGCTGGCTTCCATCGGCGAGCTGGCCGCGGGCATCGCCCACGAGATCAACAACCCGGTGGCCATCATGGTCGAGGAGGCCGGCTGGATCGAGGACCTGCTGGCCGACGGCATGAAGGGCGAGGACGATCCCAAGGAGCTGACCCGGGCCCTGGAGCAGATCCGCATCCAGGGGCTGCGGTGCAAGGAGATCACCCACAAGCTGCTGCACTTCGCCCGGCGCACCGACTCGCGCCGCGAGGAGCTGAACATCAACAGGGTGGTGGAGGAACTGGTGGAGCTCATGGAGCAGCGGGCCAAGTACTCCAAGGTGGCCATCACCACCAACCTGGCCACGGGCCTGCCCGCGGTGTTCGGCTCCGGCTCCGAGGTCCAGCAGGTGCTCCTCAACTTGATCAACAACTCCCTGTACGCCCTGGAGGCCAAGGGCGGGATCATCCGCGTCCGGACCAGCCTGGACCGGTCACCCAAGGCCACGGCCGTGGTCATTGAGGTCACGGACGACGGCCCGGGCATTCCCCAGGCCAACCTGAAGAAAATTTTCGACCCCTTCTTCACCACCAAGCCGGTGGGCAAGGGAACGGGGCTCGGCCTGTCCATCTGCTACGGCATCGTCAAGAAGATGGGCGGAGATATCGAGGTGGACAGCGTGGTCGGCGAGGGTACGTCCTTCCGAATCACCCTCCCGGCGGAGCTGTCCGACACGGAACAGCCCGGGGGCAAGGGCTAGGGAGGGGGCAACGTCATGGACACGGGATATTCCAGGACGGTCCGACTGCTCTTCGTGGACGACGAGGTGAGCTTCGTGGAGGTGATGGCCAAACGTCTCGGCAAGAGGAACATCGAAGTCACCGGGGTCAATTCCGGCACCGAGGCTCTGCGCGTCTTCCGGCACCAGGACTTCGATCTGGCTCTGCTGGACCTGAAGATGGAGGATATGGACGGTATTGAATTGTTGAAGATTTTCAAAAAGATGGATCCGGACCTGCCGGTGATCATGCTCACCGGGCACGGGTCGGAACAGGCGGCTGAGGAAGGAATGAAGCATGGGGCCAGCGACTACCTGGCCAAGCCATGCGACATCAAGGTGCTGACGGGCAAGATTCTTGCCCTGGCCAGGCGCGAGGAGGTGGCGACATGAGCGCGGTGCGCATTCTGCTGGTGGACGACGAAGAGGAGTTCCTGCGCACCCTGGCCAAGCGGCTCGACCGCCGCGGGCTGGACGTGCAGGCGGTCTCCAACGGCCTGTCCGCCCTGGAGAGTCTGGAGACGCGCCCTGTGGACGTGGTGGTCCTGGACGTCAAGATGCCCGACATGGACGGCCTGGAGGTCCTGGAGGTCATCCGCCGCAAGCATCCTGGCACGGCCGTGATCATGCTCACGGGCCACGCCGACGTGGAGGCCGCGGTCCAGGGGCTGTCGCACGGGGCCTTCGACTACCTCATGAAGCCCATTTCCATCGACGAGCTGGTCTACAAGATCGAGGACGCATCCCGTGCCGCGGGGCACGGATCAAGGCAAGCCCGGCCGGTCACGGAGGACCGGTCGTAATCCTTTCACACAGGACAACTGCAACCCAAGGAGAAGCGAGGCAATGGCATTTTTTAAGAACTTCGCACACCTGCTCATGGCCGGGTCCAGGGCTCACGCCCGTTGGGAAATGGACGTGTCCCGGACCATTCTGGGCAGCCGCAAACGGCTCTTCGTACTCGGACTCATGCTCCTGCCGGTCATCATTCTGGGCGTGGCCTATGCCGACGAGATCGGCCAGGCCCTGCCGGCCGTGCTCGGAGGCAAGAAGGCCTATTCCCCGGCCTTCTATTCCCTGAACATCTTCCTGGTGTCCATCCTCATCGGGCTCATGGCCGGGTTCATCACCGGCTGCATCGGCGCGGGCGGCGGCTTCATCATCGCCCCGGCGCTCATGAGCGCGGGAGTCAAGGGCATCCTGGCCGTGGGCACGGACCTGTTCCACATCTTCGCCAAGGCCATCATGGGCAGCGCAATCCACAAGAAGCTCGGCAACGTCAACGTCGGGCTGGCGGCGGTGTTCCTGGTGGGCGCCATCGGCGGGGCCACGGCCGGCGGCATCGTCAACCGGGTGCTCTACGAGATGAACCCGGTGCTTTCCGACGCCTTCATCACCACCGTGTACTGCGGCATGCTCGGCTTCCTGGGATTCTACGCCCTGATCGACTTCCTGCGCGCCATGAGCAAGGCCAAGAAGTTCCAGGGCGCGGGCGGGGAAGAAGTGGGCGGCGGCGCTCACGGCGGCAAGGACGAAGGCGTGGAAATGGGCGGACTGCCCAAGAAGCTCCAGGCCATCAACATTCCGCCCATGGTCAAGTTCGACCAGGACCTGACCCCGGGCGGACGCCGAATCTCCTGGCTGTTCCTGGTGCTTTCCGGCGGCCTGGTCGGCATGGCCGCGGGTATCATGGGCGTGGGCGGCGGCTTCCTGACCTTCCCCATCTTCGTGTACGGCCTAGGCGTGTCCTCCATGACCACCGTGGGCACGGACATCTTCCAGATCATCTTCACGGCCGGGTACGCGTCCATATCCCAGTACGCCATCTACGGCTTCATCTTCTACACCCTGGCCATGGGCATGCTGCTCGGATCCCTGCTGGGCATCCAGATCGGCGCCATGGTCACCAAGGTGGTCAAGGGCATCACCATCCGCGGCTTCTACGCCATGGCCGTCATCGCCGGCTTCCTGAACCGGGGCTTCGCCCTGCCCGGCAAGCTGCGGAGCATGGAGGTCATCGACATGAACAAGGCCACGGCCGTGATCCTGGAGGATATCGGTATCTGGCTCTTCTTCATCGTCATCGGGGGCTTCGGCCTCTGGGTGTTCTCAACATTCATAAAGAATATCGGTAAGTTGAAGCGGAAGGAGGCGATGTAACATGATCTACAACAAGAAGGAATTCACCCTCGGGCTGGTCATGATGATCGCCTTCCTGGTCGTGCTGGTGATCTTCTTCATGCCCCTGTACGGGGGCGGGAAGAACGGCCTGGACTATCTGGACAACCTGTACAACTCCATCTCCAAGGGTTCGGCCTACTACATCCCGGGCCTGATCGAGGAGACGGCCGAATACAACGGTCATGAGATCGAGGTCGTCCTGCCCCTGGCCGACGCCGAGCAGGCGGCCCAGTCCGCCCTGCTGTATCAGGCCGCAGGCGCCGAAGCCACCGCGGACGGGGCCAACCTGTCCATCAAGGGCGGCCTGGGCATGATCCTGAAGACGGCCCTGAACGACGCGGACGTGATGTACGCCAACAACGGGGAGGCCATTCAGGCCAAGTACGGGTACGACGCCAAGCTGGCCCTATACAATTGGTGGACCTCCCTGACGGCCATGGACAAGGCCTTGAAGAAGCAGAAGGACTTCGCGGCCGCGGCCGAGGTGGACCACATCCTCAAGAAGGGCGTGGAGGCCTCGTACAACTACTACGGCATCGAGAGCCAGAGTATCGGGGACCGCATGGGAATGGTCATCTTCTCACTGGCCTTCTACGTGGTCTACACCCTCTGGTACGGCTTCTCCATCCTGTTCATGTTCGAGGGCTGGGGCCTGAAGCTCTCGCACTAGGACATCCATAGGAACCAAGGGACAATTGGGCCGGAGCGGGACGCAACGACCGCTCCGGCCCTTGCTTTGAAGGCTGACTGCGCCACAAGGGTCTGGTACAAGGATTTCAAGGAGCGGCTATGGGTTGGCTGGTGGATATCGTCCGCAAGTGGTTGAACGACTCCGGGACGCCCGAGATTTCCGATCCCGAGGAGCTGCGCCAGCTTTTTCAGGAACGCTACCAGCAGTTCCGGCTGCTCCTGACCGCCAACAACCACGCCCTGGAGATCATGTCCGAGCTGGAGGAGGCCCTTTCGGGCAGCCGCCTGTTCGGCATGCACTTCGTGCGCTCCCGCGTCACCCAGGTTTCGGCCCAGGTCTACCGGATCATCCAGCACCTGAACCGGCTGGCCCCGGACCGGTATGCCGGCCTTTTCGACCGCTTCCAGGACATCACCCGGACCGTGGAGGACCTGCTGGTCCCGCACCAGGAGAAATTGTCCGGGGAGCTGGTCATGGCCCTGCGCGACATGGACGGGAGCGACGTGGACCAGGCCGGGGCCAAGATGGCCAACCTGGCCGAAATCGCCAAGGACACCCGGTTCGCGTCCCCGGACGGCTTCGTCATCACCGCGGCCGGGTGCGACCGCTTTTTGTCCGCCAGCGGCCTGCGGCTGGAGATTTCACGCCGCATCCAGGCGGCCGGAGCCGAGGACCTGGACCAGGTCTACGCCCTGTCCTCGTCCCTGCAGGCCCTGGTCAGCGAGGCCGAGCTGCCCGAGGACCTGGAGCGGGCCATGGTCGAGCAGGTGGACCGGCTGCGTGAACGGCACGGGTCCGACCTGGCCCTGGCCCTGCGGTCCAGCGCCCTGGGCGAGGACATGGCCGAGGCCAGCTTCGCCGGGCAGTTCCGTACCGAGCTCAACGTCCGGCCCGAAAACGTGGCCGAGGTGTACAAGGAGATCGTGGCCTCCTTGTTCACGGCCCGGGCCATGACCTACCGCCTGGAGCGGGGCCTGCCCAACGACCAGGCCGTCATGTGCGTGGGCGTGTTGCGCATGGTCCGGCCCGAGGCCTCGGGCGTGCTCTACACGCGCAACCCCGTGGCCTTTGGCGACGACACCATGATCATCAGTTCGGTCTGGGGCCTGCCCCGGCCCGTGGTGGACGGCTCCCTGGCCCCGGACACCTATCTTCTTTCCCGCACCCGGCCGCCCGTGATCAAGGATGTCCAGGTGGCGGACAAGCCCGAGCAGTATGTCTGCTCCCCGGACGAGGGGGTCTGCCGCACGGAGGTGGTGGAGAGCGAGCGGGACAAGCCTTCGCTCGCGGACGATCAGGCCGTGGCCCTGGGCGAGCTGGCCCTGGCCCTGGAGGACAAGTACGGCCAGCCCCTGGACCTGGAATGGGCCGTGGAAAAGGGCAGGCTGATGATATTGCAGTGCCGCCCGCTCAAGCAGCTCGACGCGGACCGGGCCGGGCGGGCCCCCCAGGGCGAGGCGCCGGCCCCGGTGCTGGCCCAGGGCGGCATGACCGCCAGCCCGGGCATGGCCTCGGGACACGTGTTCCGGCTCATCCGGCACGGGGACGCCCTGCGCGTGCCCGATGGATCCGTGCTGGTCACCACCCAGGCCCTGCCGCGCTGGGCTCCGCTGTTGTCCAAGGCCTCGGCCGTGGTGGCCGAGCGGGGCTCCGTGACCAGCCACCTGGCCAACGTGGCCCGCGAGGCCGGCACCCCGGCCCTGTTCGGCCTGGCCGGAGCCCTGGACCTGCTGCCCGAGGGCGAGATGGTCACGGTGGACGCCGACGCCAGGCGCGTCATGACCGGCATGGTGGACCAGGGCGAGCGGCCCAAGGCCAGGAAGAAGGCCGCGGGCTTCATGCTCGGCACCCCGGTCTACCGGGCCCTGGAGGTCGTGGCCGAGCACATCCTGCCCCTGCACCTGCTGGATCCGGACTCCACGGAGTTCAGGCCCCGCAACGCCGCCACCTACCACGACATCACCCGTTTCTGCCACGAACAGGCCGTGCGCGAGATGTTCCGTTTCGGCCGCGACCACGCCTTTCCGGAACGTTCGGGTAAGCAGCTCGTGGGCAAGGCGCGCATGCAGTGGTGGGTGCTCAACCTGGACGACGGCTTCACCGAGGAGGTGGAGGGCAACCAGGTCTCCCTGGACAGCATCGCCTCGGTGCCCATGCTGGCCCTGTGGGAGGGCATCACGGTCCTGCCCTGGGAGGGGCCCCCGGCCCTGGACTCCAAGGGATTTTTGTCGGTCATGTTCCGGGCCACCACCAACCCGGCCCTGGCGGCCGGAGCCGTGGACGACCCCTACGCCGACCGCAACTACTTCATGATCTCAAAGAACTACGTCAGCCTGTCCTCGCGCTTCGGGTTCCACTTCACCACGGTGGAGGCCCTGGTGGGGGACCGGGTGCGGGAGAACTACATCGCCTTCACCTTCAAGGGCGGGGCGGCCGACGACGCCCGGCGGGTGCGGCGCATCCGGTTCGTGGCCGACATGCTGGAGGACTACGGGTTCCGCAGCCGCATCAAGGAGGACCATCTGTCCGCCCGGCTGGAGAACCGGGGTGCGGAGTTCATGAAGACCCGGCTGCGCATCCTGGGCTACCTGATCATCCACACCCGGCAGTTGGACATGATCATGAACAAGGCCTCCCAGGTGGTCCGCTACCGCAACAAGTTTCACAAGGAAATTTCCGAGCACCTGGGCATCGACCCCGGGGCCTGATGTCGTCAGACAGGTTGACGGGGTGTAAAGCAAACTGACACCCTGTGGAACCATCTTCGGCGTCCGCTGGACAATACCAACTTTAAAGCAGTTAAATCAGCATGTTGTAAGTGTTAAAAAAAGCAACGTACTGGCATCCATCTTGCTTTTCCCTTGCACGAGGTAATCCGGCCGGAAAGGGCCGGTCAATTGAGGGCCGCACGGCAGGCACGCCGGGCCTGAACGCGGGGGGAGGAGCCCTCCGGCAAGAAGGAGAGCAGTCATGCATGATTTCAAGGTTCTTCTGGTGGATGACGAGGAGGATTTCGTCCAGAGCCTTTCCGACCGCCTGGACATGCGGGACATGAAGCCCGAGGTGGCCATGAGCGGCCAGCAGGCCTTGGACAAGCTCGACGAGGTCGCGCCCACGGTCATGATCCTCGACCTGAAGATGCCGGGCATGGACGGGTTGGAGGTGCTGAAGAAGGTCAAGAGCGCCTATCCCGAGACCCAGGTCATCATCCTCACCGGCCACGGCACCGACCAGGCGCGCAAGGAAGCCGAGAAGATCGGCGCCTTCGCCTACCTGCAGAAGCCCGTGGAGATGGACACCCTGGTCAGCACCATGACCAAGGCCCACAACCATTTCAAGAAGGTCAAGCACAGCGTGGACACCGCGCTGATGGTGGCCGCCATCGCCCAGACCGGCGAGATCGACCTGGCCCGCCAGGTGGGTCAGGAGGAGATGGAGGACGAGTAACCGGCATCCGTTGACAACCATCGACATGTGATTTCAGCAGGTCGGGAAGATCCGCCGCATATAAGCAAGCCTCCCTCCACAAGCGGCCTGCCAGGGACTTCCCGACCTGCTTATTTTTCGCCACCATGGCGAGGACGTGATCATGGACCAGATTTCAGTACTCCTTGTGGACGACGAGGACTCCTTCCGCCAGGTCCTGGCCAAGCGGCTGGGCCGGCGGGGATTCCTGGTGGCGCAGGCCGCCTCCGGGCCCGAGGCCCTGGAGATCATGGCCGCGGTTCCGGCCCGGGTGGTGGTGCTGGACGTCAAGATGCCCGGCATGAGCGGGCTGGAGGTTCTGGAGCACATCCGGGCCAAGTACGACCGAACCGAGGTCCTCCTGCTCACGGGCCATGCCTCGGCCCAGGACGGCGTGGCCGGCATGAAGGCCGGGGCCCTGGACTATTTGTCCAAGCCCGTGGAGCTGGAGCACCTGGAGGGCAAGATCCGCCAGGCCGCCGAGCGGGTGGAGCACTGCGTGGAAGCCGAGCGGGAGGCCGAGTTCAAGGCGCGCATGAGCAAGCGTATGGTGGCCGCCGAGCGGTTGGCCGCCCTGGGCACCCTGGCCGCGGGCGTGGCCCACGAGATCAACAATCCCCTGGCCGTGATCAACGACGCGGCCGGATGGCTCAAGATACTGCTGGAAAAGCCCGAGGCTTACGACTTTCCCCTGGGCGACAAGTTCCTCAAGGGGCTGACCACCATCGAGCGCAACGTGGAGCGGGCCCGGGTCATCACCCACCAGCTCCTGGGCTTCGCCCGCCGCGACGAGACCTTCGTCACCGAGGTGGATATGGCCCGGCTGGTGGAGGAGACCATGCACCTGGTGGGCAAGGAGGCCCGGAACAAGGGGGTCGGACTGGCCCTGGACCCGGACCCGGACACGCCCAAGGTGTTCACCGACCCCAATCAGGTGCGCCAGGTGCTGGTCAACCTGATCAACAACGCCATCCAGGCCGTTGACAAGGGCGGCCGCATCCGGATGCGGATCAAGCCGGACGGGGACGGGGCGGTCATCGAGGTGAGCGACAACGGCCCGGGCATTCCCACGGACCTGCTGGAGCGCATCTTCGAGCCTTTCTTCTCCACCAAGGAGGCGGGCGTGGGCACGGGCCTGGGGCTGTACATGTCCGCGGGGATCATGCAAGGGCTCGGCGGACGCCTCGACGTTGAGAGCGAGGTGGGCCGGGGAACCACGTTCTTCGTGCGGCTGCCCAAGGCGCACACCCAGGCCCCGTCGTCCGGGGAGGTCGGGGGCGACTGGTTCGCCCAGGTCAAGGAGATGGTGGCGCGGAGCGAAGAGGAAAAGGGGAGCGGGTCATGAGCGATCAGGCATTGAAGGTGCTTCTGGTGGACGACGAGGAGGATTTCGTGGACATGCTCTCCCTGCGGCTGGAGGCCAGCGGGGTGGAAGCGGCCTCGGTGAACAGCGGCGAGGCCTGCCTGGGCTTCCTGGACGAGGCGCCCGTGGACGTGGTGGTCCTGGACGTCAAGATGCCGGGCATGGACGGGCTGGAGACCCTGCAACGGCTCAAGGCCAAATGGCCGGACCTGCCCGTGATCATGATGACCGGGCACGGCTCGGTGGAGAGCGCCCAGGAGGGCGCCGCCCTGGGCGCGTTCGACTACCTGATCAAGCCGGCCGACTTCGACGAGTTGCTGGCCAAGCTCAAGGCCGCGGCCGCAAGTGCTTGAATCGAATACTACTTGCCTGGTCCGTATGGCTGGGATAGTTTCGGCATAATGGCTGAAACATGGAGAAGAGCATGACCGACCGGGAGCATCGACGGTTGACCACCAGCCTGCGGGTGAAGATCCTGGTCCCGCTGGCCGCCCTGGTATTGGTCAGCGCGGCCTGGGGCGTGGCCAACCTCTGGTCGGCCTGGCGGACCGAGATCATCATCACGCGCATGGCCGAGCGCGACCTTCCGGCCCTCATGGCGGCCCAGGAGCTGGAGACCGAGCTGGTCATGCAGAAGGGCTACGCCACCTATTTCTTCCTGTCCGACGACCCGGTCTGGCTGGCTCAGCTCGAGAGCCACAAGAAGGGATTCGAGGATTCCCTGGCCCAGGCTCGGGATCAGGTCTACCAGGACGAACAGCGCGTCATCCTGAACCGCATCGAGTCCGAATATTTGCGCTACGACCACATGCGCGACCAGGTCCTGGACATGTACAAGCAGGGCAGCCACCAGGAGGGTGCGGCCCTGCACTGGGAGGCCCGCGAGCAGTTCGAGGCCCTGCTGGCCCTGTGCGACGACTACAAGAGCCTGCACCAGCAGCGCATCGCCCGGGACGCGGGCTCCTTCTCCAACCAGGCGCGCATGGTTTCGGGACTGACCTGGGCCGTGGTGCCCATGTCCTTCATCCTGGTCATGCTCCTGGGCGGGCTGCTCATCCTCAAGGTGCTCAACCCCATCCGCAGGCTGCTGGTGCACGGCGAGGCCTGCGACGAGGGGGTCATGGGCGACGAGATCACCGCACTGTCGCAGCGCATGCACACCCTGGAAGCGGACGTGGACCAGACCCAGGCTCAGCTCGACCAGAGCCGCGAACATTTGTTGCAGTCCGAGAAGCTGGCCCTGGTGGGCAAGCTGGCCGCGGGCGTGGCCCACTCCATCCGCAATCCCTTCACCTCGGTCAAGATGCGCCTGTTCTCACTGGAGCGCAGCCTGAACCTGGACGTCACCCAGAAGGAGGACTTCGAGGTCATCGCCGAGGAGATCCGCCACCTGGACACCATCATCCGCAACTTCCTGGAGTTCGCCCGCAGGCCCAAGCTCATGGCCGTGCGCACCGGGCTGTCCAAGGTGGTGGACAACACCCTGGAACTCCTGCGGCACAGGCTGGAGTCTTCGGGCGTGTCCGTGCGTGTGGAGCGCCAGGAGAATCTGCCCGAGGTGGACGTGGACGTGGACCAGCTCAAGGAGGCCCTGGTCAACCTGCTGCTCAACTCCTGCGAGGCCATGGGCCAGGGCGGGGAGATCGAGGTCCGCGAGGAGCAGGCCGTGGTGCCGCCCTTGGGGCGGTCCGTGGTCATCCGCCTGACCGACACCGGCCCGGGCGTGCCCGAGGAGGCGCGCGCCGAGATGTTCCAGCCCTTCTTCTCGACCAAGGAGGAGGGGTCGGGCCTGGGCCTGCCCATCGCCCGGCGGATCATGGAGGAGCATGGCGGCATCCTGGAATACGAGTCTTTGGAAGGCTACGGCGCAAGCTTCGTGCTGGCCTTTCCTTTGAAGGAGAGTGACTGATGGCCGGCATCCTCATAGTCGACGACGACCCCCAGCTGCGGTCCAGCTTCGAAAAGCTGCTGGCCAGCGAGGGGCACCAGGTCCGGACGGCCAACTCCGGGGAGGCCGGGCTGGAGGCCGTGCGCGAGGAAATGCCCGACCTGGTGGTCATGGACGTGCGCATGCCGGGCATGGACGGCCTGGAGGCCTTCGAGGCCATGCGCCAGGTGGACCCCAAGATCGTGGCCATCATCGTCACCGCCTTCGGGGACATGGAGACCGCCATCCGGGCCACCAAGCTGGGCGCGTACGACTACGTGCTCAAGCCCTTCGAGATACCGGATTTCCTTTCCCTGGTGGCCAGGGCCCTGGAGGCGGGCCGGTTCATGCGGGCCAAGGTGGCCATGTCCCAGGCCGTGAGCATGGACTCCGAGGACGCCCTCATCGGCTCCAGTCGGGCCATGCAGGAGATCTACAAGGCCATCGGCCGGGCCGCGCCCACCGAGGCCACGGTGCTGGTGCGCGGCGAGTCCGGCACGGGCAAGGAGCTGGTGGCCCGGGCCCTGTATCAGCACAGCACGCGCGCGGACAAGCCGTTCCTGGTCATCAACTGCGTGGCCATCCCCGAGACCCTGCTGGAGTCCGAGCTCTTCGGCTACGAGAAGGGCGCGTTCACCGGAGCCGTGAACCGGCGCGTGGGCAAGGTGGAGCAGGCCAGCGGCGGCACCCTGTTCCTGGACGAGATCGGGGACATGCCGCTTTCCATCCAGGCCAAGATCCTGCGGCTGCTGCAGGAGAAGATGATCGACCGGCTGGGCGGCCGCCAGCACATTCCGGTGGACGTGCGCATCATCGCCGCCACCAACCGGGACCTGGAGGCGGCCGTGGCCGAGGGGCGGTTCCGCGAGGACCTGTACTACCGGCTCAAGGTGGTCATGCTCCAGCTGCCGCCGCTTCGGGAGCGGCGCGAGGACATCCGCGCCCTGTCCGACTATTTCCTGGCCCGGTTCGCCCGGGAATTGGGCATGGAGAATCCCGGCCTGTCCAGGGAGGCCCTGAGCATGCTGGAGCGCCACTCTTGGCCGGGCAACGTGCGCGAGCTGTCCAACGCCCTGCACAAGGCCCTGATCTTCAACCGCGGCGGGCCCATCAACGCCGAGGATCTGGTGGCCGCGGTGGGCGAGGACGGCGGCTCCCTGGCCGCGAACAGCCCGGAGGCCAACGAGGAGCACATCCGCTCCTTCGTGCGCCGGGCCATGGGCGGCCAGCCCCGGGACGACCTGTACGAGTCCCTGGTGGACATCATGGGCCGCATGGTGGTTCAGGAGGCCCTGGAGGCCACGGACGGCAACCGCACCCGGGCGGCCAAGCTCCTGGGCATTTCCCGGCCCACCCTGCTGGCCAAGATCGACAAGTACGGCCTGACCATCAATACCAAGGTCAACTGAACGCATCCTTGACGCTTAGCCAAGAAAGCTGACAGGGGTCGGCCCTTTTTCCACGGCCGTTCCCCGACATCTCGCCAGGAAACCAAAGCGCTTTCAGCATGTTGAGCAAAATGATTTTTCGCGTGTTTCTGGCACGGGGATTGCGTCAGCCATTTCCGTCAGGTTGGGTTCATCACGCGCAGGATTCGGATCAAGTGGACAAGGAAAATTTTCATATCCTGATCATGGATCGCAATCCCCACGTGCGGGACTTTCTGGTGCGCGAGTTCCGCCGCCTGGGCTTCACGGCCCATACGGCCAAGAACGACCGGGAGGTGGCCGACGTCATGGACTCGGTGCATCCGGTGCACTTGGTGGTCCTGGACCCCGAGGCCAGCCGCCTGAAGCGCGCGCCCTTCCTGGCCCGGTTGCAGCGCGACCATCCGGCCGTGCCCGTGGTGGTGCACATGTTCTCCTCCACGGACCCGGAGCACACCGTGTACAGCCAGGCCGCCGCCGTGGTCGAGAAGGACGGCAGCATCGAGAAGTTGGTCCAGACCGTGATGCACGTGCTGGAGAACAGATATAAGAGCCCGGCCGCATCTCCCTCCGCCGGCCCTTGACGGCCGGGCTTGCCCTGTGCCGCGCCGGTCCACGGCCGCGGGCAGGGAAAAGGCCCCCCGGGAGCGCATCCCGAGGGGCCTTGCTTTTTTTGGGGGAGCCTTGTGGCGGTCAGGGCATGAGCGGGGGCAGGTCCAGCCCGCTGGCCACGTCCAGGCCGAGCATGAGGTTGGCGTTGGCCACGGCCTGTCCGGACGCGCCCCGGCACAGGTTGTCGATGGCCGAGATGACGATCAGCCGCCCGGTGCGCGGGTCCGGCACCACGCCGATGTCGCAGAACATGGTGCCGCGCACGAAGCGCGTCTCGGGCAGCACGCCCTGGGGCAGCACGCGGACCCAGGGGTGGGGCGCGTAGAAGTCCTCGTACGCCTTGCGGGCCGCATCGGGTTCGGCGGCCAGCTCGGTGTAGATGGTGGCCAGGATGCCCCGGTTCAGGGGCAAAAGATGGGTGTTGAACGACAGGGTCACGGGCGTGCCGGCCAGCACCGAGGCCTCCTGCTCGATTTCCGGGGTGTGCCGGTGCGCGGGCAGGCCGTAGGCCCGGAAGGAGTCGGACACCTCGCAGAAGGCCGTGCCCACGGCGGCCTTGCGGCCCGCGCCCGTGGTTCCGGACTTGGCGTCCACCACGATGCCCGTGGACTTGGCCACGCCCGAGGCCAGGGCCGGGGCCAGGCCCAGGATGGAGGCCGTGGGGTAGCAGCCCGGGTTGGCGCACAGGTCCGCGGCGCGCACCTGGTCCGCGTAGAGTTCGATGAGCCCGTACGCGGCCTTGGCCAGCCGGTCCCGCTTGACGTGCGGGGTAGCGTACCAATGCTCGTAGACCTCGGGGTCGCGCAGCCGGAAGTCGGCGGACAGGTCCACCACCTTGGTCCCGGCCGTGAGCAGGGAGTCGGCCAGTTCCTGGGCGGTCTTGTGGGGCACGGCCAGGAAGACCAGCTTGCAGCGTCCGGCCAAGTTGGCGGGATCGGGTTGCTCGATGACCAGGGAGGCCAGGGGCGTGCCCTGCAGGAAGGGGTAGATCTGGGCCAGGGTTTTGCCCGCCTCGGCCCGGGAGGTGGCCGCCACCAGCTCCAGCTCCGGGTGGGTGAGCAGGATGCGGGCCAGTTCCATGCCGGTGTATCCGGTCACGCCCACCAGGCCCACGGGAATGCGGTTGTTCTTCATTGTTCGTCCCTAGTCGGTCATGTTCACGTACTTCATGCGCAGGTTGTAGAGCAGGTCGCACAGGAGCTTCTGCTCCTCCTCGGTCAGCCCCTTGTCGAACTTTTCCTTGAGCAGGGCCAGGATGTCGATGGTGTGCTTGGCCAGGTGCGGCGCCTTGCCGATCTCGCCGGTGGAGGGGTCCGGGGCCTCGCCCAGGTGCACCAGGGCCGAGGACGACAGCGAGAGGATGAAGGTTTTGAAGTTGATGTCCAGGGGAATCCCCTTCATGGGATTCTCGCGACAGGCATCGGCCATGATCCGCCTCCTTGGATGACGTGGCTTATGGATGACTGGAGGGAACCTACCGCAGCCGGGGCCGGGAGACAAGGCGTACCGGCCGTGGTACAGGGGCGCGTCTTGTCTGTGGTATGTACTGGACAAGGAAAAAGGAATCCAATACTTTGTTTAAGATTTGCCTAAGACATACATGGTGTCCGTCTTGAGGGAAGCGGGAGGGCGGACGGCCACAATACGCCTATAGAGGGGCAGTGCATGGCAATTGTCAGCGACTACAGCAAGTTTCGCCAGGTCGAAGCCCTGATAGTGAATTTCATCAATTCCGGCGGGCACTTCGTTATCATCAGTGACGACAGGCTGTTCGTCAACGTCTTTCGCAAGACCCTGACCGGGCAGTTGGAGCTTCCGGCCTCCTGCATCACCGTGGTCACCAACGAGAACCGCATCATGCGCACGGTCAAGGAGATGAGCGTCAAGAAGAAGAAGCTTCTGGTGCTCATGGAGGCCGTGCTGGACCACAAGCGGCAGTCCGACCTCTTCCGCCGCCTGAACCGGCGCATCAAGAATGCCGCCTTCGTGGTCCTGACCACGGAGTCCGAGCTTCCCCGGCTGGCCCTGCTCCGCGAGGAGGACCTGGCCGAGAGCTGGATCACCAAGCCCATCGACATCAACACCCTGCTTCTGAAGATCGCCTTCAACATCAAGCCTCCGGGACAGGTGGAGCAGCTGGTCAAGAACGCGGAGGAGTGCCTCAAGAACAACGCCTTCCGCATGGCTCTGGGCGTGTGCCGCCGCATCTTCGAGATCCAGCCCAACAGCCCGGCCGCCTACATGATCATGGGCGACGCCTACCGCGGCCTGGACAAGATCGAGGACATGGTCGAGGCCTACGAGCAGGCCAACGGCCTGGACGAGATGTACCTGTCTCCGCTCAAGAAGCTGGAGAAGTACTTCCGCGACAAGGGCGACAGCCAGCGCAGGCTCGAATACATGGAGCAGCTGGACGCCATCAGTCCCCTCAACGTGGAGCGCAAGGTGGAGATCGGCGGCATCCACGTGGACCTGGGCAACGAGGAGGAGGCCAAGGAGTACTTCAACGAGGCCATGCAGGTGACGGCCAAGGAGGAGTTGGGCGACCTGGGCGGAGTGGCCATGAACATCGGCGACGAGTACGCCATGCGCGACCGCAAGGAGGCCGAGGACTACTACCGCCGGGCCGTGGAGCTGCACGGGCCCCGTCCCGAGGACATGCCGCTCTACAACAGCCTGGGCATCTCCCTGCGCAAGCAGGGACGGTGGAAGGACGCGGTGGCCGAGTACAAGAAGGCCATCAAGATCGTGCCCAACGACGAGATTCTCTACTACAACCTGGCCCTGGCCTATTCCGACGGCGAGCAGATGGACAACGCGGTCAAGTGCGTGGAGCACGCCCTGAAGCTCAACCCGGAGTTTCCCGAGGGCGAGGCCGTGGTCCTGTGCAACCTGGCCGGGATGTACGCCCAGGCCGGGAACAAGGCCCAGGCCCGCAGCTACGCGGAGAAGTCCCTGGCCGTGGACCCGGAGTACAAGCCGGCCAAGGGGTTGCTCGACAGCCTCTAGCCTTGTACCGTGCGGCATGCCCCTGAAAGACACCCTCGGACTGGACAAGGAACCGCTGTACCTGGTTGACGGAACCTCCTACCTCTACAGGGGGTTCTACGCTTATCCGGAGCTCAAGCGCTCGGACGGCTTTCCCACCAACGCCCTGTTCATCTCCCTGCGCATCCTCATGCGCGTGCTCCGTGAGGAAAAGCCCAAGTACCTGGGATTTTTCATGGACGGCCGGGGCCCCACCTTCCGCCACGAGATGTTCGAGCCCTACAAGGCGCAGCGGCCCCGCATGCCCGAGCCCCTGGCCCAGCAGATCGAACCCCTGCAGGAGGCCATCCGGCTCATGGGCCTGTCCCTGACCGTGAGCGACGGCGTGGAGGCGGACGACTGCATCGCCTCCCTGGCCCAGGCGCACAAGAACGAGCGGCCCGTGGTCATCATCGCCTCGGACAAGGACCTCAAGCAGTGCCTGGACGAGAACGTGTATCTCTGGGACCCGGCCGGCAAGCAGGACAAGCTGACCAGCCTGGAGGACTTCCGCAAGGAGACCGGGCTCGATCCGGCCCAGTGGCCGGATTTCCAGGCCCTGACCGGGGACTCCTCGGACAACATCCCGGGCGTGCCCGGGGTGGGTCCCAAGACCGCCCTGGCCATGATGGCCGACCACCCGACCCTGGAAGATCTGCGCGACGACTTTGACAACCTGCCGGACAAGTTCAAGAAAAAGCTCGACGGCCACATGGAGGACATCTTCCTGTACCGCGAGCTGACGCGCATGCGGCTTTCCTGCCTGGACCAGCCCCTGGAGGAGTTGGCCGTGCGTCCGCCCGAGGCCGAGAAGCTCATCGCCTTTCTGGAGTCCTACGAGTTTCGTTCCATGGCCCGGGACATGGCCAGGCAGATTCAGGATCGTGCGCCCAGTGAGCCGAAAGCCAAGAACACCAAGCCCGCGCCATCGGCTTCCACGGGCCTGAGCCTGCTGGACCTGGCCGGAGGGGCTGCGCCTGAGGCCAGCGAACCCCTGCAACTGGAGCGGCTGGACTCGGTGTCCCGGCTGCCCGGGCTGACGGGCAGGGAAGTGGGTCTGGTGGCCCGGGAGCACGGTTTTCGACTGGGCGTGGACGGCAAGGAATACGCACTGGCCGGGACCTCCGATCAAGTGGCCCGGGACCTGGCCCAGGCCCTGGCAACCGCCAGGACCGTGGCCTGCCCGGACCTGCACGGGCTCATGCGCGGCCACGAGGTCTGGGAAACGGCCGACCTGTCGGCCTGGTTCGACCTGGGCCTGGCCGCCTACCTGCTCAACCCCGAGGACCGCAACTACTCCTGGGACCGGCTGCGCCAGAGCCTGTTCCAGGATTTGCCCGGCGCGGACGTGTCCGGCCTGCATCCCGAGGCCCACGGCCTGGCCGCCCTGGCCTACATGCGGGCCGTGTCCCCGCGTTTGCGTGACGCCGGGCTGGACGCGCTCATGCGCCAGGTGGAGCTGCCCCTGATCCCGGTGCTGGCGGCCATGGAGCGGCGCGGCGTGGCCATCGACCAGGCCGCGTTCCAGGACTTTTTGGGCGAGGTGTCCGCCAAGCTGGAGACCCTGCAGGCCGAGATCATCCGGCTGGCCGGGCGCGAGTTCAACGTCCGGTCCTCGCAACAACTGGCCGAGGTGTTGTTCCAGGACCTGGGGCTCAAGCCGGCCGGCAAGACCCCGGGCGGGGCCCTGTCCACGGCCAACCAGGTGTTGGAGAAACTCCAGGGCCAGCACGGGATCATCGAAAAGATTTTGGACTTCCGCATGCTGGAGAAGCTCAGGTCCACCTATCTGGAGCCGCTGCCCAAGCTGGTCGCCCAGGACGGGCGCATCCACACCAGCTTCAACCAGCTGGCCACGGCCACGGGACGCTTGTCCAGCTCCGGGCCCAACCTGCAGAACATCCCCATCCGCGGCCCCCAGGGCGGGCGAATGCGGGCCTGCTTCACGGCCGGGCCGGGCAAGCTGCTGGCCGCGGCCGACTACTCGCAGATCGAGCTGCGCGTGCTGGCCCATTTCTCGGGCGACCCGGCCCTGCGCCGGGCCTTCGCCAAGGGCGAGGACATCCACGCCACCACGGCCGCCCTGATCTTTGAGCGCGGCGACCCCGGCCAGGTCAGCGTGGAGGAGCGCCGTTCGGCCAAGACCATCAACTTCGGGCTCATCTACGGCATGGGCCCGCAGCGGCTGGCCCGGGAATTGGGCGTGACCATGAACCAGGCCAAGGAATTCATCGAGCGCTACTTTGCCAAGCTGTCCACGCTCAAGGCGTTCTACGACGGCCTGGTGGACAAGGCCACGGACCAGGGCTTCGTCACCACCTGGGCCGGACGCCGTCGCCTGCTGCCCGAACTGCGCTCGCGCAACCAGCAGATGGTGTCCCAGGCCAGGCGGCAGGCCGTGAACACGGTCATTCAGGGCTCGGCAGCGGACATCATCAAGATGGCCATGATCCGGGCCCATGGCGACGACGCGCTGGACGCGCTGGACGCCCGGCTCATCCTCCAGGTGCATGACGAACTTTTGGTCGAAGCCCCGGACGACGTGGCCCAGGCCGCTGGCGAGCGCCTGGAAGAGATCATGCGCACCGTGGCCGAGCTGGCCGTGCCCCTGGTGGTGGAGTGGGGCGTGGGCAAGGACTGGAACCAGGCACACTGACGGGCCGTTGAAACACGGCGATCTGCCGCGTTAAGTGAATCGTAGGCGAGGCTTCGAGCCGTACGAGATCTTACGCCCCAGGTGTGCTTCAGGAATTTCAAGCCCTCGCGTACCGCAAGAGTACGCGTCGGCCTTGAAATGCCTTTGCGCCTTGCATCTCACCGCGTTTGAACGGCCCGTTTTTTTGATGGGTTGATGCATCGGCATGTGGGATGAAGATTATTTGTCAGGTTGTCTTGACAACTTGACAGGATCAGCCTAGGCTGCCTCCAGACAACGAGGACAGCCATGCTTGACCGCGAATCACCCATTCCCCTGTACCACCAACTGGCCCAGAACCTGGCCCGGGACATCCGGGACAACGTGCTGGCCGAAGGCGCGCGCATCCCGTCCGAGCACGAGCTGGCCGGGCAGTACAAGATCGGGCGGCCCACGGTGCGCCAGGCCATCGACAGCTTGGTGCGCAAGGGCATGCTCGTGCGCAAGCGCGGGTCCGGCACCTTCGTGGCCCCCCAGCAGGAGCGGCTCGGCCTGTTTTCCCTGGCCGGGACCAGCGCCTCGTTCAACGAGTCCGGCCGCACGCCCGAGGTGCGCATCGTGGACCAGCCCTCGCGCCGCTGGATTCCAGCCGTGCGCGGTGGGGACCAGGCCGTTGCGGGCAACGGGGCCAACCCCTTCGCCGGGGGCCGCGCCTTTTTCTTCAGCCGCGTCAGCAGCATGGAAGGCGAGCCCGTGCTGGTGGAGGACATCTGGCTGTCCACCGCCCAGTTCCCGGACTTCGACGCCATGGACATGACCGGCCGCTCCCTGTCGCGTCTGGTGGAGGAGCACTACCACCGCACCGTGACCCGGGGCGAGCAGCATTTCCGCATCGCCTTCCCGGACGAGCGCCTGTCCGGGCTGCTGGACATCCCCCGGTCCACCCCCATCCTGGCCGTGGACCGCTTCCTGCATTTCGGCGCGGCCGAGAACGCCATCTTCGCCAAGCTCTTCTGCCGCACCGACCGCTTCGTGTTCACGCAAACCCTTGGAGGACATCCCCATGCCTAAAGCGGGATATTACGGAGAATTCGGGGGCGCGTTCATCCCCGAGATCCTGAGCGCCACCTTCGAGCAACTCAGAAAGGCCTTTGCCGAGATCAAGGACGATCCCGGGTTCTGGGCCGAGTACACGGACCTCATGTCCACCTATTCCTGCCGCCCCACGCCCCTGACCCACGCCGACGGCCTGAGCCGCCATCTGGGCGGGGCCCAGATCTACATCAAGCGCGAGGACCTGAACCACACGGGCGCGCACAAGGCCAACAACGTCATGGCCCAGGGCCTGCTGGTCAAGCGCATGGGCAAGCGCCGCGTCATCGCCGAGACCGGGGCGGGCCAGCACGGCGTGGCCACGGCCACCATGGCCGCCAAGTTCGGGTTCGAGTGCACCATCTACATGGGCGAGCTGGACGTGGAGCGCCAGCGGCCCAACGTGTTCTGGATGGAGCAGCTCGGCGCCACCGTGGTCCCGGTCACGGACGGCTCGCGCACCCTCAAGGATTCGATGAACGAGGCCTTCCGCGACTGGGCCCGGAACATGGACCACACCCACTACTGTTTGGGCACGGCCTCGGGCCCGCATCCTTTTCCGGAGATGGTGGCCTACTTCCAGTCCATCATCGGCAAGGAGGCGCGGGGCCAGTTCCTGGAGCGCCTCGGCAAGCTGCCCAAGCGGGTCTATGCCTGCGTGGGCGGCGGGTCCAACGCCATGGGCGTCTTTTCCGGGTTTCTGGACGACCCCGGGGTGGAGCTGGTGGGCGTGGAAGCGGGCGGCGACGGGCCCATCAAGGGCCGCCACGCCGCGCGTCTGGCCTACGAGCACGCCTCGGTGGGCGTGGCCCAGGGCTACAAGACCATGTTCCTGCAGAACGAGGACGGCCAGATGCTGGACACCCACTCCGTGGCCGCCGGGCTGGACTATGTGGGCGTGTCGCCCATCCTCTGCGACCTGGGACGCAAGGGCCGGGTGCGCTTCGAGGCGGCCACGGACAAGGAAGTGGTGGAGGCCATGCGGTTGGCCATGCGCAAGGAGGGGCTCATCCCGGCCCTGGAGTCGGCCCACGCGTTCGTCCAGGCCATCAAGGAGGCCCCCACGCTCGGCCCGGACGACTGCGTACTCATCAACCAGTCCGGCCGGGGCGACAAGGACATCTTTACCGTGGCCGACGCCATCCATGACCCCAAGTGGGAGGAATTCATACAGAAAAAGGCGGAGGCCTACAATGCTCGATAAATATATCAAAGACCGCCTCAAGGAGAAGGACATCCTTCTCATGACCCACATCGTGCTGGGCTACCCGGACTACGAGACTTCCAAGGCCCTGGTGCGGGCCATGGTGGCGGCCGGGGTGGACCTCATGGAGCTCCAGATTCCGTTCTCCGAGCCCTTTGCCGACGGCCCGGTCATCCTGGCCGCCAACCAGGAGGCCCTGGCCGCCGGAGCCACGGTGGCCAAGTGTTTTGACTGCGCCGAGGAACTGGCCGGAAGCCTGGACATCCCGTTCCTGTTCATGAGCTATCTCAACATCCTGTTCAAGCGGGGCATGGACACGTTCGCCAAGGACGCGGCCGGGATGGGCATGCGCGGGACCATCGTGCCCGACGCCCCGCCCGAGGAGACCGGGGACTACCTGGAGGCCATGGCCGCCCACGGCCTGGACCCCATCCAGCTCTTCGCGCCCAACACCACGCCCGAGCGCATGGCGTACCTGGCCGGGCACGCCAGGGGGTTCGTGTACTGCGTGGCCCGCAAGGGCGTCACGGGCGAGAACACCACCTTTTCCCAGGAACTGGACGCCTACCTGGCCCGTTGCCGCGCGGCCACGGACCTGCCCCTGGCCCTGGGATTCGGCGTGGCCGACAAGACGGACGTGGACTTTCTCAAGGGCAAGGCGGACATCGCCGTGGTCGGTTCCGCCGCTCTCAGGGTGCTGAACGAAAAGGGCGTGGACGCGGTGGGCGAGTATATTGCAGGATTACGATAAATAAATAAAAATCACAGGCTGTTCGGAAATTACGCTGGCAAGGCGCAAGAAAAATCCCGGGCCCGACGTGTACTCTGTTGTACACGAGGGTCCGGGTTTTTTGCGGCCCAACAATTAATTTAACGACGCCAGCGGGAGAATCCGGACAGCCTGCTAGATTCGTTTGAACATCTTGGTCCGGCCCTTGCCCAGTTTTTTGAGCATGAACAACTCCGGGTCTTCGCCGTTCAGAGCCTCCAGGGGAATCTCGGCCCGGGCCGCGCCTTTGTGCCCGCCGGCCGCGCCGATGTCCCCGAACAGCGAGGACGCGTACTTGCCCATGTCCCTGCGCATGCCGTCCCCGCGCAGGATGACCACCAGCTTGTCGTCCGCCTCGCCCGAGACCATGTTCCACGGGATGCCGTGCACCCGGGTGAAGAAGTCGGCCACGATGACCAGGATGTCCGTGTTCTCCACCTTGCCCATGTGCGAGAACAGGCCCGTGCCCACGCGGCGCAGGTTGTAGAAGGCCCGGGAGAAGTAGCGCATCCAGTCCAGGTGGAACTCGCTTCGTGAGATGCGGTTCAGCAGGGTGCGGTCCGCGAACTTGACCAGGTATTTGAAGGCCGACATGTCCGCGTCCACGAAGTCGCGCTCCCAGTCCTGGGTGTCGGTCTTGATGCCGTACATCAAGGCCGTGGCCAGGAGCTTGGGCGGGCGGATCTTCAGGTTGTAGAGGTACTCGGTGAGCATGGTGGAGGTGGCGCCGTAGCGGGGCCGGACGTCCACCAGGTCGGCCTTGACCGGCTTGTCCTTGAGGGCCGGGTGGTGGTCGATGACGATGGAGTACTCGAACTTTTCCAGGTCCGGGTGGTGGTGGGGCTGGGAGTCCACCAGGGCGAAGCGGTCGTACTGGGCGGCCAGGTTGGGGATGAGCTTGCGCGTGGGGATGCGCAGGTAGCGGATCATGGACAAATTGTCCGGCCGCTTGCACTCGTTGATCTGGCCGATGCCCACGTCCAGCACCTTGCGCGAGAAGATGCGCTTCAGGGCCAGGGCCGAGGCCAGGGCGTCGGGGTCGGCGTTGATGATGATGAGCCAGCGCTCCTCCTTGTTCAGGAGGGCCTGCAATCTGGCGATCTGTTCGTCGAGTTGCCTGAAGAGAGCCATAAACCCCCTACTTGAGCCGCAGGGCCTGTCCGGCGGCTACCAGTTCCACGCGGGACGCCACGCTCCCCACCCGCTGGTTCAGCTCGCCCAAGGTCTTGACGAAGCGTCGGGTATCGGCGTCCGGGGCGGCCGGTCCGAGCCCGGTCTCGCAGGAGACCAGGATTAGTTCCGGGCCGGTCCAGCCCGTGAGCGTATCGATCAGGGCGGCGGCCATCTCCTGTTCCAATCCCTCGGAGATACAGGAGAAAAGCCAAAAGTCCAGGCTGTCCACCAGGATCGAACGAAAGGCGAGTGTAGCTTGCCCGAGAGCCTGAGGCAAGTCCGTCAGGACTTCGCGCAGGGCCAGGCTTGCCGGCCGGGACCGCTTGTGGTCCAGGATGCGTTGGCGGAAGTCCTGGTCCAGGCCGCGTCCCGTGGCCACCAGGAGCCGGGGCTCGTCCGCCTGGGAGAGCAGGTCCAGTCCCCGGGCCGACTTGCCCGAGCTGGTCCCGCCCAGGATCAGGGTGATGTTCGCCATTGTTTCCACCATTCTCCCCACCATTGCCGGACCAGCTTCAGGGAGCGGGCCAGCCCTTCCAGGTCGAAGACCTCCAGGGTCAGCACGGCGTCGCGGTCCAGGCTGGTCAGGGCCAGCCGCAGCAGGTCGCGCCCCTGGTCGTCCAGATGGTCGAGCCCCAGGTGGCGGTCGTCCCATCCGTTCGTGCAGGCGGGCGCGTGGGCGTGGATCATGCCCACGCGACCCCACAATCCCGGGGCCAGCAACAGGGAATGCTGCGAATACGCTTGTACGTGGCCCAGGTCAAGGCAGACGCCGTAGCCCAGGGCCCGGATCAGGTCCCAGGACCCGGTCAGGTCGTGGCCGCGCACGTTTTCCAGCAGCACCCGCCCCGGGTCCACGCCGCGTTGCCGGAAGCGTTCGGCCAGGGGAGCCAGGAGGTTGTCCGGGGGCGGGTGGAGCACGAAGCGGCCGGGGTTCAGGAAGGCGGTCTTGTCCAGCAGTCCGTCCAGGGATCGCCAGGCGTGGTCCAGTCCCCGGGACCAGTCCGTGTCCAGGGGCAGGTGCAGGTGAAAGGTCAGGCCCAGGCCGGGCAGGTCGGGCGGCAGGTCGGTTTCGTCATAGGCCAGGCAGGCCTCGGTCTCGAACAGAATCAGGCTGACCTCGTCCACCATCCCCTGGAGCAATGCGCAGTTTTTGCCCACCGTACCGGGCACCACGAAGCTCGGCCCGGCAATTTTCCAGGGCAATTTCCCGGCGTGTTCCGAAGCGGCGTCAGGACAAGGGCCTGAAGGGTTTGGGCAATGGGATTCGGGCATGTGGATTGCAAGTTCTCGACTCAAACGGAAGGGATCGTCAATCTTCCGGGAGTCCGGCCATGAAGGATAGAAAAGTCCGCAACGCCATCCAGCACAAGCTCAACCCCCTGCACCTGTTCTGCAGGCTGCGCCGGGCCGGAGTGCGTCCGGCCGTGGCCCGCAGGTTGTGCGCGGCCTACGAGCGCTGCCTCTACCATCCCCTGTGCTCCTGGGGCCGGGTCCGGCCCGTCAATCGAGCAGGCTGATCTGCCGCTCCTTGCGAACCGTGCGCGCGGCCAGGGTGGACCGGGACAGGAGTTCCTGCGGCAGTTCGCCCAGGAACCGCGATGCGGGCAGGTTGAGCGTCCGGCCGAAGAGCTGCCGCCGCGCGGCCCGTGACAGATAGAGCAGCCGCTTGGCCCGGGTCATGCCCACGTAGAAGAGCCTGCGCTCCTCCTCAACGCCCAGGGGATCGGTGCCGGTGCCGGCCTTGCCCAGGAGCATGTCGGTCCCGGCGAACGGCAGGATGCCCTCTTCCAGGGCGGGCAGGAACACGGCCTCGAACTCCAGCCCCTTGGCCGCGTGCAGGCTCATGACCTGGACTTTTTCGGCCGATCGCCCGGCCTGGTCCAGCTCGCTCTGCAAATTGACCCAGTTGAGCAGCCCGGCCCAGCCGCCCCGCTCCTTGTATTCCTTTTTCAGCGCGTTGAACGCCTTGCTTTCCCAGAAGAAATCATCGAACGGCCCGACCCCGGCCAGGTGCGCGGACAGGGCGCTCGGCCCGCCCGCCAGCACGGATTCCGGGATGTCGAATTCGGCTTCCTCGTCCCCGGGAGCCACGGGCCCCAGCCCGGCCAGCCCCAGGATGCGTCCGGCCGCGGCCAGGATGGCGGCCACCCGGGGCTCGGACCAGAAGGCCTCGGTCTCGGGCGCGGCGCAGGGCACGCCGAAGCGCTTCAGGGCCTTGACCAGGGGCGGGATGAGCCCGGAGAAGCGCACCAGCACGGCCACTTCGCCCGGGGCCAGCTCGCCCGCGCCCGTGGCGTCGGTCAGGCTGTGGGAGGTGGCGCCGATGAGCTTCTTGACCCGCTCGCTGATCCAGGAGGCCTCGCGCATGGCGTCCGGGGCCTCGAACAGATGCATGGCCGCGTCCACGTTGGCCCGGGACGCGAGCTTGGGGCCGTTCAAAAAGAGCTGGGACGAGGCGTCCAGGAGCAGTTGGCCGGAGCGGTAGTTCTCGGTCAGGCCCACGGTGGCCAGGTCGGGCCAGCGGGCGGTCAGCCATTCCTTGACTTCGGGCTCGGCCCCCCGGAAGGCGTAGATGGACTGGAGCGGGTCGCCGATGGCGAAGAAGCCCCGGCCGCCCTCCTTGGCCAGGCCGGTGACCACGGTCAGCTGGAGCCGGGTCAGGTCCTGCACCTCGTCCACCAGCACGTGGGAGTAGAGGTTTTTGAGGTTGCCCGCGTCCATCTGCTCCAGGCAGAACTCCAGCAAATCCGCGTAGTCGGCCAGGTTCCAGGAGGCCTTCTGCCGGATGTAGCGCGCGGCCGCCTCGGCCAGGATGGGCGGCGGGGCCTGCATGCGCTCGCGGGCCAGCTCCAGGTCCCGGAAGGCCCGGTTCAGGGCGGGCTTGTCCATGTCCGGGTTGGCCAGGGCGAAGACGCGGCGCGCGGTCTCCTCGTTCATGACCACCGGAGCGTCGCCCTGGGCGTGCTTCCAGTAGTCGAAGGCCAGGGCGTGGATGGTCCCGGCCTGGGGCATGGGGTCGGCCGGGTTCAGGCCGCGCAGGGCGGTCAGCCGCTCCTTGAGTTCGCGGGCCGCCCGGCGGGTGAAGGTCAGGGCCAGGATACGCCGGGGCTTGACCCCGGAGTCCATCAGCCGAGTCAGACGGCCCATGAGGGTCTGGGTCTTGCCCGTGCCCGGTCCGGCCAGGACCAGCACCGGCCCCGGTCCGGCCTCGATGGCCTGCAACTGGTCCGGGTTGAAGCGGATCTGGTGCGCGGATACGCGTACGGCCATGGGCGCGGGCGTGACGATCTCGGGTTCGTCGTCAGGTTTGGCCTCGGAGACGTCCGGCTCGGGAATCAGGGGCGCGGCCTTGGGCTTGGGATCGGGCAGGTCGATGAGCCCGGCTCGGGCGCCGCCCTGCTTGAACTGGGCCCGCTCGCGGGGAGTGAAGACCGAGATGACCCCGTATTGGCCGTCAAAGCCCGGCGTGCGGATGACCTGGCCCTCGCGCATGCGGCTGATGCCCTCGGCCAGGGGCTCGGAATGCTTGCGGATATCCTCCACAGGCACGCGCCGCAAAATTTGGAGCTCCGGGCCCAGGTCGGCCAGGACGGTGGAGTAGAGCTGGGCCACCTTCTTGGTGTTGGGGCCCTGGCCCACCACCTCGCCCATGATCTCCTTGAGCGGGATGAGGGACACGAAGCCCGGCTGGGCCGCGGGCCGCTCGGGCTTGTCGCGGTCGGCCAGCTCGGAGATGCGCGACAGTACGCCCAGAGTGACCGGCTTGCCGCAGACCGGGCAGATTCCGCCCCGGGCACGGGTCTCCTGGGGGTCCAGCACCACGTTGCACTTGCGGTGCCCATCCAAATGGTACTTGCCCTCCTCGGGGAAGAATTCGAGGGTGCCCCGGAACTTCTGGCCCAACCCTTCGCCCCTGAGCGCCCGGAACAGGCCTTCGTAGGACACCTCGCCCTGGAACAGGTTGGCCTCGCGGCCCAGCTTCTCGCCGGAATGGGCGTCGGAGTTGGAGATGAGCCGGAAGCGGTCCAGGGCGGACCAGGTCCAGTTCATCTCCGGGTCCGAGGACAGGCCGGTCTCCATGGCGAAGATGTGGGACGACAGGTCGCCGTAGCACTCCTCCACCGAGTCGAACCCGGACTTGGAGCCGAACAGCGCGAACCAGGGCGTCCAGATGTGGGCCGGGACCAGGAAGCCCAACGGGTCGGTTTCCAGGACCAGTTCCAGCAGGTTGCGCGAGTCCAGGCCCAGGATGGGGCGGCCGTCCGAGGCCAGGTTGCCCACCTGGCCCAGCTTCAGGTTGAAGCGTTTCACCGCGTCCAGGGTGGGCAAATAGACCAGGTTGTGAATCTTCCGGACCTTGCCGCCGCGCTTGTAGATGGAGCTGATCTCGGATTGCAGCAGGAAGCGGGTCTGGCCGGACAACGGGCCGGACAGCCCTTCGATTTCGTTTTCCAACCCGGACGGATCCTTGAGCGAGAGCAGGCCGGAGCCGTCCTCCACCAGGCTGTCCTCCATCTCGGCCAGCCACTCGGGATGGGTGAAGTCGCCCGTGCCCAGCACGTCGATGCCCTTGACCCGGCCCCAGGCGGCCAGATTGCGGATGGTCAGGTTCTTGCTCGTGGCGCGGGAGAAACGGGAGTGGATGTGGAGGTCGGCGACGTAGCGATCCATCCTGTAACACTAGACCGAGGCGGACCCGATTGCAAGTGGGGTACTAGCTGAAATGATTAGTTTTATTTACGTCGGGTGCTTTGGTTGTAATATGAGAGATAGGAGATGGTTACATGTGTTCAGCCAACAAGTCCTGTGAAAAAAATCTTTAATTCCTCGTAGGTCGTGTTGTTGTTTATTTCAAATATATCTTTACCCTGTATTCCACCTTCGCGCACATCAATTTTGTATGTTTTGTGGTCATAACTGAAAGCGTAACGTTTTTGATTAATGTATACCCAAAGTGTGTTTTTTGCTTCGCTGGTATATTCTTTTACCCAAATTTCTGAATCAGCATCCGAATAAGCTAATATAAATCCTACCAGAGGGAATAGGATTTCTTTTACTGGCTGTCCATGATGGTCGCCACGTTTAACGACTTCTTTGAAGTATTCGCGTAGCTTTTCAATTGAATCAATTTTGATCGACATGTGGCCTCCATCGTTTGATATAATTAATAATAATTGGTAAATAATTATCCAACGGCCCTCAGTATCTGATAGGCGCCCACGGCCAGGCCGAAGGCCAGCCCGGTGTTGAACAGCATTGCGAATGCGGCCCATTTCCAGCCCGCCTCCTTGGTCATGGTGACCACGGTGACGAAGCAGGGCGCGTAGAGCAGCACGAAGATCATCAGGGCCACGGCCACGTTGCGGTTGAAGTCCGGGTCGGCCTGGAGCCTGGCCGAGAGCGGGGCCGGGTCCTCCACGTCCGCGTCGCCCAGGGAGTAGGCCGTGGCCAGGGTGGTGACGATGACCTCCTTGGCGGCCACGCCGCCCACCAGGGCGATGTTCACCCGCCAGTCGAACCCGGCCAGTCTGCTGACCGGCTCCAGGAGCACGCCCAACCGTCCGGCCGCGGACTGGCGCAGGGCGGCCTCGGCCCGCTCTCCGTCCAGGGCGGCCAGGTCGGCCGCGAGCTTGGCCTGGTCGGTCTCCTGGTTTTCCAGGCGGGTCTGTTCCGCGTCGAACCAGGCGATTTGTTCCGCGGGCGGGGTGGGAAAGGTCATGGCCGCCCAGAACAGGATGGAGATGGCCAGGATGGTGGTCCCGGCCTTCTTGATGTACTGCCAGGCCCGCTCCCAGGTGTGCAGGAGCACGCCGCGCAGGGTGGGCAGGCGGTAGGGCGGCAGCTCCATGATGAACGGCGTGGGTTCACCCCTGAGCACGGTGGAGCGCAACACCTTGGCCACCAGCAGGGCCGAGGCCCAGGAGCCCAGGGTGATCCAGAACAGGATCATGCCGCCCTGGCCCGGGAAAAAGGCCCCGACCAGGAGGATGAAGACCGGAATCTTGGCCCCGCAGACCATGAAGGGCGCGGTCAGGATGGTGGCCAGCCGTTCGCGTGGGCTTCTGAGGGTGCGCGCGGCCATGATTCCGGGCACGGCGCAGCCGCCCGGGATGCCGCCGGAGATGATGAAGGGCATGACCGAAGAGCCGTGCAGGCCGAAGGCCTTGAACACCCGGTCCAGCATGTAGGCCATGCGGGCCATGTAGCCCAGATCCTCGAGAAAGGAGAGCATGAGGAACATGATGGCGATGAGGGGCACGAAGCCCATGACCCCGCCCACGCCGTCGATGACGCCCGAGACCACCAGGGACTGCACGAAGCCGTCCGGGATCAGGGCCCGGCCCGTGTCGGCCAGCCAGCCGAACAGGGCCTCGGTCCAGGCCAGGGGCACCTCGCCCAGGGTGAAGGTGGCCTGGAACATGCCGTACAATACCAGGAGCATGATCACCGGCCCGGCCACGGTGTGGGTCAGGACCTTGTCCATCTTGTCCGAGATGGCCAGCCGGTCGCGGGATACGTCGCGTTTGACGATGCCCTTCTTGATCAGGGAGGCGATGAACCCGTAGCGGTAGTCGGCGATGATGGCCTCGGGCTCCATGCGCAGGGTGGTCATGCAGTGCTGGCGCAGCCGCTCGGCCCGCTCGGCCAGTTCCCGGTGCAGGGATCCTTCGGCCCGGCCCATGGCCCGGACCTGCTCGTCGCCCTCCAGGTACTTGAGCGCCACCCAGCGGGCCGGGAGCTTGCGTGTCAGAAAGGAGGCCTCCTCGATGCGGGCGGCCATCTCGGCCAGGGCCTCGTCGATCTCGTGGGAATAGGAAATGGTCAGGGGGGTCCACTGGCCGCGCCGCTCACGCGCCGCCCGTTCGGCCGCCTCCACCAGCTCCTTGCGGCCCTCGCCCGTGCGGCCCACGGTCTCCACCACGGGCAGATTGAGAAGCTCGGACAGCCTGGCCGAGTCGATGCGCATGCCCTGGCGGCGGACCTCGTCCATCATGTTCAGGATCAGCACCAGGGGCACGCCCATCTCCAGGAACTGCACGGCCAGGTACAGGCTGCGTTCCAGGGTGTTGGCGTCCAGGATGTCCAGCACCGCGTCGGGCCGCTCGTTGACCAGGTAGTCGCGGGCGGCCAGCTCCTCGGCCGTATAGGCGGTCAGGGAGTAGGTGCCGGGCAGGTCCACCACGTGCAGCTCGCCCTTGCGCCCGGTGAGGTAGCCTTCCTTCTTCTCCACGGTCACGCCGGGATAGTTGCCCACGTGCTGGCGCGCGCCCGTGAGCAGGTTGAACATGGTGGTCTTGCCGGAATTGGGGTTTCCGGCCAGGGCGATGGTCACGCGGTCAGGCACGCTCAGTCCTCGATGGGTTCGACCATGATGTGGTCGGCCTCGTTGTTTCGCAGTGTCAGGGTGAAGCCCGACAAACGCAAGGCCACCGGGTCGCGCAGGGGAGCGCGGCCGGTGATCAGGATTTCGGTTCCGGGCACGAGGCCCATTTCGCGGATGCGGCGGCCCAGGTCGCCGGAGGCGCCCACGTGCCGGATGATGGCCCGGCCGTTTATGGGTATCTGCCGCATACCGATGAGATTGCTCATGGAGTGTTCCTGTATCCTTTTAATGAGAGTATACGGGTTTCCCGACGGGAAACCAAGGACCCGCTCCAGGGGTATAGAAGACGATTTTCATTGTCAACAAAAGGCTGTATGCTGGTGGGGAAAACAAGGGCCAGCCGGGACCAGCCGCGCCTTGACTCCCTTCCGGCTCCCTTGTAGGTACCGTCATTCTCGACTTGAGGCGAATGGAAACCATGAAGAGCAATGCCAAGCCGCTGTGCCGCTTTTGTCCGGGCGACCGGGTCCGCGTGGAGGACCTGGACGGCTGCCGCCAGGCCCGGGCCAAGCTCTATGCCATGGGGCTGACCCCGGGCACGGAGCTGGAGGTGGTGTCCGCGGGCAACGGGCCCTGCCGCCTCAAGGTGCGCGGCACGGACCTGGTCCTGGGACGCGGCATCTCGCAGAAGGTCTTCGCCTGCCCCCTGGAAGAATGCGCCGACAAGAAGCGCTGCCGCTGGAATCGCGAATAGCATTCAGAAACATTGGCACGGCCCGTGCAGGTTGCCTCCGTGGAGAACCCTGTCCGTCGAATCGTTGACGGGTGGGCTCTTCCCCTACTTATTGACCGGAGGAACGAATGAGCACGCAAGCCATCCAGGCCTACCAAGGCGCCCTGACCAATTACTCCAATTCCAAGAGCGAAGCGGCCAGCATGGAAGACGTGCTGAACGGGAAGCAGGATTCCTCGTCGTCCTCGGGTTCCGACAGCCTGAAGGCCAAACTGCGCGACCGCATCGAGAGCCTGCTGTCCGGGGTGCCCAGCTCCGGCACCAAGCTCTCCTTCCAGGACGTCATCGACTACCGCGACCAACTCCTCGAGGAGTTCGAGGCCCAGGCCAAGGCGGACCTGGAGGCCCTGGGCGTGGATACGGACCTCGACTTCACCCTGTCCTACGACGCGGACACGGACACGGTCACGGCCGATTCCGGCCATCCGGACAAGTCCGTCATCGACGCCTATTTCAAGGAAAATTCCGACATGCGCGAGGCCTTCGCCCAGGTGGTCACCTATTCCAATCTGGTCAAGCCGGCCGAAACCACGGTCAGCCCCCAGGCCATGATGAAGCAGTTGCAGCTCAAGAGCATGAGCGTCTGGTTCTCGGACACCCTGTCCACCTCGTCCCTGTCCGCGGGGCTGTCCGGGTTCGGCAGCCTCATGTTCAGCCAGGACAGCGAGACAAGCTATTTCGGCATTGATTTGCTGGTCTGACCCGTCAGGGTCGACCGGCTAGGGGAGGCGAGCCGGGCCGCGAGGCCCGGCTCTTTTTTGTCGTCAGGCGTCGGCCAGGTACGCGCCCAGCCGCTTGAGGGCCTCGGCGATGTTCTCCACCGAACTGGCGTAGGAAAAGCGCAGATAGCCCTCGGCCCCGGGCCCGAAGTCGATGCCTGGGGTGACGCCCACCCGGGCCTTTTCCAGGACATCGAAAGCCAGCTTGAGGGAGCTGCCGCCGAATTTGGCGGCCAGGTCCTTGCAGTTCACCAGCACGTAGAACGCGCCGGTGGGCTCCACGGGCACCTTGAGGCCCAGGGAGCGCAGCCCGTCCAGCAGGAAGCGGCGGCGCTCGGCGTAGGTGGCCCGCATGCGCTCCACGTCCGCGTCGGCCTCGCGGATGGCGGCCACGCCCGCCCACTGGGCCGGGGTGTTGGCCGAGATGAAGAAGTTCTGGGCCAGCTTCTGCAGGGGCCGCACGAAGTCGGGCGGAGCCACCAGCCAGCCCAGACGCCAGCCGGTCATGGCCCACAGCTTGGAGAATCCGCCCAGCACGAAGGCCTTGTCAGTGAACTCCAGGATGGACCGGGCCCGGCCCTCGTAGACCAGGCCGTGGTAGATTTCGTCCGAGAACAGGGACAGGCCGCGCTCTCCGGCCATGTCGGCCAGTTCCCGCAAACGGTCCGCGGCCAGCACCGTGCCGGTGGGGTTGGCCGGGGAGTTGATGAGCAGGGCGCGGGTCTTGTCCGTCAGGGCCTTGCGCGCCGCGTCCACCCGGAACTGGAACCCGTCGTTTTCGAGCACGGGCACGCGCACGGGCACGGCCCCGGCAAAGGTGATGAAGTTGGGGTAGCAGGCGTAGGCCGGGTCGGACAGGATGACCTCGTCGCCCTCCTCGAGCAGGGCCGAGAAGAGCATGAGCATGGCCGGCGAGGTGCCCTGGGTGATCATGACCTGACCCGGGTCCACGCAGACCTCGTATTGGGCCTGATAGTACTCGCAGACCGCTTCCCGAAGCTCGGGGATGCCCAGGGAGTGGGTGTAATGGGTCCTGTTGTCGCGGATGGCCCGGACGGCCGCTTCCTTGACGCACTCAGGGGTGTCGAAATCCGGTTCCCCGATCTCCAGATGAATCACGCTCTGGCCCTCGCGCTCCATGCGCTGGGCGGCCTCGAGCACGTCCATGACCAGGAAGGGATTGACGCCGGAGGCGCGTTTGCAAACGCCCACGGACATGCCTCCTAGCCGATTTCCACCAGGCTGAGATCGAAGGACAGTTCCTTGCCCGCCAGGGGGTGGTTGCCGTCCAGGGTGACGGACTCCTCGGTGACCTCGGTGATGATGACGTGGGCGGGCTGGCCGGACTCCAGCCGGACCTCCAGCATCATGCCCACCTCGGGCTCGATGGTCGGCGGGATCTGGTTGCGGGGGACGTCGGTCACGGCTTCGTCGTTGTAGTCGCCGTAGGCCTGGTCCGGGGGCAGGGTGATGGTCTTGGTGGCCCCGGGCTCCATGCCCATGACCGCCTCCTCGAAGCCGGGGATGACCTGTCCCTCGCCCAGGGTGAATTCCAGGGGATCGCGTTCCACGGATGAATCAAACACCGTGCCGTCGTTCAGGGTGCCGGTGTAATGGACTTTTACCTTGTCGCCAGCCTTGGCTTGTGCCACGGGGCCTCCTTCGTTCCGGGTTCAGAAATCGAAATTCAGTATGGAGCGTACCTGCTCCAGGGTCTCTTTGGCAAATTTGCGGGCACGCTCATTGCCCGCGTCCAGGATTTCCCGCACCTTGGCGTCGTTCAGCGCGGCCCTGCGCTCCTGCAACGGGCCCAGGAATTCGGTCAGGGACTCCATCAAGAGCTTCTTGCAGTCCACGCAGCCCCAGGTGGCCTTGGTGCAGCCGTCGATGATCTCGGGCAGCTTGGCCGGGTCGGTCATGAGCTTGTGGTAGGGGAAGAGGTTGCAGATCTCGGGGTCGCCCGGGTCGGTCTTGCGCTTGCGGTTCTCGTCCGTGAGCATGCCGCGCACCTTGGGCACGATGTCTTCCAGGGGCTCGGAGAGCTGGATGGTGTTGTTGTAGGACTTGCTCATCTTGCGGCCGTCCAGGCCGGGCAGCTTGCAGTCCGGGGTCAGCTCGTCCTTGGGCTCGGGGAAGAAGTCCTTTCCGTTCAGGTGGTTGAACCGGCGGGCGATCTCCCGGCACAGCTCCAGGTGGGGCAGCTGGTCCTGGCCCACGGGCACGGCCACGGGCTTGTACATGAGGATGTCCGTGGCCATGAGCACGGGGTAGCCCAGGAAGCCGTAGGTGTTCAGATCCTTCTGGATCAGCTGCTGCTTCATCTCCTTGTAGGTGGGGCAGCGCTCGAGCCAGCCCAGCGGGGTGACCATGGACAGGAGCAGGTGCAGCTCGGCGTGCTCCTTGACCTGGGACTGCTGGAAGATGACGCACTTCTCCGGGTCCAGGCCCGAGGCCACCCAGTCCATGACCAGGCCGGGCACGAAGCCCTTGATGCGCGTGGGATCGGCGTATTCGCTGGTCATGGCGTGCCAGTCGGCCACGAAGTAGAAACAGTCGTAGTTCCTGGTCAGCTCGATCCAGTTGACGAGCACGCCGAAGTAGTGGCCCAGGTGGAGCGGCCCGGTGGGGCGCATGCCGGAGACGATGCGGGGACGTTCTGTAGTCATGTTCGTGAGGGGTTGGGGTTAGAGGATGATGCCCACGGCGAATTGGAGCAGGGGCATGAGGATATTGCCCAGCAGCCCCAGGGCGGCCAGCAGAAAGACCAGGATGAACCCGTAGCGGCCCAGGGACATGTACTTGTAGGCGGCCTTGCGCGGCAGGAGTCCGGCCACGATGTTGGCGCCGTCCAGGGGCGGTATGGGGATAAGGTTGAAGAAGGCCAGGGCCAGGTTGATGAGCAGGCCGAAGCCCAGGATGGAGGCCAGCAGGTCGGCCGTGGGCTGCATCAGCACCCCGTACCAGGCGGTCATCACCGAGCGCGACGGCACCCCCTTGCTTAGGGCCCAGAGCCGGAAGCCCAGGCCGAAGCACAGGGCGACCAGGAAGTTGGACACCGGACCGGCCAGGGCCACGTAGAGCATGCCCTTTTGGGGGTTCTTGAAGTAGCGCGGGTTCACGGGCACGGGCTTGGCCCAGCCGATGAAGCGGGTGATGACCAGCACCAGGGTGCCCAGCAGGTCCAGGTGCTTGAACGGGTTGAGCGTCAGGCGGCCCATGGCCTTGGCCGTGGGATCGCCCAGCTTGTAGGCCACATACCCGTGGGCGGCCTCGTGGAAGGTGATGGCCGTGAGGAACGGGATGGCCATGATGGAGAGCTGGAGAATCCAGCCTTGGATGTCGATGTCAGGCATGGCTCACGTGGGCTACCATGAAGCGTTACCCTGAGCAAGCGCGGCGCAGGCGGCAAACCCCGCACAGCTCGGCCGAGGTGGGCGCGCCGCATTCCGTGCACGGGGTCAGCTCCAGCCCCTGTTTGGCCTCCAGGGACTGGAACGCGGGACGGCCCTGCTTGAGAAAGGTCTCGTAGAACGAGAACTTGGACCCCGGGCTGGTCTGCTCCAGCTTTTCCAGCAGCAGTTTGTGCGAGGTGAACGAGGCCTTGCCGCTGTAGGGGCAGGGCTCGGAGTGGATGTCGATGCCGTTCAGGAAGGCGTAGACCGCGGTCTCGAACTCGGTCAAACGGCAGAGCGGCTTGGCCCGGGCCGCGAAGCCCGTGGCCGCGGGCAGGTGCGGGCCCTGGTCGGCCAGGTAGGCCGCGTCCCAGCGCAGGGTGTTGGCCAGGAGCCGGGCCGCCTCGTCGTCCAGGTTGTGGCCCGTGGCCAGCACGTCAAAGCCCTGGTCCACGGCTACCTTGTTGAAGTAGTAGCGCTTGATTTTGCCGCAGGCCGAGCAGATGGGCCGATGCACGGCCTCCCGGACCTTGGGGATGGCCAGCCCTTCCTTGGCCAGCTCCACCACCTGCAGGGCCAGGCCGTGCTCGGAGCAGAACCCCTCCACCTTGGCCCGGGCCTTGGGCGAGGACTCCGGGATGGCCAGGCCCAGGTGCAGGCCGGTGACGTCGTAGCCCTGGCGGGAGAGCTCCAGCATCAGGGCCAGGGAGTCCTTGCCCCCGGACAGGGCCACCAGGATGCGGTCGTCACGGCCGAACAGCTTGTGCCTGCGGATGGCCGTCTCCACCTGGCGGGTGAAGAAGACCTGGAAGCAGTCCGCGCAAAAGGCGGCGTTGTGGCTGGGCAGGCCGACCACGGCCTGTTCACGGCATCGTTTGCACTTCATGGGATTCGGCTAGCCCGCGGAGATCACCTTGCGGACCACGATCTCGTCGCCCTGGGCCAGCTTGCGGTCCGGCGTGAGCAGGCTGTCCTGGCGGATGACCAGGGCCTGGGTGGCCGTGAGGCCCAGTTTGTTGAGGAGTTGGAGAACCGTGTTCAGGGAGGGGAACTCCAGGACCTCTCCCTGCGGTTCGACGCGTATCCGGATGGCCATGACGGCGGTGTACCGCCCCGGGCTCCGGAGCGCAAGCCGGGCTTTGTGCCTTCTTTTTCGGCCAAGAGATGAATTCTCATCGCTGTGGTGTTGACCATAACCTTACGGGTCGGCTATGGTTTCAAGTAGGAGTGTGCCGGGGACGTAAGCGAGGGATTGGGGATGACATCAACCAAAGGGAAGTGTTTATGACTGCGCCCACAATCCTCGTCGTGGACGATGAGAAGCACATCCGCATGCTCTACCAGGAAGAGCTGGAGTCCGAGGGCTATCAGGTGATCACCTCGGACGGCACCGAAGACATCCTGGCCCTGTTGGACAAGCACCGGCCGGACCTGGTGGTCCTGGACATCAAGCTGGGCATCGAACGCACCGGCCTGGACCTGCTCCAGGACATCCGGAGCACCAGCACCGACCTGCCCGTGATCCTCAGCACGGCCTACGATTCCTTCCAACATGACCTCAAGTCCATCGCCGCGGACTACTACGTGGTCAAGTCCGTGGACCTGACCGAGCTCAAGACCCGCGTGCGCATGGCCCTGGACAAGGCCAAGGGCCATTCCAAATAGATCGGGCCGCCCGCCCGGTTCCGCCTTGTCTCTTCGCCTTCTTGTGGGCTAGCCTTGTGCATGCCCAAGATCACCGTGCTCCTGCCCTGCTGGAACGCCCGGCATGTGGTCAACCGCGCCCTGGACAGCCTTCTGGACCAGGATTTTTCCGATTTCGAGGTCCTGGCCGTGGACGACGGGTCCGATGACTCCACCCTGTCCGTGCTGGAGGAGTACGCCGGGCAAGACAAACGGGTGCGTCCTCTGGCCCAGGAGCACCGGGGGCTGGTGGCCGCGCTCAATGCCGGGCTGGGCGAAGCGCGGGGCGCGTACGTGGCCCGCATGGACGCGGACGACCTCTGCCTGCCCGGCCGGCTGTCGGCCCAGGCCGCCCTGCTGGACCGAAACCCGGACCTGGGCCTGGCCGGGTGCCGAGTTTGCTTTGGCGGGGACCGGGATGCGGCCGCGGGCTATGCCCGGTACGTGGACTGGACCAACAGCCTGCTGGACCATGAGGCCATCAGCCTGCACCGCTTCGTGGAGTCGCCCCTGCCGCACCCCTCGGTCATGTTCCGGGCCGAAACGGCCGCGTCCCATGGCGCGTACCGGGACGGCGACTTTCCCGAAGACTACGAGCTCTGGCTGCGCTGGCTGGAGCAGGGCGTGCGCATGGCCAAGGCCGACGCCGAGCTGGTGGTCTGGAACGACCCGCCGGACAGGCTGTCGCGCACGGACTCCCGCTACTCGTTCGACGCCTTCTACCGGGTCAAGGCCGAGTATCTGGCCCGCTGGCTCCTGGAGCATGGCCACGCCCGGGTGGGCGTGCTGGGCGCGGGTCGCATCACCCGGCTCAGGGCCGGGCTGCTCGCGGGCCACGGCGTGAAGATAGTGGCCTGGTACGACATCGACCCCCGCAAGGTGGACAGGGACGTGGGCGGTGTGCCCGTGTCCCACCGTGACGACGTGCCGCCTCCGGGCGAACTCTTCCTGCTGTCCTACGTGGCCAACCACGGCGCGCGCGAGGACATCGGGGCCCACCTGGCCGGGCGCGGCTACGTGCTGGGCAGGCACTGGCTGCCCGCGGCCTGATCCCTTCCTCCCATCCCCTTCTTGTTCGCACGGTTTCATGGATCATGAAACCTGAAAAACCTTTCACAAAAAATGATAATCATGATTGACGAACGAATAATAAATTAATAACACGACGCCTATGCTGTGGCTTGCTGTACGGAGCGAAAAACCCTGAAAGGAGAGGAAATGAAAACCCATTGCAAGGCGTTCCTGTTCGTGTTGCTGCTGATGGCCTGCCTGCCCCTGGCCGCCCAGGCCCACGAGTTCATCCTCAAGCCCGCCGCCACCACGGTGGAGCCGGGCCAGGCGACCGCGTTCTCCGCGGTTTCCGCCCACGTGTTCATGGTCAGCGAGGAAGTGGAGCCCATCGAGTTCGTCAAGGTCTCCCTGGTTTCGGGCGGGGAAGCAACGCCTCTGGACCTGGCGGTCAACGAGCCCGCCCTGACCCTGGACGGTTCGTTCACGGCCAAGGCCAAGGGCACGGCCATCCTGGCCGGGCACCGCGAGGGCGTGATCTGGACCAACACCACCCAGGGCTGGGTGCAGGGCTCCAAGAAGGGCCTGTCCGGCGTCATCTCCAGCGGCAAGTACGAGAAGTTCTGCAAGACCCTGATCACCGTGGGCGCGGCCGACGACGGCTGGTCCAAGGTTCTGGGCCACGCCCTGGAAATCGTGCCTCTGTCCGACCCGACCCTGGCCAAGCCCGGCGACGTGCTGGAGTTCAAGGTTCTGGCGGACGGCCAGGCCTGGGCCCCGGAAATGGTGCTGGCCACCTACGACGGGTTCACGGACGTTCCCAACACCTACGCCTACTTCACCGAGCCCGATGAAGAGGGCGTGGCCAAGGTGCAGATCACCGGTCCCGGCCTGTGGATGGTGCGCGTGCAGAACGCCATCGAGCAGGGCACCGAGGACTACGACAAGCACGTCCTGCGGGCCGTGTTCATCTTCGAAGTCAAATGACCTTGATTCGAGCATGCAAGGGGCCGGTCGCCACGTTGCTGGCGGCCGGCCTCGTCTGCCTGTGCCTGGCGTCCACGGCCCTGGCCCATGCCGTGCATTACCGCGTCCTGGAGCAAGACGGCGACGCCGTGGCCTTCGAGGTTTCCTTCGGGCCCAAGGAACCGGCCGCCTACGCCGCGGTCCTGGTCTACGGCCCGGACGACCAGGAGGTGGAGCACCAGAACGGCCGAACCGACCGTCAGGGCCGGTTCGCGTTCCTGCCCGACCGGCCGGGGGTGTGGCGGGTGCGGGTTGAGGCGGGCATGGGCCACCAGGTGAGCTTCGAGGTGGACGTGGCCGAGTCCGGTACCGAGCCGGAGCAGGAAGCCGTCCAGGGCAATGTCCTGTCCCAAACGGAAATCTGGATCCGGGCGGGCCTGGGCGCCAGCCTGCTGCTTAACCTGGGTTTTCTGGCCGCCCGGCTACGGCGCCGAGCCAATCGGCCCTGAGCATTCTCCAATTATTCTCCAACGATTCTCTTAGGTCCGGACCACGACGATCCATGGTCCGCGCTTTTTGTCGTGCGTTCCGCACGAGTGGCCTTGTCGGCGTTCGTGCGAATTGCACACCTCCGATCCCGGCGCTTCTGACATCACGCTGAAATCACTTCCAAATATGGCCGATTTAAGGGCCGATTCGGTGGCATGGGGGTTGCTGGAATCATGCATGGCGGTCCGTTGGCGAGGGCGGGCCGTGAACCATGCGGTAGGAGCGGCCTTTGGTGACTGCGGAGAGAGACGGTCAAGAGCAGAGGGAGGTCCCATGAGACAACTTGCTGTGTTCGTGTTGGTTTTTGCGCTGACGTGCCTGTCGGCCGGATGGACGTACGCCGCCAATGAGGAGGTGGTGAAGGAATGCGAATGTTTCGCCACCAGCCTGCACCACACCACCCGGGGCATGAGCCACTGGTACGACGCCTCGGACGGGTTCAGCGCGGTGACCGGGGTGCCCTACAAGGACCTGGGCTGCAAGGGCTGCCACGTGGCCTCGTGCAACGACTGCCATTTGAAAAAGACCGACGACGGTCTGGGCTTTTCTTTGGAAATGGCCCGGCAGAGCGAGACCTGCCTCAAGTGCCACGCCCGTGAAAAGGCCACCCTGGGCATGGACAAGGCCGCGGGCACGCCCGGCGTGCACATGGGCTTCCTGGCCTGCGCGGACTGCCACACGGCCCGGGAGGTGCACGGCGACGGCAACTGCTACGACAGCATGCGCGCGCCCGGGGCCATGGACGCCAAGTGCACCAATTGCCACAAGCCGGAGGGCGGCGAATACACGCCCGTGCCCGCGTCCACGTCCCACAAGGTCCATAAGGACAAGCTGGACTGCACGGCCTGCCACGTGAGCAACACCATGACCTGCTACAACTGCCACTTCGGCGTGCTCAAGGAGACGGGCAAGAAGTCCGAGAGCTTCGCGGCCAAGGCCAAGGACTTTCTGCTCCTGGTCAAGTTCGAGGGTCGGGTGACCAGCGGCACGCTCCAGACCCTGGTCGGTCCGGACAACTACCCCTTCGTGACCTACGTGCCGTACTTCACCCATTCCATCATGCCCCAGGGCCGCAAGTGCGAGGAGTGCCACGCCACGGACGCGGTGAACGTGCTGGCCAAGGGCGGCCGGTTCGCCCCGGGCGGAGTGGAGAACGGCAAGCTGGTCTTCTACAAGGGGGTCATCCCCCTGGTCCCGGACCGGCTGGACTGGCCGTTCCTGGAGAAGAAGGGCAAGGACTGGACGGTGTTCGCGCCCGACGGCGGCCCCATGATTCAGCTCGGGGTTTACGCCGAGCCCCTGTCCGACACGGACCTGAAGAAGATGAACACCAAGCAGACCTATAAGCAATAGCCCGGGCGTGCGGGCCGTGGACGAAGCTATTGCCGGTATCGGCCGTCGTGTCCCGGCGGCCGGATGTCCATGGCCCGCATCTTCCGGTACAGGGTGCTGGGGTTGATGCCCAGGCACTTGGCGGCCAGCTTGCGGTTGCCGTGGTAGCGCTGCAGGGCCTCCACGATGAGCAGCCGCTCCATGGCCCTGAGGCTGATGGGCCCGCCCATGTCGTCCAGGGAGGTGGGCCCGGAGCGGCGCAGTTCCGAGGGCAGGTGGCGGACCTCGATGACCTCCCCGGGACAGAGCACGAAGGCCTGCTCGATGATGTTCTCCAACTCGCGGATGTTGCCCGGGTAGTGGTGCTTCAGGAGCCGGGCCATGGCCTGGTCCGAGATGCCGATGACGTGGCGCTTCTGCTTGCGGTTGAACTGCTTGATGAGGCGTTCCACCAGGGCCGGGATGTCCTCGCGCCTGTCCACCAGGGGCGGCAGGGTCAGGTGCACCACCCGGATGCGGTAGTACAGGTCCTCGCGGAACAGCCCCTTGCGCGCCAGGGCGCGCAGGTCCTTGTTGGTGGCCGCCACCACACGCACGTCGATGGGCACGGCCTCCAGGGAGCCCAGGGGCTCGATAACCCGCTCCTGGAGTACGCGCAGCAGGCGCACCTGCAGGGCCGGGGAGGTGTCGCTGATCTCGTCCAGGAAGATGGTCCCGCCCTGGGCCAGGGTGAAGCGGCCGGGCTTGTCCTGCTTGGCGTCGGTGAAGGCCCCGGCCTTGTACCCGAACAGCTCCGACTCCAGCAGGGTGTCCGGGAACGCGGCGCAGTTCACGGCCACGAACCGGCCTTTGCAGCGCCGCGACAGGTTGTGGATGGTGCGGGCGAACAAATCCTTGCCCGTGCCGCTGGCCCCCTCGATGAGCACGGTGCTCTCGCTCTGGGACACCTGGGGCAGAATCTGGAAGAGCCGGGTCATGGTCGGGCTGCGGCCGATGATGCCCTCGAAGGTGAACTTGGACCTAAATTCCCGGCACAGCCGCTCCACCTGGGTCATGTCCTGGAAGGTCTCCACCCCGCCGATGGTCCGGCCGTCCTCGTCCTTGAGCAGGGCCGTGGAGATGCGCACCGGCACGCTCTTGCCCGTGGCGTTGACGATGTAGGCCATGGTGTTGACCACGGGCGTGCCCGTGTCCAGGGTGCGGGCCATGGCGCACTGCTTTTCGCACAGATTGGCCCGGAAGACCTCGTAGCACCGTCTGCCCAGGGCCTGGGCGCGCGGCACCTCGGTGATGCGTTCGGCGGCCGCGTTGAAGGACCGGATGCGTTTGTCCAGGTCAACGGTGAACACGCCCTCGTTGATGGAGTCGAGGATGGTGTCGGGAAAACGGGCGGTGGTGGGCTCGTCCAAAGGAACCTCCCTGCCCGGGTTTGGCCAAGGGCGTTGAAGCAGGCTCGCGGGGTGACGAGGGCCGACGCAAATTCAGAGACGTTGTTACGTTATCTGGTCTTGTATTGCAAACCGCCCGATTAATTTTTCGTGCTCGTGTAGTTCTCCCGGTCCCGTCCCCAGCGCTGGTACTGGTTCACGGCCTTGGTGTGCTCCTTGAGGGTCTTGGAAAAGTGGTGCGTGCCGTCGCCCTTGGCCACGAAGAACAGATAGTCGTGGTCCTCGGGGTGCAGCGCGGCCTCCAAGGCGGCCTTGCCCGGCGAGCAGATGGGCCCGGGCGGCAGGCCGTCGTGCTGGTAGGTGGAGTAGGGGTTCCCCTTGTCCTCCAGGTGGGTGAGCCGCAGGTTGCCGTTGAAGTCCGGTCCCAGGCCGTAGATCACCGTGGGGTCGGCCTGGAGCCGCATGGGCTTCTCGAGCCGGTTCACGTACACCCCGGCGATGGTCGGCCGTTCCGGCCCGTACCCGGTCTCCTTCTCCACGATGCTGGCCAGGGTGACCAGCTCGTGCAGCTCCTCGGGCGCGGGCAGCTCGCCGCCGTAGACCTCCCGGGCGTTGGCAAAGAACTCGTCGATCATCATGCGGGCCACGGCGTCGGCCGTGTTCTCCCGCGCCTTGGACAGCATGTAGGTCTCGGGGAACAGATAGCCCTCGGCGCTGTCGGCCGGGATGCCGTACTCGGCCAGCAGGGCCGGGTCGTGGATGGCGGCCTTGAACTCGTCGAAGGTGCCCAGTTCGGCCTCCTCCACCAGCTTGGCGGTCTGCCACCAGGTCAGCCCCTCGCGCACCGTGAACCGGTGCTGGATTCCGGCCGAGCTGGTCACGGCGCGCAGGAGATCCTCCGGGAGCATGGACGTGGACAGGGCGAACTCGCCCGCCTTGACCTGGGTGGTCAGGCCGTGCTTGTTGGCCAGCTCCAGAAAGGCCTTGGCGTCCTTGACCAGGTTTTCGGCCTCCAGGCCGCGGGCCACCTGCAAAAAGGTCTGGCCGGGCTCGATGACGAAGGTCACGTCGCGGCCGGGCTCCTCGGGCGGCACGTACATGAAGTCGTAGTAGCGCCAGGCGAACCAGCCCCAGACCACGGTGACGCCGATCATCAGCGCCACGGCGGCGAAGACCGCGTACTTCAGGCGGTTTCCAGCCACGTCCGGAGGATGATCGCCGCCGCCTGGCTGTCCAGGGCCTGCTTTCTCTTTTTCGGACATGTCAGTCCGGCCTCCTTGAGTTCCTCCTCGGCCTGGGCCGAGGTCAGCCGCTCGTCGAACAATTCCACGTCCGGCCCGATGCGCCGGGCCAGGCTTTGGGCGAAGTTGCGGGCCTGCCGGGTGGTCTCGGTCTCCTGGCCGTCCAGGCCCAGGGGCAGACCGACCACTACATGCTCCACGCCCTCGGCCTCAATGATTTCCCGCAGCTCGTCAAAGCACTGCTCCCGGCCGGACCGCTCCAGGGTGCGCAAGGGCGAGGCCAGGGTGCCGGTGGGGTCGGTCAGGGCCAGGCCCACCCGCTTCAGCCCGAAGTCGATGCCCAGAACGCGCTTGTACACGGCCTACTCCGGTCGCTCGCTCAGGACCAGGATGTACGGCTGGTCCACGATCCATTGTTCGTGCACGATCTTCACGCCGGTCGGCCGGTCGTCCCACTCCAGCCAGTGCTTCTTCTTGAACGCGGCCACCACCTTGGGGTTCTCGGCCATGAGCCGGGCCACGTTGTCGCGGCCGCCCGAGCCGATCTCCTTGATGTCCGTGCCCGCGTAGTAGGTGTAGATGCCCGGGTAGATGTCAAAGGCCACGGGCAGGTAGCCCTTGGCCGCGTACTGGCCCAGCACTTCGGCCTGCTCCCGGGGCGAGAACCAGGGGTCCAGGGAGGACGCCGTGCCCAGGCACAGCCCGTTGACCCACAGAATCACGCAGCAGAGCAGCCCAACCAGCCAGGCCCTGGCCGGGGCCCGGCGCAGGGCCAGCAGGAGCAGCCCGCCCAAAATGAGCGCGCCGCCCGGCAGCCACAGGTTTTTGGCGTGCATTTCGAAGTGCATGAGCTGGTTGGTGAACAGGGAGGCCGCGCCCAGCAGGCCCAGGAAGATGGCCATGACCGTGAACAGCCGGACGCGCAGCCGGTCGGTCATGGCTTCCTGGTGCGAGGCGGTCAGGATGGCCAGGGGCGCGAACAGGGGCAGCACGTAGATGACCACCTTGCCCGACAGGACGGACAGCAGGACAAAGGAGGACAGCCACCAGGCCCACAAAAACACCGGGCCGTCCCGGCCGTCCCGCTTGCGGCCGCGCCACAGCCCGCGCCAGAACCCGGTCGTAAACAGCCGGCCCAGGGGCAGGACCGTGAGGACCAGGGTCCAGGGCAGCCAGGTCAGGGGCAGGACCACGAAGTACCAAAACGGGCCTTCCTTGTGGTGGAAGGTGTTGGTGGCCCGGGCGTAGATCTGCTCCACGAACACGGTGTGCAAAAAGTCTCCGCCTTCCACGGCCCAGGCCGCGCCGATCCAGGCCGTGCACAGGCCCAGCCCGGCCAGCAGGCCCAGGCCCACGGCCGGGGTGAACAGCCTGCGCGCCCGGCCTTGCCAGACCAGGAAGGCGGCGAAGGAGAGCAGGGGAAAGACCATGCCCAGGGGGCCCTTGACCAGCACGGCCAGCCCGGCCAGGGCCAGCCCGGCCACGGGCCACCAGGTGCGCTTGTCCGCGGTTGCGTCCTTGAACAGGCAGGCGTGGGAACCGACGATCAGGGCCGCGAACATCAGGTCCATGCGCGAGTAGTGCAGGATGCCCGAGAAAAAGAGGCAGGTCAGGACCACCAGCCCGGCGCCCAGCCCCGTGTCTTTGGATTGTCCCAGAGCCCGGGCCAGCCAGTACACGGCCCAGACGAAGAACAGCCCGGTCAGGGCGGCGGCCACGAAGAAGTGGGCCTCGCCCCCGCCGGGCAGGAGCTTGTCCACCAGGGCCACGAACCAGAAATAGATCGGGGGCTTGTCCGGGTAGGGCACCCCGTTGAGGGACAGGACCAGCCAGTGGCCGTCCAGCACGTTCTTGTAGGCGTCGGCGTAGCGGACCTCGTCCGAGTACCACAGGGAGCGCGAGGTGAAGGTCAGGGCGGTCTGCGCGGCCACGGCCCCGGCCAGGGCCAGGATCGGGTGGCGGGCCATGAGCCCCCAGAAGCGTTCCAGCAGCCGGGTCATGCCGGGTCCTCGCTGTCAGGGGCCGGAGGGGCGAACAGGGTCACGGCCAGGCCGGTGACCGAGCCCAGCATCCAGCCGCAGAACACGTCCAGGGGATAGTGCCAGCCCAGGTAGACGCGGGAGAAGCCGAGCAGGGCGACGAGCCCGCCCAGGCCCAGGTCCAGGGCCAGGCGGCGGTGGCGCAGGAGCAGGCTCATGGCCGCGCCCACGGCCTCGGTGGTGTGGCCCGAGGGCAGGGAGTGGTACGCGCCCTTGGCGCTCATGGAGTGGAACACGCCTTCCTGGTCGGGCCGGGGACGGCCGATGGCCATCTTGAGCACCCGGACCAGGACCAGGGCGATCACGATCTGGGCCACGGCGAAGACCAGGACGAAGCGCTTCTGCGCCGCGTCGCCCCGGCGGAAGGCGTCGTACAGCAGCCAGAGGAACCAGACGTAGAAGGCGTAGCCGGTCCAGTCCGTGACCACGCGCATGGTCCAGGTCAGGGCCGGGTGGTCGGCGCGGAAGGCCTTGAACCAGGCGGCGGTGCCCGCTTCCGAGCCGAAGCACAGGACCAGGGCCAGAAGGACGGCCAAAAGCGGCGCCGAGGCTATGAGCCAGTGCCGCAGGGCTGGGGAAGGGCGCATGCCGGGGTTATAGGCAAAGACGACTGCGGGGGCAACTTCCGGGAGTCGCCGCCGGGTCAGCCGGATTTGTCCTGAATTTTGTTGGGAGGCAGGTAGCGGGCCAGCACCGCGTCCGGCGCGCCCACATCTTCCAGGATTTCGGCCAGGGACAGGCCCTCTTTCTTCCAGTATTTGTAGCGGTTATCCGCGCAGGCAAAGGGGATGACCAGGTCGCCGTTCTGGTCCAGGTAGGGCTTGTCCGGTTGTGGTTCGCTCATTGCATGTCCCGGGAAAGAAGTGATTTTTCGACGAATGATTGACATCTAGATTATTTCTAGACTACTGGCAAGGGAATGGAAATAACCGACCCAGGTGGTGACCCCATGCACACCCTGCCTTCCGTCGTCGTCATCGGCATCCTTCTCGGTCTGACGCTGCTGCTCAGTTCCTGCGCCGTGGTCATGCCCGCCATGCAGGTGGCCGGAGCCATCAAGACCAGCTACGACATCCACGAGGTGGTCCGTCCCGAGGACCGGGTGGACTTCGGCAGGCCCTTGCCCAGCGACGCCGTGGTCGAGGCCGACCTGCGAAAACGCATGGCCGAGGCCGGGGACTTCCTGAGCATCAATCCCTACGTCATCGACCACCACGTCTATCTGGTGGGCCTGTTCCGCAACAAGGCCGAGGCCGACACGGCCCTGGGCGTGGTCCGGGGAACGGAAGGGGTGTGCAGCATCACCGGCATCTTCTACCTGAAGAACGAGATGGTGCCCTTTGATCCGAACAGTGACATGAGCACCGCCCTGGCCCTGCGCAACGACCTCCTGCAGAGCGGGACCCTGCGCACGGCCAACCTGCGCATCAACGTGCTCCAGAAGCGGCTGGTGCTGCTCGGCCGCGTGGCCACGGCCAAGGAAAAGGCGGGCATCATCGAGGTGGCCAGGCAGGCCGAGGGCATCGCCGGGGTGGACGACTATCTGGAGATCGCGCCCAGGCAGCCCCGGCCCACGGTGCCGCCCATGGCCAACGCCCGGCCGGTGAACAACGCTTCGCTACAGGCCCAGGCCGCCAATCCCTAACAAGCGCATTCAAACACTTTTTCGAGTGTTTCCAGCACCTTGAGCCCATCACGTCCGGTGATGGGCACTTCCGTCCCCTGCCTGAGCGCGGCCAGGAAGGCGGTCAGCTCCTGCTTCACCGGCTCCTGCCAGATCAGGGGCCACTCGCGCACCGAGTAGCTCTTGTCGTAGGTGGAGAAGGAGGAGAACTCCTTGACCTCCTGGTTGATCAGGTTGGCCTCGATGTACTTGGACTTGCAGGCCACGTGGATGGTGCGGGACTTGTACGGGGTGATCCAGTTGGTGGAGATGTTGGCCAGCACGCCGTTCTTCATGCGGGCGGTGATCAGGGCCGTGTCCTCGTGCTTGCCGATGGAGGTGCTGGTCACGGCGTATACGGACTCGTACTCCGAGCCTGTCAGCCAGCGGACCAGGTCCACGTCGTGGGAGCCCAGATCCTTGACCACGCCCACGTCCTGGATGCGCGGCGGATAGGGGCCCACGCGCTCGATGGTGATGGAGATGGCGTCGTCGCCGATGAGCTCCTTGACCCGGCCCACGGCCGGGTTGAAGCGCTCGATGTGGCCGACCATCAGGGGCACGCCGGCCTTTTCGGCCGTTTCCACCAGCTCGCGGCCCTCGGCCACGGTGGCGGCCAGGGGCTTCTCGATGAGCAGGGGGACGCCGCGTTTGATCACGGCCATGCCCGTGGCGTGGTGCAGGCTGGTGGGTACGCAGACGCTGATGGCGTCCAGGTTCTGTTCCAGCAACTCCTCCACCGAGGTGAAGGTGGGCACGTTGAACCGTTCCTTGGCCTCTTCCAGGGCCTTGGGGTCGATGTCCGCCACCCCGGCCACTTCCACGCCCTGCATCTCGGAGTAGTTGCGCAAATGGACCTTGCCCATCCACCCCAGTCCGACCACGGCCACTCGCATCATGTTCACATCTCTCGGGTTCGTGTTTTGGGAAAACAGGAGCCTACGTACCTGGAGCCGGTCGCTTAGTCCAGTAGAACGGCCCGGCCCTTGCGTTCGGCCGCCTTGAGCCGGGCCTTGAAATCCTTTTTCCAGTCCTTGCCGCCGATCTGCTCGGCCAGGTACTCGGCCGTGTGCATGACCTTGTTCCTGCGGCCCAGGGCCATCATGGAGCGGCGGATGCCGATGCGGCAGGACGGGCAGCCCACCACCACCGGGCTCTGGGCCCGGTCCCCGTCCCTGTCCCCGGCCAGGTCGCGCTCCAACTGGTCCTTCTTGCGCTCCCGCAGCCGGTTGTAGATGGCCGGGCTGGTCAGGGCGCCCAGGCCCGACTCGCCGCAGCAGTAGGGCGACAGGGTGACCTCCGATCCGGTCAGTTGGGCCAGGGCCGTGCGATACATGCCCGCGGCCTTGTCCTTGGGAGCGCCGGTCCATTCGGCGTGGCAGGCCGCGTGGTAGACCAGCCGGTTGCCCGGCGCGGCCGGGAGGTTCAGCCGGTCCAGGGCGAACTGGAGCACGTCCACGTGGGTCAGGGGATCGTCCAACTCGCCCTTGAAGTCGAAGCTCTCCAGGGATTCGCGGCAGGTGCCGCAGGCCGTGACCAGGGTGGTGGCCTTGAGCCCGGCCTTGCCCGTGACGATGAGCAGGTCGATGAGCTCCTGCAGGGTGCGGTGGCGGTTGGCCTTGTAGGCCTCGTCGCAGCCCGAGGCCAGCAGGGGGTAGCCGCAGCACAAATGCTTGGGCGGCAGGACCACGTTGGCCCCGGTGGCCAGCATGACGTACAGCGAGGCCAGGCCCACGTCCGTGGAAAAGAGCCCGGCTCCGCAGCCCGGGAAGTAGAGCACGGTGTCGTCGGACCGCGCGCCGGACTGCTTGAACACGCACTCCTTGTCCAGGTGCAGCTCGGCCACCAGGCTGGTGAAGTCCACCCGGGGCCCGGGGCCCTGCAGGAGCAGGCTCTCGCGCCGCTTGCGCCAGAACGCGGGCATGAGCGAGATGGCCGCGTTGTGCACGAGTTGGCCCGCGCTCAGGGCCTTGGCCACTCCGGGCAACCGGCGGGACGGATCCCGTGCCACATGCTTGAGCACGGCGTGCTTGATGGGGTGGCCGCCCTGGCCCTTGAAGTCCAGGAAGGCGCGCATGCGCAGGGCCGCCCCGGCCGAGTCGATCTTGACCGGGCAGACCGCGGTGCATTTGCCGCAGGCCGTGCAGTGCTCCACCATGTCCCGCAGCCTGGCCAGCAGGCCTTCGTCCGGCTCGCCGCGCTGGAACTGGGAATAGGTGATGGCCTCCATGAGCGCGCCCAGGGAGATGTTCTTGTTGCGCGGATGGTAGAGCACGCTGCGGCTGGGGTGGTACATGGGGCAGACGCCCTTGCACTTGCCGCAGCGGGTGCAGGTCTGGATCGCCTTGAGCATGGCGATGAGCTCTTCCTTGTCCTTGAGCGCGGTGCGGTCCAGGTCCTGGATGAGCCGGTTGAAGGAGAAGGTGTAGGGCTCGGCGGGCAGGGGGCGGGTGGTCAGTTTGCCCGGGTTGATGACGTTGTCCGGGTCCACCTCGTGCTTGTACCTGCGCAGGGCCTCGATCTTTTCCGGGGCCAGGTAGTCGATCTTGGTGATGCCGATGCCGTGCTCGCCCGAGACCTGGCCGCCCAGGGTGAGCACCTTGTCGAACACCGCCCCGGCCGCTTCGTGGGCCAGGGCCAGCATCTCGGCGTCGTTGGAGTTCACCGGCAGGTTGACGTGGCAGTTGCCGTCGCCCGCGTGCATGTGGTTGGCGATGACCACCCGGGAGTCGAACAGGTCCTGGCCGATGGCCTTGATCTCGCGGTCCAGCTTGGGGAAGGCGTCCTGCAGCTCGCGGAAGATGTACCGGACCTGCGCCTCCTGCTCCTCCTCGCTGACCGTGGCGGCCGTGATCTCGCCGGTCAGGATGGCCCGCACCCTGTGGCTCGCTTCTTCCAGGCGCGGCTCGTCCTCCGGGATGCCCGGCAAATCGCGCACCCGGCCGATGGCCTTGCGGTAGGCCTTGGCCAGGTAGATGAGGTTCAGGTTCTCCAGAAAGTCGGAAAAGTCCGGGATGCGGTCGATGGGGATGACTACGTCCTCGTTGACCTTGAAGCCCGAGGTGCGCTTGGAGATGGCCGACAGCTTGTGCCGGTCCTCCCAGAACAGTTCGGCCTCCTTGTCGTCCCTGGCCGCGAAGATGTCCACGCCCTCGTACGGCTGGGCCAGGGCCAGCACCGTGTCCACGGCCTGGTCCAGGGCCTCCTTGTCGTCCGAGTCCAGCTGGAGCAGGAGCACGGAGATGGGCTCGCCCTCGTAGGCGGCGGACTTCTTCTTGTACTCGATGGCCTGGACGTACTTGGTGCCGAACTCCTCCAGGGCTGAAATTTTGACCAGATCGCCCTGATCGCGGATGCGGTCGCGCAGGCCGACCACGTCCTTGACCACCAGCACGGCGTTCTTCATGGACCGGCCGAAGAACTCCAGGCACAGGGTGCGGGAGTGCTCGGGCTTTTTGTGCAGCACGAAGCAGGCGTCCAGGATGATGCCGTCCACGCCCTCCTTCTGCACCCCGGGCAGGCCGCCCAGGTACTTGTTGGTCACGTCCTTGCCCAGGTTCGGGCCGCGCAGGTCCGCGCCGGACAGGGTGATCGTGTCCCGCACCGTGCCGTCCTCGTCCCTGATGTCGAACACGGCCGTGTCGGTCTCGAAAATCTTGTGGCGCGGGTGGTCGCGGCGGACCACCTCCATGATCCGCCCCTTGGGCGTGACCATGCGGTAGGAGAGCAGGTTGTCGATGGTGGTTCCGTACTCGAAGGCGAAGGGCCCGCCCGCGTTCTCGGCCACGTTGCCGCCAAGGGACGAGGCGGCCTTGCTGGCCGGGTCCACGGTCAGGAGCATGCCCTGTTCGGCCGCGGCCTGGATGGCCTTGAGGGTGATGACCCCGGCCTGGGCGCAGAGCACGCCCTCTTCGACGTTGATGTCCAGGATTTCCTTGAAGCGCGACAGGGACAGGACCACGGTGCGCCCGGCCAGGGGGATGGCCCCGCCGGTCAGGCCGGTGCCGCCGCCCCGGGGGATGAGGTGGAAGCCCATTTCCCCGGCCAGGCGGACGATGGCCGTGATCTGCCGGGCCGTGCCCGGAAAGACCACCAGCATGGGCAGCTCCACGCGCAGGTCCGTGGCGTCGGTGGCGCACTCCACCAAGGTGTTGGGCGAATCGCCCATGCCGTCCTCGTCCAAAAGGGGCCCCAGGCGCTCCCGGACCCGGTCCTTGAACTCCCGGTCCTCCTCGAAGCGCTCCCAGAACTCGTTTACCGCGGCGGTCAGGATCTTGGGGTAGCCGCCGGACAGGGAAGGCTTGGCCATGTTCAGCCGCCGCCAGACCGACTTTTTGACCAGGTCCGGGTCCACGAAGGGGTTGTAGCGGACCAGGAACAGCTCGGCGGCCAGGTCCCAGGCCAGCTTCTTCACGTCCTCGGGCCAGTCCGCAAAACGCTCCATGTCCACCAGGCCCAGGACGCGGGTCAACAACTGGGCGTCGGATATGGAAATGTGTGGACCGAGTTTTGGCATCGTGGGCTCCTCCCGGGGACTGGGGAGGGATTCCCCCCGGGGAAGAGCGGACTATAGGAAGCGCGGACGCGGTTGGCAAGGGCCGTAACCCCGGGTTTTTCCGGCGAGTCGGCTGGACAGCGGCGTTGCAAGCGGATAAGTAAGGTATCCTTTATGGCCGCCGCAGGCGGCACACCCGCAAATCATGGGGATGTATATGGACACGAACGGATATGATTTCGCAGAGTTGGCTTTGTTCATCACCGGCCCGACCTTCATCCGCGACGAGGTCAAGGAGGCCGGGGTCCTGCCCGAGTTCGGGCACCGGGACAAGGAGAACGACAAGCGTTTCGGTCCGATCCGGGGCTGGCTCAAGGAGCTGGCCGGAGCCGGGGACGGCTATGAGACCATCATTTACAACGGGTCCGGGTCCACGTCCATGGAGAGCTCCATCCGCTCTCTGGTGGCCGACGATGAGACCGTGCTCAACGTGTCGGTGGGCGCCTTCGGCGATCTGTACCACAAGATGGCCGTACTGAACGGCAAGAAGGCCGAGCAGCTCAAGTTCGACTACGGCCTGGCCATCGACCTCGACGTGCTGGCCGACAAGCTCAAGGCCGTGAAGCCGGCCGTGGTCACCTTCACCCACAACGAGACCAGCACGGGCGTTCGCAACGACATCAAGGACGTCTGCGCAGTGATCCGCGAGCACGGGGCCATGCCCCTGGTGGACGGCGTGTCCATCTTCGGCGGCTTCGCGGTCAACCTGGACGAGGCCGGACCGGCCATGTACTGCACGTCCACCCAGAAGGCCCTGGCCCTCCCGGCCGGGTTCGGCATCGGGTTTGTGAACCAGGAGGCCGAGGAAAAGGCGGCCAAGGTGACCAACCGCGGCCACGCCTCCTGCATCCTCAACCAGCTGGGCCGGGCGCGCAAGAACCAGACCCTGACCACGCCCAACTGCACCCTGGCCAACCAGATGTACGTGCAGATGGACTACATCATGAACGTGGAAGGAGCCCAGGAGCGCATCGACCGCCATCTCAGGATGCGCGACATCGTGCACGAGTGGGTGCGCAACACCAGCGGCTGCGACCTGTTCGCCCAGAAGGGGCACCGCTCCCCGACCCTGACCACGGTCATGGTGCCCGAGGGCGTCACCCTGGACCAGCTCAAGGCGCTCAAGGAGACCATGCGCGGCCACGGCTATTTGTACGACCCGGGCTACGGCAAGCTGAACGCGGCTCTTGTCGAGCAGAACCGCCGCCTGGTCTTCCGCGTCGGGCACATGGGCGACATCAACGAGGAAATGCTGGAAACTTATCTCAACGTGCTCGGCGCCGAGCTCGCCAAACTGTAAAGGACCGACCATCATGCGCATATTGGCCAACGACGGACTGGTGCAGGAAGCCCAGGACTATCTGAAGAACGAAGGCTACTCCGTAGAGACCGAGAAACGCGACCCCGACGACCTCCTCGGTGAGATCGGCGAGTTCGACGCCCTGCTGGTGCGCAGCGCCACCAAGGTCACCCGCCAGGTGCTGGAGGCCGGGGCCACGGGCAACGGCAAGCTCAAGATCGTGGGCCGCGGCGGCGTGGGCACGGACAACATCGACCTGGAGGCGGCCAAGGAACTGGGCGTCATCGTCAAGTTCGCGCCCCACGGCAACACCAACGCCACGGCCGAGCACACCATCGGGCTGATGTTCGCCGTGGCCCGCAAGGTGCCCATGGCCCACGCCACGCTCAAGAGCGGCGTGTGGCACAAGAAGCGTTTCCTGGGCAAGGAGCTGTTCGGCAAGACCCTGGGCGTCATCGGCTGCGGCCGCATCGGGCAGTCCGTGGCCGGCAAGGCCCGGGCCCTGGGCATGAAGGTGGTCGGCTTCGACATGTACCGCTCCCTGGACTCCAAGGTTGAGTACCTGGATTCCATCGACCAGGTCCTGGAGTGCTCGGACTTCGTCACCCTGCACACCGGGGGCAAGGACGTGGTCATCGGCGAGCGCGAATTCAAGATCATGAAGGACGACGCCTTCCTGATCAACGCCTCCCGGGGCAAGAACGTCAGCGAGGACGCGCTGTACGACGCGCTCAAGAAGGGCGTCATCGGCGGCGCGGCCCTGGACTGCTACTGGACCGAGCCCAAGCGCGAGGGCGAGCCCTTCACCTCCAAGCTCCTGGAGCTGGACAACATGGTCTGCTCCGCCCACCTGGGCGCCTCCACCAAGAACGCGGCCATCCGCACCGGCCTGGAGATCGCCGAGGTGGTCAACAAGTACCTCAAGTGGGGCAACTTCCAGGGCTCGGTCAACGTGGGCGAGACCGTGGAGCAGGAGGGCCAGGAGTCCTACACCATCTTCATCACCCACGAGGACACCCCGGGCATGTTCGGCCGCTTCGGCACCACCCTGGGCGACCTGGGCGTGAACATCCGGGAGAACAATTCCCGCAAGCTGGCCGACCACGTGCAGACCGTGTACGTGGTGCACCAGAAGCCGGGCGACGACGTGCGCGACAAGCTCATGGAGATTCCCGGGGTCATCCGGGTGGCCGTGTAGCCGCCGTCCTGATCGGAAACAAGAAATCCGCCTCGGGAGACCGGGGCGGATTTTTTTTATTTTCAGGGGTTGGAGTTGTTGCAAAGCGAAAGTGACGGGCGTATACGAGACCGTTTCTTTGGGCCCGCGGGGCCTGAAAACGGACGCGGGAGACCACTCCCGCCGCGGACGAGGGGTTCCTCGCTCCCTCCGGCGCGCAAAGCGTCGCGCCCGAAAATATTGCGAGGATTCAATGCCTTCCATTTCCATTGACCGCTTGCGCGGCGACCTGTTCGGCGGCCTGACCGCCGGGGTCATCGCCCTTCCCCTGGCTCTGGCATTCGGCGTGGCCAGCGGCGCCGGAGCCGCGGCCGGGCTCTACGGGGCCATCGTCCTGGGCTTCTTCGCCGCCATCCTGGGCGGCACCCCGTCCCAGATTTCCGGGCCCACCGGCCCCATGACCGTGGTCATGGCCTCGGCCCTGGTGGCCTTCAGCGGCGATCTGCCCACGGCCATGGCCGCCGTGCTCTTGGCCGGGCTCTTCCAGGTGGGCTTCGGCATCGCCGGGCTGGGCCGCCTGGTGCGCTTCATCCCCTATCCCGTGCTGTCCGGGTTCATGAGCGGCATCGGAGTCATCATCATCCTGCTCCAGGCCCCCGTGCTCCTGGGCGCGGCCTCCAAGGGCTCGCCCCTGGCCGCCCTGGCCGTGCTGCCCCAGGCCGTGGCCGACCTGAACCCGGCCGCCCTGGGCCTGGGCGCGGCCAGCATGGCCATCGTCTTCCTGACCCCGGCCCGCATCTCCCGGCTGGTGCCCTCGCCTTTGGTGGCGCTGGTGGGCCTGACCGCGGTGGCCGGGCTGTTCCATCTCGACGTGCCGAACATCGGGGCCATCCCGTCCGGCCTGCCGCCCCTGGCCCTGCCCGACCTGGGCCTGGACCACGTGGGCACGGTGGTCGGCCTGGGCCTGACCCTGGCCGCCCTGGGCTCCATCGACACCCTGCTGACCTCCATCGTGGCCGACTCCCTGACCAAGACCCGCCACGACTCCCGCCGCGAGCTCATCGGGCAGGGCGTGGGCAACGCGCTGGCCGCCCTGGTGGGCGGGCTGCCCGGGGCCGGGGCCACCATGCGCACCGTTGTCAACGTCAAGTCCGGCGGCAGCACGCGCCTGTCCGGCGTGGTGCATGCCCTGTTCCTGATCTCCGTGCTCCTGGGCCTGGGTCCCCTGGCCGCGCGCATCCCCCTGGCCGTGCTGGCGGGCATCCTGGTCAAGGTCGGCGTGGACATCCTGGACTGGCGGCTCATCGGCCTGGCCCGCCGGGCTCCGCGCACCGACCTGGCCGTCATGCTCTCGGTGTTCGGCATCACCGTGTTCGCGGACCTGATCATGGCCGTGGCCGCGGGCGTGACCCTGTCCTCCTTCCTGGTCACCTACCGCATCGCCAAGCAGACCCAGGTGCGCATCTTCGAGCCCGGCAACGGGGCCGATATCCAGGCCGCGGAGCGGGGCATCCAGGACGACACGGACTTCGGCATCCGGGTCATCAGCGTGCGCGGGCCGTTCTTCTTCGGCACGGCCTCCCAGATGCAGGACAAGGTCATGGAGTTTTTGGGCGCCAAGGTGGCGGTGATCAACTGCCTGGAGGCCCCGTTCATGGACCTGTCGGCCATCTTCGCCCTGGTGGGCATGGTGGAGAAGCTCAAGGACCAGGGGTTGGCCGTGCTGGCCGTGGTGCGCCCGGACATGCGGGACCAGTTCCTGTCCCTGGGCATGGACAAGCTCATCGGCCCGGAGCGGACCTTCACGGACCACGAGGAGGCCCTGGACGCGGCCTGGGCCATGCTGGACCGCGACCGGTCCGGGAACGTCATCGGGGGATTGGCCGGGGCCTAGGTCAGAGACACGGTCTCGAAGTCCATGCGCTCCAGGTCGAAGAGCAGGATTTTTTTGGCCAGGGCGGGCTTCCGTCCGCA